>NZ_JBFUPM010000049.1:0-14686 GCF_041355255.1 Paraburkholderia sp. RCC_158 | reverse complement strand
AACCGGTTCAGCAGAAACTCGCCGCCTGAAGTCGAACGCGCTCAAGCTGCCCATACACCACTCTTGACGATAGCTCCTCGTCGCCTGCCGTCAGCCTTTCTTACGACCACGGCCCCTTGAGCGTTGGCGCGGCCTATCAGATCGTCAACGACATTGGCGGCCTGACGCCTGCGACCAGCACCTATGGCAGCACGTATTTCGGCGTGACGATCCCGGACAGCTCGCAAAAGATCTTTACCGCGGGCGCAACGTATAAGTTCGGCGCGGCGAAGTTGTTCGGCTCGTACATCTACAGCCACGTCTATCCGGCCGACTATCGCAACGATTCCTTCTCCACCGCGCTCCAGTACTTCATCACGCCGTCACTCGTGCTGGATCTGCCGTTCTACATCGACTTCGTCCATCACGCAGGCCAGAGCGGCACGCGTATCACGACCGGTCCGACGTTCGACTATTTCCTCAGCAAGCGCACCGACGTCTATGTCGGCGTGGACTACAACCACCTGACCGGCGCATGGACGACCCTCGCCGCCGCCTCCGGTTCGAATCAGCCGTTCTATGGCTTCAACTCGCTGTTCGAAGCCTCGATCGGTCTGCGTCACAAGTTCTAAGGTTGCAGTGTGGCACGTCTGTTCGGTGTCGCCCGACGCCGGCAGACCTCTCCGAAGGCGGAATGACATCGGGACGCGAAGTCTTGTCCCGATCGTCAACAATGTGATCGAGAACAAGAACATGCCCAGGGCGCTCGAATGGGCATCCATAAGCGTCGACTATCGGCCCAGACAACTTTGATCTTTGTCGACTGGGCCTCGAGGCGGTACCGTATAGCGTGCTGATCCCGCATTCACCGTTATAGGCCCTCACCCCATGCATGCACTTGTCATTCACGCCCCGCTCGATCTGCGCATCGAGGACGTTCCCACGCCTGAACCGGAAGCCAACCAGTTGCTCGTACGGGTACGGGCCGGCGGTATCTGCGGTTCGGATCTTCACTACTTCAACCATGGTGGTTTCGGCACGATTCGCATCAAGGAGCCCATGGTGCTCGGTCATGAAGTCTCGGGTGCCGTCGCGCGCGTGGGATCTGGTGTGACGGATATGCCGGTCGGCGCCCGGATCTCCATCAGCCCGAGCCGGCCGTGTGGCCTGTGTCAATACTGTCAGCAAGGGCTGCAGAACCACTGCCTGGATATGCGCTACTACGGCAGCGCGATGCGCACGCCGCACGTGCAGGGCGCATTCCGCCAGGAGATCGTGATCGACCGCTCGCAGGCGCACGTTGTGGCGGACTCGTTGAGCGATGCGGAAGCCGCAATGGCCGAACCGCTCTCGGTTGCCCTTCACGCCGTTCGGCGCGCGGGTCCGTTGCTCGGTAAGCGTGTGCTTGTAACAGGATGTGGGCCGATCGGCGCGTTGATCGTGGCGGCCGCACGCAGAGCCGGTGCGGCGATGATCGCGGCAACTGACGTGAATACGCTTCCGCTCGACAGCGCGAAAAAGGTCGGTGCCGACCTCGCGCTTAACATCGCGGAGACGCCGGACGCGCTCCAGCCGTTCGCCGTCGACAAGGGTAGCTTCGACGTTCTGTTCGAGGCGAGCGGCAACGCAGCAGCATTGCGCGGGGCATTCGACGTGCTCAAACCACGCGGCGTGATCGTCCAGGTCGGCCTCGGTGGCGACATCTCGTTGCCGATCAATGTGATGGTCGCCAAGGAATTCGATTTGCGCGGCACATTCCGCTTCCACAAAGAATTCGCCATTGCCGTCGAACTGCTGAACAAGGGATTGATCGATGTGAAGCCCCTGATTTCGGGCATTTTCCCGTATCAGGATTCGGTCAAGGCGTTCCAGACAGCGGGCGATCGTTCAAAATCGATGAAGGTGCTGGTGAGCTTCGATTGATTGCACACGTGTGGCGACGATGACGCGGCAAGCCGCGTTCTCGTCGCCATTCGTCCGTCCATCGCGCGTATGGGCAATGAAACGGCCATAAAAAAGCCGACGTCGCAATACAGACGTCGGCTTTCTCCTGCTTCCCACGCGGGGCTCAGTTATTGCACCGTGCTTCGAGCGCATCGATAAACGCGCGGTTCCAGCGGCCTTCCTTCATAGCCCGCATCGTCTCAGCCTCTGCTTCAAGAACGGCCAGTGCTTTTTCGACGACCAGCTCCGCATCGCCCTGTGGAATAGCCAGCAAGCCATCCTGATCGCCGACAACGACGTCGCCCGGATTGACCACCATTCCGCCGACCGACACCGGCACATTGATTTCGCCCGGACCGTCTTTATACGGCCCCCGGTGCGTGACCCCACGGGCATAAACCGGAAAATCCCGATCGCGGATTTCCGCGACATCACGGATCGCGCCATCTACGACCAAACCGACAACACCTATATTTGCTGCGTAGAAAGACAGAATGCCGCCGACCACGGCGTTGTTGAGATCGCCACCCGCGTCCACGACGAGTACGTCTCCACGACGGCAAAGCTCCAGCGCGCGAAGGTAAGTCAGGTTATCCCCGCCACGCGAGCGCACGGTGACCGCGGTGCCGGCCATGGTCTTCCTGCTGGGCCGCTGATACGGGTGCAAACCCACGCTGCCGATGTTGCGATGCATGTTGTCGCTGAGCGCGGACACGGGGATGTCGCGCAATGCGCTAATGATCGTTTCGGCAGCCTGAGCCGCTGACGGGTTTTTCCTGATGGCTTTGTACATGGTCGATCTTCGTTTCCTGGCGTAAGGGGAAGTGGCTCATGCAGACGAGGAACGCGTCGGCACGACGGGCTCATCTGGACACATTACATCTTTCCGGGGAATGGGAGCCGCTTTGCACCGGCAGAGAGAGGATGCCCGAGTGGCCGCACAGTGATAGCCGGCGCGCTCCAATACCATCCTTGCAGCCGCTGTACTACGGATATAACGGTATATCGTCCCCGCGAATCACGCCAAGACGGGTTCGCTCTTGCACGATAGGAAACGCTTATGAAACGCAATTCCCAGGGCCGGGGTCCTTGTATCGATTTATGCGCGAAGGTACGCGCTGGTCCGATAGCCCGCGACCCTGCACCGTCGTGCCGACTGCGTAAAGGGACGTAGTGCGCCGGTGATAGCGAGGTCACCATCGCCTGCTTACCGCGAACAAAGTACTCCATCGCTTCGAGCGGGGCCAGTTGCGTTACCTTGCCCTGATGCAGCAGGCAGAATAGAGGTGCTCGGACCAACACCGGATCCCCGTGGAGAACTCGCGCTCGACGTCGGCCAGCCGTTTAGGCTTGTCCAAGAATCGCTCAATGGGTGGCGACAACGACGGCAGCACCAGCTTCCGTTCGCGATCAGGCACGGCAGCATTGCCCGCCATCGTTGTATTCGCGCCATGTACATCTTCAGGTCTCCACGATAACTGTGGGCCAATAGCCGCAGACACTGGCGACTTTACTAGCGCTCGTCACATTCTTTACACCGCAACCGCAGCTTCTGAATCGACCATCGCCTCAGAAGCGGCCGCGGTCACGCTCTTCTGCGGTGCCGCTTTCGTCCGAGGCTTTTTTTCGGTCGACGCTTGGCGGCACCTTCCCGCCCACGGCGTTCTTTGCAGCAGCCTTCTTCGTCGGTGGTGCTTTCTTCGCAGCCGCCTTGGTCGCCGCACTCCGTTGCACAACCGGCCTGATGACTAAACCACGTAGAAGATTAGAGCTTGCAGGATGACGTCGGAACGTTGCGCTGGCAATCGATCACGATGGCAAGACACGTCGGACCTGAACTCGCAAACCCTGAAGGATAATTTGAGCGCGAAGCTCGTGCGACAAATGAGGAGCGAGTCAGCGATTTCATCGGGGCCCGCAGCGTATGAGGCTGCAACGAGGCCGCCTATAAAGCTGCAACCTACCGTGCCGAAGCAACGTGCAAGAAAACCTGGCGTATCGGGGGCGTTCATATAAATCACCTTCGCCGAGCGGCCAGGATGTTTGTCGGTAAACCGGACTTCGTGCTTGACGCTATTGCCTGACGAAGGCGCTGAGCAAATGTCAACCGCCCGTTTGCGTGCCACTGAGATGATGGGTTGATGCCTGAACGACGGGAGCGTCACCGCGGCGCCTCGAGACGTGCGCGGGCGGAGCAAGCCAGGTACCGGGTCACCGTCGCTGGGATACGCCCGAACAGCCACCCCGCCATTTCCGCTTCCTGAGCAAGAACATGCTCGCAAATTCTTTTGGTTTGAAGGTCACCACCGGCCTCGGCAGCATGCATCAGCGCTGTATATGAAGCGATTTCCATATGTTCGAAGGCATACATCGTCATGGCGCCTTTCACCATCTCATCCCTCATCGTCATGCCGATGAGCGCTTGGCCGAAGGCTGCCATCTCGCTTGCCATGCCCTTGATCAGCGACGGGCTGCTATCGAGGCGGGCAAGGCATCCCTCAAGCATGGCCTGCTGGCCGAGCGTTTCCTGCAGATGCTGTTCGATTCGCATGCGCATCTGAGGGTCGTCGTATCCGAGGCGGGACGCTTGCGACCCAAGCACCGCCTCGGAATGCTTTTCCATTGCATATGCATTGCGCAGCCAGTGAATGAGGTGCGCCCGTGATGTAGACATTGCTAGCTCTCCGACCGATGTTCCATCGGGCAATCGCCTTGACTTGCCCACCGCCTGGCTGCGCGGCACCGCAGGCTCGCCAGACCGCATCGACAAAGTGACCCGGCCAGTGACCCTGTCCACCCGCCGAGCAAGAATTACCGCCTGCCGCGCTTGCCTTGCGCAATCTCTGCGGCGGGACAGGACGCTCTTCCTGTCTTTGCTCCCGCCCACCGCTCCCTCCCACTGAATGATTTGCAAGTCTTCAGCACGTATTGCGGCCAGCAGCCCGACACTCTTAGTTCGTGCTCGACATACTTGGTGGTGACCGCACTGCCCCTAGCCGACGTCGCCGTAGTAGTCGTAACCGCCTTGCCTCAGCCGGTCTTTTCCGTACGGTTCCTCTGTCGTCTCGCTCTCCATGGGAAGCTTGTCCCATAGCAATGTCCTACCCTGCGTCTGCTCGCGGTCCACTTTCAGGATGCTTCGACTCGTACTGATCAGAAATTGCTGGAAAGGCGATACATAGAGTCCCGCATTCGTCGCGGAAGGTACGTTGCGTGATCGGTTGAACAACTTCATTTTTCCTGTCCTCCTCGTGCTCGACCTCTGTGCTTCGGCATACAGCTAGCCGCATGCCACGGGTCGCCCCGTGACGGGCCGGCCCTGGAGATACACATTTGACCGGAGCAGCTATGAGCAAAGGAAGACATGCGAACAGCTCGGCAGGGCCTGGAAAGCCAACTGCCGTGGAAACGTCGATGATCAAGGAAGAACAAGGCATCGTCGAGTTGACGAGCAAGGATGATGCACCTGGCGGGCCCGAAGGTGCGGGAGTACGGCCGCAGGATGTTGTCGGCGACAGGGAGGATTCCAGGAACGAAGATTAGATCCTGAGACGCGACTGGTGGGTCTGCCTGGCCGGCGATGAGTGTTCACCTAGGCCGCGATCGCCGCGCAAGGCTTACAGCGTCGCGCCATGAATGCGTTAAGCCACCGGGCGCGTTCGGTCAGCGGACTCGCGGCGATGGTGCGTATGAACCGAGCTCGCGCTTTGCGACCGTGATAGTTCCCCCGGCTTTGGGAGGTCACCTTGCGTTGCCGCTTCGGGCGCCGCGTTGCGCGGTCACTCCTGTAGCGCCGTGCGACTGGCGCGACACTCACCCTTCGCTCGGCACCCGGCAATACAGAGCGCCTCGCTCCTTGATGATCACCGGCGGCTCCCGCCGAGATGGATACTTGAGACAGCGGCATTGCGGCGCCAGGAAAGACGGCATTGCAAATGATACTTGGAACAGTCGTAATTTTGTCGAATCGACCCCGTGCGGGCAAACATTGACGGACCGCTGCACTAGCGTATGCAGACCCGCGTGCGGCGCCAAGCATCCGGACCGGTAGAAAAAGAAGCTTGTGGGGATAGGACGGGAAACCGGTATGCCGGCTGACGGTACCGGCGTTTCTACATGGCAAGCGAGAAGGACGCGGGCTATAGATGGCGTCCCCGTGCGCAATCGCGCTGCCGCTGATCGCACATTCCTCGACGTCGCGCACGCATGCGGCGCTACACCTGATCGCCGTATGCTCCGCGCGTCGCATCGCTCGGGGCGATTCCAACCGTCCAGTCGGTGAGGCGGTCTATCGCACCTATTGCGGTTGTGAGGGCTTGTGCAGACTACTTGCGTTGGGCACTGGTCATGCACCCCGCCCAAGGGACAGGTTTCGCAATGCACCGCGAGACGATGGACGGGCGGGAGACTCCCAGCAATAGTTCGGCGGTTCCAGTCCAAGGGTCGCCGACAGTGCGGTTGCAATGCAATTTAGCCTTCTCCTGACACAAAACTTTGTCGCCGCTGACACCGCCGTCGGCTATGTCGCCAGTGGCCTGTGTTGCTGCCCGTCCCGGCGCGGCGCCTACTAATGTTCCGCAAGGCGCGGTTGGCACTGGCATGCTGCGCTACCGGTGTGCAGCCAGACTCGCCGTCATGACATTTTTCTGCGTCTATGAACGGATTGTCGTCGCAACCGGCTCGCAACAGAGGCTAGCATTGTGTATGCCGCCGCGACGGCGCGCATTGCGCCCCTAACGCGCGGGGCCGTTGCGGAGCATCGTTGACATGGCGCTTCATGGAGCGATGCCCTTGCGCGCCGCTAGCTGCCTGGCCATCTCATAGTGATGCTCGATGATGGGCACTCCTTGCTGGGCGAGCGCGCGTAACGAGCTGTTCTGGCCGCCGTTCGCCTCAGCCGAGAACGCGTCCACCGCCTTTCTATGGCCCTCGACGCCCACCAGCTTGATGTATTGCTCGTCGAACTGCTTTCCCGACAGCGGCGACAGCAGATTCATCACCGAAACGTCCGAATTGTCCTTTGGCGCCTGCACGGGTGAGCCTGCAGTCGCCGATTTCAGTTGCAACGTAAGCTTCGTGTGATCGGCGATCATCTGCCTGGCGAACCCATCAACGTCCGGGTCACTAGAACGGGAAAGCGCGAGCTTGCTCGCGTCAATCTCGGTCGAACTTGACATCGACGCCGCTTGCACGAACTCTCGGTCTGGCGAAGGCAAGGGGTTGGCCTGCGTGACCGCAGCAGCTTCGGACGGCCCCGCGCCCTGCGTCGGCACATTCGGCGCACAGCCCACCATGCCTGCCGCCACGGCCGCAAGCATCGGCCCGGCGTTGAGTTTTAGACGAATCATGGAACCCTCCTTGGAAAGAAGAACACGTCGCGGTTGTGCGCAGGCGAAGTTGTCGGGCGCGCACGGTTCTCCCTTAGCATCTTCTGTGCATGCCAGGTCCGGCGATCCAGCGAGCGCGCCGACCGGTCGCTTCGGCAAGGAAAACCTCAATACGCGACGCGTTTTGACCCGCAAGAATAATCGCAGGCTCCCCCGGTCTTAGTAAGCCACGACGGGACAAGGATGCCTGGGCTAGATCCTCCGCTCCGCCTGGGCTACCGGTGACGACCGACAAAGCTCTGACTGGCGAAAACTTCTCCGGTGCGGCGGGGGGACAACTGTGCGGGCTAAGCCCGTCCCCCGCTACCGCCACGCTGCTCTCTCTCTCCTGATTGGCGCCCTGTTCTCATCTTGATTGCCGCGCGGCACGGTGGCGAGCAACGTCGCCTGGTGAGTGTAGCGCCGACGCTGGCGCTTCGGCCCCAGGACCTGCAAACGACTTTTGATGAAACGATTTTTGATTTGCCGGCCAAGCCGAGCGTGCGGAAACCACAAAGCGGCGGTATGGCGATGAAGCCGGTTTCGGCTGCTGTCCCGATGACATGGCAGATCGCATCGGTCAAAAGGCCAACCCGCGGTCGGCGCGCCGAGCTGTTTGTTTGCGCCCGTCATATCGCCACTCTCGCAGGTTAAAGCTACCGACGTGTTACCGCCCGGTCTCTGTTCCGGCTTGTCCGCAGTCGTGCTGGGTTCTGACAGAGTCGTTTCCAGCGTCCGATAAGTTCGTCTCAGCTACGTTCCTTCTTATGTCCTGTGGCCAGGCCATTTTGCCGCGCGGGGGCTCACGCGCCGGGTCGGGTCTGGCGCGACATGCCGCGGCACATTCGACCTCCCTACACCGCTCGTCCATCTCACGTCCGTGCAGATGTCCCGGTCGGGCCACGCACTGCGCAGGATCGTGGGTCGAGGCGCATGTGCCTTCCCTCAAAGCGCGCGCGCGCCATGTCCCGGCATCGTTAGACGCCGCCTTCATTGCGACTGGCCGATGATCGGATGCAGGCGCGTGGCGAGTGGTAGGTTAAGGGGGACGAACGTCGCCGCTACTGCGACGACGCCGCCCCCGTAGTCCATGTAACAGTTCGGTGGCACGCTGGAGATGATTCGTTCCCACCGGCACGCCTCGTTCAGCAAACGCTTTGACATCAGTGTCCTCGCCGCTTTGCGCCTCACCTTTGAATAGCCCATTGCCCATCATATGAATGCGCACCTGCGCAACCGCGTATTCCCGGTCGAACGCGGCACCGGACATATGCGCGAGCTCGTCCTACAGTGTCCGGCTCGCGGGCTCCATGGTCTTCAGAAGGCGAACTGACTTCCGCTCTGCGAGCTCAGACAGCTCCGCGTTGATGCGAGTATGTTCGGCCACCATGCGCTGCCCAAACGACCGAACGTCAGCCGAAGCTCCACGTTCGGAGGTCAGTTTCCCAAGTTCAATCTCAGACGTACCTACGCTCGCCGCGGTCAGCATGAACTGCTGGTCGCTCGGCGTGACACGTGCTTCCCACTGCATTGACCGACAGCGGCCTGCGGCAAGAGCGCCCGCAAGGCACCGCTAGAGACGAAAAATGTCAAAAACATTGAGCCGGACGACTTCTCGGTGTACCGCCGCATCCCCGACCTGCAGGATGGCTCTCACGGGACAATGCGGCTCGGCGCGTTGTCGTCCCCAGACAGCGACGCCGACAGTAATCCGAGTCCAATATGGCTGGTTCATCCTGACGGGGCGACCGGCTTTCCTCTTCGGCGGTTTGAGCGAGCTCTTCTGTTCCCTGTATGCAAGCCAGGCAGCGCGTTGACGATGCGGAGGTCACGGCGTTTGTCACGCTAGGCCGCGCTCCGACGGGCCCTTGTCGTTGCTTTGCACCGGCGCCGACACCGCCTGGGCCGGCGCCGCGCTCGCTGCCGGCTCTTGTATGGTTCAGGGTATTTTGCCTGCTGCCCGCTTTGCTGATACCGGTCGCCGCGGTTCGCCGGACTTTATCGGCTTGCGTGTCCTGCGTGATTCATCTAGCGGAGGATGCAGTTTTGATGATCGACCGTGCATTTGCGCATGGCGCGGTGCCGTTACCGACGTACATCAGCCGCTCGCTGGTGCAAGCACCCGGCACCCGTACTGTCGAACGCGGCTGGGTCGACCGGCGTTTGTCTAGCGCCCGGGGGGCGAGTACGTCCCGTGCAATATTCGCGTGTAAGAGGCGCAACTTTGGCCAATCGCTATGCCGCCGGCGATGCGCTGAGTGCGCATATCGGGGCGTCCGCCAAAAGAAGGGCAACTCCCGCGCCCTATCGGCGGGCCTTTCTTTATTGGCGCCAGGTGGGGGATTACGCGCCGATTAACAGTTCGCTCCAATGACGCCTGAAGGTCTGCGTCGACACGTCGCCCAGTCGATTTTGCGGGCAGAGCAAAGTGAATACACATCAATACGCGGCGGATAAGGCGAAGCCCGTACCCCTTCAACTTAGCGCCGTATGCGCTGCAAGCCGGGCTATGGGACTCACGCGGACCGGCCGCGTTCACAGGTTAGGATAGCGAATCACGTCGCCGGTCCGTATGGCGGCACGCAAGATGCTCAACTAATCGCGCGTCACTTGGCGCGCCGAAACCTACCGGAGAAAGATCATGACGAATCAGGAAAACCAGCGGAACGAGCAGAACCAGCGCAACCAGCAAAATGAGCAGGAGCGCAACCAGAAACAGGAGAACAGAAACGAGAACCGCAATGAGAACCGCAATGAAGAAAACCGGGAGGAACAACAGCGCCGGAACGAACAGAAGTGACCCTGCGCAGTCGCTTTAAGGACGAATAAGCCAATGCGTGTTGCCAAGGCGACTGGCATATAGCGCAAGGCCCCGTTTGGAGACGACGAAAATGTCGACTGCATTTGAGCCGGACGATCTCTATCTGTACCGGGACATCACCGATTTGCAATGCCAGCTGCAGGGCGACCTGGCAGCCTGTGAGTTGTCATCGCCCGAGCGTGATACCGACAGCAATCAGAGTTCCATCTGGCTCATTTATCTCGACGGTGGTCGACCACCTCATCAACTCACATCTGGCGGGTCCGACTCGGCGCCTCGCTGGTGTCCCACCGACAACGCGCTCGGGTTTCTTTCAAACCGGGGTGACGGTCGTCAGATCTACACCATCCGAACCGATGGCGGAGAGGCCAAACGCCTGACTAACTTGCCCTCTGGTGCGATGTCATTCGGGTGGGCTCCGGATGGCAGGAAGCTCTTTGCGCTATGCACGATCTCGGCCGATCCGGAGAAGCGCGGTCGCACGCAGAACGACGACGACGAGGGCGCAGGCCGGCCGGCCGACGCGCCGCGGCTCATATGGCGGCTTCCTTATAAGATCGACGGCGCCGGTTACACCCTCGACACCGAGATTCATCTCTACACCATCGACGCGCAAACCGGCGAATCATGCCGCCTCACGCGGGGATCGTTCGAAGTAAGCGGCGCTGAATGGTCGGCTGACAGCAAACGCATCGCGTTCACACGAACCCGTGAGGGACGCGTCGCACACCGAACCGACGTTTGGGTCATCGACGCCGACGGTAACAACGCGCGACAGATCACTAGCACAGTAGCATCGGCGGGCTTCCCGCGATGGTCGCCCGATAGCCGGTTCGTCGCATTCACCGGCAGTGAGCATGATGGCGATGCGCAGATGCGGCTGTGGTTACACGACCTTCATACTGGCGAAACGTGCGGACTTGGTGATGAGAGCATCGAGGTCGTTTCCGGGAATACGGTGTTCTGGTCGCATGATTCAAAACGCTTGTATTGTGTTCTGGCGCGTCACGGCAGGCAGGAAGTCGCGGCCGTCTCGGTACCGGATGGACAACTCGAGCGCCTGGTTACTGGCGACAGGCAAGTTAGCCAACTATCGATCGGCGAGAACCGTCTGCTCTACACCTCGGAAGACGGTCGCACGCCGAGCGATGTATGGGCTTCGCGCCTCGACGGCACCTGCGCGCAGCAGCTTACGGATTTCAATCCGTGGTGGCGCGAACGGACCGTCCCCGTTGTCACCCTGCGCCAATTCGAAGTCCCGGACGGAGACGGCGGAACAGAACGGGTTGACGGCTGGTGGCTGGCGCCGCCCGGCCGCAAAACACCGGGGCCCCTTCTCGTTGACGCACATGGAGGCCCGGCGAGTTATGCGTTGCTGAGCTTCAACTGGCATGTCTACTGGTACATCCTCATGTCGCAAGGGTGGGCAATACTTGCTTTGAACCCGGTCGGCTCGAGCAGTTATGGAAGGGATTTCAGTTCGCGCGCGCGCAGAAAGTGGGGCAAGTGTGACCTCGACCAGCAACTAGCCGCAGTGCAAACGCTGCGCAACGAAGGGCTGGTGGACGAAAGGCTCGCCATCACCGGCAAATCTTATGGCGGCTTCCTCAGTGCGTGGGCGATCGGCAATACCACCGCATTCCGCGCCGCAGTCGTGTCAGCACCTGTCACCAGCATCGAGACGCACTTTGGTGTCTCCGACAGCGGCTATTACTCCGACTGCTACTCGATGTACGGCAAGCCGAACGTAGAGCGAGACGCAATGCGGGAGCTGTCGCCGCTCAGCTACGTCGAGAAAGTGCGCACGCCGACATTGATCCTGCAGGGCGAAGCCGACGAGCGTTGTCCCGTCTGCCAGGCAGAAGAACTGTTCACCGGCATCATGGCGACAACCGACACACCGACGGAACTGGTCACTTACCCGGGCGGGAGTCATCACTTCTTCGAATCGGGCCGACCGTCGCATCGCAAGGACATGCTGACGCGTCTGACTGGCTGGCTGGAAAAATGGGTCGAGCAACCACTGCGCTGCGACACCGTCCAGTCCTGCGCGACTAAAAACGGTGAACGTACTCCCGGGCAGCCCACTACATCTGATCGGGCGACGGAAGCGGCGTCGTAGCGCGAACCGTTCTCGTCGCCCAGCAGTGCGGGTCCGGGACGACCAAATCCGTTACGCGCATCCTTGTTTACCGCAAAACGCAGGCGCGCGCCGCGTGTCACTTGCACTACCTGCGGCGGGGAAAAAGGCGGAGAGGTAGCGCCGTCGACAGCGGCCCGCGTTTTGAGCAACTTACCATCCACCCTGTATTTGCTACACCGTCCAGACCAGGCCACAGCGCCTTCATTTCGACCGGCGCCGGCCGCAGGACGGGCGATGCAAGGCGACAGCCGTCACTGCCACAGCGCGTAAGATCGACACGCTCTTCTATAACACGCTGCGAATGGCATCGACTACGTCGATCTAGGCGCGGATTACTATGAACGGCGTTACCCAACAATCGGCGAGTTCGGCCACGAGGAGACACTTCACGTCAAAATGCCCTCGCGGCCGGCGTTGCAACACGGCCACTCGCGAGGGAGGCCTCCTGAGTCTGGCATTGGCAACACGGCATTTCCTTACTCCGTAATCGCGAACCAGGCTTTGCCCTGTTCCGGGTCAAGCAGTTGGGCCAAGCCCGGCTTCCCGAAGCGCCAGGATGTCTTCCGTTGCGGCCATCACACATCGCCGGGTGTTTGACGTAGTACCAGGAGCGTCGCCAGTTCATGTGCACTCGGGCACAGCCGCCCCCCGGGGCGCGTGGTTGCGTTCAATAGCCTTCATGGCCAACCACCTGCCTTTCGAGACTCTTTGCATGCCTTATATCAATTGCCCGCATGCATTTCGTCGTTGCGACAACCACGTCAAGATGTATCGGCGTCAGAAAATGACGTTGGTCCGCAGTCCCACCACGGCTTCATTGCCGACACGTTGCGATGGGTTCTCCGGATTCGGAATACCGCCCGCCGGACGGAACGCGTACTGGATGTCCGCCTGCAACTGCCACCATGGCGCGACCTGATACTGGTAGGTCGCCTCGATCAGCGTCTCAGCATTGCGCGACGGATACCCCGGCGTCTTAAGGGAGGCCGTGTCACCGGCGAGCCCCTGTGCATGTGAACCAATCTTCGCGTAGCCCACAGCCAGCCCGGCGATGTCGTTGTCGCGCCCCTTGAGCGGGGCCTTGAGCGTCACACCGGCGTTCACCCCCAAGTCAACCAGGTTGCGGTCGCCCGGTGCGCCCATGATTCTGGCAAACGCGCCGACCGATTGCGGACTGTCCACCCTCAGGCGCCAGACCATCTGGTCAGCCACAGCGTAGAAGCTGTAATCGCCCCGATGACTTTGCGGGACACCCGTACTCGCGGGGTTCGCGAGCGGCAAACCGGTGTTGTCGAACTGCTGGTCGGCGAAACGCTGCGTGTTGTACCAGAAGCCCAGCTTGTAGGTCCCAGGCAAACCGCCCGGCTGTGCGTCCGTCGGGCTGGCCGGAGGTTGGTTGATTGCATACTGCATCTCGCCGATAAACAGCGCGCCGTTGTGTAGGTTGTAGTTCGTGCCGTGACTGTTCTGTTTCTGCGGATCACCGACATCACTACCCGCAGGGTTTCCGTCGAAGACGCCTGCCAGCAGTGTCCACGCGTCGGACGGTTTGCCGCGTACTCGCACACCCAGCGACGAAAGCGGATAGGCCGGGCCGCCCGCCGGCATGTCGACTGACGGCAGCACGGGCCATCCGAATGTCGCGTTCATGAACGGAGTCGCGTTCTGGCTCACCACGAATTCCTGGTCGAGACTCTGCTGCCCGACCTTCACGTCCACCTTCCCTGCGAGCAGAGAGTGCTGATACCAGAGTTCCCAGAGTCTGGTCGTAGTATCCGCCTCCACGCCGGTCGCGGTTTGCAGGGTGTGCAGGTTCCGCTGGGTCAGGTTGGTGCCATGAATCTGCAACCCGGACACGTCAAAGGTGCCACCCGGCAGCCCGACGGCCTTTTGCGTATCCACGACTACCCCGAACTGGGTTGAGATTGACCCGCTTCAGCGGACAGATTTGCAGTTGGGTTTAGTACGGTATTGATCCTCCTTTAAGCGTTGAGTCGCGGGTTGTCCACGGCCGGGTAGCGGGTCGCCTGTCTCGACCATGACGCTGCCCGGCGGTGGGCAACCCGCGCGGCGCTGACATTTCATTTTTCGAATGCAGATTTTCGAATTCCAGCGGCGAACAATAACCGATGCTGCTGTGCAGGCGGCGCACGTTGTACCATCCTTCGAGGAACCAGAAGATACGTGTACGGGCCTGCTCGTGGGTCCCGAAGTGTTCACGCATCAGCAGTTCTGCTTCGAGCGTGCCGAAGAACGACTCACACATCGCATTGTCATAGGCATCGCCTGCGGTACCCATCGATGGCTGCACGCCCGCCTCGCGGCAACGCCGCCCGAAGGCAATGGACGTGTACTGGGCGGATTCAACCGGTCGTCGCAACACCTTTGATCGAGGAGGTGTTATGGGACGACCAGCTGGCTGGATGTATAAGT
>NZ_JBFUPM010000048.1:0-17785 GCF_041355255.1 Paraburkholderia sp. RCC_158 | reverse complement strand
CGATCCGACAGGTCATGTTGGCTCAGCGTTGATGCATCCGCTGCCGTTGGCGTTGCTCGCTATCGGCCTGTCGAGCGGCGCGCCGTGGGCCTGGCTAATCGCGGCGCTGGCGTTGTCCGTGCGTTTCGCACTTAAGGTGAGCGCGGATCGCGCATTGCGGCAGGCGCATGGCGGCGCCTGGATGCTGCCGATATGGGATATCGTGTCGTTTGCGATCTTTGTCGCGAGCTTCTGGAGTTCGCGGGTGGTCTGGCGCGGGTTCAGCTTCGACGTCGATGGCGACGGCCTGCTGTCGGCCGCGCAGGACGAATGACGACGAGAGGAGTTTAGGCGGCGATGATGCGCACGTCTTCCGAATGGCGCGATGAGCGGCAAGCCCGTCGCGCAACGAACGCGCGAAAGGTGTCCGCATGATGAAGCATCTCGGGCGCGTGGCCGCACTCGCGGGACTGGCTGCGTCGCTGTGGCTCGTGTGGCGGGACAACCCGGTCGCGGTGCTCGGCGCGCTGCGTGCCGCCGGCGCGGGGCTTGTGCTCGCGGCACTCGCACATGTTTTGCCGATGCTCGCCAATGCCTGCGACTGGCGCTCGCTGATTCGCGGCGCGAACCGGCCGCGCGTGCTCGACATGCTGCATCTCGTGTGGGTGCGCGAATCGGTCAATAGCATGCTGCCGGTCGCGCGCATCGGCGGAGAGGTAGTGTCGTTCCGCATGCTCAGGCGCTGGGGCGTGCGGCCTTCCACGGCGGTGGCGAGCATCATCGCCGATATGCAGTTGACGGTGATCAGCCAACTGCTGTTCACGATGGTCGGTATCGGCTTTCTGTTTGCGCACGCGCATTCGGGCACGCTGCGGCTCGCCGGGCAACTCGCGTGGGGCGTGGTCGTGCTGACGCCGCTTCTCGTCTTGTTCGCGCTCGTGCAGCACGCGAGTCCGTTCGAACGCATGACGCGCGCGCTCAATCACATCACGAGCGGCAAGCTCGCCGCACTCGTTGGACAGTCGGCGCAAATCGATCTGGCGATCAAGCTGATCTGGCGGCGTCGCGCCGTCGTGCTGCGCTATCTGTTCTTCTGGCAGCCGCTGCAGTGCCTGCTGACGTCGCTGGAAATCTGGCTCGCGCTGTATTTTCTCGGCGCGCAAGTCACGCTGGTTGAAGCCGTGGTGATCGAGTCGTTGATCCAGGCCATCAGCAGCGCGGCCTTCTTCGTGCCGGGCGGCCTCGGCGTGCAGGAGGGCGGTTTTATATTGATCGGCGGCGCTCTGGGCATCGATCCGTCGACCTGTCTCGCGCTTGCCGGCGCGCGCCGCGTTCGCGATCTGCTGATGTTCGTGCCGGGGCTGGTTGCATGGCAGTTCGCGGAGAGCGCGAACCGCGCGCCAGTGCGCCGTCAGGCGCAGCAGAGCGCGCAACGGGCGGAACTCGCGGACACCCGCGTCGCCTGCGATACGAACCGCCGCTAGGCCGCAGCCTTCAGTCGCTCGTCAGGCGCGGCGGTAGAGGCGGGAAACGATACCTCCACGGCGAGTCCGCGGCTCTCGAGGCCGGGTCCGAAGCGCACGGTTGCGCCAAAGTGTTCCGCGATGCGCGCGACAATCGAAAGGCCAAGGCCGCTGCCGGTCGCCTGGTTGCCGGTGGCGCGAAAGAACCGGCTGGTCAGACGCGCGACGTCCGCGGACGCCACACCCGGGCCGTCGTCGCGCACCGTCACGACAACGCGATTATCGAGCGGCTCCTTCGCGCGCTTGACCGCAATTTCGAGGTTGCCGCCCTCGCTGCCGTACTTGATTGCGTTGTCCACCAAATTGTCGAACAGGATACCGATCAGCACAGGCTCCGCATCGATCTCGGCCTGCATGTCGCAGTCGAGCATCGCGCGCATGTTTTTTTGCTGCAGGTTGCCGGCGTTCGCCAGCACGGCATCCTTCGCGAGCGACCCAGGCGCGAGCGGTGCCGTCGACAGTTTTTCATGCATGTCCAGACGTGCGAGCAGCAGCAATTGCTCGGCGAGCCGCGCGCTGCGATCCACGCCTTGCACGACCCGCTCCATCGCGAGCCGCTGCCGCGCCGGGTCGGGCTCGGCGAGCGCGACCTGTGCCTGCACTTTGATGGCGGCCAGCGGCGTCTTCAGTTCGTGAGCGGCGTCGGCGGTAAACGCGCGTTCACGTTCGAGCGAATGGTGCAGACGCGAGAGCAGCAGATTGAGCGCGTCGACGAGCGGGCGCACCTCGGTCGGCGCATCGCCGATTTCGACGGGCTCCAGGCGGTTGATATGTCGCGAGCGGATTGCATCCGACAGCACGCGCAGCGGCGCAAGGCTCCAGCCGATGCTGAACCACACGAGCAGCGCGAGGACCGGCAGTGCAATCAGGGCAGGGCGCGCGATACGGCTCGCCACTCCGCTGACCAGATCGCTGCGCGTATTGGCCTGCTCGAATACGCGCACCGTGTGGCCCAGCGCCGTGCCGCGTAGCGTGAACGAGTGATAAGTTTGACCGCTCAGCACGACGTCCTGCGTACCCGTGACCGCCGGCAGCGGCAGGTCCCATGCACCGAGCGCGCGCAGGGCAGGGCTGCCGGCAATCACGTCGCCGTCGCGCGTGCGCACCTGAAATAGCGCATCGCGCGGCAGCGAGTCGTCATCGTCGTTATCGCTCGCACTGGTCGCGCCGCCTCTTTCTTCCTCGCGCACGTCGATGTGCGCGTTGGCAAGCGTGGCGAGGTTGGCCTGATCGAGAAGCGCGAGAACCTGCGCGACTTCCGCGAGGCGGGCTTCTTCCCATTCGCCGACTTCCTGCGTGGCCTGACGATAACTCGACGCAAGCGCAATCGCCCAGACCGCCGCGATGCTGCCGAGCACGAGCAGCATGAGCCGCCTGCGAATGGATGCGCTCATTTACTCTTTCTCCACCACGTAGCCGATATTGCGCACGGTTCGTATGAGCTTTGCGCCAAGCTTCCTGCGAAGGTTCGAGATGTGCACCTCGATCGCATTGCTTTCGATTTCCTGCTGCCAGCCATACAGGCTTTCTTCGAGATGCGAACGCGACTGCGGAATGCCCTGGTTGCTCAGCAGTTGCAGCAGGATTGCCCATTCGCGCGACGTGAGCGGCACCCGCGTGCCGGCAAGCTGGGCCGTTTGCGCCGCGGGGTTCACCGTGAGATCGCCATAGCGGATTACCTCGACGCTGCGGCCCTGCGCGCGGCGCAGCAAGGCGCGGCAACGGGCCGTCAGTTCCGTGAGGTCGAAGGGCTTGCCGAGGTAATCGTCCGCGCCGGCCTCCAGACCGCTCACGCGGTCTACCACCGTGCCGCGTGCCGTCAGCACAAGCACCGGCACGTCGTTGCCGGCGTCGCGGATTCGCTTGAGCAGATCCATGCCGGACACGCGCGGCAGGCCGAGATCGAGTACGACCAGCGCGTAGCTCGTGGTGTCCAGCGCGAGACCTGCTTTGTGGCCGTCGCGCGCCCAGTCGACCGTGAAACCCGCCTGACGCAGACCCGCTTCGACCCCGCAACCGATCAGGTCGTCGTCTTCAACCAGTAGTACACGCATGGGACTGAAATTCCGTGGAGTGTTGTGATCGTGAATGCAATGCACCGCGGAAAAAGCGGCGATGAAGTCCGCAGTTTAACCGCGCTGTTCATGGCGGGTTCTACTGCGGTCTGCTTAAGGTTTCCTTCAGCTTGAATCGCTACTATCGCCCATCAACAGCTTACTGTCTTGTGAGTGACAGGAGCGTGCGGCGTCGTGTCGAGTTGCGAGTCTGGCTCGACACGGTTCCAGTACATCGATGGAATGCATGGCGACCGCGGTGACGGTTTTATCGGCTGCGACGAGCAGTTCCTGAAGCAGGCGCCGCTTCGTCGCAAGAAGCCGTGCATGCTTTTCATCGCGCTACGAGACGAAGCCATGAAGCCAGTCACCGCCGATATGTTGCGCGCGCACCTAATGGTCGCTTCGCTCACGGCTGTCGCCGCCGACCTGCTCGCGTGCGTGACGGTCTTCGTGGATCCCGGCGCCGAGCACCTGTTCGTGTCAGCGGCTTTCCGGCTCTCTTCTATCGCGGTAATGGCCGGCGGCGTCATGGTCGCGCGCCAGTTCGCGCAAGCCGCGTTCCGGGCCGCCGTCGCAGACCGCCATGCAAGCGTTGCGTCTGTCTGCAGCAGGCCGATCGATCTCGCGTCGGATTGCCCGCGGTTGTGGCTCGTCGTGCTGCATCTGCGTCTCACGGGGAAGCCGTTCGTCTTGAGCAAACGCTGACGGAGCGCGGCAATGGCATCGCATGCATTACCGGTATCCGAATGGCTTCTGCTTGCCGGCTGCGTCGGCGCGTCGCTGTATGCCGTGGTGGCTGCGCTCGCGCTGCCGTTCTTCGGGCCGCGCGGCAGCACGCGTTCACTCGATCCGTTTTCGCCGGTGCGCGTGAGCGTGCTCAAGCCCTTGTGCGGTGTCGAGCCGCGTCTGTATGAAAACCTGCGAAGCTTCTGCGAGCAGCGCCTCGATCATTTCCAGCTAGTATTCGGCGTGGGTTCTGCCGACGATCCCGCGATTGCCGTGGTGCGCCGTTTGCAAGCCGCGTATCCGATGCTCGACATCGAACTCGTGATCGACGCGCGCGTGCATGGCAGCAATCTGAAAGTGAGTAATCTGATCAATATGGCCGAGCGCGCGCGGCATGACGTGATCGTGATTGCCGATAGCGATATCGCCGTCGAAGCCGATTATCTCTGCGCCGTCGCGGCGCCGCTGGCCGATCCTTCTGTCGGCGTTGTCACCTGTCTGTATGTCGCGCACGGCGTGAGCGGTTTCTGGTCGCGGGTGGGCGCGCTCTTCGTCAACGAATGGTTCGGACCTTCGGTGCGCGTCGCGCATATGGCCCGATCGCGTCGCTTTGGTTTCGGCGCCACGCTTGCTTTGCGGCGCGAGACGCTCGAACGCATCGGTGGCTTCGGGCGCCTGAAGAACTATCTCGCGGACGATTACTGGCTCGCCGAACACGTGCGCGCCCTCGGTTTGCGAACCGTGCTGTCGCGAATGATGGTCGCCACCGACGTCACCGAAACAACGTTTACCGCGCTCTGGCAACGCGAGACGCGCTGGTTGCGCACGATACGTTCGGTGAATCCGCTCGGCTTTGCGTTTCTCTTCATGACGTTTGCTACGCCGTGGCTCGTTGCCGGCGTCGGGCTCACGGCTTGCCTTGTTGCAAGTCAGCAAGGTGCCCTGCATGGCTGGCCGGCGTACTTGACCGCGGTCAACATGGCCGCGGGCCTGGCCGCGCGCGTCGTGCTGCACGCGCGGGCCGTGCGTCAGCAACAGGCATTGCATCGCGGGTTGAGGGACGGGGCAGGGGACGCGTTTTCGGCCGCTTTATCGGCCGCTTCATCGGACACATTATCGGACGCATTCGGCCGTGCTTTCTGGCGCGATCTGCCGCTCGTTCCATTGCGCGATAGCTTGCTGTTCGTGCAGTGGATCGCCAGCGCCTTCGGGTCTCATGTCATGTGGCGAGGCGCCAGAGTGCCGGTTGGAACTTCGCGTTCCGCGTCGCGCGGCGCGCAGTTGCCGTTGATGGATACCATCGAGGCGTCCGATGGCCGCTAAGCCGCGCGCACTCATCGTAACCGCCGACGACTTCGGCCTGCATCCGCGGGTGAACATGGCCGTCGAGCAGGCTCATGTCAGCGGCGTGCTCACGGCCGCGAGCCTGATGGTCGGTGCACCCGCCTCGAGCGACGCAATCGCGCGCGCCCGCGCGATGCCGCGCTTGCGAGTCGGCCTGCATCTGGTACTCGCCGACGGCGACCCCGTTATGCCGCGCGCGAGCATCGCCTCATTGCTCGACGAACATGGGCGCTTCGGCAGCAACATGGTGCGCGACGGGATACGCTTTTTCTTCCTGCCGCACGTGCGCAAACAGCTTGCCCGGGAAATTCGCGCGCAGTTCGAGGCATTCGCCGACACCGGGCTCACGCTCGATCATGTCAACACGCACAAGCACTTTCATCTGCATCCGACGGTGCTCGATTTGATCCTCGAAACTGGGCGCGAGTTCGGCATGAAGGCGATGCGCTTGCCGTTCGAAGTCAATGCGCCATTGTGGTTGCGCCCCTGGATCGCGAGGGTGAGGGCGCGACTCGACGACGCCGGAATTCTCCATAACGATTATGTTGTCGGCGTGACCGACAGCGGGCAAATGGATGAGCGTTCGTGGCTCGCGGCGCTTGCTGCTTTACCGGACGGCGTGGGCGAAATCTATTGCCATCCTGCTGTTGCAGGGGAAAGCGAATTGACTCGCGGTATGCGCGCGTATCGGCATGCGGACGAATTGAAGGCGCTGCTCTCGACGGACGTGGCCCTCGCGATTCGACGCCTGGGCGCGAAGACCGGCGGATTCGCCGATGTGTTGAGCGGCCGCTAACCGCGGTCGAATTCGCGCTTGCCGGCAAGCGGCAAATCACACCGGTTCTGTCCCAGTAACGCGTTCCGCTATGATGTGCGAAACGACATGGACCACTGAAAGCTCGATGAAGACGTTGAATCCGGCAATCAAGGAATCGAACCTGTATCAGAAGCGCAAGCACTTCATCGTGCAGTTCAGGAACGCGCAAGACAACCTATTGGCGACCGGCATGAGCGACGATGGCCGCACACAGCCTGTGGGCTCATCGGCGCAACGGTGGTAAGGCCAAGGCACTAGCCGCTGCCGAGCACGGCATACCCCTCGCCTCCCGCGCCGAAGGCGGTGAACCGGAGGGTGGCTATGGGGGAAACTGGCTCGCGGCTGCGGGACACTATGCCCACGGATTAGCAAAGCGAAATTGGGTCCGACTTACTTCCCAACCTACAGCCTCCGCATTAAGCTCCGTCTCAACTATTTCGAGACAGTTATGCGGGACTTGCTAAACACAATGCTCACACCAGCGTGGATCGTGTCCGTCGTTGTCGTCGGCCTGATCCTCAACATCGTGAGCGGGTACCTGAAAGAGGGTATAGACAAGCTGTTCACGGTGTTCACGAACCGGGCGTCGCGTGCATCCACGCGCCGCGCCGAGGCACGAAAAGCGTTGATAGCCCGAGTGAGGAACGACCCGGTGCTCCGTCACCAGTTTCGAATAAGGAGGCTCCGGGACGCGTACTTGGCCGCGACGATGATGCCCGTTGCTATCGTGGAGTTGATAATCTCCATCGGTCAACCCTTTCATGGCACCGGAGGGTTTTTCCAGCCACCGTCAGACGCCATGACGGTTTTCACAGTTTTGACGGGAGTTTTGTTCCTCTCTGCGGGGCAGGGTTTTTCGTCATCTTGCTTCATGAAGACGGTCGTTCTGATTAGGGCGGAAGGACCTGATCCAGCTACAGTCGCCAAAGCGCCTACCTCAGACGTTGAGGTCGCAGCAAGGCGACCGTGAGCGAATGAGCAGTACAATTTTCCGTCCGGTCAGAGCAGAGCAACATGCGCGTCATCGAGCATTACCGGGAGTGGACACTGGACATCATTTCCGTTGCGGACTCCGGGATGTTCACGGCCAATGCCATCATCACGCGGGAGAGCACTGACTCGGACAGCGGCTTCCTCCAATACACATTCAGGAACCTAGGCGTCTCGGACATGAAGGAACTGGCTATCCGCTGGGCGGCTGAGTGGCTGGGTGCGTGGATCGACGACAACCATCGGTAGCGAGTCGGTAAATTAGTTACGGGACGACTGAATTAGGATCGTGGAATCAGGTGATGAGCAACGAACTTGTACCGCATGATCTGGAATACCGCGATCATCGTGTGTGGCTTGATGTGACCCGGTACAACGACGCAAACTACGGCTGCGAGGCCCGCATCGTCAAAGACGGCGTAGAGATAGACCACTTCACGTTGTACGGGACAGCTTACGAGGCTACCATCCTCGCTGCTCTCTCCCACGCAAAAGCTCTTGTTGCGATGCGCATAGCCGGACTGTCATAGCCTTCGCCCTGCTGTCGGCAAACCGGCCTCCATGTAGCAGTGTTGTAAACGAGCACTTCCCGTACCTGTTACAAAGTCTTACACTCCGCATCAGGCCAAAGTTGGCCGACAACGGAGAGAAAAATGAGAGGGTCAATTACAGCCGCAGCGGCGGCGGCAATTCTTCTGGCAGCGTGCGGTGGCGGTGGAGGCGACGGTGGCTCGCCTGCTCCTGCGCCGTCGCCGTCAGCAGCGGGGCTTTACACAGGCAAGACAGACAACAACCGGCAGACCTCAGTGCTCGTGCTCGACGACGGGCGCGTGTACTCGCTGTACTCGGTTGCTGGCGTTCCGTCCACGATCGCGGGCGGTGTCATAGGGTCGGGCACGTCCAGCAACGGGACCATCAGCAACGGTACGGGCCTTGACTACAACCTCGAAGGCCAAGGCGTCAATGCGGTGACGTTCTCGGGTACTTACTCGGCGAAGGCATCGCTGAATGCCACCATCGTCTATTCGAACGGATCGAAGACGGTGTTCAACGGGGCGTTCGACAGTAGCTACAACACGACGCCGACGCAGGCGGCAGTGACTGGCACGTTCAAGGGCTCGGCTGCTACGAACTTGGGCAGCGACACGAACGTCACCATCACGGCGGATGCCAACGGCTCGATCAGCGGTACGGGCACTGGCTGCGCGTTCACCGGCTCGATCAAGCCGCACGCCTCGGGCAACGTCTACGATGTCACGCTGAACTTCGGTGGCGGCTCGTGCGCGTATCCGAACACGGCGGCTACCGGCGTTGCGCTGCTCAGTGGCTCGACGCTGCACGCAGAGCTTCAGACGCCTGCGAAGGCCGGTGTGTTGTTCCTCGGCACGAAGCAGTAGTCTGCTTATAGCAATGACGCGGCCTCGCTGGCCGCTCATAGCGCTTTTAGCATCAAGGCGAGCGCCTACGTTTGACCATGCGCATCCAACACCACAAGAACGCAGCAAGCCATGCGGATTCCTTAATGATGTTGGGCGGCCGTCCCGTTCATTTCCTTGCTGTGCTCAGCGCAGCGTGGACGGCATGGCTGCTCCAAAGTGCAGGACGCCGCGATACGCTATTCTTCGACGTGAGACACTGCGAGGGCAAAACACCCAGAAAACGGCTGTATGACACGGACGTAACCGATTGACTTTTAAGGTTACTCCTTCACCGCCCGCTGCCTGACAGCTTCGAATGCCCAGTCGTCGTCTTGCGGGTGACGGTGATCTGCGAGACGTTCACTGCGTCGGGTATCGGGAGTTCAGTGAGCCGCTTCGGCTCACCATCACCAAGCCGCGCGCGATTGATCGGGGTGTGAAAATACGCGGACGAGACGTCGCAGGGTGCCCGCAGTGTTCTCACGCGAGCAGCTTTGACCGTGCCGGACCGAGGTACGTTCAACTGCCGGGCGCGGCACACGGCATTATTGCCTGTCTGGCTGCTTGTGATGCTTGCCGTGCTTGTGCGAACGATGATGGCTCGAGCGGGTACTTGTCGGCGCCGACGTGTTGTCTCCGCCGGCAGTCGGGCCCGCCGTCGCTGCGCCGTGGGCGTTGCCGCCGCCCGATCCGCCGTTGCCATTGCCGCCTGCTTGCGCGCTCGCCGTCCCCGAAACGGCCAACGCGGCCAGAACTACAAGCATCGATTGAATGCCTCGCATGTTTTGGCTCCTTGGATAGTTGACCCCCGTCGCTGGGGCGAAGCGACCGTCACCGCGTCGCAGGCGTTAGAGAGCATATCCAGTGCCTGAAGTCGCGCAAGGCGATTCGGGCAGCGACATCGCGAATCGCGATGTTTTGTGTCCCAGACCGCAGTTGGCTCAGGCGGAGCATGTGAAGATCCGTCGCACGAATCGCTGATGTGTACACACCAGTGAGATTCGGAAACGATAAGCGCGATACGGGGACCTTCAAATGAAAAAAATATCCAGGCTTGCTCTTCGCCCTTCTGCTCGCGGCCTGTGGCGGCGGTGGGGGAGGCGGCAACAGCGCCACCACGGCATCGGCAGTACCTTCGTCCACGAGTCCCAAGGCATGTACCGACGGTCCGTACACGACGGACGCTACAAAAGTCTGCACCGACGCGAGCGGCAATCTCGTCACCGCGTATGTCTACGTGCAGCCTAAGACGGTCATTCCCGACGGAACCGTGATTACCGCGGATACGACGTGGCCGGCGAGCGGTTCTCCATATTTTTTTGCCGGCACGGCGCGAGTGGCGTAGTGGCGCCGGGCGTCACTTTGACGATCCCCGATAACACGATCGTGGAGACTTACCGCTCAGTGCCATGCACGGCCGATTGTGTGTGTACGATTCCGACCAAAGGCATCATTAACGTGTCGGGCACGCTCAACGTGGGAAGCCAGGGTCCGGTCCCCAACTGCTGGGCGTGACGGCCGCTAACACGTCGTTGGCACAGGACGCGAGCAACGGCACGGTCAGCATCACGCATACAGTGTTGCAGGACGCGTTCGTGCAGATGAACGACGCCGCGCCGTTCTCGATGACATACAGCCAGGCCACGCACATGAACGTGACGCCAATTGTTCGCAATGGGGTGACGACTTATGAAGCCGGCACGAAGGGCTACCCGCGCTTGAGCAGGCCCGCGACGGTAAAAGGCAATACGTTCGTGGACTCCGCGGTCTCCGCTTTCGATCCGTCGGTCTTCGTGCAAAACAATCTGTTCATCAACACGGTCGATCCGGCCATTGCGTTGCCGCCTGCATCAACTGGCGCACTCGGTCAACTTGCCTGTCAATTCGACGGCAGCATCGCTGCATGAGGAGGCGAGAAATACCGGAGCGTTTGCGCCGGTTGCCTCCGGCTCGCAGACAGCGAAGGCGCCGTGGAAACGGTCAGCCGGTGCCGACAGCCCGCGGCAGTCAGCGGCGGGCGAAGTCGTCAGGTGTCAACTCGATGCGCGGTGCCGGGTGCGCAAGCAGCTTCCGTTCCGCCATCGCCCGAATGCGGGCGTACCCGTCCCGGAAGCACTTCACGATCTGGGCCTCGCTGGCCCCCGGTCCAAGGCAGAAATTGACTTCGAGTGTCGCGATCGAGATCACGCATTCTGCCGCGCTGCTCTGGCGTGAGATGTCGAACGCCACGCCGCGGCGGTTTGCGACCAGTTGTGGTTTGACTTCAACGGTTTCCATGGCGGTCAGGGACAAAGCTATCGGCAGTCTGAACAGGATTTTTGCATACGTGACGCAGGTCTGGGTACCGGAGTATCGGGCTGTCCGCAGGCGCCCGCGGCGAGGCGCGGGACGAAACACAGGTGTGGCCCCCGTCCTCACCAGTCGATGCGGTGCTTTTCTTCCGTCTCGAGATGGCGTTGGTCGTCAGATGTGTGCAGGTAGGGATTGGTGCTCGTCAGCGACGCATGACGCAGGTTGTCCCGCACGGTCCGCAGATCGGTGCCGCCGTCGGCCATATGCGATCCGGCGGTGTGGCGCAGCCAGTGCGCGGAGGCCTGTTCGAGCACATCCGCCTGCCCCGCGAAACCGTCGCCGCGCAGCCGGAGTCGCCCGGTGGCACCTGCAACAATATCCTTGACAATGGCGTGTAGCGCCGCGCGCGTCAGCGGCTTCATGGATTTGCCCAGCGGCAGCACGAGTGGGGTGTCCTCGTGCCTGGCGGGCAGGGCGGACAGCCCACGCTCGCGCCGGTAACGGCCAAGCTCCGCCATCATTTCCGTGAGGCGGGCACGAGTCCATCCTTGTCGCCCTTGCCTGTGACTTCGAGCCACCAGCGCTCGTGACCGTCGGCATCGCGCCGGCAGAAGAACTGCCCCGTCGTGTTGCCGCCCACCTCCGAGATGCGCAGGCCACCGAGATAGAGCAGCGTGAACAGCCACCGTGCACGAGGTAGCGCTCCCGCTCGCGCGGCGTGTCCTTCGGCAGGCTGTCGATATACAGCTTCACTTCCTGCCACAACTCCCGGTCGAGATAGCGCGTGATGCGTGGCTTTGAGCGGCGCGCGCGCTGGCGCGACAGTGACAGGGGGTTGCCCGCCAGATAGCCGGCTTCGACCAGCCATGCGAACAGTGCGTTGATGATCACCATCGCCTGGTACCGGCTGCTGGGCCGGAGCGTCCTGTAGAACGGTCGCCAGCGCGGATCATGGCGCGGATATTTGCGCCCGTCGTCGGCGACCCAGCGCGCGCGCGGCTGCGGATCCTTCAGGAACTGGCGAAACAGCTGCAGGTCTTCGTGCGTGAGTGACGACAGCGGCTTGCCCAGTTGCACGATCGCCCACAGCAGCAGCCGTTCAGCCTCCTTGCGGTAATTCTCGAAGGTCGTTTTCCTGTCGGCGACCCGCGCGAGCCATGTACGCACTGCAGCGAGGTCGTCGCGGGCGGCGATCTGCGCGGGGGCGCGCGCGGTTGGTGCCGTCGCGGCCGTCGAGATCGGCGGTCAGTTCGAGCACATCGAGGGATATCGGATAAAATCTTCATGAGTGGCATCCAGTCCTCCGACGCGGCGCTGGCCGCCGAGATTGAGCGCCTGAAGGTGGCGTTTCCGAAGACCCGCGAGCTGTATCGCGAGGTCTGCGCGCTGCTGTTCTTCCGTTTCGGCATCACGCCCACCGCCAACCGGCTGTACCAACTGGTCCGGCGCGGCAGCATGGGCACGCCGACCGCCGTGCTCGGCGAGTTCTGGGCGCAGCTGCGGGAGAAGAGCCGCGTGCGCATTGAGCATCCGGACCTGCCCCGCCGATCTCGGTGTGGCTGCCGGTGAACTGGTCGCGACACTGTGGACGCGCGCCACCGCGTCAGCCGAAGCTGCGCTCGACGCGCTGCGCGCCGAACTCGAGGTGCAGCGGGTCGAGGCGCAGCAGTCGGTCGCGGCCGCGCGGGATGAACTGCGTCGCACCGAGAGCGCGCTCGAGCAGCGCACCGCCGCGCTGGCGGCCGCGCAGGTAGAGGTCCGGGACCTGGAAAAGGCGCAGGCCGAAGGCCACGCGCAGCGGCAGGCCCTGGAGGCGGAACTGATGCGGATCAGGGCGGCGCTGGCCGCGCGCGACCGTGAGCTGGTGGAGGTCAGGGAAGGGTTCTCACGCGATCTGGCGAAGCAGCGGGAATCGGCTGAACGCGCGGAGGAGCGTCTGCGTGCAACCGAAAAGCGCGCGCTGCTCGAGATCGACCGCGAGCGAAGTACCGCGACGAAGCTGCAAAAGGAACTGGACGAAGCCGTGCGCCGTGCGGAGCAGAAGGACGCCGATCATCGCCGCGCAATAATTGAAGCCATACAGGCGCAGCTGGGCGACGCGCGTCATCAGGCGGGCGTGCTGCAGGGGCGGCTCGATGCCGTTCAGACGGAGAACCTGGCTGCAGGCGGAGATGATGACGCTGCGGGAAGCGAAAACGCGCGCGCGGGACGCGAGGCAGTCAGGTGCCCCCGCTGCAGTCCGGAAGACATCACGTTCTACCCGTTCTTCCCGCGCCGTGCCGACCGCCACAGCAGCAACGCGTCGCAAAAAAGCGGTATAAACGCAAAGGTGCTTGCCACCAGGGAAATGGGCTGCATGGCTGATATCTACCTGCTCGCCGGACTGACGCTTCCACAGGGCGTCGCGCATGAGTCCCTGCCCAGGACCGTGACGCGCTTCATGGCGGATTGCTGGCCAGGCATGAGCCGAGCGCAGATGATTGGCCGCGCGAAACTACGAGGTTTGCGCCTGTCGTTTCGCGCAACGGCGCCATGTCCGTCCGGCGAAACCGGCGTGTTCGAGCTGCGCTTCCACGATGGCGCACGCGAATGCCTGATGCTGGCGCGGCTACAGCGCGTTGGAAACAGGAAGGGTGGAAGCCGGCGTATCCGACGGACCGATGTATCCCGCCCCCCAGCGCGCGATCCCCGACAGACCCCGTTGTTCTGACGGGACGGGTTGCCGCGCAACGCGCCGTTCGCTATGCTCCCGCCCTTCAACGGATCAGGAGTGGTGAAGTGCGGCGCGTCACGGTCAGAAAATCATCGGTTCACGGGCGAGGCGTGTTCGCGCTGCAGGCAATTCCTGCCGGCCAGCGGATTCTCGAATACCGCGGCGAGGTGACGTCGTGGCGGCGGGCGTCTGCCCGGTACCGGCGCTCCGGCGTGCCCGGCCATACATTCATCTTCGGACTGGCTGACGGGCGCGTGATCGACGGAAGCGTCGGCGGCAACAGCGCTCGCTGGCTGAACCACTCGTGCGAGCCGAACTGTGAGGCGATCGAGGATGAGCGCGGGCGGATTTTTATCGAGACCGTCAGGGACTTAAAGCCCGGCGATGAGCTTTCTATTGCCTATGGACTCACTACCGGTGAGGCGATGACTCCCGAACTGGCCGCCGACTATGCATGCCGCTGTGGCGCGAAGCGGTGTACCGGTTCGATGCTGGCGCCGGCAAGTAGAAAACTGGCGCGCCCCTGACTGGCGCATCCGGCTATTCCTTTGGCACGGATCGGCGCCAGGAGAACCCTGAACGTTACCGGTGAGTCGCTCCGGCGACCCGTCGCGCGCGGTTGCGCCGGCCCCATGTGCTGGTGCGACTTTTACTTCCGGAACACACAACGACTTTCACTTGATCGGACGACTGCGATGCGGACCCTGCGTCGGTGCTGCTGGTCGACCATCTGGCGCGCCTTGTGCGGCGGACTTCGGGACGGGATCGTTCAGAAATGCACCCTCTTCTCCATTAGAACGTGAAGGGTATGAAAGTTGTGGCTTTCATACCCTTCGTTTCGGGACAGATGCTTTTTAAGAGGCGGCACCGTGCGGGCCTTCGCGCAAGAGGCAGCTAAGCGCGCCGGAACAGTGTTGCTCGCTGGTTCTGCAGCATGCCCGTCGCTGGGTTAGAGGGCGGTCAGTTATCGTCCGACCGGGGCGGAAGGTGCTCGTGCGGAGCGGGCTCGGCGGCGTCGGCGTCGGGAACGTGGTCGTCAGAACAGAGGGGTGGCGTGCTGGGTGGCGCTTCGCCCGTCGCGCCGGGCGATGGCCGTGCGCGATCGGGGACGGTATCGGAAGGATCGGTAGACATACTGGGCTCCTAAGGTGGCTGACGGCGTCTTTAGCAATATAGGCGGCTCAGCGAGACAAGGGAGCAGAACTGGCCGGCAGTGAAGGAGCGGATAGTTAGAGCTATCCGCCCCTTCGTTTCTGGACAAATGGTCTGGCGCATGGCGTCGCCGGTGACGAAGGGGTAGAAACTCTAATTTTGGCCCCTTCGTCGCTCGAGCTAGCGTTCATTTCCGGCTGTTTTCAGGCGGTGGCCCGCGCGCCGACGCTCGCCCCCGGCGCGCCCCCGCGCGACGCTTTGCGCCCGTGCACGCGACGCTCGGCAGGTGCAGTCCACGCCGCGGCGGGTACGCCCCGGATGCGGACACGCACGGCGCAAGACCTAACTGGTGCTCACCCGCGCCGCGCTCGAGGACGCGCACGCGCATCCGGCGCCTCGAGGAGGGGCTGGGCGAGGTGCGCCGCGAGTTGGGCGCGGCGCGGGCCGCGCGACTTGGCGGGCGAGCGCGTCAACGCGATGCTCGCCGATCTGCGCGAGGCCTTCGTCGCTTCCGGGCACGACGGCGCTTCGCTTGCTCGCGCGGCCGACGAGCTGGCCGGCATCGAACGGTTCCTGATGGCGGAGAACGACGCGGTGCGGCTCTAGGTGTCGGCGGAAGCCGACGCGCTGGCGCACAGGACCGGCAGCCACCGAGCGGATAGAACCGCTGCTGCTGGACACGACCGGTATCGGCGCACGCTCCGCGGGCGTCGGCCGGGGAGCGCAGAGGGTCGCTGACGCGCTGCGGCGGCACGCGACGCGTGATACCCACAGCGTCAGTAAGTTGATCCCGGTGCTGCAGAATCGGACTGCCCGCTGGTCGTGATTGCGTGAAGGTGGGCCGATCGGGTAGGGTGGCGGCATCCGAACCCCAACGAGGAATCAACAATGAACAAGCAGGAGCTGGTGGATGCGGTCGCGGCGGTAACAGATGAAAGCAAGGCCGTGACCGGGGAGATGATCGACGCAGTGATCGCCGCGATCACGGGCGCGGTGACGAGGGGCGATACCGTCCAGCTGATCGGCTTCGGCTCGTTTTCCGCGGGTGCGCGCGCCGCACGGGTCGGCCGCAATCCGGCGACCGGCGCCGAAATCCAGATCCCTGCGGCGAAGACCGTCAAGTTCACGGCGGGCAAGGCGTTCAAGGATGCCGTGAACGCGTCATGACGAAGGTGGCGATCACCTCCGGCGACTACGTCGGGCTGCACCAGGAAGTGGTCAGTGTTGTCGAATCAGCGCGACGCACGGCGGCACGCAACGTCAATGCCGTGATGACCGCCGCTTACTGGGAGATCGGGCGGCGGATCGTCGCCAGCGAGCAAGGCGGGCAGGCGCGCGCCGGCTACGGACAGGCGCTGATCGCCCGGCTCGCCGAGGATCTGACGCGCCGTTTCGGGCGCGGATTCGGCAAGGCGAATCTGGCCAGCATGCGTGCCTTTTATTGCGCCTGGCCGGCGGCAGAGATTTTCCAGACAGTGTCTGGAAAATCGGCAGCTCCCGAAAACGTCCAGACGCCGTCTGGAAAATCGCTCCCCGCGAAAGACGTTGTCGATGCCACGGCAACAGCGCCCGACTACATGGCGCTCGCCGCCCGCTTTACGTTGCCGTGGTCCGCCTATGTGCGCCTGCTTTCGGTGAAGACGGCGGCCGCGCGCGCTTTCTATGAAACAGAGGCGCTGCGCGAGGGCTGGTCCGTGCGCCAGCTCGACCGCCAGATCGGTAGCCAGCTTTATGAGCGGCTGGCGCTGTCGCGCAACAAGGCGGCGCTGCTCAGAAAAGCCGCTGATGCCCAGCCGGGTGATGTCCTCACACCGGAGGAAGCAATTCGCGACCCGTTCGTCCTCGAGTTTCTCGACATCAAGGACGAGTACTCGGAGTCAGATCTCGAGGAGGCGCTGATCCAGCATCTGGCGGATTTCCTGCTGGAGCTCGGCGACGACTTCGCTTTCGTCGGCCGGCAGCGCCGCCTGAGAATCGACGACACGTGGTTCAGGGTCGATCTGGTGTTCTTCCATCGACGTCTGAAATGCCTGGTCATCATCGATCTCAAGGTCGGTCGCTTCAGCTATGCGGACGCCGGGCAGATGCATCTCTATCTGAACTACGCGCGCGAGCACTGGATGAAGCCTGGGGAGAATCCACCTGTCGGCCTGATCCTTTGCGCCGAAAAAGGTGCGGCCGAAGCACACTACGCGCTGGACAATCTGCCGAACACGATTCTTGCGGCGGAATACCAGACGGTACTGCCCGATGAGGCGATGATCGTTCAGGAGCTGGAGCGCACGACAGCGGAACTGGAGCGGCGTACCGGCGCTTCGTAAAGTTTCTCTCCGATGCCTGACCGATTCGGTTCATCCGAAGACGAGGCCGCGACGCCGTACCGCATCGTCCTGTGGAAAGGGTGACGCGTTATTACATCTGTCAGTTCAAGCAGAAAGTCGACCATCAAGATAGGAACAGTTGCCACGCCAGTCGTGTTTTCGCGGAACACTTGCGGCGGCCGGCGCGCTCCCTAGCTCTTCTTTGGAGCGGCGCTACGGCTCGGTCCGACCCACTCCGGTCAGACGGCTCGCTCCAAACCGGTCAGTCAGCCAACTGCAAGTTTGCGGACTGGAATACCAGTAAGCGGTCGTTGGCGAGCTCACCCAATCGGCCACAAGCCGTCGTTCGCCATCTCTCTCAAGCTACGCTTAGAGCGGCGGCTTCGGCGCACACACCGGACCTTTATGCGTGGGCGAAGCACTGCAGATTGTCTATTGTCCTTGTGGGTTCAC
>NZ_JBFUPM010000047.1:0-18440 GCF_041355255.1 Paraburkholderia sp. RCC_158 | reverse complement strand
ATCATGTGCCGCGCGATGAACCGCTCGTTCTTCAACGTGATTCTCGGCGGCTTCGGCAACGAGCCGGGCGCGGCTGCCGCGGGTGGGTCGGCGGAGCAGCGTCCGGTGAAATCCGGTTCGGCGGATGATGCGTCGTTCATGCTCGGCAACGCCGAAACCGTGGTGATCGTGCCGGGTTATGGCCTTGCCGTCGCGCGCGCGCAGCATGCGTTGAAGGAGTTGACCGACAAGCTCGTCGAGAAAGGCATCGAGGTGAAGTACGCGATTCACCCGGTCGCCGGACGCATGCCTGGTCACATGAACGTGCTGCTCGCCGAAGCCGAAGTGCCGTATGACATGGTGTTCGAAATGGACGACATCAACGGCGAGTTCGGTCAGGTCGACGTGGTGCTGGTGCTCGGCGCAAACGACGTGGTGAACCCGGCCGCGAAGAACGATCCAAAGTCGCCGATTGCCGGCATGCCGATCATCGAGGCTTATAAAGCGCGCACGGTGATCGTCAACAAGCGTTCGATGGCGGCGGGTTACGCGGGCCTCGACAACGACCTCTTCTACATGGACAAGACGATGATGGTGTTCGGCGACGCCAAGAAGGTGATTGAAGATATGGTGAAGGCGGTCGACTGAGCTGTGATCAGTTCCGATAGATGGCTTGTTTAATCCTCCGCGACAAAAGCCGCGCAATGTCGTTTGCCTTGTTTCCGTGACTAGGTACCCGGTTCCGATCTGTCATCAATGCGACGCCGATCTACGCCGGGACACTGAGCGAATGACAGCTCGGTTCGGGCCCACGCGTCGGGCGGCGCAGGCATCGGGCGTTGGGAGCGAGAGGCGATGGCTACCGTTGCCAATAGATCCGCGCGGAGTGACCGATGCCGCGTCGCTAGGTGGCCTCTGGGCGACGCAGATGGCGGAAAAATGCCACCATGAAGCGCGCCAAGGTGTCAGCTACTAACGGCCAAGCAGCAATCTGCAGCAGGACGGCCATCTCGCTTTTATTCCGGCGGGCGAGGCGACGAGCGTAGTCAGTCTCAATCTTTCAACGCCGCCAGTGTCTCTGTGGACTGATCGATCTGCTCTGCACTCACCGCTCACTATCGGTTCTCCCCGTCAGGATCCGGCTGCCTCCTTCCCGATGGACAACGTCCACCGAAGGCCGATATAGCGGTGGGAGCGCCGCGCTGACTGTCACTATGCGAACCGGTGCAGCCCGCGTTGCACGCATACGTCGCAGCGTTCCCATTTGCGAATTCTTAGTTCCACGGCTAACTTAGAGATGGACATAGCCCGAATGCTGACGGGCATGTGCATCGCAGCGATCACGGCAGTCGCTACAAGTCAATTAGGCGACTATGGGCGCAACAGCACTCGTCCAAGTGCACGTCGGCTCAGTACGTACTGGTGCGCCTCCTGCGCGAACTCGAGCGGAAATGTGCGATCGATGACCACGCTGATTTCGCCTCTTGCGGCGGCCTCGAGTATCTCGCTCACCCGGTCGTGCACGCGTTGATGCTCCGTATCCAGGCAACTTGGAAAGTAAACACCGTGCAGGCTTTTGTTACCTCTCCACAGCATCACAGGGTCGAGCTTTTCACTATCCCGACCCGAGACACCTACAGTGACTGCTCGGCCACCATATGCTAACGACTGGATGCTGCTGGCAAGAGTTTTTCCCCCGATGCTGTCTACAACGAGGTCAACGCCGCGCCCGCTTGTGTATGACATTATCTTCCCTACAAAATCGTCAACCGTGTAGTTGATGCCTATGTCCATGTCGAAGGCTTTCAGTTGATTGAGGCGCGAATCGTCGGACGCGGTCACAAACACCTTGGCGCCGGCGCGCTTGGCGAGTTGAACTGCGGCAAGTCCCAGCGCACCCGCGCCAGCGTGAATTAGTACTGTGTTGGCGTTTTCCAGCCTGCCAGCGGTGAACAGGCACTCATAGGCGGTGCCCCAAGCGACGGGGATCGCGGCGGCCATGTCGATGGAAAGACCTTCGGGAACAATCCACGTGTCGGCTGCCGGTGCCACCGCATACTGCGCGTGGGACCCCCAAGGGAGGACAGCCACAACTCGGTCCCCGACGCGCCGATCAAACACCTCGCTGCCTACCACGTCCACCGTGCCAGCGCATTGATAGCCAACGATGTGGGGAATCTTCGCAAGCGGCCGAAGTTCGCGGTTGATCAGATCGCCACCCTCGATTGCGATCGATTCCACTCTGATGATGACATCCTTTAGACCGCAGACAGGGTCTGCGACATCTTCGTAACGGAATACCTCAGGCCCGCCGTTCTGGTAGTAGACAGCAGCTTTCATGTGTGCGCTCCTTGAGATATGGTTAGCGGGCAGGTACTGGCACAATCGAGGCTATCCGCCAGCCTTCGGGCGTCCGGACGGCTACTTCATAAACAAGAAATGGTGCGGTTCTCGCGGAGGCGTCGGAGGCGCCAAGCGTGATCTGTGTGGGGGCATAGATCTGTGCAACATCAGGCGTGAGGGGAATGACTTTGATCGCTTGTACGTCTGGCTCAAATTTCCATACGCCCTTGAACGTTTCCTTGAAATGATCAATGAGAGCAGTCTTCCCCCAAAACTGATAGGCGCGAGCTACCATAACGATGGGATCTTGGTGGCCCGGCGGGACGGGAACCAACACCTGCTCGAATGCGGCTATGTCGTGTGCAGAAGCCGCAGCGGCCTGTCGTAGAAGCACGTCTTTGACCTGTGCCCGGTCAGCCTCGGTGAACTGTTGTGACGGCGCCGCGAATGCGGGTCCATCGGTGGCGCCACACAACGTGGCAATAACTAGCGAAGCAACAACTTTACGCGCACCCATAATCCCTTCCCCTTATTGTGCCGGCACTGGAATCACGGCGGCAATTTTCCAACCTGATGGCGTGCGAACCGCGAACTCGTTGATCAGGAAGACCGACGTCGCGGCGGCCTTGCCAGGCGCGCCGATGGTCACCCGGGTGGGTGCATAGATCTGCACTGTCTCGTCGTTGAGCGGAATCAGACGAACCGCGGTCTCATCCGGTTCTACGCTCCACGTTCCCGCGAAGGTTTTTTGGAAATGTGCAATGACGGCATCCTTGCCCCAGAAACGATACGCGCGGGCCACAAAAGAGACCGGGTCCGGCTGCCCCGGATAACCAGATGCGAACATTTCATTCAGCGCGGCGAGATCGTGGTCGGTTTCGGCTTTGGTTTGGCTTGAAAAGAGATCTCGAATCTCCTGCATGTCACGCGGGCTCACTGCACCTGCGCCTGCGGGGGCCGGAGTCATGGCGAGAAGTAACGAGAAGCAAACAGCACTGGCGATGCTGCGCCGTGCGGTTGAAGGTCCACTGATCATAGTAACAAGCCTCATATGCCCATATTTTGATGTTCTTCGATGAGAGCACGGGATACTCTCACCACATGATGTCTGATAGTTCGCTACAGGCGAGGGCTCTAACTAGACAAGTCCAGTTCCGCGATACGTGCCATTAGCCGGCGCATTGCCAAGGCGTCGTCCTTGCCAAATTCCTGTTCGAAACAAGCTTGCGCCTTCTGCCATGACGGCTTGCTTTTTGCTTCCGTGCTCCTGCCAGCATGGGACAGTGCCACCTCCCGCTCACGTCTGTCTTCGCGACCGACACGTATCGTGATCAAGCCGTCGCGCTCCAGTGGCCGTAGGTTATGCCCCATGGTAGCCCGATCCATCGATAACAAGTCGGCGAGGACGGCCATTGTCGTAGGCCCTCGGGACGCAAGTAGACTTAAGATCGTGTACTGCGTTGCGCGCAGACCGGTCTCAGCCATGCAGGCGTCGTAGAAGCGCGTTACACGCCGCGCAGCTTTGCGTAAAGCAGTGTTGTTACAAACGCCCGGATTAATTGCCGACACAGATTCCGCCATGGTTGGCTCAAAGTTAAACGTGAGAGCAGTCATATTATGGGCATATAAGACTATTGTCAAACTGTCGCTATTGCACCAGTGCGACATCTCGTTCACAACTGACGCAGGGATTCACATAATTGACCGCGGCCGTCGCTGGGGGGGCTAGTTCCACTGACTCAACGCTATGCCGTCGAAGTCGACGATGGCGGATTTGCTCAGACCGAGGACCGACAACGACCTGGTAACTTAGGGTCTAGTGACCGGCTGTGGGGCGGCGCATATCACTGTGTGTTTCGCGGTCTGTAGGCAGGCGCCCCAAGCCGTTGATGCAAACTTTATGAATTCTCTTTTCCGCAGAACCGTCGCGGTCGCGATAAGCTCGGTGCTGCGTTTGGCAACGCGCGGCCTGTTGCTGAGAAGTTAGCAACCTTCCGCGGCGCGATGGAGGCCGGAATAACTATTGTGTCCAGGCACGAGACGGCCAGAGGTGTTTCCGGACTCGGTTCAGCCGCCAGGTTCGGGGGTGAACGTGAATCGGCCACGCTATGACCGTGCGTTGGGTCCTCTCGGAGAAGGTCCGATGTATCGCAGTTCTTTTAGGAAGGCGAGGTCGTTTGTGAAAAGGAGGATGCGGTTGACACAACGTGTATATGCGCTCAATATCTAGCAGGTGAACTTCGGCTCGACCCGGCGTTGTGTGGCGCCAGTCGCTACTGTCGAACCAACGCAGTATGGCGGCCCTTTAAGCGGCAGCTCACACTGAAACAGGGGTGCCGCGACCACTGCGAGCCGTAACCAAGACGGCATGCGCGCGCCCCGCCGCACAGCACGATCGACCTATTCAGTCGTAGCTAGGGTGGTACCTGTGGCCCCGACACGCTACGATCATCCTGTTTGCACCGAACCGCGAGTGGAATCGAAAAATATGGTGAGCCAGAGCCTTAGTGCTGTGCTCGAGGAGGCACAGCATGTCATGACTGAGCGGGTGGCGATTGCTTCAGGCTTGGAAGAAAATCCCCTGTTGTGGGGCCTGCTTATTGGCGACGCCGACTTCACGCACCGAGCCGGTGATCGAGGGTTGGTCTTCTCGCGAAGCGGGCCGGGACTGATTGCCGGCCGGCACGGAGTGAGCAGCGTCCCGCTTATCGATGCCGCCACGGGCTGTTTGTCGGTCACCATCCTTGAGGACTGTCCTCGAGAGGTCAGACAGGGACTCGCTGAGTTCTTAGCGAAGCAGGGCTATCTATCGGCTCCCAAGAACCTGATGGTTCGCGCTCTGGGCTCGCCGCAGACGTTTACCCGCAGGGACTTCTCGGATCTGTTCCGGTGGAGGCATTTGCTTGCTGCCAGTGCCTACAAATGGATTGCCGCCATGGCGGCTGCTGTCGACGAAACCCGTAATTCCATTCAACGACAGGTTAAGTTGAGGTCAGCGCGCCATACGACAGACCTTAAGGACTACCACAATGTCGTATCGTCGTTGAGACTGCTGATTTCACTCTCGAGCACGGCGACGGGTGCGCCTTGGCTTCGCGAACTGGCGACGCTCCCACGGCTCAAGACGTGGACGCCGTCACTGTTTCTGTCCCGGGAGCGGATGCTGGTGCCGGCGATCCAGAGTGCTTTAGCCGCGACGTGGATGGGGCCGGCAGCTGTGGATGTGTACTTCGCACGGCTGGAGAATTCGACCGACCGTCTGACTACCTTCGATGCCGTTTTGGGCCTCGCCAGCTTTGCGATAAGCTACTCCGAAGTATCCTCCAGCATCCTGCCCCGAGTTGAAACGGCGTTAACCGAACTCGAACTCAGTGTCGATAAGGACTTTGTCCGTGCGCTCATGCGCTCGTTTGACCTCGCTGTTAATGACCCTTTAGGCAGCACAAGTTTGCTGTCTTCCTGGATCGCGAGCGGCACGCTGACGGAGCCAGTGTTGAGCCAAGGCGTGAAGAATGAGATGGCATCGCGTTTCGCCACCGTCGCTTTGCGGGAGTACGCCGACGCGGCCACGACTATTCGTGGATACTTTGTCGCTATTCTCGCACTCCGGCTATTCATGGCAGATCGGCCTCACGATTTCTATCCCGAAGGACAACAACGGTCGCACGGAACCAACTTCGCTGCGGCAAAAACCGCACTGCTACGTTCAAACAACGTCGACATCCGAATTGAGACCGCAGCGACTCCTGGCACATATCATTGACGGGTCCGGGCACCACGCGTCGCAGTCATTCGGGCGAGAAGAATTGCCGCCGCACGCACTTAAAAGGACAACTCCACGACGTGGCGCTCGAGCCGAGGCCGGTCTTCTGGTCCTAAAGCCCTACTCGAAGCAATCCGGTCGCAAGTCTGCTCCAGCACGTGGCGACGGCGCATCAGTCTGAAGTCGGCTGAAGGTTGCCCACATCCTCTTCTGAAGTCCAGCAGCTTGGAAAGCCTATCGTGAGAACGGCGAGGGCGATCTTTTCATTCTTCCTGCAGAAACCGGTTCTGGCCGACATGGTTTTCCTCGTGATGCCCTTCCGAGCTTGCTTTGTGCCGGCGCGGCTACTGACCAACGTTCCCGATAGACATCGTCATCGCACATCACCAGGTGAAACCTTTTGATGCGCCCCTGACAGACTGGCCGCGCCTAGCGACAGTCGTCAAAAAAAGCATTGCATTACGAGCATAATTCTATATTATGATCGTAATGACATCGGTCGTGACGAACTTCTTTCGAGGTCCGTACTACTGCGTCACCTATTAATGTGAGGACATATGAACGATAAGATCGCAGCTTCGACCGAAACTTCCGGATCACAAGTGCTGGAGTTCGCCTCACTCGGGCTCGCTGCAGCTGCCGACGCGATACGCAGTGGTGATATGACCTCAGAGTCGTATGCCAGCGCGTTGCTATATCAGGCTCGAGCGCATGCTGACCTGAATGCCTTCATCGCCATTGACGAGGACGCCTTGCTTCGGGCTGCGAAAGACGCGGACAAGGCGCGCGCCGCCGGAGTAGAAGCTCCCCTACTGGGTGTCCCCGTTGGGATCAAGGACAGCTATCTGACGGCGGGGCTGGCCACAAGCATCGGCCTTGAACGCCTGGCGCACTTCGTCCCCACCGAGGACGCCGATGCAGTCCGCGCCGTCAAAGACGCAGGAGCTCTCGTCTTCGGCAAGAACAACCTGGTGGAGATGTCCTATGGGCTGACTGGGCATAACGAGCGCTTCGGCCAAGTCAAGAACCCGCGTGCCTTGGAGCGAGTTACGGGTGGGTCGTCAAGCGGTTCCGCGGCCTCCGTGGCCGTCGGGATAGTGCCCGCCTCCTTGGGAGGCGATACAGTCGGATCCATTCGTGTTCCAGCATCACTGTGCGGCGTCGTCGGGTTCAAGCCGACGACAGGACGCTGGCCTCGTAACGGCGTCGCACCGATTTCGCACACTCTCGACACCACGGGTGTATTCGCGCGTAGCGTTGAGGATTGTATGCTGTTGGACCAAGTCGTGACCGGCGATCAGACCACCGAGTCCGTCGAGCGGAACCCCAACCTCGCCGGAGCTCGGCTGGCGTTCGCGCCCCGACAGTTTTTGGAGTTGGTTGAGCCGGAAGTCGGGGAGCGATTCCGCGAGGTGGTACGCCAGTTGAAGGACGCCGGCGCGGAGGTGTTCGAGATTGATCTTGGCGAAGATTTCAACTCACTCATCCAGACAGCTACGTGGGGAATTTTCGCCCACGAGACACAAGGCGCCATTTCGGACTTCCTGCGTTTGCATGGTATCCCGACTACTTTCGCCGAGATCTACGAGGGCCTGAAGCCGCAGCTTCGCCAAGCGTGGGAGTACATGGTGCTGCCGAGCGGTCCCGGTGCTACGTCTGTGCAAGACTACAAGGTCGCACTCAGTGTGAGTCGTCCCGAGATCCAGCGCAGGCTGAATCAGGCGTTCGTAAGTCAGGGGGCCATTGCCATTCTGCAGCCGACTACACCCTGCACGGCGCCTTTGATTGGAGAGCAAGAGGGGCTTCGCATTGCCGGCCAGGAAGTCAGCACGCTCGCTTTGGCGAATCACACTCTGTTGGCCAGCAGCGTAGGTCTTCCGGGTATCAGCCTACCGGCGGGCCTCTCTCGCGACGGTCTTCCGATTGGTCTGGAGCTCGATGCGCCGTTGGGCAGCGACCGGGCGCTTTTGAGCCTTAGTCGCCAAATCGAGCGCATCTTGGGCACTGTGCCGCCGACGCTTTAATGCCGCCGCCCCTTTCCGAGCAAAGGGGCTCTACCCTCACACCATTGAACCGAGGATCAACAGATGGCCAATGCAACGTGTTCCACCCGTACAATTTCAATCGAGCATGTCACCATCAGATCGACGAATGCCTTCGATGACGTGCGAGCCAAGCTCGAGAGCTTGGCGCCTCAAATCGATGACGGCATCTTTACTCTCCTGAGGTACGGTGAAAGCACGCGCGCACTGCAAGAACTGCTAGCATCTCCTCCGCTAACAATTTTCGGGCAGCGTGACCATGGAGCGGTGCTGGCTATTGCTGGTCTGCGCCACCGGTCAATACAGTACGATATTGGCAATCCGCTCACCGCATCGAAGATGACCCGTCATCAATTATCTGCCGGGCTATATGCGCCTATTCGCGTGTTGCTACACGACAGCGGTGATCACGGTGCTGTATTCGAATACGATCGTCCGGCCTCGGTTTTCGGCCAGTTCGGCAGCGAAGAAGTCAATATTGTGGCTCGTCAACTCGATCGCGACCTCCAAACCTTGTTGGAGGAGGCTGCAAGCTGACGGCTGCGCGCACCTAGGAAGAGAAGATGCGTTTTGAAAAAGGTCACAAAGCCGCGACTCGTCAGCACATTCTCGAGACTGCCTCGAAATGCTTTCGTAGCGAAGGGGTTTCCGGCGCTGGCATCAGCGGGATAATGGGAGCGGCAGGCCTGACCAACGGCGCGTTCTATGCGCACTTTGACTCGAAGGACGCGCTTGTCCGAGAGGCGGTAAGTAGTGCCCTCGCGGAACGGCAACGGAGCCTCGAAGAGAATGTTGAAATGGGCGCTGGCCTCGAGGAAGTAATCCGGAGCTATCTCAATCAGGCTCATCGGGCAGATCTTTCATGCGGATGCCCGTCGGCGGCCTTGCTCCCTGAGATCGCACGGCAGTCTCATCCCACCCGGACGGTTTATGAGCACGGGCTGCATTGCTTCGTGTCAACATTGGCTGCATTGCTTCCCGAGGCTGATTCCGATCGCGCCGATCGTCGGGCGACAGCCATCTTTGGTCTGATGGTCGGAACCCTTCAATTAGCGCGGGCGGTTCCGAGCGTCGAAAGGGCGGAGCAAATCCTGGAAGCGGGAATCGAAGCAGCACTCCTTCTTGCTGGAGAGCCGCGCGACTGAGGGCCTTGAGGCGCGTGCTGATGCTCCAGAACGATCCACTTCAAAGTTTCAGTGCTAAGGACGTGCTCGCAGTCGCCGGCCGGGAGCGTGCAGCTCATCCAGTTTCTGCTCCTCCGCGTATCGACAGCGCAGGCGCCTAACGCGGAGGTCCCGGCCCACTCGTTCAAGGTTTACTCTGAGCAATGCAGGTCGTCGTGCGCAATGTTGGCAGCGTACTTCGCTCCGCGCGATCCTCCGCCTCCTATGCAAGGTGCGCGTGCATTCCGTTGTCTCCAGGGATAACTCTGACCGCAGTGATTGCGCCGTGGCAAATCAACTTCCACCCATCGCCCATGCGCAAAGTGCATATCTTGCCGTCGCTAATCCCCGATGCTGTCGATTCGCGTCTTCCGGCTAGCTACAGCGCAGACAAACAAGCGAGGAGTCCCACGGTTCGAAAGACTTACGCGAGCGCGACAACTCGCCTTCCAAAGTCGCTAACCGACAATTTTGCTAGCCTCATTTTTACGATCCATCAACAGTCCTTGCTGTCCATTGCGCGGCGAGCCGACGATAGCTCGCGACACGTGTCGAAGATCGACTTGTGATCGCAATAATGCGCGTATATACTCGCATTATGCTTTTGGCATATGTGTGAGAGTTCTCAGCACGTCGCATTCGGTCAAGAATCAACGGAGTCCTAAGATGCCCGGTCAGCTCTTTTTTCCTCTCAGGGTCGGTAACGTTCAGCTTGAGCACCGGGTCGTCATGGCACCGTTGACGCGAATGCGTGCGAAGGATCCGGGACGCACCCCACATCAACTGAACGCCGAGTACTATGGACAGCGGGCGTCGGCTGGAGGATTGATAATTTCAGAGGGATCGCCTGTTTCAGAGACTGCGCACGGACTGCCGGCGACACCCGGAATCTACACTTCGGAGCAAGCCGCTGGGTGGCAAAAAGTGACGGATGCCGTACACCAGAAAGGCGGCCGCATCTTTTTACAACTGTGGCACGTCGGACGAATTTCGCATCGCTCTCATCAGCCACGTGGCGCTCGTCCAGTCGCGCCCTCTGCGATTGCAGCGAGCGGCTATGGAATGTCGGCTGACTTCCAACGCGTGCCATACGAGGAGCCTCGTGCCCTATCGACGAAAGAAGTCGCTGCTGTAGTTCAGGACTTCGTTAACGCTGCCCGAAATGCTATGGCAGCGGGCTTCGATGGGGTTGAGATCCATGCGGCCAATGGTTACCTCATTGAACAATTCCTTCATGACAGGACTAACCAACGCACAGATGCATATGGTGGGTCAGTAGAAAATAGGTGCCGCTTCGCGATTGAGATCGCCGAAGCGGTTTCCGAGGTGTGGGGTGAAGATAGAGTCGGTATTCGACTGTCGCCGTTCGGAGCCGCGAACGATAGTGGCGGAACTGATCCGGTCTCTTTATATACATATCTCATTCGACGGCTGGCAAGTCTTAATTTGGCATATTTGCATCTGGTCGAGCCGAGAGCAAGTGGGGCGGGTCAGGCGGAGGTCGATCACAAGGACGTTCCTTCGGCGTCTCAGCTTTTCCGCCCGGTTTGGCCTCGGGTGCTTATCGCTGCTGGCAACTATACGCGTGATGGAGCGTTGGCTGCGATCGCGAGCGGCCACGCCGACGCAATAGCGTTCGGTCGATTATTTATTGCGAATCCAGATCTGCCATTGCGACTCAAATGCGATGCACGTCTGAATCGCTATGACAGGGCAACTTTCTATGGAGGTCACGCTGGAGGCTATACGGATTACCCCTTTCTGTCTCAGGGCGAAGGCGTCGCCTGATCGTCCGGTAGAAGCAGAGGGCTCTCTGACTACGCACCGAATAGCGATGGAATATGCCTTCTTCGCCTGGCCTGACTTTGCGTTTGCCCTATTCATCTCCATTGCGATGTCTCTGTCGGTCGACCGCGGCGACGGCACATCCCTCTGTCGATGACGGAGATCGTGCAGATTTAGGAGGTTGAACCGACATGAGATTGCGAAGAGGCGATGCCTCAGGCGATGTGCTGAACTGGAAGCTCGCCAATTGCCTTTGAAGGTCGAAAGAGGAAGAGTCATGTCTGCCTGCAGCAGTGCTGTGTTCAGCCAGCGGCAGAATCGAAAGACGATTAACTGCTGCAATGAGATTCAGCGAATCTGCGTTCCGCGCGCTCCATATCGCATACGAACAGTGATAGCTGATATCTCGTTCCAAGACCGTATGTTAAGGAGGCTGTCGTGCTTTCAGTGCTGATGGTGGAAGATGAAAAGGGCGCAGCCGCGTCATGGCAGGCCATGTGCGAGATGCGCGGCTATGCAACGTTTTGTGCTGCTAATGGCAAGGCCGCGTTGGGCATTCTGCGGGCATATGAGGTAGACGTCGTAGTGGCGGACCGCAAGATGCCGGACATGTCGGGATGTGACTTGTGCTATTCCCTGCGCAACGACAGGGGGCTTGCCGAAGTTGTTTTCATCCTTGTTTCGGATGACCCAAGTCCACCTGCATTTCTGTACTGTGATGCGATCCTTCACAAACCCGTTGCTGCCTCCATGCTGATATCAGAGATAGACCGAATCGTTGCTGAACGTGACGTCAATGGTCGTCGAAAAGCCGCCCGTGTGGCGGGCCTCAGATATTGATGTGACGAACGACGGCATCTATGTAGCGCAGGCGGAACCGACAATAGTCCTCTGTCCGCGGTGCATGAGCCGCGACATCCCTTACGCACGCGATGCCACATCAGCAGTTGCATGTTCAATTGGACACCCAACCGTTGGGCTGACCCGCTCCGATTCCGATCCTCCGTTGACATCGAATCTTGACGATGTCACACTCGGATCGCGGAAAGCCGAACGATTTGCAATAGCCCGCCGCATTCAATTGTCAACTCAGGCGCCATCACATGAAAATGACCCGGACCATCCCACTACCAACTCACGATGAACCGAATGAGCCTTGCACGGTCGATTCGCCTGCTCGGCGTCGCTTCGTAAGAGATACATCGGCAGTTTTGCTCAGCACGGCGGTCGGGCCCAGTATGTCATACGCTGCCGCAGCGATCCAGCCCGCAGGGTCGTCGGTAGACGTATCGCAAGTGCACGAAGCTAGCTTGTTCGAGGCGGCGCGCGCAATCAACACCAACCGGCTAACCTCGGAGCGGTACACGGAGATTTTGCTCGAACGTACGCATAAATTCGCATCCCTTAATGCTTTCGTTACCGTCGACGATGACAAGGCACTGTCGGCAGCCCGAGCAGCCGACAAGGCGCGTCTCGCGGGGAAGAGAAGGGCACTTCCTGGCCTGCCTATTGGTGTTAAGGATAGCTACCTGACCGCGGGCCTGCCGACTAGCTTCGGGACAGCCGTGGCGCGTGACTTTAAGCCTGCCACGGACGCAAAGGTCGTGACTGCTATGAAAGATGCAGGTTGCGTTGTGCTCGGGAAGAACAATCTGGTCGAAATGTCGTATGGTCTCACCGGTCTTAACGGTCATTACGGGCAGGCGAAGAACCCGTACAACGTGCTTCACGTTACCGGAGGGTCGTCATGCGGCGGCGCAGCTAGCGTGGCCGCGAGACTGGTCCCGGCAGCGCTGGGTGGGGACACGGTCGGGTCAATTCGCGTTCCTGCAGCGCTATGCGGCGTCGTTGGCTTCAAGCCGACACCCGGCCGATGGTCAGGAAGTGGAGTCGCGCCGATTTCAAACACATTGGATACGACCGGTCCGATAGCAAGGCGGGTGTCGGATTGCGATCTGCTAGACTCGATCGCGACGGGGAATTACTCGTCCCCACAACGGCTTCCAGCAAGCTTAAAGGGCACGAGAATCGCAGTCGCACGTCACTATTATCTCGACGGCGCCGACGCGGAAGTAGAAAAGGTCTTCAACGACACGATCTCTAAACTGAAAGATGCGGGAGCCAGTGTCGTCGAAGTCGATCTTGGTGCAGATTTCGGCCCTATGGTCGAGGAGGCTAACTGGGCGCTGTTCTTTCATGATACCCAGCCCGATGTAACGGCCTTCCTGCGAGACCAGAAAATCCCCCTTACGTTCGAAGAGATCTACGACGGGCTAGAGCCGCATATTAAAGCTCGTTGGCAACGATTTGTCCTGCCAACGGGAGCCGGCTACACGCAGGACGTCGCCTACAAAGACGCTCTTTTCCGACGCCGGCCGGAAGTCCGGCGCCGCTTTGACAGTCAGGTTTTTTCTCGTGCAGATGCGATTGTGTTTCCGACAACCCTGTGCGCCGCTCCGACCATTGCAGAGCAGTGGCAATATACGGTTGCGGGTCGGACGGTGAACGACGTCTTTCTGTCGAGGAACACCTATCCGGCTAGCTTTGCTGGACTGCCGGGGATATCGATTCCCATGGGACTGACGCAGAACGGCCTACCGCTCGGGCTCGAGTTGGACGCGAGCAGTGGAAGCGACAAAGCACTTTTGACTCTTGCGCGACGTGTCGAACAGGTCATTGGTTTCGTGCGGCCACCGTCGGTTTCGGCCTGATCTTTGCGTGCCAGGCGGCCGCAGATACCGCGCTGAATGCACATAGCGTGCGGCTCTTGGGAAGATGATGTGACGCTGCTTGGTGTTTGGATGGATACACCAGCCGGAATCGGACTTGCTTTCTTTCAGCGATGTCGAATCCGAAGCAGCGTCAACTGTCATCGTCCCCCGTTGCGACGGTAAGCGTTTGATCAGCGGCACAGGCTAGCAAGCCTTTCAGGTGACGGGGGTTCTGGTATCCGCATCGGTGCTGTACGGAGTCGGCATACCTGCGAGATGTGAAGTGGCGGTGCGTCTCCGGTGGACGGCGTTAGACTGAGGTTTCAAGTAGTTTTCAAAAAGGCTCCCAGCCCACTCGACAAACGCGCGTACCTTTGATGACAAGTGCCGGTTTGCGGGATATATCGCTGAAACCGGGATTGGTCGCGGTCGGTGATGGCAGATCACCTCCAGCAGTTGGCCACTTCGCAAGTGCTCCCTAACCATGAAAGCGGGGACCTGGATCAGCCCCATTCCGTCAAGGCCGCATCTGATGTACGCATCAACGTCGCTGACCGCAACGGTTCCTGGTATGCGGACTTCTGCAGCATGGCCATCGCGAACGAAGTTGAAATCAAGGTTCCTTCCGGATCCGGAAAGCAGGTGAACGGCAAAGTGCCGTGGGAGATCGTCGATTTCGAGAGGGCAGCCATGCCGTTGTATGTACCGCGGGCTAGCCGAGGTTACCATTTCCATGTGTCCGTACTGTCTGGCTATCAGACTGGAGTCCTCCAACAGCCCTACACGGATTGCGCAGTCTACGCCTTCATGAACAAGGTCGACACGTCTGTCGCTGAATTCGATTCTAAGATCCACTTGCGGATACATGCTACAAAATTCATGGATTCGCGGCACGATGACCGTTCTGCCAATAGCCGGCGGCAGGTTGATTCTCAGGGTGCCGTGAATCCCGCTCGCGCCACTGGTTAGCGCGTATTCCGTTTCCTCCAGTTCAGAAAGGATCTGAACGCAACGCTCATAGTATTGCGCGCCCTCTGCGGTCAAATTAATGCGGCGCGTCGTGCGGTACAGGAGTCGGACCCTGAGATGTGCCTCGAGGCTCTTGATAATGTTTGAGGCTGATGCGCGAGGGAGATTTAAAGAGACCGCAGCCCGAGAAAAACTATTGGTCTCCACGATCCTGGTAAAGACAACCATCGCCTGAAAACGGTTGAACATAACTGCGCCGAAAGAGTGCTCTTGGGTGTCTGTGGAAAACCTCGTCAGAGGATCTAGTGGCGTATGCCGAACCCGCCGACGCGTGCAGGGGTCACCGCCCCAAAGGGTTTACAGGAAGGTGTATATGCACATATTATAGCAGCATTGTCGAGCCGATAGAGATCTGCGATTGCGCCGCGGATCCATATGCGCCATGCGACTTCAGTTGAAAGCAGAGATGTAGCCCAGGAAACGCCAGTATGCAGAGTCGTGACGCAGCCGAAGAGCGGGAATCAATGATTGAAAGGATCGGCCCCTTCCTTTATCGAGCCGGCCTGCACGGCGCCACGATGGATGAAATTGCAAGGGAAGCTGGTACCTACAAAATGTCAATCTATCGGGCAATTGGGACGAAGAACGATGTCTGGATTACCTATGCACGGAAGCTCTGCGAGCAACGCAATAGAGAGATGACCGCTCTGCTTTTGCGCTCTGATCAACGACCCGAACGCCTAGTGTTGAATTACTTCCTGCAACAACGGGAGCTCGTGCTTAATGATGCGATTTTTGGCGACCCAATATTAAAGCTGTCGACGGAAGCGGCGGGACGATTCGGAGAATTACATCAGGCGCTATGCCGACAGCGTGACTTGGATCTCGCCCGTTTTGAGCAGATCGGGGAATCGATCGCCCCCGGTGACGGGATCAATCTTGGCATAGAGCTGCATATGATGTGGCAAGTATTGGTGTCGTGTGGGCGTAGCCGTGCTGCGATCGCGCGGGACTCTGAGCACGTTATCCGCATGGTCAGACGAACGCTGGATGCGCGTCAGCGACGCCCTGCAGCTGGAAGGAGCTTGGCAGAGTTGAAGCAAAGTTGAACAGTTTATGCGAACGCTCAAGTCATCGACGGCAACCCGGCTAGCGCGTTACTTAGACGAGCAGTGGATTAGTACCAAAGGTCGCGGTAGTCGAGGCAGCTAACCGCTTTCCTTCGTCGCCGCCACTGGTGACGAGGCGCGTTTGTCATCACCAGGCTCTCCGCCGCCCGTGTCCATGCAAAGCCCGGGACCACGGGGGGGCAACTGGCGGACAGCAGCGCTTTCTGGAAGCGATGATGCGGGCGCAGTATGACCGTTTGAACGGAGACCTAATCTTGACTCATCTTCTGGATAATCCGGCCTGGCATGCTATGACCACCAACCACCGGTCGATTTCGGTGGGCGATGAGTGCGCGCGGCGCTACCTGGCGGACGTATCGCCAATCGCGGCACTTGCTGATGTTGCCAATGAGCGGGGATGGCTTGCGCTTGGCAGACTTGCCGCCAACGGAGTCGTCGGTCTGGTCGGGGTTGCCCCGGAACTGCTCCCTGATGGATGGACGATTCATTGGCATTTCCCGTTTGTGCAAATGACATGCACGGTAGACACCTTTCGCGGCAGTTGCAACACGGTCGACGTGCTGACACTCACGGAGATGGATACACGCGCGATGCTGCAGTTGGTCAGCGCCGCAAAGCCGGGGCCGATGGAACGTCGTACGATAGACATGGGACGCTATGTTGGGATCAAATCGGGTGGGAAACTGTTGTCTATGGCCGGTGAAAGGCTCGTATTTCCTGGATACGTCGAGGTAGCGAGCGTGTGTACGGATCCGGCGCACTCGGGGAAAGGTTTTGCGGAAATGGTAACAACTGCGATCACTGCAAGAATCGTGGAGCGCGGAGACACAGCTTTTCTCCACGTCCGCCAGGACAATCACCGAGCTGTGTCACTCTATAGCCGACTCGGGTTTGCCGAGCGATGTGTCATACCTATTGTTGGTGTAAGCCTGTCAGAGAAAGCGTGAGCAGATGAAGTGACGGTCGGCTTCGGTAGTGATTGACAAAGCCCCGCGATCGGGCGCTGAAGGCCTATTTTTTGACGGCGAAACGCACATCGCTGCGGCGGCCGGCCTCCTACCGCGGGTGTAAAAAATAGAATCGGGTAGCACTCGAGGATGACACAGCAAGAATCTTGAAAAGCTCAAGAATGAAGGGACGACGCTGGTGCACACGGCTGCGGCGACCGTCTTGCACACAGGAAGTTTGTATCCCCGAGAAGTGTTTTCAAACCGCAGTGTGCATTCAACGTAAAGATGGGCACGATAATCTACCGGAGATGGCCTTGGCCCAGTTGCATGAATAACCATTGACGAAACGCTGCCGCAGGTTCTCTTAGAGAGCGGTCGCTTGGATAAACCAGATAGTATGCAAAATCAGCGGCAAGCTTGTCGTCAAATGGTCGTACGAGCAACCCTGCGCTCAGGTCGTTGTCTGCCAGGGCACTGCGAGCGAGCGCCACGCCGTGCCCCGCAGCCGCGGCATGCAGTAGCAAACCTGCATCGCCATAAGTCGAGCCAGCCGCGATCGGCACATCGTCGTTCATGCCGACATGGCGGAACCAGACCGACCAAGGTATGCGTTGGTCGCGCAAAAGTGTCACCTTCAGCAGGTCGCGCGATTCCTTAAGATTGTTCTTTTCCATAAACTGTGGGCTACACACTGGAAAGATGTCCTCGGTGTATAAAAGCTCCGCCGTAAGACCATCCCATTTTCCAGGTCCATATCGCAAGCCAACGTCCACCCCTTCGTGCGAGAAGTCTGCAAGCAGAGCGGAAGCCCGTACGTTGACTTCGATGTGCGGATTGCTTTGATGCAAACTCGCGAGCCGGGGAATTAGCCATCTGGCAGCAAAGGCAGGTAGAACACTGACCGTGACAATCCTTGAGCGCAGTTTGCGCGCTCTGACTTCTTCAATACCTTGCGCAAGGCGCGACATACCTTCCGATACGTGTAACGCCAGCCGTTGGCCTGCCTCGGTGGGCATCATGACGTGGCCATCGCGGCGGAACAACTTCACGCCTAGCGATTGTTCGAGACTCTTGATGTGATGGCTCACGGCTCCATGGCTCAAGCCTAGTTCGTCAGCGGCGCGACTGTACCCACGTTGGCGGAACGCCGCTTCGAATGCACGAAGTGCTGACAAGGGCAAATGAGGACGAGGCATATGTGAATACAAGTAACGTTTAGCACGAGTATTTCTCGTTGGAAGTGTGGTCGCGCCCCCCCCTATCATGGGCCCGGAACGCAATACACTGAAGGGATAACTCGTGCGGAAAACAAGCGAAGGAAGAAGTTACGCCGTAGACAGAGACACCATAATACCGACGCGCTTTCGGTTCGTGGTGGTCGGACTGCTGTTCATGATCGCCACTGTGAACTATGTTGACCGCGGTGCGCTGTCATTCGCGTCCGAACACATTATCGGAGCTTTCGGCTTCGATAGCGCACAGTGGGGCGAAATACTAGGATTTTTCGGCTACGGTTACATGTTCGGAGCCCGGACGGTCACCTCAAACTCCTCCACTTGTGGTCGCGCAAACTCCTCCACCCGGCAGCAGGACAAGGTTGTTTTT
>NZ_JBFUPM010000046.1:0-21891 GCF_041355255.1 Paraburkholderia sp. RCC_158 | reverse complement strand
GTTTGGCATTCAACCTGCACCTCTGAGTTCTTCAAATTAAGAAAATTCAGAGGCGACATCTAGTGTGACGCAGGGGGCGTTCTGTCGCACGTACATGCGAAGTATGGACGCCCTCGGTGACATCGTTCGCATTTGGTCACGTACCCTTCCTCCTTGCGCCGACCATTACGGAAACGACCGTGCAGGGACTCTTACTTTCATTGCGCCAGTTGTGCCAGCCTCCTCGCATTACGATCGCATCGCCTTGCTTAGCGACGACCTCACGGTTCTCCAGTTCGAGCACAATCTCGCCTGTCAAAACGAGAACGAAATCCACGCTGTCTGAGATATGCATGCCGGGGCGGTCGGGATCGAAAGCCTCGACAAAGTTTGACAGCCCCTCGCCTTGTACGGTCTCAAGTAGTGGCGACTTGTCTTCCGGACGCGACCCACTTTCAGTTGTCGGCATAAAGGTAAAGAAGCGAAACCGAACTCCGCCAGGCCCGGGGAACCAGGGATCAACGACTTGTGCGGGGTTTATGTTCGTCCCGACAACGGCCACATCGTCTGCTGTTCCCCAAAGTTGACTCACCTTGAATACCGGAACCCCAAAGCTGTCTTCTCCGACGTCCGTGTCAATAAGTGCCTCTTGATAGTCGGACTTACCGTCGTGCTCGATCCTCGTAACGATAACCCGGGTCTGACCGGGATGGGCAATACCGGTGTGCTTCGTTTCCACGTCTTCTCCGCTGTTTGGTGGGCCTGTTCGGTCGGGGCGATTTCGCAGCGATGTGCAGCCTCGACCGCTGGGCCGGTTTAAATGCTATTACCTTACCCTAGCGCCATCTTACTGACAGCTATTCGCGCTGCTGCCAAAGACCTGAGCCTTTGATACCCACCCGTTCGGAGCGATCTTGGTCACAAATTCGCACAGGTTCGCCTTCGTTACGCTCACGATCTTAACGTAGTCCGTTCGCGTGCCGTTGACTGTCGCGCTTGGAGCCGGGATGTCCTTTCCCGTACCAAGCGCATGCGCAAGGTTCGCAGCGTCTTTTGCCATTGTGTCGAAGGGCGTCCAGGTCGTTTGCGATTGCCATCCCTGCGCAATATACGCGAGGCTTGGTACCAGAGCGTCCGCCCCAGTCACCCAAACCTCTCCCGGCTTCTTACCTGCCGACTTCAGAGCCTGAACGACGGCCTGAGCAGCGTTGTCCCACATTACTACGAACGCTTTGATGTTCGGATCCTTTTGCAGCGCGGACTCAGCTTCTCTCTGAGCGATCGCCGTATCCCAACCCGGCGTTAGACTGTCGTACACCACATTGATGCAGGATTTGCTTTTGATGAGTGAGTCGTACGCTTTTGACATGTCAACCTGGGCGATCGTTGACTGGTCCCCACGGATAAGCGCGTATTTTCCGCAAGGAACCGCCGTGAGCGCAGACTGAGCTTGCATAGCTCCCATGTCATAGTTATTGCGCGAGATATGGTAATCAGCCGTGGCGTCGCTAACTCCTCTGTCATAGGTAATTACCTTGATTCCATGGCGTTGCGCCTCTTTGACAAGGCTGCTCGCGGCTCGTGCGTCGATGGCGGTGAGGACGAGCACGTTCACTTGCCGTTGGATCATACTTTCGACTTGGTTTTTCTGCGTCGCCGCATTCTCGTTCGAGTACTGAAAGATTGTTTCGTCCCCGTTAGCCTTTGCCTGCTCAGCGAGAACCTTTTGTTCCCACGCCCACCGAGCCTGATTTTGTGATGGGAATACCACTCCTATGCGGACGCCGCCAGCCTGAGCGGATACGGCGGCAGCAGACATCAGCAGTGCGGCGGTCGCCCAAGCCGCTGCTCGGCGCCAGCAACTACGGGACGCGTGTTTTGGGCCGGAACCTTTACCGCCCAGCGTGCTCGCCGCGAGCATATTAACGTTAGCCCTCATGCCTCCTCCTTTATTCATCGGTCGGCGAGACTTCTAGGAAGTCCGCCGTTATTTTGAGCCGCACGACAGTGCAAGCCGGTGCGTGCATTCTGCCCTCCGCCCGTCGGGCGGTACATGGAACGGCTTGCGAAGCTCCTTTGCGCGTGGTGACAAGCTTCTTGCGGACACCGGCCCCCGGTTGGCATGAGCGTCACGGGCCCTTAAGGCGTAAGACGGCGGAGCGCCGTGATCCGCCCAGGTCCAGTCGCCTGTAACGGCGGGATCGTTGCTCCTCTGGAACGCTCCAGGTGGCTTTCGACTCGCGGTGCGCAGCTGAGCCGCTAAGCCGGAACAGCGCCTAGCGTTGGCCGTGCGACATCGCTACGAGGTTGGATGGCGCCGCTGCCGCAGGACGGCGCGTTGGAAACCGGCATGCCTGTCATCGGATTAGGCAAATAATGCAGTGAAATGAGCTATCCCACTGGCTCGTCTAGAGCGAGAATGGCAGCAGTCGGTATTGTTGGCGCATTTGTCGATGAGCCGCCTCGGCTCGGAGTGCTAGCCCACGCCGGATGGTGGGAGCGAAGGGCGGCAGGCTCATAATGTCGAGAGCAGTTGGCGTACAAGAGCCCGGGAATTGGCGTCACTCAAAATGCCGCAGCGCTTCGCAGCTTTAGTGGTGTTATGGGATCCGCGGCGCTGTTTCACACTGATAAGTTTCGCACCGGAAGGGAATATAAATATGATCGAGAATAAGGTTGTTATTATTACCGGTGCTTCGTCCGGGATTGGAGAAGCAACGGCCAAGCTGCTTGCCTCAAAGGGCGCCAAAGTAGTGCTTGGTGCGAGAAGAGAGAGTCAACTTAAGCAACTCGCCAGAGAAATCTCTGATGTCGGTGGACAGGCAGTCTATCAAGTAGTCGACGTCACGCGACAGGCGGACAACGAGAGCATCGTAGCTCTCGCGAAAGAGGCGTTCGGAAAAGTAGACGTTATCTTCTTGAACGCTGGGGTTATGCCTAACTCACCACTGTCTGCCATGAAAACGAACGATTGGCATGACATGGTGGATGTGAATATTAAGGGCGTACTCAATGGCGTCGGTGCCGTGCTGCCGACGTTTATTGGACAAAAATCAGGCCAAGTGATCGCCACATCGTCAGTAGCCGGGCTTAAGGCTTACCCAGGTGGAGCGGTTTACGGGGGAACCAAGTGGTTCGTCCGCGATTTTATGGAGGTACTGCGCATGGAGTCCGCTATGGAGGGCACCAATATTCGCGCCACAACCGTTTATCCTGCCGCAATCAACACGGAATTATTGCAGGCAATTCGCCATGATCAAACGTCAGAGGCGATGCGAGGGGTGTACGAGAAATATGGGATTTCGCCCGATCGCGTTGCAAACGTGATCGCGTTCGCAATCGACCAACCGGAGGATACTGTAATCAATGAGTTTACCGTAGGGCCGACAAGCCAGCCGTGGTAGTTCGTGTCGGTGCTGCCCGTGCCGAAAGCTTGATAAAATGTCCTCACCAGAACTCAAATCGCGGCGCAGATGGTGTCGGGAGGACAAGGTCATTCGGGAAGGATGCGTTTGCAATGGCTCTTAAACACGAATCTACTCTGCAGCGCGGGTCGCCTCAGGCGGCGCTCGCCGGAGCAATCGCCGCAAGAGCCACTCGTCCAGGCGACTTTGACACGGCTGTACCAAATTTGAGTTTGTTCCGTCGAGACTCGACGAGCCCCCCGACGGAATGTATGGTTGAGCCGAGCATCGTCCTTGTGGTGCAAGGCTTGAAGCAAGTTTGGGTGGGGGGCGAATCCTTCGCGTATGACGCGAAGCGCTTCCTCATCACTTCGTTAGATGTACCGGCAAACTCAGAAGTTGTTGCTGCAAGCAAGGAGCGTCCTTGCCTAGGCCTAACTCTGAAACTTGATATGCACGTGTTGGCAGACTTGATGGCGCGAGGTCAAGCAAACGCGCCGTGCGATCGCTCACGCGGAAGGGGGGTTGGAGTCGGGACGTCCACCATGGATCTTTTGTATCCTTTCGTGCGGTTGTTGGACTTGCTGGATGACCCGGAAGCCATTCCGGTTTTGGCTCCTTTAATTGAGCGTGAGATTCATTACCGTCTACTTCGTAGTGATCAGGCAGCGCGGTTACAGCGCATCGCGTCTGTAGATGGACAGGGCTACCGAATTTCCAAAGCTGTCGACTGGCTGAAGGCAAATTTCGCGGTGCGGCTTCGTGTGGAAGAATTGGCGGCGCGTGTGCAGATGAGCACCCCAACATTTCATCAGCACTTCCGCCAACTGACTGCAATGAGCCCGTTGCAATATCAGAAGTGGCTTCGACTGAACGAAGCTAAGCGCTTAATGCTGAATGAGCACCTTGATGCGGCGAGCGCAGCTTTTAGGGTGGGATACGAAAGTCCATCTCAATTCAGTCGCGAGTACAGTCGGTCATTTGGGGCACCTCCAAAACGAGATATTGCTGTCATGCGGGCACAGGCCGAGCAACTGGATCTGCAAAGGTGATTAGGCATCGCTGCGGTCGATCCGGCGGGCGCACGCAAAACTGTCTCTGCCTATAGGCTTTGGAGCGGTAACGTCCTCTTCCGGGGCGACCAAGTACGCCGTGAACCGTCGGGGTCTGTCAGATGGATCGGTTTGTGGTCAGCCTGCTGCGATCCGTTGCGGCCCATCCGCTCCTTTTCGGCAGTTTCTCGCGCAGCACTACCCACTGCCTCCAGGTTTCTGGCTGGACTCTCAAAGAGAGCAGCCCAGCGTCCTCTCCGATCAGGCGCTGACAAATCGTCGACCGTCAATTTTGCTCCGTGCTGAGTTCCGGGTGCCAGTTCGCGCACGGAGATATCAGTACCACCTTGATAGTCGAAGTTTCCTTAACGACCTGGGCGACATTATGAAACAGGATGAGAAACTTGGCGTCGTTGTTGGAGGCGGCAATGGCATTGGTGCGGCTTGCTGCAAGCTGATGGCTGAGCGCGGATGGCGTGTCGCTGTCGTTGACTTGAACAAGGACGCGGCAGAGCAGGTCGCTGCCGAGGTGGGGGGTGTTTCGTCCGTAGGCGATATCAGCGACCTCGCCGCGATCGAGCAGCTTGCAGATGAGCGCGAGCGTGAGCATGGACGCATTACCGGGCTGGTCGCTGCCGCGGCGGCCTTCCAGGACAAATATGCCCCTGATGAATTTCTGATGGATTTGTGGCGGCGCGTGGTGAAGGTGAACTTTGAAGGCACGTTCAATGCCAACAGGGTCTTTTCCTCACGTATGGCGCGGGCGGGTGGCGGAAGCATCGTAAACATCTCGTCGATTGTCGGTCACGGATCATCGCCCCAGCACGCGTACGGACCCGCGAAGGCGGCAGTCATCAATATGACGAAGAATTTTGCTGCTCAGTATGGCAAAAGCAATATTCGCGTTAACTCGGTTTCTCCGGGCGCCGTGCTCGTGCCCCGCGTCTTGGCACGTGCCCCCGGTCGCTATGCAACCGACATCGATTCCCAAATGGCGTTGGGTCGGAGGGTCCAGCCGAACGAGATCGCAGAAGGCGTCGAATTCCTTCTTTCTGATAAAGCATCGGCGATTACTGGTGTCGATCTCATGATTGACGCAGGATGGGCAGTGGCAAATTCTTGGCACATCTACGGCGGTGTTCCGGATGGTCCGGGCACCGTGTGAGACATTGGGAAACGTTGGCGGAGGCGCCCTTTTCTCGATAGATTCGAGCCCCGAGTGTAGAAACCGCGAGATCGCTGGTCATACGTTTCTACATGATCCGAAACGATATTGCGTTTGGAGAGTACATGAAGTTCGCTGCCGATATCGGCCTAAGAATGACGTGCGCCATCGAACCAGGCAAGAAAAGCATCGGATTGATATACCAGTTTCCAGATGTGGGATGACAGAATGCAACCTTGCGGAACGTGCGGGAACCGCGGCTTTTTCGCCAAGAGGCAAGAGGCCGCCATTCGCTGCCCGGGCGGCAGGTGACGGCACTCGCTCGCCAGGACATGCTGGCCCGAGTGGATCTATGCACTGCTTACCCGCTCATGTCGTCGACATGCGATGATTCGGTGTCCTACGGACTACAATTCTTAGCGAGCTGAACACCGCCGATGGATAACGCTTCGATAAATGAGCCGTACCTCTGCGGAGCAAGTGAATTGAGAAGCAAACGTTCGGTCTGCCATGTGCATGAGCCCGCGGCGGGTGTTTTCTGCATCGTCGCAATGGGCCGGTGGCGGAGAGACTTCAGTCGCATACGAGACCTCATGGCTTCGGAGGCCAACGATGATAACTTTACAAGTTAACGGGTCGACGCATACTGTCGACGCAACTGATGATATGCCGCTCCTTTGGGTGTTGCGCGACTTGGTTGGTTTGACCGGCACCAAGTTTGGATGCGGAATCGCGCAGTGCGGTGTGTGTACCGTGCATCTCGACGGCGTCGCCGTACGCTCTTGTGTTCTTCCGGTCGCCGCCGTTGCCGGTAAGAATGTGACCACAATCGAAGCGATCGGTGGCACACCGGCCGGCCGCAAAGTTCAAAATGCATGGCGCCAACTCGACGTCGTACAGTGCGGGTACTGCCAGTCGGGGCAAATCATGGCAGCTGCGGCGCTTCTTTCTGCGAACCCGAACCCGACTGATGCGGATATCGACGCTTCCATGACGGGTAACATCTGCCGTTGTGGCACATACAACCGCATCCGTGCGGCAATTCATCAAGCCGCGAAGGAGGCGTGATATGTCGCGCGGGCTGATAGAGGCGGGGAAAGCGGCTGCCGCTGGAGCGGCAGTATCGCGCAGAGCATTTCTCAAATTCGGACTTACCGTCGGTGCCGCAGCAGGGGGAGGTCTTCTGCTGGGCTTCGCGATGCCGGCAGCTGGTGACAACGCGCGCAAATCAATATTCGGCGGTGATGCTCCTGAGTCGCTACAGCCAGGGGTGTTCGCGCCGAATGCATTTGTGCAGATCGATCGCAGCGGGCAGGTCACGCTGGTGATGCCGAAGGTCGAGATGGGGCAGGGAGTTTATACGGCCATCCCGATGTTGATCGCTGAGGAACTGGAGATACCGCTCTCGAGCGTCACGCTCAATCATGCTCCGCCCGACGCAAAGCGCTTTGGTGATCCGAATCAGGGTGGCAATCAATTCACGGGCGGCTCGACATCCGTGCGATATGCATGGGTGCCGATGCGCCACGCAGGTGCTACGGCGCGCACGCTGCTGGTTGCGGCGGCCGCTCAGCAATGGAAGGTTGATCCTAGGTCGTGTCAGGCGGAGAACGGTGAAGTGTTGCACGCGCAGAGTGGCCGGCGTGCTTCGTATGGCCAAATCGTTGACGCTGCGGCGAAGCTTCCGGTGCCAACTGACGTGAAACTGAAGAAGCCTGAGGATTTCAAGCTTGTTGGTACGCGTGCAAAACGTCTCGATTCACCGGAAAAAGTGGATGGAACGGCGAAGTTCGGTCTCGATGTCCGACTCCCCGGAATGCTGTACGCGGTAATTGTAAACAGTCCGGTGTTCGGTGGCACGGTTGCGAGCGTCGACGAAGCCGCCGCAAGGAAAGTTCCTGGCGTTCGTCAGGTCGTGCGTGCGGATAACGCGGTAGCGGTGATCGGCGATCATACCTGGGCGGCCAAACGTGGCGCATCGGCGCTCGTCATCAAGTGGAACGAGGGCACAGACGCAACCGTCTCGATGAAAGACATCGTCGGCGATTTGGCGCGGGCGGCTGATCGCAAGGGCGCTGTCGCTCGTAAGGACGGTGATGTGGACAAGGCGTTTGCGAGCGCCAAGACGCGGGTCGATGCGGTTTATGAACAACCCTTCCTAGCGCACGCGACGATGGAGCCGGTTAACTGTACGGTGCACGTGCTCGGCGACAGCTGCGAGATTTGGCTCGGCACACAGGTGCCAACTCGGGTGGTCGACACAGCTCGGAAAGTTACGGGGCTTCCGCGCAGTCAGATCATCGTTCACAACCACCTGTTGGGCGGTGGGTTTGGCAGGCGACTAGAAACGGACATGGTCGAGCAAGCACTGAAGATCGGCAAACACGTCAATGCACCCGTGAAAGTTGCGTGGACGCGTGAGGAGGACATCCAGCACGACATTTATCGGCCGTACTACTACGATCGGATCTCGGCGGGCCTCAGCACAAATGGCAAGCCGATCGCGTGGCACCATCGAATCGTTGGATCATCGGTTCTTGCCCGCTTTCTGCCCGCCGCGTTCAAGGATGGCATTGACTTCGATGCAATCGAAGTTGCATCGGATCTCCCGTATGACTTGCCCACTCAGCAAGTCGAATATGTCCGTCAGGAACCTCGAAATATTCTGACCGGTTGGTGGCGGGGGGTCGGACCGACACGCGGTACGTTTGTCGTCGAGAGCTTTATCGACGAATTGGCCGCGCAAGCGGAAACTGATCCTGTCGCGTATAGGCGCGCGTTGCTTGGCAAGGCGCCACGTGCGCGCAAGGTGTTGGACGTCGTGGCGAAGCAAGCCGGTTGGGGGACGCGATTGCCGAAGGGCCAAGGCCGTGGTGTATCGGTGATGCATGCGTTTGGCAGTTTCTTCTCGATGATTGCCGAAGTTGCAATCGACGACGGCGAAGTTACGGTGAAGCGGGTCGTTTGCGCGGTTGACTGCGGAATGGTGGTGAATCCCGATACCATCGAAGCGCAGGTGCAGGGAGGCATCATCTTTGGTATCACGGGGGCACTGTATAGCGAGATTACGATCAAGGATGGGCGGGTCGAGCAAAGCAACTTTACGGATTATCGGATGTTACGAATTGACCAGACGCCGGTAATCGACGTGCACATCGTAAAGAGTGCGGAAGCCCCGGGGGGAATTGGCGAGCCGGGTACCGCCGCATTGGCGGCGGCAGTCGCCAACGCGATCTATGCGGCGACTGGCAAGCGTATTCGCAAGCTGCCGATTGGTGACCAACTTAAATCCGCATGAAGGACCCCGGATATGAAGAAGATGATGGCGGTTCTTCGGACCCTGGCGACGGGAATGTTGCTGGCGGGTGCGGCAGTAGCACATGCGGCTGACGGTGTCGATTCGGCGCTTGTGGCACGCGGAGCGTACCTCGCGAAGGCTGGTGATTGTGTCGCTTGTCATACGGCGCCGCGAGGAAAACCATTCGCGGGCGGTCTAAAGATGACAACGCCGATGGGCGCAATTTATACAACCAACATTACGCCTGACTCGGATACGGGAATCGGGCGTTATAGCGAGGGTGATTTTGGCCGAGCATTGCGGCGTGGTGTGGCGAAGGATGGCCATAACTTGTATCCAGCGATGCCATATCCGTCATATGCGAAAGTGAATGACGACGATGTCAAGGCACTGTACGCGTATTTCATGCATGGTGTGCAGCGAGTGAAGCAAGAAAATCGTCCGTCAGATATTCCATGGCCTCTCAATATGCGTTGGCCGCTGAAGCTGTGGAACGCAGTGTTCCTTGATTCGGCAGTTTACCAGGCAAAGGTGGGCAAGGAAGCGGCGTGGAATCGAGGGGCTTACCTCGTGCAGGGATTGGGCCATTGTGGTTCATGTCATACGCCGCGCGGTGTTGGTTTCCAAGAGAAAGCACTGGATGAGCGGGGCTCGGCATTTCTTTCAGGAGGGTTGATTGATAACTGGTTCGCATCTAATCTCACGGGAGATTCAAACACGGGTCTCGGTCGATGGAGCGAGGCGGACGTCGCGCAGTTTATGAAGACCGGAGCAAATCGTCACGCAACGGCATTCGGTTCGATGACAGACGTGATTAACCACAGCACTCAGTGGCTCACGGCCAGTGATTTGAACGCGATCGCTGCTTACCTGAAATCGCTGCGAGCTGTGGGGGGCAACGGCGGTCCGCCATTTCAGTACGATCCCGAGGCGACACAAGCATTGCTTGCGCGGCCGGCGGGTGATCCTGCCGGGAAAGTCTACGCCACGTACTGCATGCATTGCCACGGGCTCGACGGAAAGGCGTTCGCGCCTATGCTCGCGCCGCTCGCGGGCAATCCGAACGTGCTCGAAACTAACGCAGCATCGCTGATCAATGTAACGTTAAACGGCACGACCGACCTGGTTATTGACGGACTGCCTGCGGCCTATCCGATGCCAAAGTTCGCGAACGTACTTACAGATCGTCAGATCGCCGATGTGCTGACGTTCATGCGAACCGGCTGGAATAACAGGGCACCAGCCGTTCAGCCTCTGGAAGTGACGAAACTGCGGAAGGCGACAACCGAGAAATAGCGACTACGAGCACGAGTGATGGGCGCCTTGTGAGCTCGCAAGTAACGAAGCCGCTTCGACGCAAATACTCGCACTTTGAGGCGCTCGTAAAGGTCAACCGCAACGCGAAGTTTGTATGCTGGTTCAACTGCGATGGCAGTCTAGGATTGGCAGCCTTTCCAATAGCACAGTCCCATCGCACCTCGCCCTCCTAAACTGAAAGGTGAGAAGTGTCGAAAAGAATCGTAACTAAAGATCGGCGACCGAGATGATGCGAAATCTCGGTTCAATCGATTTGCAATTGCCATGCATCTGCCTGATGTTCTGTACCTGAAAGCGGATATTCACAGCAAAGTCCCGACTAGAGCGTGTTAGGCCTTTGTTAAGGGCTGCAAAGTGGACAAGCATAAGCACGGAGAAGACGACGAAGTGCAAACCTGCCAGGGTCTCGGGCAATCTCTCGTAGTCTCTGGCCAACCGGCGGAAGCGGTTGAGCCAGCCGAAGCTGCGCTCGACCACCCAGCGGCGCGGCAACGGCACAAAGCCCTTTTTCGCCTCCGACAGCTTGATTACCTGAAGCTCGATTCCTTCGTCGAATGCCGCCTGCGCAGGCTCTTCGCCGGTATATCCCTGATCAGCGAACGCCACCTTGACCGTCTGGCCCGTGGCCTGCTGAACCTGACGCACCAGTTCTCCGACCTGCGCGCGTTCCTGTTCGTTGGCCGGCGTAACATGCACAGCAAGCAATTGCCCCAAGGTATCAACCGCCATGTGGGCCTTGCTGCCACGTTTGCGTTTGTAGCCGTCGTAACCCGCGCGAGGCCCACTCTCGCAGGTCGACTGCAGCGTGCGCCCATCGAGGATGACCGCGCTGGGCTGACCCTGACGGCCCTGCGCGATCCGGATGATCGAACGAAGGTCGCTCACCATGGCCTCGAAACAGCCGGCCTGAATCCAGCGTTGCGTTTGCTGGTAGACCAGTTCCCACGGTGGAAAGTCATTGGGCAACAAACGCCACGGTGCACCCGCGCGCACTATCCAGCGAAGTGCATTGAACATCTCGCGCAGTTCGTAGCGACGCTGCGGTGCGTCCTCGTTCATCAAGGTCAGGTACGGAGCGGCAAAGTACCACTCTTCATCCGATACATCCGTTGGGTAAGGCCTGCGCTTTTTCATCCTGCCAGGATACCAGGTCCGACAAAAAGTGCCTAACACGCTCTAACCGAGAGTATCAGTGTGGCGATGGCGCTTTCGTCGAAAGGCTCCCACTCGCCTAAACTATGCACGGCGCTGCATTGGCGTGTACGGAGTTAACATACAAGACCATGAATACTCAGAGGAACGGTGCGATTCAACCCGGACGATCAACAGGTGACGCTGGCCTTCTCGCGCACGTCGAACTCAAAGCGAGAATGAGCGATGCCGGCTCCACGTCGTAGAATGCGAGCAACTCTTCCCATGCGAGTAAAGGGCCCATATGGAAATTAAATGGATTGAGGACTTTATCGCCGTCGCTCAATACCGAAACTTCTCGCGGGCTGCGGAGTTCCGGAACGTCACCCAGTCCGGCTTTAGTCGTCGCATTCAGTCACTCGAGCAGTGGGTAGGTGCAGAACTTATTGACCGCAGCAGCTTTCCACCGGTTCTAACACCGGCCGGACAACTGTTCCGCGAGGTGGCGGAAGACGTCCTTGCGCGCCTGTACGATACGCGCTCCATCATTCGCACTGAGCAACGGATTGCGGGAGAAAGTTTGCACATTTGCGCGGGGCATACGATTGCTCTCAACTTCCTGCCGCCGTGGCTTAAGACCCTCGCGCTTCAGCTCGGGGAGATCCGTGCTCGCGTAACTCCCACCAATGTTCACGACTCGATTCTTGCTCTGGTAAACGGCAACTGCGAGCTGATGTTTGCTTATCATCATCCTGAGCTACCCCTCCATCTTGATGCTGCCAAGTACGAACATGTGACGGTCGGCCTCGATACGCTGATGCCAACCAGCAGGTCAAATGAGCGTTCGGCGCCTAAGTTTCGCCTGCCCGGGACGAAACAACGCCCGTTACCGCTCATCTCCTACACCGAGACGAGCTATTTTGGACGTTGCCAAGCATTGCTGTTGAAGCAAGCACCGGACGCGCCGTCGTTGCGGCTGCACTTCGAGTCGGACATGGCAGAGGTGCTGAAGAAGCTGGTCATGGAGGGAGAGGGCGTCGCATGGCTGCCTAGGAGCACGATCACGAAAGAGCTTGCCGACGGTGACCTGGCGCCGGCAGGCCCGGCCCGTTGGTATTTACAGGTGGAACTACGCGCATACCGCGATTCAACGCGTCGCAGCGACTTCGTGGATACGCTCTGGCATCACCTGCGCGCGGGCTCCGCCACGCTGAAATAGGGTTTTCCCGCGTTATGCGATTTTCGCATGGACGCATGTCGTAACAGCATCAGCGCTTTTTTGAACGTCCTTACCATCCGTTCTACGGTGAAAGTGCCGCTTCCAGCGACGCTTTCATTTCTTCTCCCGCGCGTGGCCGTTACCTTCCATCGTCCACGCCGCTACAGGACGGATGATCATGAAGAATCGCCTTACCCTGAGCATCGCGGTAGCCATGCTCCTTGGAGTCGGAGCTGGGTACGCATGCCACACGAACATCGCTGACCCCGCCACGCTGAAAGCGGTTGCCGGCTACTTTTCGATAGTCACGGATATTTTCTTGCGTTTGATCAAGATGATCATCGCGCCGCTGGTCTTCGTCACACTGGTGTCGGGGCTGGCGGGGATGGATAGCGGCGACGATGTAGGCCGGATCGGGCTGCGCTCGCTTGGATGGTTCATCAGCGCATCACTCATCTCTCTGGCGCTCGGGCTAGTCATGGCCAACGCCTTGGAACCCGGCGCAGGCCTGCATCTGACTGAGAGTTCCAGCGAAGTGAACACCGGGCTCAACACGGCGGCACTAAACGTCAAGGACGTCATCACGCACGCATTCCCGACAAGCCTGCTGGATGCGATGGCGCGCAATGACATCCTGCAGATCCTCGTCTTCTCAATCTTCCTCGGCGTCGGCCTTAGCGCACTCAAGCGCGACTCGCGCGTCGGCGTCGTCATCCAGGCGATCGACGGAATGGTTCCTGTGATGCTTCGGCTCACGAACTACGTCATGCGTGCTGCGCCCCTTGGTGTCTTTGGTGCCATCGCCTCGTCCGTGACGCTGCGTGGCCTTGACGTGATCTACACCTACGGCAAGCTCATTGGGTCGTTTTACCTTGGGCTGCTGATCCTCTGGGTTATCCTCATCGCAATCGGCTACGCTTTTCTCGGACGCAAGGTGGGTAGTCTGCTGAAGGCAGTCCGTGAACCCGCGATGATTGCATTCTCGACGGCAAGCAGCGAGGCCGCATATCCGCGACTCACCGAGCAGCTGGAGAAGTTCGGCGTCGACAAGAAGGTGGTTGGTTTCACGTTGCCGCTGGGCTACGCATTCAACCTGGACGGTTCGATGATGTATCAGGCGTTCGCCGCAATTTTCATTGCGCAGGCCTTTGGTGTCCACATGCCATTGTCGCAGCAGATTTTCATGTTGCTGATTTTGATGTTGAGCAGTAAGGGTATGGCAAGTGTGCCGCGCGGGTCGGTGGTCGTCGTTGCAGCAGTCGCGCCGATGTTTCATCTGCCTGTCGCTGGCGTGGCTTTGGTTCTGGCGATCGACCAGATTCTCGATATGGGTCGCACGATGACCAACGTGATTGGCAATAGCGTTGCGACTGCTGTCATCGCGAAATGGGAAGCTGCGCGCGAAGCAGACTCTACGGACGCCTCCTTTGAGCAGGTGGAGGCCGGTGCACAATGAGCGCGACAGTGGCGGAAAGCCGGCCCAAGCTGGGTATAGTCGGAGGATTGGGCCCGCTGGCAAGCGCCGATGTGTTCTTCAAGATCCTGAAGGCGACGCCGGCGTCCTCCGACGCAGAGCATGCCGAGGTCATCTTCGAGCAGCGCCCGTTCAAGGGAGCCGGGGCGGGTAGTGCCGTGACGACGGAGCGCAAACTGTACATCTTCGACATGATCCGGGATTTCGAAAAACGGGGGGTAACGATGGTCGCGCTCCCATGTTTTCTGAGTCACACGTTTCTCGACGAACTGAAAGCAAATACGAGCTTGGCTATTGTCGATATCGTCGAAGCAGTTCGCAGCCACGTGCAGCGAAAGTTCCCGGCCGCGAAGCGTATCGGCGTGCTCGCGTCCGATTACGTCCGTGAGAAGCGGCTCTTTGAACGGTATTTCGCCGCCCCCGAATTTGAGGTCGTATATCCGCGCACCGCCGACGATACCGATACGGTAACTGAAGCCATCTATGGGTCTCACGGTATCAAGAGCGGTAATCTCCGCGGCCGCCCTGTCGAGTTGCTGCGCGCTGCGTGCGAGAGTCTTGTGGATCAGGGCGTCGACGTCATCGTGCCGGGCATGACGGAAATCGCCCTCGTCGCCGAGGAAGTCGGTCAGTTGCAGATGCCACTTGTCGATTCCAATATGGCGTATGCGCAGTATGTCGTCTCTGGCGGTCCCGGTTTGCCTGCCCCGGTTTTCAAGGTCGGCGTGGTGGGTGGCGTAGGCCCTGCTGCGACGGTCGATTTTCTCAACAAGGTCGTCCGTCTTACGCCGGCGTCGCGCGACCAGGATCACATCAAGCTTCTGATTGAGCAAAATCCGCAGATTCCAGACCGAACAGAAAATTTGATCAGTGAAGGGGTGGACCCGACCGTCTCGCTCTACGCCACGTGCAAAAAACTGGAAGACGGTGGCGCAGACATCATCGCAATCCCCTGCAACACTGCGCATGCGTTCGTTGACCGGATCCAGCCGTATCTCGGGATACCGATCGTCAACATGCTCACCGTCACGGTGTGCTACCTGCGTGATTCCTTTCCCGGCTTGCGCGATGTCGGCGTGCTGGCCACGTCAGGCACGATCGGCAGCGGTGTCTACCGGAAGACTCTCGAATCGCAGGGGCTGCACCAGATTGCCCCCTGCGCCGCTTTGCAGGCGCGTGTGATGGACGCCATCTACGGAAAGAACGGCGTCAAGGCAGGTTTCACGACCGGTCAATGTCAGGAAGACATTATCGCAGCACTCGAGGGACTGATTGCCGAGGGCGTTGAAGTCATCATCCTCGGATGCACCGAACTCCCAATCCTTCTTCCAGCGGGCAAATTCGTCGGCCGCAACGGCGGGAGCGTGCAACTCATTGACCCGACAGAAGTCCTGGCGAGGCAATGCATTGCTTATGCGAAGGGCGACGCCGCCAACTGAGCTGGCACCGGCTCGCCATCAGAAGCTTTCGTCGCCCGGTTCGAAAACGACCGCGCGCGCCTTCGGTCTGGCCTTTTCCTTTGGAGCATCAAATGTCAGCTTCGACTCGCCGTATCGAGCACGATCTTCTCGGCGATCTGCCCGTTCCGCATGAGGCGTATTACGGCATCCATACGCTGCGCGCGCTCCAGAACTTCCTATTCACGGGCATTCCTATTTCCACATACCTCGCTCAATAGGCGGATCTACTTTCGGCAGCGACTCTTCACTATAAGACTAGAACTGTGCACCGTAAACAAGGTTCCGGTCATTCCCACGAGTGACGACGTGTTGCCCGTTGGCATCGACAACTGGATAGTCGATGAAGTCGGAAAAGCCATAATCAAGGAGACTTCGTGCACCTGTTAACCGGGCGGGCGCCGTCGGCGCGCCCAAGACTATAGCGAAAACCCGCCGCATCATTGGTGGGGATGTCTGCTTTCGCTTGGCCGTTGCAACGATGCAATAGCCAGCTGCCTCGGTATGCCCTGTTTTCATGCCGTCGACGGAAGGGTCTTGAGACAGCAACCAGTTCTTGTTCCGCTTTTTGAACTTTCCAAAGCTGAAGTGTTCCTCCGACGAGAAGGCATAGTATTCCGGGAATTCTTTCGTCAGCCGTACGGCCAAGATCGACAAGTCCCGCGCGGTGGAATAGTTGCCGGGTGTTGTTATTCCGGACGGGGTCGAAAAATGCGTCTGTTCCAGACCGAGCTCTCGAGCCTTGGCGTTCATAAGCATCTCAAAGCCACCGAGCGAGCCGCCTATCCGTTCCGCCAATACCAGCGCAGCATCGTTCGCGGACGCTGCGATGAGGCCTTGAACAAGAGGTTTGACAGGAAGTCGTTGTCCAGGGTGCAAATACATCTTTGCTTCGTCACCCCCAACATCGCTAACATCAGCTTGGCCCACTGTGACCATTTCATCCCACCGGACGAGACCGCGCTTAAGAGCGTCAAGTACCACGTAGGCTGTCATCAACTTCGTCAGAGAGGCGGGTTGTCGCCTTGCATCCGCGTTGTGCTCGGTGAGCGTCTGGCCAGACTCTCCATCGACAAGCAGCCAGGAAACTGCTTTGAGCTTCAACGGAGGTTGACCCATTGCGCTGCCTGCGGTAGTCAGACAGGCAATGGTGGAAGCGGCGAGAAATCGCCGAAGGAACGGAGGGATTGATGCTTGCTTCAAGGGAACCTGCGAATCATGTTTCGGAGCGGGGTTCAACGTAATGCGACGACGCCAGAAAGCGATCGTTCTGAACTGTTGTAAACAGTTCGCGACTTCAGTAAAGATGATAACGTGTGTCGGCGTTTCAGCAGATGCGCGATCCGCATAGGCCCATTCTAAATAAGCAAGAATAGCCTACACTGCCGAAAGGATGCATCGGGCACGACTACGAACTGACGGGCGGGACGGTGCGCCTAATCCCCCCGTTGTCTCTGTATCACCGCTATTCAGCGACAAGGTGGAACTTGTTGTCGTCGGGATCCGTGAGAGTCGTATATCGGATTTGAGGCAGCTCGAACTGCTCGACAACAATTGCGCCCAGCGCCACTGGGCGTTCGGTGTCGCTGTCGAGGTCGGGCGTCTTCAAATCGAGATGCACACTGTTGCGCTGCGTGGGGAGGCCGACCGTCTTCTGAAACGTAGCGGTGGTATAGCCGGGGAGGGCGCTAATTGGACGATCCGGCCGTAATTTTGTGCAACCGGGAACCGAGGGCATCCGACCACCACGCAGCCAGCTTCTGTGGGTTCGCGGTGTCGATGGTGATAGCGTGTATCTTCATGCTCATTCTTCCTTGCGGGGCGGTTGCAGAGAGGGGATGGCTCAGCAACATCAGTGGGCTGTACCAGCTCAACGTGCGCTGTCGATGATGGAGCCGCCATCCGGAGTGAGACTCGACCCCGTGATGAACTGAGAATCCTTGCTCGCAAGAAACAGGACGACAGGGGCAATGTCTTCTTCAGGCGATCCGTAGCGACCAAGCGGATTGGTCGGTGCAGGGACGTTCGCGTCCGGCCCCCATGTTTCAGCGACTGGCAAAACGTTGTTCACGGTTATCTTGTCGGCGCCCCATTCACGGGCGGCGGTTCGGCTGAGGGCACGGACGGCCTCTTTTGCCATGTTGTAAGGACCGTAACCCACGAGGCCAATCACGCCAGCCATCGAGCCGAAGTTGATGACCCGTCCTTCACCACTCTTCTTCAAATAAGGGTAAGCCGCCTGCATGGCCCTCAGGTAGGCGACAGGACCTAAGTCGAAATTTCGCTGCAGTTGCTCCGGTGACAGCTCGAGAATGGACGAGAACGGCGCTGTTGGATCGAAGGCGTTATTGACGAGAATGTCGATGCCGCCGTAGGCGGCGGCAACCTTGTCCACTGCCGCATTTACCTCGCCTGCATTCCCGATGTCGCATGGTATGCCAATCGCTGTGCCGCCAGCCGCTGTGATGTCAGCTACGACGGCTTCCACGTTCGCGGGGGTAAGTGAGAGGACGGCCACTTTTGCGCCTTCTGCAGCGAGTAGTTTCGCAGTAGCTCGGCCGATACCGCGACCGGCACCGGTTACTATTGCTACTTTACCATTCAGTCGAGCCATGAATTTCTCCATTCAGTTGAGGATTACTTGGCTGTGCTGCCACGTTTGCGCATAGGGAGAAGGGGTGTCGCGGGCGGCGTTTTGTGTAGTGAACGAGACGACTAAAAGGACAAGGCCGATGACGGAGGGCAGCGCCCCCTTCGGCTTACGAACGCCAAGGTGAGCCGAGCCGGACAGCAGGAGGTGAAAAAGAATGCCGGCATAGGCCAGATCACTCAGCGGCACGCTTACGCGCCAAAGGATTGCCAGCGGCCCGAGGACTTTCACGACAATCATTAGCGGCACAAGGTAAGACGCGGGATAGTTCAGTTCGACAAGGGTCTGCCGCACCCAATCCCTTTTTACGATGTACAGTGTTGCAGAGGCGAGATAGAGCGATGTGAGCATAGCCGTGCTGATCCAGTATGCGTAGTTTTCAGGCATGAACGAGTTCACAAGGTTAGAATGCATTTGCGAAAGGATGTCGTCTAATATCGAGATGAGCAAGTAGGATGATTAAATGCGGCTTAGTATGAAAAACCATACTAATAAGTGGCTTCGCATCTCATTGCAGGGGCCAGGAGAAGAGAGAGACAGTAACCGCGCTGGGCACGCCGCGAGAGCAATAGTTTTCCTAGCGTTAGATTGTATCGACCTTCCGTAGGAATGCGGCTTAAGATGTAACTCTGCATCAGGAAGTCTTATGTCCCTCAGTATGAAAAATGCGACCGGCGAGACGGAAGAAGTCAACATGCACGACGAGATGCGTCGTGCATTTTCGTTGCTTTCCGGTAAATGGAAGCTAGAAATCATGTGGCTGCTTAACCAGCGTGTCTATCGATTTGGTGAGCTTCGAAAGGCAATTCCCGGCATCACGCAGCACATGTTGACTGCACAGCTGCGTGAACTTGAAGCGGACGGGCTGGTGTCGCGAACAGTGTTCGCGCAAGTGCCGCCCCGCGTCGAGTATCAGATCACGGCAAAGGCACGCGGTTTAGGGCCGACAATGGAGGCGCTGACAGAATGGTGGAACGAATACGGTCGAAGCATCCCGGTGAAGCCCCCCGCGCGAGGACGTAAAGCTGTCGCTGTTGAAGCGAAGGCGGTCGAGCCGGGACGAAACACCTAACTATCGCGGTATCAAGCTGCCCAGCGGGTATGAAGCGGATTATGCCTCTGCTGCTACAGCCAGTCGCTTTCATGGAGTGGGGGATATCGGTGTCTAACGTATGCGTCGCCATCCTCCTGCTCGTTTTCGCCTACGACAGTCAGCGCGCGTGAGTCGGTTCACGCGAGGTTGCCCCACTTTCCTTCTGGCCCGTGGCTGACCGTTGAAAGCGGAACCTTTCGTGCTCAGGCCGACGTTCCATGAAGAACAGGGCGAAGAGGTTGTTTTTTTCAGTTAGTGAAGGGCGACGTATTTTTGTGAACAGCATCGCGCTGTCTGATCCGTTCGGAGTGCGATTCGACGCGTCATTCAATCCACTGCAAGGTCCATGTGAACGGTACCGCCGTGAAATCCTGCTTGTCGCTGGCAGTGATGCATGACGGTGACGAGATTTTGACCGTCGAAGGATTGGAGCGAAATGGACGGCTTCATCCAATACAGCGAGCATTTTGGGAACATGACGCATACCAGTGTGTGAACTTTCGCCGTTAAGGGGCCAAACCGCTTTCGGCATAAAGGCGCCACAAGTCTTTCGGCGCATAGGCGCCAGTAGATTTTCGCCGTAAAGGCGCCACTGGCGTCTGAGTCGGGCGCTCGAACTTCGCCAACCGCTACCCTCCCGGCACGCATTTGCTCCGGAGGGTGGCTTGAAGAAGAAGTTCGAGATGTACCAATATCGACAGGTTCTGGTGCGAATGCGCCAGGGTGACTCCGACCGGAATATCGACCGGTCGAAGATCATGGGCCGTAAGAAGCTGGCAGCCGTGCGGGAGATGGCAACCAAGCGCGGGTGGCTTTCTCCGGGCAACGCTCTGCCGGACGACACGCAGCTCGCTACAGCGTTTTGTCGCAAGGAGTTCCGGCCGGCGAGCAGTATCTCGTCGGCCGAACCGTGGCGCGAACAGATTGCCGAGTGGCACGACGCGCGCGTCACCGGCACCACGATTCACAGCGCGCTGGTGCGCAACCACGGCTACGAGGGAAGCTACTCATCCGTATACAGGCTACTTCAGCAATTGAAGGCGGAGCTCACGCCGGATGTACCGCTGCGGCTGGAGTTCAAACCTGGCGAGTAATCGCAAGCTTGCGATTACTCGCCTAATCCGAAGGAATCGGTAATGAGAAGGACACTGGCCAATTCCCCGGACGATCGGTATTTCGAGCGATTCTGCTTTCCATTACGGGACTATGGCATCCTCAGGCTTCGTCTTGTCCGAGGAGGCGCCCATGTCCGCTCTGCTTTCAACGTAAGCGATCCACTATCGACGTCTACCCAACAGCACTCTGAGCGAGGAGCATAGGTGTCCACCTATTTGTGAACTGCACCCCAAAAGTTGGACCTCATTTTGGGATGCTTTTATGCGATACACCGAGAAGAAGAAGTTGAGTGCGACGGAAGATTATTGTTTGGGCCATGACGGTCTCATACGGGTGGCCGCAAGGCATGGCGTAGACGTGTCTTCGCTACGCAGATGGGCGGCAATTTATCGATCACATGGGGCATCAGGGCTCGCGCGGAAAAACTCCGGTATGCGCTATAGCCCTGAATTCAAGCTCAAGGTGGTGCGAAGAATGCAAAAGGAAGGCCTGTCAGACCGTCAGGCCGCAGCGCTGTTCAACGTTCGCAACTTTAACGCCGTTCGGGGTTGGATGCTCCAGTATGATGGCGTCAGTGTGAACTCGTTGTCTCCTAGAACAGTGCGAAAGAAACCCGTTGCAAAGAACAAACCACAGTACAGCGAGCATCGCAGCCGCGAGGAATTGCTTGCGGAGGTGAGCCAACTTCGCATGGAGAACGCCTACCTAAAAAAGCTCGACGCCTTGGTTCAGGTGAAATCGAGATTAGCGCGGCGGAAAAAGCGCAAATCGTGCTTGAACTAAGGCAGCGTTACCCGCTCGCGGGCCTCCTCAAGGTCGCCGGTTTGGCACGCAGCACTTTCTACTATCAGCAGAAGGTTCTGCAGGCGGGTGACAAGTATGCGAGTTTGAAAGTGCGTATACGTACGCTCTTTGACCAGCACAAAGGTCGTTACGGGTATCGCCGAATCACGGCAGCTGTTCGGTGTCAGGGCGACAGGGTCAACCACAAGACGATTCAACGTCTTATGGGCGAGCTGTCCCTCAAGTCGAACATTCGACCGAAGAAGTACAAGTCGTTCAGAGGGAACGTCGGCAAGATAGCCCCCAACGTCCTTAAGCGAAAGTTTGACGCTTCGCGTCCCAACAGGAAGTGGGTGACGGACGTGACCGAGTTCAACGTCGGCGGCCAGAAGCTTTATCTTTCTCCGGTCCTTGACCTCTACAATGGTGAAATCGTTGCGTACGAGATGGCACGGCGCCCGCTATTCGACATGGTCAACACGATGCTGAAGAAGGCCTTCGCGAAGCTTGGGCCACGTGATAAGCCCATCCTGCATTCGGATCAAGGTTGGCAAGGCGGATTCAACCGGTCGTCGCAACACCTTTGATCGAGGAGGTGTTATGGGACGACCAGCTGGCTGGATGTATAAGTTGACAGGGCGAACAGCGATGCGCTCGCCAGGTGCGCCGTCGCATCGGCGCGAAACTGAGCGACGATTCTGGAAGCAAATCGCGACAGGCATTACAAGCGAGAAGGCTGCAGATGCCGTTGGC
>NZ_JBFUPM010000045.1:0-22197 GCF_041355255.1 Paraburkholderia sp. RCC_158 | reverse complement strand
CAAAGATTCCCCGGGCCTTTCTATGCCGTGATGTTTGCTTTGTGTTTTGAACTGGTGACCCAGTTCAACGAGCTACTGGTTCTCGGCCGGTCCCTGGTGCAAGGCTGACGGTCGCGCGCGAAGAGCGGAGGGTGACCGTCGGTTCTTACCGAATCTTCTAGCGGAAGATCGTGCGAATGGCGGTTCCAGCTTGCAATCGGCCATATCGCTTGAATTGGATCGAGAGGCGGTTGTGGGTCGGGCTGCGTCGGTCCGATCTTCAAACTGATCGCTTGAAAGCGGCCAGTGGAATTTAGCTCCCCGGAAGCGGCCAGTCGGCAGTGCGTACTCCCGACCCACAAGGGACAGTCGCGCAGTTCAAAAGCGGACCTTCAGCAGGCACTGGACGAGGATAAATGTCGTTGAAGCACTCAGTCCGCTGCGGCGATGGTCGGCTCGACTCGATTGGCAGTCCGCGTTGTTGCTAGCCGCTTGGTGCCCCACTGCACAAGCATCGCGAGGGCCGCCGCCTCCGCGAAGGCCAAGAGCGGAGCCTGGTGAGGCAGCGAGAAGGAGAGTAGCAAACAAAATGCGGCAAACGAAAACCGGCCAAGCACCATACCCCGAAGCAACGAGATCACAAAGACCGATCCGTGTACGCGGTGAGACGACACCGACAAAACAATTCCGAGCAACGGAAATACCGCCAAAAGACCGCTCCATGCGGGGCCTGCCCATCCAGATAACGAGGTGACAAGTAGCGTCAACACCGCGCCCGCAACCATTCGGCCAACCAGCTCGGAGCGCGTAAGCGGTCCGCCAGCGGGGACCACCGGACTGCGCGGCAAGAAGGACTGACCGAAACAGACAGCGGCAAGGGCGGCGGCTGCGGCCGATAGCGGTGAAGTGGGCAATAGGGAAAGGCCGCACGCGGATAGAAACCATGCACCGAGCCCAGCAGACAGCGCAACCGGCCACGGACGCGAGCGGCAGGTCCATGCATACCCAAAGTTGAATGCTTCTGACGCGAGGATCGCGGAAAGGGAAAGCGTGGCAGCACGTGCCCCGAAGAGCGGGCCATGCGCGAGCACAAGAATGAACAGAATCGGACCGGCTACCACGGGCAAACCAGCCAACCAGCCAGCAATCGATGGCCCCCACCATTTACCCGACATTGAAACGACAAGCAAGAACAGCGGGACAAGCGTTAGTTTGAGCGCGAGCATGCCGAAGTCGAGCGGATTTAAAGTGGGATCATACCCTCGTCCCCCCATGACGGCTCGTGATTTTTGTCTGCGCCACTGCAGCGCCAAACGGCTGTTATCCGGACACCACGACAAGGGACCGCTTGTTGCCGGCTCCCGTCCCGCGCCGAGCAACGCCGCTCGTATCGGTGGTCAGAGCGGCGGCCTGCTTAGCTTGGCCCACTGCTGCACGGACTCTCGTTCCCATTGACGCGTCGCGTACGACGCAAATTTCGCGGGAACGTTGTCGCCATTCATGACAAGGCGATTCAGCATCACCGCGAGATCCGTGTCGGCAATACACCACTCACCAAAGAGATTCGATGCATCCTGTGAGAGAAGCTGGTCGACTGCAAAGTACAGCTTTTGCACTGCCAGCTCCGCTGCGGCTGAAAGCGCCGGAGCCTCCTTCTTATAAAACACTACCTCCGTAGAGCGCTCTTGACGAATGGGCATCAGGTCGCTTCGAAGCCACGCCTGAAGTTGGCGCGCTCTCGCACGAAGATTTCGGTCACGGGGATAAATCAGCGTTTCCGGGAATGTCTCGTCCAGGTACTCGGTGATTGCCGTTGACTCCGATAGCGAGAAATCGCCGTGTGCCAACGTAGGTACGCGCTGAGTCAACGATTCGACAGCGTAGCGCTCTTCGTGGTTAGCGCCGGTTCCAAGATCAACCGCGAACAGCTCAAATTTCAGTTGCTTCTCCTGAAGAGCGACGAACACAGACATCGCGTATGGGCTTGCGAACTGTGCATCGGCATATAAGCGAAGCGGAGCCTCGGACATGGCGCCATCCTGGGTGATTGTTAATTTTTTCGGCTCGGTGCAAGCCAACGAGATGAACAGCTTGAGTGATTGTCGGCGATCTGGGAACTGGTGTCGACCGGCCGCTTTTGGCCGGGTTGAGGCGGTGCCCCCGGCAATTCGCTCGCCGGAAACCGGCCATTGAGCGAGGGCAAACGAGACCTTGGCTGATCAAACTGGATGTCGACCTCGACCGGCGGCTCTTGGCCGGCGGACTAAACCGCTCGCGCGGTAGGAGCTACGATCCGACGCTGGAGGTGAAGGTCAAGCCGGTCGCGCGGTTTATGTTGGCGAATGAGGCAATCCGCCTCGTTCTTCAACAGGAGCCGAATCATGACCTCCTCACCGGCAAACGTCAGCCGATTGCGCCAACGCATGATCGACGACATGCGCATGCGTCAGCTAGCCCCCAAGACACAGGACATCTATCTGCACATCGTGCGTGAGTTCGCCCGGTTTCTCGGGCGCTCACCTGCCACCGCCACCGTCGAGGACCTGCGCCGCTACCAGCTCTATCTGGTCGACCACGGCACATCGGCCGTATCGCTGAACCACGCGATCACCGGCCTGAAGTCCTTTTTCACAATCACGCTCGACCGGCCTGAACTGATGGTCAGGATGCAACCGGTGCGCGTGCCCCGCATATTGCCCGTCGTGCTCAGTCCCGATGAAGTGCGGCGGCTGATCGCAGCCGCCGGCAATCTGAAGCACCAGACCGCGCTGTCGGTCGCGTACGGCGCGGGGCTACGCGCCAGCGAAGTGGTAGCGCTGAAGGTCACCGACGTCGACAGCGAACGCATGACACTGCGTATCGAGCAGGGTAAGGGTCACCGTGACCGCTACGCCATGCTCTCGCCGGTGCTGCTTGAACGTCTGCGTGTGTGGTGGCGCGTGGCCCGTGCGCAGGGCAAGATGCCCGATGGTGGGTGGCTGTTTCCCGGGCTCGATCCGCTCGATCAGTTAAGCACGCGACAGTTGAACCGTGCCATTCATGCCGCCGCCGAGGCTGCGAACATCGACAAGCGCGTGTCCATGCACACGCTGCGGCACAGCTTTGCGACACACCTCCTTGAACAGAAGGTGGACATCCGCGTGATCCAGGTGCTGCTCGGCCATGCCAAGCTCGAGAACACCGCGCTCTACGTGCAGGTGGCCACCGACCTGCTGCACGAGGTCACCAGTCCGCTGGACCGTCTGCCCTCCGAGTAGGCCCGCGCGCTGTAGCGCCTCATGCTGGAGGTTGCGGACATCTTCCGCAGCCACGGGCCAGCGTGGCGGGCCACGACACGCCTGAGCCTGGGGCAGCTGAAGGTCATGTCGGCCATCGAACGGTGCCGCACCGCGGCGCTGGGCGGACATGTGCTGCGCTGTTCAGGCTGCGCAAGGACAGAGGTGTCATTCAACTCGTGCCGGGACCGGCATTGCCCCAGGTGCCAGGCCAGCGCCGCACACCGCTGGCTGGAAGCACGCCAGGCCGATCTGCTGCCGGTCGAGTACTTCCACGTCGTCTTCACGCTGCCCGCGCCCATCAGTGCGATCGCCTGGTACAACAAACGGATCATCTACGGCCTGCTGCTCGACATCGCCGCCGACACGCTGCGCACGATCGCCGGGGATCCCAGGCATCTCGGCGCCTGGATCGGCGCCACGCTCGTACTGCACACTTGGGGCTCGGCGCTTACGCATCACCCGCATGTGCACGGCATCGTCCCCGGCGGCGGACTCTCGCCCGATGGCGAGCGCTGGATCGCCTGCCGGCCCGGCTTCTTCCTGCCGGTTCGCGTCCTGTCACGCCTGTTTCGCCGGCGCTTCCTCGAAGCGCTCGAAGTGGCCCACCGGAATCGCCAGCTGCAGTTCTTCGGCGAGTACACCGGGCTCGCTGATCCCGCCACCTTTGCCCGGTGGCTTGCGCCGCTGCGTACCTGCGAATGGGTGGTCTACGCCAAGCGCCCGTTCGCCGGACCGAAGGCGGTGCTCGAGTACCTCTCGCGCTACACGCACCGCGTCGCCATCTCCAACCAGCGCCTGGTCGCCTTCGATGAGCGTGGCGTGACATTCCGCTGGAAGGACTACCGTGCGACGGGACGCACCCGCTACAAGACCATGACCCTCGAAACCGGCGAATTCATGCGCCGCTTCCTGCTCCATGTGCTGCCCGGTGGTTTCCATCGGATCCGTCACTACGGGCTGCTCGCCAACCCGGTGCGCCGCGCCAGTCTCGCGAAGGTGCGCGATCTGCTGCACGTCGCACCCGGGATCAGCCCGTCACCCGACGACACCGTCATCGAAACCCGCCCCGTCTTCATCTGCCGGCACTGCGGCGCGCCGATGATCGTCATCGACATCCTCGCGCGCAGCGCCTCGATCCGCGCACCGCCGATGCGCCGGAGTCAAACATGAACTCCACGGTTCCTCGATCTGCCCGTCGAACGTTGGCGCTGCGGCAACGCGGCCCAGGGGCGGACGTTTGCGCGTGTCGCTTCGCGAAGCGATTTGGCCGCCCCGTCATCATCGCCAATGCACGACTGCACCGCTTCGCTACGGCGTTAGCGCCCGTCCGGCACCCCACCTGACCGTGCCGCATCCGACACCACCGAGCATCCCGGCCTATCAATCGCCATAGCCGCGAAGCCTCCAGCCGCATTGGGGCACTCCGCGGTTTCCTCCATCGGGTTTATTCGACGCCTGCCGACACGCGCGGAGGCATGCACATTCTTGCGGCCGATGGCAGGCATCGAATAAACCTTAACGGACAGCGTCCTATCGCCGCCCGGCGGCGTCAGTCACACGTCGGTTTGCTCAGCCATCTCGAGCGCATCATCGACCTCAATACCCAAGTATCGAACTGTGCTCTCGAGCTTCGTGTGTCCAAGCAGTAACTGTACTGCCCTCAGATTTTTCGTGCGACGGTAAATCAGCGAGGCCTTGGTCCGGCGCATCGTATGTGTTCCGTAAGCCGCATCATCCAGTCCGATCTCTCGTATCCAGCGATGAACCAGCCGCGCGTACTGTCGTGTCGACAGATGCGGAGAGCCGTGGATGCGACTCGGAAACAGATGGTCGCCGCCCGAAAGCGCTGCTTCTCGCATCCACGCCTCAACGCTGGCACGTGTCTGCTCGGTGATCTCGAACTGTACGGGCCGTCGGCGTCTTCTGCTGCATGACCGTCGCCCGCGCCGCGACGCGCGAGCCCAGGCATATGTCAGAAACTCGCAGCCGCGTGAGGTCACACGCTCGTAGTTTGCTGTCAATCGCAAGATTGAATAGTGCCAGGTCTCGCGTCTTTCCGGCGAGCTGTAAGCGGATCCGAATCGCCCAGATCTCCCTGAGCTTTAGTGGTGGCTTCTGGCCTGTCAGTTTTCCCTTGTTCCATGGCACCCGCTGCGCGCTGCCGACATGAATGGCTTCCATGACGATTCTCCTATCGACCGAAGGAAAATCAGTCTGCGCCGATCAGCGGCGGACGAAGTCCGACCCACTTCTGCCTTTGAATCCCCCAACAACTCAACGGCAGCTTGTGGTCCAATTCCCGACTGTCGTGACCGGCCCTTTTGGCGTCACTGACTTGCTTGAACGGTGGCCTCGGGCCAACAGGATCACGGCAACGCGCGGTTATATCCGAGCTTTGCATTCTGCCCCACCTGCTATGCTGAATTGGCGGTCTGGACCGCGGCTCCACGGACTCGTCATGTGATGGAGAGTTACATGTGGCCCTCGGGATCAGTGGAACGGAAAGCGTACAAGCCGCGTCGGCGTTTCAGTCGCCGGGATCGCGCAGCGGGCGCAACTCGCCACAGGCAACGGCCTCATGAATGGAAAGGAGGAACCACGACAAGCGATGAATCTTACATTCGTGACCTCCTCACCAAACGGGACGACGCGCTTGCACGCGGCGACGCGGCAGCCGTAGTAGCGATGACCGACCCGGATATCGTCAGCTTTGACCGCCAGCCGCCGCTGCGCCTGATTGGCGCGGTAGCCCGCGATCCGGCTGATCTCGACGCTTGGCTCGCCTCCTGGGACGGATCCGATCACCAGTCGCTTCACCGACCCTGTGATCCACATGAGCGGCGACTTGGCAGTGGCTCGCGGGCCGACGAACCTGCGAGGCGACAAGAAAGATCAGGGCTCGGTGAACGCCTGGGTTCCGCAGCAGTTTCGTGCTTGTTCGACGTGCATCCGGTTGGCGCATTGTGCATGAGCATCACTCGTTTCCGATGAAGATGGACGGCAGCAATCTCGTCGCGAGCGATCTCAAACCCCAGAGACTGAGCAAGTATGACAAGGTACGGGTCTACGATGGTTCTTCGCCCCGAACCGGAGAAGGGAAAGACTCAAGCAGTCTCACAAGCCTTGCTTGCTGCTGTGGAGTCAGCCCTCGTGTAGCGCTCACCTGCTGAACGCGTGTGCGCCAGTATGTCCGGCTGAACAATGAATCTGCACCATCGGCTGACAGCATCCGTTCAAGATGGAAAATAGCATCCTCGGCAGTTTGGGGCGTATAAGGGCTCTCCATATCTCCGGGCCCTTTTTTGATCGTTGTTTTCATCCACTTCTCTCATGTGGTTACCGACTGAGTCCGGTCCGTACGCCAGGCTTCAGTTGAGCCTGTTTCGGTCAAACAATAAATGCCGGCATGCCCTCGCTGAACAGCGATCATGCGCATCCCGGAACCGCGACGCGCCCAAGCCGCCGCCTCGACATGACCCATCGCGCGCACACGGCACCGGGAATGGTCAGCAAAGCTCTGCGGTGGCCACCCACGTCATCTTCTCGAACTGCCTGAGAACGGTGTTCAGCGACCCGGAGAACGTTCCGGCAAACGATATCGTCATGTCCTCGAAACCACGTTCGCTACTGGTCGCAATCCGGACGCGCTCGATGTCACCGGCGACCGGCATGAGCACCTGCCAGACCGCGGCGACCCGCATGCCGCCGCTCCTCGCACGAACCGTGATCTGATGGCCTGTGGCCTTTAATAGCCCGGCAATTTCTGGTGTCATCCTCCAGTCCTCTCTCTGATGTGTCTGTTTTGTTATCCACGCATGCCCTGCGTTTACATTCGCCGGCGCGCTGGATGCCACCACTCACGATGATTCAGATGTCGTAGCATTCTTGCCCGCATCCGCTCACGACGATAGTGACCCATCACCATAAGCATCGCGATACTGAGGGCCGAGCCCCCAATGATCAGGCCCATCCAGGTTTCACTCATGACACGTTCCTCTCAATGGAAGCACAGGGGTGTTGCGTGAATGGTTCACGGCGGCCCGTGCGGTGTCCTGCGCGGGCCGACTGGCGCGCGTCGCGTTACTGCATGTGCTGGCCGCCGTTGATCGCGATATTGGAGCCGGTCACGAAGCCGGCGTCATCCGAGCACAGGTAGACGCCCAGCGCCGCCACCTCCTCGGGCTTGCCGAGACGCCCCATCGGGATATGCGGCAGGACCTTCGTATCGAGGATCTCCTGCGGAATCGCGGTGACCATCTTCGTCGCCAGGTAGCCCGGTGAAATCGTGTTGACGGTTACGCCCTTACGCGCCACTTCCAGCGCCAGCGATTTGGTAAAGCCGTGCATGCCAGCCTTGGCCGCGGCGTAGTTGGTCTGGCCGACTGAACCTTTCGAGCCGTTGACTGACGAGATGTTGACGATGCGCCCCCAGCCGCGTGCGACCATGTCTTCGCACAACGGCCTGGTCATGTTGAATACCGAATCCAGATTGGTGCGAATGACCGCATCCCAGTTGACCTTGTCCATCTTCCTGAGTGTCTTGTCCTGCGTGATCCCGGCGTTGTTCACCAGAATGTCAATAAGGCCGACTTCAACCTGAATTCTCGCCATACAGTGCTGGCATGAGTCGTAGTCGGCCACATCAACCGGGTACGCGCGAAAGCTCCGGCCCTCAGTTTCCTGGCTCGCCAGCCATTCGGCGGCGCCTGTGTTGTTCGGGGAGTGCGTGACGACAACCGCATAACCCGCGTCATGCAGTTTCGTACTGATCGCCTCTCCAAGGCCGCCCATCCCGCCCGTCACTACAGCGATTCGTTTCGTCATTCATTCCATCCGTGATCGTAGTTTCTGCGAGGATCATGAATACCCAATGGCCGCCTCGCACCGCCCGCCATTGCTTTGCCACAATGCTTCGCCGCCTCGCGGGTTGCGGCAGGCAACGGCTTGAGCATTGATTGAACTGCGCGGGTTTTTGTAGGCTTGTGGTATTGCGCGAATGGAGTCTGGTGCGCCGGCGAGCTACAGCATGCCGGCGCACTGCTCTGGAAATTCCAGGTGCCCCGAGCGATCAGGCGCGCCCGCCCGACTGCGACGCAACGTTCTGGCTGGCCGCGGCGGCCATTGCGGAGACATTGGCCTGCGCGGCTTCTACCATGGCACGGACCGACTTGCGCACCGTTTCCGCCGTGTCGATGGCCGTCGAAAACGCCGATTTCACGGCCACAACAGCCGTCTCTGAACCCGTCGGCGCATGCTTTGCCCACCTATCGATCCGGGCCTGTACGTCGCGGCTGAACCGGTCGTACTGCGCGTCGATGATCTTCGCCGAGGCGGACTGGGTCGCGACCCCAATGGCATTGACATGCTGCTGGTACGACAGCGTCTTCCGGGCAGCCGACTGGACAAGGCACAACGGCGAAGCCAGCCACTCTGCGCGCGCCGCGTCGGGTTTGGTTTCCCGCAGACGCGCGACGCTTTCTGCCAGCACGGTGTGTCCTGCCTGGAGATTCAGTTCGGCCAGCTTCTGTGCCACCTCAACCGCCTCGCTGGCCAGCGAAAAGAAAGTCGAAAAAGTCGACTTGTAGAATTGCATCAGGTCTTCGGACGAAAATTCGATCATTGCCTCTCCTGAATTGATATTGCAAACGCTCCGCTCGGCCGGTTGCGCACGCAATTAACTTGCTGACTGCTGATCAGGCAAATTTTACATTTCAAAGTCCTTGTTAGTATGACGAATTGACTGGGACGCAACCCGGCTCTGCGCCTCTTGCCAAGACATCCGACAGACGAAAACTCGCGCGATGCTGACAACCGCGTTCGCGGCCGCCCGGTTGAGCGTGACACTCGATCAGTCCGGCCGCGCCTCCGGCGAGTCATCTCCCATATGGCGATTTCGGGGTACGTAGTTACATAAAAATAATTAGAGCGTTCATTCTAACCAGGAAATGTTAAATCAAATGCCTTCATCACTAAGTAGATACCCTCGTTTCTTGCGCGAAACGCATTCTCCCGAGAGGCCCCTGTCCGAACGCTGCCGGCGTCCGAATGTCCACCTGACGGCCCGAGCCAACGGCTCTTCCTGGCCGAACTCGCTCCGACGTCGACAGGCGCCGTGATTCGCCGTTGGGACTGCTATGCTTTTGACCGCGGGACGTCCCAGCGACGATGACGTTCACCGCGAAAACGGGGAAAAGAGGATGTACAAAATTCAGAACGAGACAAATCGGATCGTCAAACTTCAGGAAATGAGTTTCAGCGACCTCGGATTCTCGGAGCGGAACCATCTGCAAGAGTGGCTTGCAAATCAACCGGACGCACTCGGGGAGAAGCTCCTCGTCATTCAGAAAGAATTTGACGGATTTCAGGAAACTCGCGAGCGGCTCGACCTGCTGGCCATAGATGCGGCGGGCAAGTTGGTGATCATCGAGAACAAGCTCGATGACTCCGGCCGAGACGTCGTTTGGCAGGCGATCAAGTACGCCTCCTATTGTTCGACGCTCTCCAAGACGGAAGTCGCCGATAGCTTCCAAGCCTACCTAAACAAGGAAATGCCGGGGCAAGACGCTAGAGCCCTGATCTGCGAGTTTCTGGGGAAGGATGACTTTGACGACGTCGTAATCAACGCTGGGGATGACCAGCGCATCATTTTGGTCGCCGCTAATTTCCGGAAGGAGGTCACGTCCACGGTTCTATGGCTGACGAAGCGCGGGGTTTCGATGAAGTGCTTCAGGGCAACGCCATACTCCGACGGCGTCCAAACATTTCTCGACCTCGAACAGATTCTTCCGGTGCCCGAGATAGAGAACTTTATGATCAAGGTCGCGAAAAAAGAGGTCGAGCAGCAGCAGTCAGCAGAACGGGGGCAAGCCAAGCGGCAGATCATGATGACCGAGTTCTGGCGTGTCGCGCTGGAAGCGCTAGGCGCTGCGGGCTTGTCGCTATTCGCTAAGGTGCGACCGTCGAAAGATCAGTTCCTTACTACCGGGGCGAAAATCACCGGCGTAGCCTACTTCATGTTCTTCACAAGCAAGTCCATTCGTGTGGGCCTTGGGTTGGGGACGTCCTCCGTCGAAGCAAACAAGGCCATGTTCGACTATCTGTGGGCCCGGAAGTCCTCGATCGAAGGCACGTTCGGCGCAGAATTCATCTGGCAGAGAGACCTCAAGCAACCGATCATAAAATTCGAGACGCCCTTCGATGGCTTAGACCGTGGCCAATGGCCTGCAATGGGGGAGTGGCTCGCTGAGCACATCGGAAAACTGGAACGCGCATTCAGCAATGAGATCCCAGCGCTGCGGCAGTTCGTGAACCCACAAGGACAATAGACAATCTGCAGTGCTTCGCCCACGCATAAAGGTCCGGTGTGTGCGCCGAAGCCGCCCCTCTAAGCGTAGCTTGAGAGAGATGCCGAACGACGGCTTGTGGCCGATTGCCGAAGTTCGCGGTCATACGCCAATCCCGCGTTGCGACCGCGCGGCGAACTTCCGTATCCGTTAAGCGTTGTTCGATGCCTGCCCTTGTCCGCAGCCCATGAGTGCACGGCGACGCATGCGGGCAGGCGTTGGACAAGGCTGGAGGGAGGAAACCGCGGAGTGAACCGACGCGGCCGGAACCTTGATCGGCTATGGGGAATAAAGCGGGCTCACCCTCAGCCTTGCCACCGGATGCTGAAGCGAACCTGGGTCGGGATGGTGTCGAAGGCGGTTTCGAAGGTGTCGACCGGGATGATGTGACGATGCCGCGAGCGGCGCCAGGGGCTGCCTGGAGCGGCAGACGTGAGTGTCTCCTGTTGGCGCTCGTTGCCGAGAGCCGACGGTCGGAATGAAGATCCTGGTCATTTGCGCTCATACGCTGCCTCGGAATGTCGGGGGCGCGCGAATCGGATGGGTGCGCGGGAGGATCTCGATGATGATCATCGGGGCGCCGCAGTGTCTGCAGACAAAGGTCGGCGCTCTGGTATCCGCACAGGTGTCATCGCTGGCGTCAGTGACTGCTGGGGCGTGCAGCAACGCACGTATGCTCGCGAGGTTCTGCCGTCGCACCGGATTGGCAAGCAGCCCATAGTGACGGATGCGATGAAACCCGCCTGGCAGCACGTGCAGCAGGAATCGACGCATGAACTCACCGGCCTCGAGCGTCATGGTCTTGTAGCGGGTGCGCCCCCTGGCGCGGTAATCCTTCCAGTGGAAGGTCACGCCCTGCTCATCGAGCGCGATAAGTCGCCGGTTGGAGATGGCCACGCGATGCGTATAGCGCGACAGATACGCGAGTACGGCCCCGGGTCCGGCGAACGGGCGCTTCGCATACACCACCCATTCACACGCGCGCAACGGCGCGAGCCACCGGGCGAAGGTAGCCTGATCGGCAAGCGCGGCATACTCGCCCAAGAAGCGTAGCTGACCGCGACCATGCATTGCCGCGAGTTCTTCCAGGAAACGGCGCCGGAACAGGCGCGAGAGCACGCGCACCGGCAGGAAAAAGCCGGGCCGGCATGCGACTCACCGCTCGCCGTCAGGCGACAGGCCACCACCTGGGACGATGCCGTGCACGTGCGGATGGTGCGTCAGTGCCGAGCCCCACGTATGCGGCACCAGCGTCGCGCCGATCTGCGCGCCCAGATGCTTTGGATCGGCGGCAATGGTGCGCAGGGTTTCGGCGGCAACATCGAACAGCAGGCTGTAGAGCACCGCCTTGTTGTACCAGGCGATCGCGCTGATCGCGGCGGGCAGCGTAAAGACGACGTGGTAGTACTCGACCGGTAGCAGATCGGCCTGACGTGCCTCGAGCCACCGGTGCGCGGCGCTCGCCTGACACTTCGGGCAATGGCGGTTACGGCACGAGTTGTAGGCGACTTCGATCTGTTCGCAGCCGGAACAGCGCAACACATGTCCACCCAGTGCCGCGCTGCGGCACTGTTCAATGGCCGACATCACCTTCAGCTGTCCCAGGCTGAGCTGCGTGGTCTGTCGCCACGCGGGCCCATGCGCGCGGAAGACGTCCGCGACTTCGGGCACGGAAGTGCTCCGTGTTTCAGATGCTGTGCAGGTTCTCCAGCGGGCTGGTGACTTCGCGCAGCAGGTCGGTGGCCACCTGCGCGTAAAGCGCGGTGGTCTCCAGCTTCTTATGGCCGAGCAGCACCTGGATCACGCGGATGTCGACCTTCTGTTCGAGCAGGTGCGTCGCGAAGCTGTGGCGCAGCGTGTGCATGGACACGCGCTTGTCGATCTGGGCCGCCTCGGCGGCAGCATGAATGGCGCGGTTCAGTTGCCGGGTGCTGAGCGGGTCGATGGGACCGAGCCCGGGAAATAGCCACCCGCCGTCGGGCATCTTGCCCTGGGCCCGGGCCACACGCCACCAGACCCGCAGGTGCCGCGCGTCAAACAAGATGAGAGCCGTGCGTCAATCAAGATGAGAGTAATGGCGTTGCGGCAGCGGTGGAGGGCGTAGTCCGTAACCTTCAGCCCTACCACTTCACTGACGCGTAGTCCGGTGCCATAGGGGACCGAGAGGGCCGTCTGGTGCTTGAGGTTGCCCGTTGCGGCGATTAGCCGCCGCACTTCATCGGGGCTGAGCACAACGGGCAGTGTGCGGGGCACGCGCACCGGCTGCATCCGGGCCATCAGTTGCGGTTCGTGGAGCGTGATCTCAAAGAAGAACTTCAGCCCGGTGATCGCGGAGTTCAGCGACACCGGTGACGTGCCGCGATCGACCAGATGCAGCTGGTAACCCCGCAGGTCCTCGACGGTGGCAGTATCAGGCGAGCGCCCAAGGTATCGGGAGAACTCGCGCACGATGCGCAGATAGTTGGCCTGCGTCTTGGGGGAAAGCTGGCGCATGCGCATATCGTCGATCATGCGCTGACGCAGCGGGCTGACGTTCGGTTGGGAGGTCATGATTCGGCTCCTGCTGGAGAACTAGGCGGATTGCCTCAGTCGCCAACATAAAGCCGCGTGACCGGCCTCTCCCTGACCTTCAGCGTCAACCGTAGCCCCTACCGCGCGAGCGGTTTCGTTCACGCGACCCGTTGCCGACGGTCGCGCTTTGAGGCGCTTTAGGACAGGTAACCGAGCGGACCGGACATTCATGCGGGCTTCCTTGCTACACAATTCGATAATTGCGAGCCTGTAGACCGAGATCCCGTTCAGTTCGTCCGCAAGACAGGCAACAAGCGCGCGGACGGCCAGCCGGGAGGCCCGGGCACCCAATGGCCCCATGATGAGCGTATGGTCGGCCAGACTGTCCGGCTCGACCAGCGTTCCCATCGTGGCCAGACAGTCGAGGGGGCAACCAGAATCTGGGCGCAACGCCCTAGCATCGTTGAAGTGGCCTTCGGGCCCTTCGACTGTCCAAAGCGAAATGCGACATCCACGCCTTCAACGATCAGGTACTGCCGGTCGTCGGCCATTCGCAAGTCAACGTGCAAAGCCGGATGCGCGCTCATAAACCGTCCTATCCGCGAGATCACCTCGCGGACCCCGAAACTGGTCGACAAGGCAACGCGTAGACGGCCTCGGAGCTCCGTGGCTCCTCGCGCAGCGTAGTCTGCTTTAATTAACGCCAGGATCGGACGGCTCACATCCGGGATGGCCCAAGCCGACGGCTGTGTGCCGAAACGGATATGCCCGCTTACGGCTGTTCAGCGGTCGTTCGCCAAATGTCGGCAACAAACGACCACTACCGGATTCAGCGAACGGGGCGTTTTCTACCCCCACCGCACCCCTTAACGCAGTGCGACGTGTGCTGCAGCGTTTCAAGTCATACCTGAAAGCCCCAACGAGGTTGAACCCGCCATATTTGGCAACGCACGTATTTTCGGCTGAATTGAATGAGTCATCCGTGCATTCTGTAAAGCAATCTTCTATATTCATTTGACGAGGAAGAACTAAGGGACGCGTTGGCCGCCGCTCGTCAGATATGCGGCAGTACGGGAGTCGTGTGCTTGAGGCATTGAGTCTTTTCGGCGAATTTGCGCCCGCATGCCTATTTCACCGACTTGCGTGATGTTGCCAGTCGGCTCAGTCAAAAAGGACAATGAGCAATGGCGCTCAGCCGCGTGTTTAGCCTTGGCTATTCTTTGTTCGCAATTTGCGGACGAGCTTTGGCGCTGATCAGCTCGTTCGCAGTCGCCGCCTGCGGCGATACCTTTCGGCCGATCCCGCTTACGTGACGATGGCACGGCCGCAGATCATGCAACTACTTTCGGACACGCAGACCTCCGGCGCCGTCGTCTATGTCGAATCGCCGAACGGAAACTGGAGCGAACCGTTCGGCAGTGCGCAGCGCGGCACTAGCACACCGATTCGGACTGACGCGAATTTCCGCGTTGGCAGCGTCACGAAAACCTGGACCGCCACGGTGATCTTGCAACTGGTGCAGGAAGGCAAACTAAGCCTCAGCGATACCGTCGGCAAGTACATTCCGAACGTGTCGACGATCTCGACGAGATCAAGTCTTGAGCGCTAACGAAGACAAGAAGGCAACTCCGTGCAACGACGATCAAACGCGCTTTTTAAAACGCTAACGGGCCCCGGGAGACCCTGAAATGGAAAAAGGATTTGTGAAAATCGTATTGCTCCTGTCCGTGATTGCCACTGCGACGCTGGTGGTATCGTGCGGCGGATCGATCGACAGCAGTCATAGTACCGCCGTACCCGATTCGATCCTGCAGGTGATGCAAAAGCCGGCGTACAAAGGCGCGACGTGGTCGCTGCAGGTCGTCGATCAGGGCACGGGAAACCTGATCTACGATCTGAACTCCAGCTCGCAGGTGTACATTGCGTCGGTGCGCAAGGTCTTTACAACCGGCAACGCGCTGAATGCGATCGGCGCGCAACACAGGGCGGTGACACCGGTCTATAAAACCGGCACCGTCGATGGGGCCGGGACGCTCAACGGCAATCTGATTCTGGTCGCGAGCGGCGATCTGACAATGGGCGGACGCGCGAATCCAGACGGCACGATTGCACTCACGTCGTTCGATCACAACGAAGCTAACGGTCTCGGCAATGCGGTGCTATCCGCGCCCGATCCGCTCGCCGGGTATAACTCACTCGCACAGCAGGTGGCAGCCGCCGGCATCACGAAGGTCAACGGTGACATCGTGATCGACGACCGGCTTTTCGCGGCGTTCGACTTCCGTGACGAGTTTATGGCAACCCCCATCTTCGTCAACGACGATCGGGTCGACGTGTCGTTCACGCAGAGCACTGAGGGCCAGCAGCTGCCATTCGACTACCGGCCCAGGTCGGGGGCGGTGACTGTGCAGTCGACCCTCTCGACCGGCAGCGCGTCGTCTGCCGCGTCGATCGACCTCGATCCGGACGAGCAACAAAATTTTCTAACGTGTATCGGCACGACGCCGTGCGTCGGAAGCGTCAGCGGCTCGGTGCCGGCGGGTTACGTACCGACGCCAGTGAATACGTTTCCGTTGGTCCGCACGTTCCGCATCACGGCGCCGTCGAGCTACGCGCGCACCGTGTTCATTGAAGCGCTGACGCGCGCAGGCGTCACGGTGACGGCCGTGCCGGTCGGCGTCAATGCCGCCGCGTCGCTGCCGGCGAAGGGCTCGTACTCGAACGCGCAACTGGTCGCGCAATTGACAGCCGCACCGTACGCGCAGGACATCCGGTTCGTCAACAAGGTCAGCTACAACCTCGGTGCCGATACGACGCTGCTGATGTGGGGTGTGGCAAAAAACAATTCGACCACGATGGACGCCGCCCTTGCGGCCGAGCAAACCGAATTGCAATCGACGTTCGCGATCTCGCCGTGCCAATATCACTTCGTTGACGGCAGCGGCGGTGGCGAAACCACTGCCAATGCCAAAGCTGTGATCTCGATGATGCGCGGGATGGTATCGAAACCCGACTTTGCCGCGTATGAAGATTCGATGCCGTCGCTTGGCGTCGATGGTTCGCTGACGACGGTCACCGCCTTCGAGTCCGATCCCACGCTTGCTGGCGCGAAAGGCCAGGTGCAGGCTAAGACCGGAACCTACGTCGTTGAAAATCCAGCTGTACCCGGAACGGGGTTGCTCAGAGGGCAGGCGCTGGCCGGCTACATCACCGCAAAGAGCGGGCGGCGGCTCGTATTCTTCATGACGGTGAACAACGTGCCGGTTCCCGGTGGCATTGCCGATGTGGTGCCGGTGTTCAACGACGAGGGGACGATCGCAGCGACGTTGTGGAAACTGCAATGACGTTCGACGCGCCGTGAGTCAGTGGCGCGCCCGGCCCGATAACCGGGCGCCGCAATATTGCAAGTAGACGATGCCGAGAATGTCGGCTTCGTCGTTGAACACGTCGAGCGCGGCGGCGGCCGAGCTGGCCGGGCCATCGTGGTTGACGAAGAGCGCATAGGCAAGCTGGCGCCCGCTCTTCGCGTTGATGTAGCCCGCCATGTTGATTGCGACCAGCTGTCCGCTTGCGTCGATCGTCGCGCCGCTCCTGGCCAGGATGTTCTCCTTGCCGGCAACGGTTTTGCCGGCTGCCGCGAGCGAAACGCCGATGCCGAGAATAGACAGTGCATTGCGATACACGGTGGCGTTCGCGCCGCGGCTCATCGTCGCGAGTAGCGTTGCGGTGGTGCGCGGGGTCGCGCGGCTGTCGGACGCGCCGCTACCGTTGGTCGGAAAGTCGAAGCTCCCGCCGTCGAGGCCGAGTGTGCCGGCCAGATACTTGCGTTCGGTGCCGAGTGCATCGTCGACGGTGCGTACGCCTTGCGCGACGCCCTGGTACATCAGGCTGCGATTCGCACCGGTGTTCAGGCTGATCGCGTATAGGCGAATCGCACAACAGTTGTCGTTTCCCTCGACGCGTGAATGGGCCATACCGCGTCGCAAGATTCATGTGGTCTACCAGCCGATCGTCCTGCTCATCGACAACAAGTGCATTGGCGTCGAAGCGCTCGTGCGCTGGACGTTGCATGGACGCGCCATTTCCCCCCGAAATGTTTGTTCGATTCGCCGAGGACAGCCATTTGATCCGGCCGCTCACGGACCTGGTGCTGGCAAAAACGCTGCCTATTTAGGAGCGCGCAGTAATTCACGGCCTGCGGGTGCCGGCTCTCACCCTGACAGTCATCTGCTCAATCGCTCCGCAAGAATCATTTCCATTACTGTTGGCGGGTTTCGTTCTTCCCTTCCAGCGAGGCTTGAAGACAAGGTCACCTCTTCGTACCGCCCGCCCGCTGAGCGCGCAACAACCGCCACGGCGCGCATAGCCGGCGATCCAGACCTGGTCGAGGTAGCGGCAACTGGTTGAGTCGCTCCAGGTGACGAGCATTGAATTCTCTGATTGTTGCTCAGTCGTAAGCGATCCACTATCGACGCCTACGCAACAGCACTCTGAGCGAGGAGCATAGGCGTCCACCTATTGTGTGGACTGACCCCGCAAAGTTGGACACTTTTGCAGGGAGTCTTGTGGGCAAGTATTCGGAAGAGACGAAACTCGCGGTCGTCAAGGATTATTGTTCGGGAACGGCGGGGCTCAAAGTCGTTGCTCGCCGCCATGATGTGGATGTTACGTCGCTACGCAAATGGGTGGCAGGTTATCGTTCGCATGGTGCCGCAAGCGTCAGGGAAAAGGTGCGGGCCACCTATAGCTTAAAATTCAAGCTGTCGGTGTTGCGACGCATGCGTGACGAGGGCCTTTCCTATCGGCAGGCCGCCGCGCTGTTTGATATTCGCAACTTCAATATTATCGCTACGTGGGAGCGCACCTACGATCAGGGCGGACTGGAGGCCTTGTCTCCGCACGCTTCCTTACGCCGCAAGAAGATGACAAAGCCTCAGACCACTGAAGCGCCCCGGGTTTTTCGGAGGCTATTTTGCTTGAGTCACGCCCCGATGGCGGACCCAGCGAGTTGCTCATAATAAGCGGCTTCTGCCTCGGCAGGGGGAATGTCTCCGATGGGGCCGAACAGCCGGCGATTGTTGAACCAGTCCACCCATTCGAGCGTCGCCATTTCAACGGCCTGCAGGTTGCGCCACGGACCAAGGCGATGGATCACTTCTGCCTTGTACAAGCCGTTGATCGTTTCAGCCAGTGCGTTATCGTAGGAGTCGCCGACGCTGCCCACTGACGGCTCGATGCCAGCGTCGACCAGCCGATCCGTATAGCGGATCGATACGTATTGCACGCCGCGGTCGCTGTGATGGATCAGCCCGTCCTGCTGCGCGGGCTGTCGTTCGTACAAGGCCTGCTCCAGTGCATCCAGAACGAAGTCCGTGCGCGCCGAGCTCGACACACGCCAGCCGACAATGCGCCGGGCGAACACGTCGATGATGAACGCGACATAGACGAAGCCCTGCCAGCTCGATACGTAGGTAAAATCCGACACCCACAGCGCATTGGGCCGTTCGGCCGTGAATTGCCGGTTCACGAGATCCTTCGGGCACGGCGTCGAACCATCGCTCACTGTTGTGCGTACCGTCTTGCCCCGCACCACGCCGCGAAGGCCCATCAGCTTCATCAGCCGCTCGACCGTGCAGCGCGCCGCGACAATACCTTCCCGCTTCAATTGCTTCCAGACCTTGTCTGCGCCGTAGACCTGGAAGTTTTCCTCCCACACACGCCGGATCTCATCCTTGAGCATCCGGTCGCGCTGGACCCGCGGTGGCACCAGGCCAGGATCGGCGCGGCGCGCCACGTGCGCGTAGTACGTCGACGGTGCGATCGGCAGCACCCTGCAGATCGGCTCGACCCCGTAGACTTGCCGGTGATCATCGATGAACGTGATCATCACTTCGGTCGGCGGTCGAGCTCCGCCTGTGCGAAATACGCTGACGCCTTGCGCAGGATTTCGTTGACCTGCCGAAGCTCACGCACTTCCCGCTCCAGCTCCTTGAGCCGATCCTGCTCCTGCGTGCTTGTGCCCGGGCGCAAACCCCGATCCCGCTCTGCCTTGCGCACCCAGCTACGCAGCGTCTCGCCCGAGCAGCCAAACTTCGCTGCGATCGACGCGATCACCTTCCATTGCGATTCGTGGTCGCCTTGATGTTCCAGTACCATTCGCACAGCCCGCTCACGAACTTCCGGCGAGTACAGTGGGGACTTCTTCTTGGTGTTTTCCATAGCTCCATTTTCTCAAGAATTGGAGCCTCCGGAAATCCCGGGGCGCTTCAGACCGTCTCCTGCTTGGGCTCAAGGGAACCATGAGTGAAGCGGAGCTTCATGTTCTCAAAGCGCGCCTGCGAGGCGGAATTCTGAACAAGGTGAATCGAGGCGAGTATCGGTGTGTGCTACCGACCGGCTTCGTATATGACGACCTTGGCAACGTAGTGCTTGACCCAGATTCCCAGGTCCGAGACACCATCACATACTTCTTTGAGACGTTCTTGAGAGTCGGCTCTGCCAGCCAGACAGTCAAGGTCTTCAAGAAGGACGGCCTCCTGTTTCCATCCCGGATGCGCAACGCGAAGTTCTTGGTCTTCCAGCACCTCACCGCGTCGGCGGCACTTCGCATGTTGAACAATCCGCGCTACGCAGGCGCTTACGCTTACGGTCGGAGGCACTATCGCAAACTCGCAGACGGGCGGAAAGTGCCAAAAAAGCGCGATCGCAATGACTGGCTTGCTTGCATTCCGGACGCCCATCCGGGATACATTACCTGGGAGCAGTATGAGCAGAACCTTGCTGTTCTGGAGACGAATGGTCATGGGTATAAAGTCGCGCGGTCATCGCCACCTCGCGAGGGCGCTGCTCTTCTGCAGGGCCGCGCCGTTTGCGGACGTTGTGGCCGGTATCTCCGGCTCCGATACGCTACGCGACGCGGAAGACAAGAAGCCTGGTATGTCTGCGACCGAGCACAAGGCGCCCATGGCGAACCTACGTGCCAGTCAATCGCCGGAGCACCGATAGATGAAGCCGTTAGCGCATTGATCGTCGCGTCGATGACTCCCGCTGCCGTTGAGCTAGCATGGGAAATACGCAGGGAAATCGAAGCACGTCACGATGAAGCTGATCGATTACGCCTGCGCGCTATCGAACGCGCCCGGTTCGATGCAGATCTTGCGCAACGACGCTTCATGCTGGTCGACCCAAGCAACCGACTGGTCGCCGACACACTCGAGCAAGAATGGAACGACAAGCTGCGCATATTGGCCGACGCGATAGAACAAAGGGAGCGCAGCCAACAGCAAGAGCGTCTCATACTCGACGATGCGATCCGCGACCGGCTCATCACAATGACAGCGGACTTCAAAACACTGTGGCGTAATTCATCGTTGGCGAATCGAGAGCGAAAGCGGCTGCTAGCCTATATCGTCGAGGACGTCACACTGGTCAAACTTCCTGACGAAGGGACAACAAAGATTCACGTTCGCTTCAAGGCCGGCAAGACTGAAACGCTCACGGCACAGAATCCCAAAACATCTGCACAACAGGTCAAAACCAAGCCAGAGGTCCTTGAGCTCATCGACAAGCTTCTCGATCACCATACATGCTCTCAGATCGCACAGCTCCTCAATGATCGGGGCATCCGTCCCGGCGGTTGTGTCCGTCCAGGTAAGAGCGACATTCGGTTCGACGCTCTGCGAGTGTCATATAACGCACAGCGAAATGGACTTCGATCCCGCCGCGACAGATTGCGCGACCGCGGCATGCTCACAAAGCTGGAGGCCGCAGCTCGACTCGGCATCCATGAAGCGACACTCACCAGGTGGGTCGAATACGGCCTCGTCAAACGACACGCCTATAACGATTACGCGTTCCTCTACGAAGTCCCGGATTCCCACCCGCCTGTGAAACACAGCAGCAGATGGGACGACTTACTGACCGCGCGAAAGAACGCAGCACACAAAACCCTTTGATCCAAGAAAAGGAGTTGTAGTATGAAGCCAGCTAGTTCGTCATAAGCCAGAAACCGCTGCCGTCCCAGCCGAGGATCTTGATCCTGTCGCGACGCCGGTTTCCGAAGATGTAAAGCGAAGAGTCCATCGGATTCAGGCACATCGACTGTTCAACAAGAATCGACAGGCTGTTCATGCCGTACCGGAAGTCGACAGGATCGCGGTGCAGATACACCTTCAGATTGTCGTCGAACCGGAACACGGCATCCTCCCAAGGATCTGAACCAGGGTTGTCAGCTCATCAATGGTCGCGATAGCTTTGCCCAGTTCGAGTTCGACCCCGTTCGAAAGATGCACATGTAGCGTGAGCGTCATTGACGGGGGCGGCGGTGCGGACGCAGGCGGTACCGCAACGACAGATACGAACGCAGGTGGTGGTGCCGCGGCAACGACGAGTTGGTGAGAACTCGGAGGATCGATCGCCAGGCTGTCGGTCGCATCACCCGAATGCGGCAAGTCGTCGCCGTTATCCCGCGGCGTCGGCGAGACGCCTTTCTCGCGCTCCATCATGTATTTCGTGATCCACTTGCGCAGCAGGTTGGCGTTGATCCCGTGCTCTTGCGCCATGCGGGCCACCGAGACGCCCGGGCGTAACGCCGCCTCGATCAATGCCCGTTTGCCATTTTCATCGTAGCGGCGACGGCCGTCGCTGCTTTGCCGAACTACTCTCAACTCTGAGTCTTTGTCAGCCATAGGTGTCCGCCTCACAATGAACTGACCCCGGAATGTTGGACGCAATGACGTTAGTGCTGCTTACATTTCGCTCTGTATTGGACTGGACTCAGTCCTCGCAATCTTAGCTTGATTCGATCGTGGTTGTAATAGTGGATGTAGGCCTTGATGCCAGATTGCAGTTCGTCGATGTTGCGAAACCGGTTCACGTAGAAGAATTCAGACTTGAGCGTTCCGAAGAAACTCTCCATCGTGGCGTTGTCAAGGCAATTGCCTTTGCGCGACATGCTCTGCCTGACTTTCTTCTGTTTCAGCAGACGACTATAGACGGGCATCTGGTATTGGGCGGATTCAACCGGTCGTCGCAACACTGGATTGTTGAACAGATTTTAGATACTCGTCCAGAGCTTCGGCCGGTGT
>NZ_JBFUPM010000044.1:0-23040 GCF_041355255.1 Paraburkholderia sp. RCC_158 | reverse complement strand
TCGCCGATGCGATCGGCAAGCCGGTGCTGGCCACGCGGGCGGAAGAGCCGGTTCTTCTCGGCGCAGCGATTCTGGGCGCCGTAGCAGGCGGGCAATTCGGCGACGTGCAAACGGCAATGGGCGTCATGTCTCAGGTTAGCAAGGTCTATGAGCCGCATCGCGATATCAGCGCGTTGCACAATGCGCGGTTCGGTGCGTTTACGCGCTTGCAGGCGGTCGCCAGGGAAATTGGTTAGCCGGGCGTCGCGGAACGTGAAATGACGCGTGTTCCGCGGGCCTGGAACCGTCTCACTCGAGAGGCGATGGTACGACGCAGCAGGTGATGTCTATGGTCGAACGGCCGCCAACCTGATTACAGCGGACGCTGCGATGACCGATTTGTGTCGCGTTCGAAAGGCCGTTACTGGCCCAGAGTGTGTCAAAACGCATTTTTGGAGCGCTACAATTCTTCATCCTATAGCGGGGGATGAGCGAGATGAAGCGGTTCGTTCAAGGCGACAGTCGTACTCAGAGCTTTCTCCTCCCCGAAGCACTTGACGACTACGTAACGGACACCAATCCCGTGCGCGTAGTTGATGTCTTTGTAGACGAGCTTGATCTTCAGAAGCTCGGGTTTGAAGGCGTCGAACCAGCGTTGACTGGTCGGCCGTCGTATCACCCCGAGGTGATGCTCAAGATCTACATCTACGGTTACCTGAACCGTATTCAATCCAGCCGTCGCCTCGAACGGGAGGCCCAGCGCAATGTCGAACTGATGTGGCTTACGGGCCGTCTGGCGCCGGACTTCAAGACCATCTCGCGGTTTCGTAAGGACAACGGCAAGGCCATTCGCAGTGTATGCCGTCAGTTCGTCATGCTCTGTCAGCGTCTGGACCTGTTCTCCGATGCATTGGTCGCAATCGACGGCAGCAAGTTCAAGGCGGTGAACCATCGCGACCGCAACTTCACCAGCGCCAAGCTCGAACGACGCATGCGCGACATCGAGTCAAGTATCGCTCGCTATCTTGCGGCGATGGACACAGCGGATCGTCAGGAGCCTGCAATCGCGAAGGTCAGGACAGAGCGACTGCAGGACAAGATTGCGGCCTTGAAGGAACAGATGCTGTCGCGCGCAGTTATAAATTGATACAGCAACGCAGTTAGGAGTTGATACACCTCGTTGTAGGGTTGCTCCTTTTGGGCGGCCCGTGATCAGCTACGAGGAGTACATGGAAATCGGGTTCTGTCGCGGTAAGGCGAGTTGAGCGAACGATAGCGATATGATGAGGATTGCTTACATCGCCAGCGAGTAGAATTGCCGGGCGGCCGATGGCTTGAGTTTGCCTTGGTCTTTCATCTGCCCCTTGGCGATCATATGCATGAGTTCAATGCCGCTCAGCAAGATGCGGGCACAACGAAAATCCTTAAATCCCAACATGGGTCGTGTACGCCGCTTGATCGCCCGATGGTCTTGTTCCACGATATTGTTGAGATACTTGGTCTGGCGGATCTTGATGGGCGTCTCACGCTCGGCGTTCACGGCGTGCAGCCCGGCCAGATTGGCACCGCTTTTGTCGATCGTTACGGTTTCGGGCGCGCCATTCTGATCGATGGCCTTCTCGAAGTACCGTCGGGCCGCTTCCTTGTCCCGCTTGGCTCGCAGCAGGAAGTCAACCGTGTTGCCGGCCTTGTCGACGGCGCGGTAGAGATACTTCCATGTGCCCCGGACCTTCACATAGGTTTCGTCCATCCGCCAGCTCTTGCCAACGGGACGCTTGCAGCGGCGGAACGCCTTTTCAAGCACCGGCAGAAGCTTGATGGCCCACCGGTGCACGGTCGAATGATCGACCGCGATCCCGCGTTCGGCCATCATCTCCTCGAGATTGCGCAAGCTCAGCGGGTAGGCCACGTACCAACGCACGCACACCAACATTATCTCGAGCGGATAGTGCAACCGCTTCAGCACTTTGGCTACCGCCGGACTCAGCGCTCTCATTGTCGTTCACATCATTCTGCAAGGTCCCGCAGCATACCAGCCTCCGCTATTGCAACAGAACCCGATTGGGTAGCCAATGGTCGTGACGGAATGGCGCGTGCGTTCAGTGACGATTACGACATCATTACGTTAGATCGCATGCTGCCCGGTGTCGACGGTCTGACCATACTGACGACCATGCGCAGCATCGGCATTCAGACGCCGGTGTTGATGCTAAGCGCGCTGGGCGATGTCGACGAACGCATTCGCGGCCTGCGTGCCGGCGGCGACGACTATCTGACCAAACCTTTTGATCCTGACGAGATGACCGCTCGCATCGAGGTGCTGTTGCGGCGCCGGCAAGTGCGCCCGTCGCAGGCTGAATCCGCGCTGAGCGTCGGGCCCCTCGAGCTCGACCTGATCGCACGCACCGTCAAGCGCGATGGCGAAGAAATCTCGCTACTGCCCACGGAATATCGGGTCCTCGAATACATGATGCGTCATGCTCATCAGACTATTACGCGAACCATGCTGTTCGAAGCCGTATGGGGCTATCACTTCGACCCTGGCACCAATCTGATCGACGTGCATATGGGGCGACTGCGCAGGAAAATCGACCCGCCTGGCGTTAAAGCGATGATCCACACGGTACGTGGATCTGGGTACCTGCTAGGGTAGCGTGGCTTTGAGCGAAACTTCCGTCCCCGCTCCGGCAATTGGCGGCCGCTGGCATTCGACCACGGTTCGCCTGCTCACGGTCTACGCGTTTATCTTTTCAATATCCGTAGTCCTTGCGCTCGGCCTGATCGGCAAATCGGTCACTTCCACAATGGAAAGCGAGATCGACATCGTGCTGCACTGGCAGTTGATCTATTTCGACTCCTTTGGCGATCGCGAACTCCCCGACGCCGTTCGCTTGCGCAGTGAGCACGAGCGTATGCACCCAAATTACTACGGACTATTCGCCGCGGACGGGACCAGACTGGCAGGCGACATACTCGCTCGCCCGCCCTCTGTACCCGTGAATCGCGTCGGCGTCACGCTCACACTCGCACTCAATACAGCCAGCAATGGAGCCAGCCCCGTCGTGCGCGCGATGGCCGAGCGCCGGGCAAATGGGCAGACGCTCGTCGTGGCACGCGATCTCACCAACATCCTGCGGAGGCGGGAGATCATCATCAATGCGCTCATTGTCGGCGGCGTGTTATGCCTGAGCGCAGGCGTGCTGGCGGCATTTGCGCTTAGCGTCAGGCAGGTCCAGCGTATCAAGGCCATCCGGCACGTGACGCAACGGATCGCACAAGGTGACCTGGGGCAACGTCTGCCCGTCGGCGGACGCGATGAAATCGACATGCTCGCGCATCTGGTCAACCACATGCTCGCCGAAGTCGAGCGCCTGATGAACGAGGTCAAAGGCGCATGCGACGGTATTGCGCACGATCTTCGTACTCCGCTTGCACGCGTGCGCACATTGCTGATGCGGATCGACGAGCGGACCAGCGGCGCGCGCGACGACACGCTGGAACAGCTGGTCGATAACGCACGCGGCGAGACGGACGCGCTGTTGGAGCGCTTTCGCGCGATGCTGCGCATCTCCGAAATTGGCACGCTGCAACGGCGAGGAGGCTTTGGCAAAGTGCAACTGGAAACGTTGGTGCGCGAAGTCGGAGAACTATTTGAGCCTCTTGCCGAGAGCAGGTCCATTGAGTTTGCCGTTCATGCTGTGCCCGTTGGGTCCACGCATGCAGACCGTGCGCTGATATTCGAAGCGCTCAGCAATCTGCTCGACAACGCAATCAAGTTCACACCGGACGGCGGTGCAATCAGGCTGGAACTCAATCAAACGCCGTTCGGCCCGAGGATCGACGTGATCGACAACGGCCCAGGTATTGCCGCCGACGAACGCGATGCAGTCCTGCAACGCTTTTATCGCGGCGAACGTACACGGCATTTGGCGGGCTCGGGGCTCGGACTCAGCATCGTATCTGCGGTGATTAACGTGCACGACTTCACGATGTGTATCGGCGACGCGAACCCTGGTACTCGTATCTCGATCGAGTGCTGGACCAGAACCCTCGCCTGATCGTTTTCTTCGACTGACCGTTTTCCTTCAAGCTTATGCGCGTGTTGCTCATTGCCGGATTGCATCCGGAATCCGCCTGGCTCTCCAAGGCACTGCATGAGGGTACAAACAGTCTCCAGCGTGTAGACGACCTGCGCGACGGGATCTTTGTAGCGGCCCAGGAGATCTTCGACACAATTATCGTGATGTCGTCGGAAGCCTCACCGTATCCTCGTATACTGAACGCGTTGCCGGAACTCGCGCGCTCCGCGTGCGGCGCTCCGATCATCGTAACATTGGCGAGCGCCGGACCAAACGAAAGGACGCGGGTGCTGCGCGCAGGCGCCGATGCGTGCTTCTCTCAGCCGTTATCGTTTATCGAAATGCAGGAGAGAATGCGCGCGCTGTGTCGCGCGATTGCCGCCACCGCGGGTGGAGGAACGACGTCCGGCTCCGCTCTGGCGCTGGACTCGGCCACGCGCGAACTGGTGTGCGGCGAGCGCCGGGTCGAGGTAACGCGTCGAGAATACATGCTGCTCGAGTGCCTGCTGCGCCAACTGAACATGCCGGTGGCACGCAACCAGTTGATCGGCTACGCGTGGCCCGAATGCGAAGACGTGGATCCGTCGAGTGTAAATCTGGTGGTGTCCAGATTGCGGCGCAAGCTCGCAAGACACGCTTTGGACGTACATATCGATACAGTTAACCGCTACGGCTACCAGATAGTCGTACGGCGCGCTCAAGCCACGTGAAACGTATTGGCCGCCGGTCAATGCACGCTGTCCTGTCTTCTCGATAGACGACGAGCACGCTTCCCGGGTAGAGGAAGCTTGCTCATCACGATCCAAAATAGACGTTGCAGTAGCTCGGCGGCCCAACACACTGATTGGCCATACCTCCTTGCGTGGCCGCACAACCCGATAACAGCGCACCGATCGCCACTGCACCGAGGAGCCGGCCCGCTCGGGCCTTCATGAATCGATAAGCTTTCATCGCGTATATCCGGCAATCGTGTTGCCGGAACCATGGTGAGGGAGCGGCGTCGGCGCACGCACGCTGACGCCGCTGTAGATCGACTGTCGCAGGCCGCTCACGGATGAGCGTAGATCGTCGAGTTCAGGTACGCGAGTTGCCCGTCCTGCTCCGCATGTACCAGTTCCTGATAAACCTGAGCGCGGGTCTTGCCCGCCACCGGCTGGCCATAAGGTGCGACCCATCCGCCGGCGGCAGACGTGGGCGACGTCGCATTCGATGCGACTTGCGGCGCGCCATTGAACTCCTCCGCGTTAGCTGGCGAATTCGAGGGCGCAGACTGCGCAAAGGCGGTGGACGCGGTTAAAAATGTTGCCGCAAAAAGAAAACCGAGTGTCGTGCGATTCATTTCGAGGTCCTCAACGTATTAAGAGAAAAGAACCGATCCGTTCAAACGTTCCGCTGTTCGTGAACCGGTTGAAGGTCAGCATAATCAGCCGCTACTAGCGGATCGCTTTTCAGACGATGAAAGGATCTTCATGTGCCGCGATCGCAAGACGCTCGCTGACGATGCTGCGCAAACGCATTACAACAATGAAGAAAGTTTCATTTAACCGACAGCGTTCCTCATGCTTCGGTAAGCGGCGTCCCCTATATTCACGCTGCCTGCGGGTCCTGGCGGCATGGCCGTCTGAAGGCTCGAACCCTCCCGGCAGCAGGCGTTGCTGACGCCTCCCGCTCCCGCCAGGCGTACGAACGAAAGCATGATTTGTCCGATGTCACGCGGCAGCGGAATAACGCATGGATTCTGCTGCCTGAAATAAATCACATAAGGAATACCGATCGATGAACTATAGGAATTTGACTATGGCAGGGGCGATGGCGCTTGCCAGCGCCGCTGCTCACGCGCAAAGCAACGTGACGCTGTTCGGTCTTCTCGACGACAGCATGGTCTACTCGAGCAACCAGAAGGGTCCGAGCAACTATCAGCTCAACAGTGGGACACTTTCGGCGTCGCGGTGGGGCTTGCGTGGCAACGAAGACCTGGGTGGCGGCCTCGCGGCTGTGTTCTGGCTTGAAAGCGGCTTCGACGTGAACAGCGGCGCGTTCAAGAACGGCGGTGATCTGTTCGGCCGCCAGGCGTATGTTGGCCTGAGTAACCCGTACGGGTCGCTGACGTTCGGTCGCCAGTACGACTTCGTCGTCGACTACGTTGCACCGCTCACGGCAGTGGGTCAAGGTTTCGGCGGCAACTTTGCGGCACATCCGTACGAGAGCGACAATCTGGCAAATGACATGCGCCTGAACAATGCGGTCAAGTTCTCCAGCGTTTCGTTCAACGGCTTCAAGGCCGGCGCCATGTATGCGTTCTCGAATCAGGCCGGCGGCTTCGCGAACGACAACGCATACAGCGCGGGTGTCAGCTATGCGCATGGCCCCGTCAGTGTGGCGGCCGCGTATCTGCAGGTGAACAACCCCGGCATGGGATTGGGTGGCGCGGGCGCCGTCAGTGCAACGGACAAAGATCAGCTGACCACGGGTAGCCGTCAGCAGATCTACGGCGTCGCCGCGAAATACGCGTTCGAACGCGCGGCCGTGGGCGCGTCGTGGACACATTCGTCCACTGACGATGTCTCATCCATCTGGCCGAGCGGTCCGAACGTGACATTCGGCAAGGCCGCGTCGAACGTGAAGTTCGATAACTTCGAAGTCGAAGGCCGCTATTTCGTTACGCCCGCAGTAAGCGTCGGAGCGTCCTATACGTACACGATGGCTCAGCTTGCACGCGCAAACGGCAACATCGACCCGCACTGGCACCAGGTGATGGCGCAAGCCGACTATCAACTGTCCCGCCGCACCGATGTTTATATGGAGGGCGTTTATCAACGCATTTCAGGTGGCGGCGGCGTGTTCAGTGCGCAGGTGTATAACCTGAGCCCGTCTTCGTCCGACTCCCAGACGGTTGTCGCACTGGGTCTCCGGCATCGCTTTTAAGCGCGCTTTTTAAGCGCATTGCCGCAGCCCGATGAGGCTGCGCCTCGCAGCCGAATTGCCGCTATGCACCGGCGTCATGGCCGTGCGCCTGCGCCTTGATCGATGCCGCTGCCGGCGTGACAGACGCCGAATTGGCACCCGGCGACGCGGCGGCTGCATCCGGAGGATTCATGGACCATCCGCCGCCCAGCGCCTCGATCAGCCCCACCGAAGCAAGCAGCCTGCGCGTGCGCAGTGTCAACGCGACCGTGTGCGTTTGCAGTTCCGTAGTCTGCGCGGTCACTACATCGAGGTAGCTCACCGCACCGTCCCGATAGCGCGACATCGACAGACCGAGCGTGCGCTTCGCCGCTGCAAGCGCGTGGTCTTCCATTGCAGCCTCATCGCCGAGGTAATGCAGTTGCGCGAGATTGTCCTCCACCTGCTGGAACGTGAGCAGTACAGTGCCCTTGTACTTCGCGCCGTTCTCCGCCAGCTTCGCACGCGCCTCGCGAGTCATCGCCGCACGGCGCCCGCCGTCGAACAGTGTCATCAACAGGTTCGGTCCGATCGACCACATTTCGTTAGGCGCTGCAAGCCACGGCGAGAACGTATCGCTTTGATATCCGCCGTCGAGGCCCAGAGAAATATCGGGGAAAAACGCGGCCTTCGCAACGCCGATCTGCGCATTGGCCTGGGCCACCCGGCGTTCCGCCGCCGCTATGTCGGGGCGGCGTTGAAGCAACGCGGCTGGCAGTCCCGCCGGAATCGACGGCAAGTAACTGTCGCCGCTCGCCGGCGCAAGCGTGAATTGCGAAGCAGGCGTGCCGCTCAGTGTGGCGATGGCATGCTCGTACAGCGCACGCCGTGCGGCTACATCCTGGACCGAAGCCCGCGCCGACTCGAGCTGTGTCTGCGCACGCGACACGTCGAGGTCCGAAGCAATCCCGCCTTTACGGCGGCTTTGCGTCAGCGTCAACGCATGCGCGTAGGTTTCTGTCGTATCGGCAAGCAGTTGCTGCTGTTCGTCGAGGCCGCGCAGATTGAGGTACGCGTCAGCAAGACTTGCCTGAAGACTGAGCCGCAACGATTCGAGGTCGTCTTCGCTCGCCTGCATGGCGGCCGCACCCGCCGCAGCGTGGTTGCGGACCCTGCCCCACAGGTCGAGGTCATAGTTGATGCCGATGTCCAACGTGGCCGAGTTGTAGACCGCCGGCTGGGTGGCGCCTCGCAGCGGACGGTTGTCCGACTGACGTGCCCGCGAGGCTTGCGCATACGCGCCGACGGTGGGGAAAAGTCCTGAGCGCGCCTGGTCCAGACAGGCGACGGCTTCGTCATGCCGTGCGAGCGCGGCGGCCACGTCGGGGTTTGCGGCGGCCACACGCGTTTCGAGGTCATCGAGGATCGGATCGCGATAGACCTGCCACCACGCACCATGCGGTACGCGATCGGCAGGTTGAGCCTGCTGCCACGCCCCGCTCTCCTTGAACGTCGCTGGAACTGCCGACGGCGGCACCTGATAAGGCGGCGCAAATGAGCAGCCGCCGATCAGCGCAAGGCCCGCGAGGGCCGCGAAAAACCCACGCTTAACCATGACCTTGCTCCGCGCCGTTTCGCTGCGTTGGCGCCGCCGCTGGCCTGGTGTATGTCGACGCGAGCCGCACGGCATCGCCCGACGCGAGCGAGTCCGGCGGATTATCGATAACCCGGTCCGTTGCGTTCAGTCCTGAAGCGATCACGACGTTCGTGCCAAGATCCGTCGCAATGGTCACAGGCTTGAGCACCGCCCGGCTATCCTGTCCAACGACCGCGACTCTCAGTCCGTCCTCGCGAAACATCAGCGCGCTCGCCGGAATGGTCATCGCGCTGCTGTCCGTGGCGAGATTGAAATGGACTTCGGTGTATTCGCCGGGAATCAGCAGTCCGCGTGAATTATCCACCTCCAACTGAACCAGCAGCGTGCCCGATGCCGGTGTAATCGCGTCGTCTGTATCGACGAGCTTCGCGTCGAATTGCAGGCCCGGCCGTTCGGGAACGGTCAGCGTCGCCGTCATCCCTGGCTTGATCGCCGCAGCTTCGTTCTGCGGCACGCTGACATATACGCGCAGCCGATGCACATCCGAAACGGTGAACAGCTCCGGCCCGCTACCGCCGCCCGCGTTGATCAGCGCGCCCACGTCGGTCTTGCGCGCGGTCACCGTACCGTCGAAGGGAGCCGTGATCCGCTTGAACGACTCCAGCGCTTCGATCCGCCGCACATTCGCCTGGCTAGCCGACACGGTTGCCTGCCTGGCGGCGAGATCGCTCGTCTTCTCGTCGGCCTCCTGTTGCGAGACCGAATCCTGCTGGAGCATTTGTGTCCAACGCCGCGCCGTCGACGCAGCAAGCGCTTCGTTCGCCTGCGAGTTGCGCAGGTCCGCGCGCGCCTGGGCTAACTGCTGGTCGAGATCCGGTGTATCGATTTCGCCCAGCAGTTGGCCGGCCCTGACATGGCTTCCAATGTCCGCATACCAGGCATGCAGGTAGCCCGATACGCGCGCATAAATCGGCGCGTTGACGAAGGCGGACAATTGGCCCGGCAAGGTGAGCGCCTGCACGGCGCTGTCATGCAACGGCGCATGAGCGGCGACGGTTGGAATCGCCTGTGCGGCGGACCATTCCGTCATCTGGCGCTTTGCATGCACGCGGCTCGCGATGCCGTCCGTCACGAGGCCCGCTGCGGCGACCAGGGCGACCACTCCCGCGAGCTTCATATGCCGCAGCCGTGTCGCCGCGTTGTTGTCGATGTCAGTGGACATGGATGGCTCCAGATTCGGAAGAAGGATGAACTTTTGCGCCGTCTTGCCGCGCAGCGTGGCGCCGATGCACGAGACTGAACACGACAGGAACGAGAAGCAGCGTCGCGCACGTTGCGCAGATGAGCCCGCCGATCACCGCGCGGCCCAGCGGCGCGTTCTGTTCGCCGCCATCGCCCATACCCAGGGCCATCGGTGCCATACCGATGATCATCGAGAGCGCGGTCATGAGCACTGGGCGAAACCGCGTGAAGCCGGCTTCCATCGCGGCCCGGAGCGCGTCTTGTGTCGCCTTGAGCCGTTCCCGCGCGAAGCTGACCACGAGAACGCTGTTCGCGGTCGCAACACCCATGCAGAGAATTGCGCCTGTCAACGCGGGCACCGATAGCGGTGTGCGGGTGACGAACAGCATCCATACGATGCCGGCAAGCGCGGCCGGCAACGCACTGACGATCACGAACGCATCGCCCCACGAGTGAAAGTTGACGACGATCAGCAGATAGATGAGCGCAACGGCGCCGGCGAGGCCAAGCAACAGGCCCGTGAACGCGCTGTCCATCGTCTGCATCTGGCCGCGCAGCGTAACTGTCGAGCCTTTCGGCAAATCCCTGGACGTTGCACGCACGACATCGCCGATGTCGGCAGCCACTGCCCCGAGGTCCCGGCCCTGTGTCGTCGCGAAGATGTCAAAGAGCGGCTCGATGTTGTAGTGCGAGACGACCGCGTCCCCCACGCCGCGCGTGATGCTCGCGACGCCGCCGAGTAGTTGCGAACGGCCGCCCGGATCGGTCACCGGCAGGTTTTCGAGCGTGGATAACGATGCCATCTGGTACTCGGGCGCCTGGGCGACGATCGGATACGACACGCCGTTTTCAGGGTTCAGCCAGTAACTCGGCGCGACCTGGCTCGTTCCCGCCAGCGTTGCGACGACGGAATTGGTTACGTCGTCTTCCGTGATGCCAAGTTGGCCCGCATGTGAGCGGTTTACCGCGATCGTGAACTGCGGATAGGTCGACGCCTGCTGAATGCGGCTATCCGCGATACCTGCAATCATCCTCACCCGACGCAGCAGTTCGCTCGCATAGCGCTCGTTGCCTGCCTGGTTCGGTCCCGCAACCTGGAGATCGACCGGTGCGGGCGCGCCGAAATTGAGAATCTGGCTCACGATGTCGGCCGGCAGAAACGAAAACGTGGTGCCTGGAAATGCCCGTGGCAGGACTTCACGCAGCTTGCGCACATAGTTAGCCGTCGGTGCATGACCGGCTCGCAGCGAGACCATGATGTCGCCGTCCTGCGGACCGATCGTCCCGCTATTGTTGTAGGTCAGGTTAATGCCGCTCACCGGCAAGCCAATGTTATCGACCACGCTCGCCAGTTGATCCGGTGGAACGATCTGACGCACCGCGTTCTCGACGTGGTCAAAGAGGCTCGCCGTGTTTTCGATTCGTGTGCCGATGGGCGCACGCACATGCATCGCGATTTCGCCTGCGTCGATATCCGGAAAGAAGTTTTGTCCGAGCCACGGCGCAAGTAGAAACGACGCGCCGACCACCAGCATGAAGCCGCAGACGAAACGCTTCCGATGAGTGAGTGCGAGTCCAAGCGCAATGCGGTAGCCGGCGCGAAGGCGCTCGAAGCGACGTTCAAAGCCGCGCTGAAAACGCACCAATGGATTGCGCGAAGGCGCGACGGTGTGCGAGCCGCCGTGCGGCTCCATGACCGCGGCCAGTTCGCCGCTGGCATGGCCGCCCGACACATGCGGTTTGAGCAGGTATTGCGCCATCATCGGCACGAAAGTGCGTGACAGGACGAACGACGCAATCATGGCGAAAATCACGGCTTCAGCCATCGGCACGAAAAGAAAACGCGCGATGCCGTTCAGCAGCAGCATCGGCACAAACACGATGCAGATACATAGCAGCGAGACGAACGCCGGCGTCACGATCTGCTCTGCGCCCTGAAGGATCGCGCGCTTCACGTCCTTGCCCTGTTCGAGATGCCAGTTGATGTTTTCAATCGTCACCGTCGCGTCGTCCACGAGAATGCCGACCGCTAGCGCGAGACCGCCCAGCGTCATGACATTCAAGGTCTCGCCCATCGCCGAGAGCGCGGCGATCGCCGCGAGCACCGCAAGCGGAATCGACGCCGCGATGATCAGCGTCGAGCGCCAACTGCCGAGGAACAGCAGGATCATTGCGGAGGTCAGCGCCGCTGCAATGATGCCTTCTCGCGCAACGCCGCTCACCGCGCCCTTGACAAACGTGGACTGGTCGCCCATGGTCACAAGCTTGAGCGAGGGCGGCAGCGACGCCTCGACGAGCGGCAGTTTTGCCTTGACGCCGGAGATGATGTCGAGCGTCGACGCCGACCCGTTTTTCAGTATGCTCATAAGCACCGCACGACGTCCATCCACGCGGACCACATTGGTCTGCGGCGGATAGCCGTCGCGCACATGGGCGACGTCGCGGATATAGATCGTCGCGCCATCCACAACTTTCACAGGCAGATCGTTCAATTCCTGAAGGGCAAGCGGACTGTTGTTGAGCTGGATGTTGTATTGGAACGACCCGATCTTCTGTGTGCCGGCGGGAATGATCTGGTTCTGCCGCGCGAGAGCCGCCGCGACGTCTTCGGCGGAGAGCTTCTTCGCCTGCAATGCTTGCGGGTCGATGTCCATCTGCACTTCACGCGTCTTGCCACCGTAAGGTGTCGGTATCGCGACGCCCGGAACACTGAGCAGTTGCGGACGAATGGAGTTCGTTGCGTAGTCGGCGATCTGCTGCTCGTCGAGTGAGTCGCTGGTCAGCGCGAGTTGCAAGACCGGCACCGTCGATGCGTTGTAGTTCACAATTTGCGGCGGCGTGGTGCCTGGCGGCATCTGCTTGAGCACCGTTTGCGAGATCGACGTGACTTGCGCCGTTGCCGTGCGGATGTCGACGCTCGGCTGGAAGAATATCTTCACGATCCCATAGCCGGTGAACGACTGCGATTCGATATGCGCGACGTCGTTGACCGTGGTGCCGAGCGTGCGTTCGTAATAAGTGACGACGCGACCCGCCATATCGTCCGGCTCGAGCCCGTTGTAATTCCACACCACACTGATCACGGGAATGCGGATATCCGGGAAGATGTCCGTCGGCGTGCGCAATGCGGACAGCGGTCCCAGCACTGCAATGAGCATGGCCAGCACGATGAATGTATAGGGCCGCGTCAACGCCAGCCTGACAAGCTTCAACACAGTACGTCTCCGTTCAGGAAAGCGCGATGAATATCGCGCACAGCGATCAGGCCGCCAATGCCGATAGCCGGCTACGCCGCGAGGGACGCTTAGGTAACGGCCCTCAGTGCGGCCGGTGGCTTGGCGCTCCGGTACTTGTCCACCACGAAATCCACGAAGCTTCGTACTTTCATCGACAACTGCCCGGGCGACGAATACAGGATGCTCAGATGCTCCTGGCCGGCGCTCACATCGAAGTCCTCGAGAACGTGTACGAGCGCACCACGTTGCAACTCTGCTTCCACCATCGGACGCGGCAGCATGGCGATGCCCATGTCCTGCAGTGCGGCAGCTTTTAACATGGCGTAACTTGGCGACAACAGCGCACCGTCAACGGAGACGCGATGGCCTCCGGTTCGATCGACGAACTCCCAGCACCGCTGACCGCTTTCGGAGCGGCATAGCAGCGTGTGCCGGCCCAGGGTCGATGGAGCATGCGGTCTATCGTGGATCGACAGATACGTTGGCGATGCGACGAGCACCTGCGGGACGCGAAGCAGCGGGCGGCATACGAGTGTGGAACCGAATAGTGCGGGATTGTCGGAAAAGCAGACGTCAAAGCCGCCTTCGACCATGTCGATACGCACATCGAACGTCGTCACCTCGAATGACACGCCTTCGTGCAAAGTGCGGTACGCCGCGAGCAGCGGCGCGAGTCCCGACTGCACGAACGTCGCAACGCTGGCCACATGCAGCGTGCCGCGCAACTGGCGCGTCGACTGCACGAGGCTCGCTTCCATTTCATCGAGCTGCTCGATGATCGTACGGCAGCCGCACAAGTATTCCCTGCCCGCTTCGGTGAGCGACAGCGTCCGCGTGGTGCGATTGAGCAGCCGCGTATTCAGGTGCGCCTCGAGCATGCCAATGCTACGCGTCACCGCCGCCGGCGATACGCCCAGTTGCCGGGCCGCCAGGTTGAAGCTCGCCAGTTCGACGACTCGGGAAAAGACGCGCATCGCTTGAAGTTGGTTCATGACAGTGAGCCGATGGTTAAACGATGTCGTGATCATCGCCTCGGCGCAGTGAAACGAAAGCTCTGCGTTTATGAAGTCTTTTTTAAGTTCGAGGTCAGGCTGAAAAGACCTCGTCAAGCGTGCGTGAACGAAACGCAACGAACCATAAGACAGCAACCGCTTGCAGCCACGCCTTCTCGCCGTTGCCTAAAGGGCGAGCCGCTTTATTCCGCGTGGCGAAAGCGTCAATTTCATTTCCTGTGGACAGCGAAGAATTCCTGCTGACTAGACTTCGGTGTCCGTGGAGCGCATGCGGCTAAACACCACACCGGCGCCTCGGACCAACTTCACGCAAACTAAATTCTTCGGGAACATGCAGATGAAAAAAACCAAACTAGCCTGGTCGGCTGCGGCCTCGATCATGATGTTTTCCGGCGTGGCGCACGCCCAATCGAGCGTGTCGCTCTACGGTCTCCTTGAGGAAGGGCTGAACTTCACGAGCAATGCGGGCGGCCATAGCGCTGTGCAGATGAAACAGGGTGATATCTATGGAAGCCGCTGGGGCCTTAAAGGCCAGGAAGACCTCGGTGGTGGCTACAAGGCGATCTTCACTGTCGAGAGCGGCTTTGACCCGAGCAACGGTCAGCAAAGCCATGGCCTTGCGTTTGGCCGTCAGGCATACGTGGGGTTGTCATCGGATCAGTACGGTACGCTGACCCTTGGCCGCCAATACGACACGAGCGTTGACGACTACGGCTTCGGCTCACTAACCGCAGCCGGCAACTTTGGCGGCGACGTCAATTCGCATCCGTTCGACAACGACAACGCCGACTGGGACTTCCGCGTCAACAATGCGGTCAAATACGTCAGTCCGAACTATCGTGGTCTGACTGCTGAAGCCATGTACGCCTTCAGCAACCAGCCCGGCGCATTTTCCAACAACCGGGTCTGGGGCGCGACGCTGAACTACCAGCACGGAGGACTGACAACGGCCGCCTCGTATCTGAAGATGAACAATCCAGGCGCGCCCGGGCCCGGTGCTGTAGGTAGCGACGTACTGTTCGCAGGTTCGTCACAGCAAGACATTGGCGTCGGTGCGACGTACCGCTTTGCCCATGACCTTTTCGGCCTGACCTATTCGCACGTCGATGTCTATGATCCGACGTTCAACGGATATTTCTCGTCGCAGACAGGTCCGTCCGGCGGCACCTGGAATGCATGGAAATTCGACAACTTCGAAATCAACAATCAATACTTCTTCCGGCCGAATCTGTGGCTGGGCGCCGCCTATACGTTCACGGTCGCCCAGCTTCACGCGAGTACCGGTTCATTCACGCCGAAGTGGCATCAGCTCGGTCTTACCCTCGACTACGATTTGAGCAAAAGAACATCGCTGTATGTGCAAGGCGAATATCAGCACGTCGTGAGTGCGCACACCGGTACCGATTTTGACTTCGCGCAAGACCCCGCCGCAGCGGGCATGTCGACCAGCCAGAATCAGATGGTTTACCGCGTGGCCATGATTCACCACTTCTAAACGCTCAATACATCATCGCGGCTGGGATAGTTGATGACCGCGGCGTTTTCCGGTTCCGGCGAGAGCCGTTGGACGTCGCGAGTCAAACGCGCCGCTGCGCGAACCACTTGCCAGCACGCGGCGAAACATCGTGTCGGGCGATACGCGGTTGCGACGGAGGAGACGTTGGCGGGCAAATGCGCCGCATCAACTGCATCATGAATCCGACGTCACAGGCTCTTTGCGCTGTCGCCGCCCGTCACTTCGATTTCAGAGCCGGTGATCATCGCGGCGGCGTCCGAGGCGAGATAAACGGCCGCTGGAGAGATGTCTTCCGGCTGCACCCATCCAACACCAAGCGGCATGGTTGCTGCGCGGCGGTCCCACGCTTCCTGCGGCGTCAGCGGGCCGTTCGGCTTATGGTAGCCAGTCTCCGCGATGCTCTCGGTCAATCGCTTGTCGTACCGCGTCAAGGCCGTCGCGACGAGGCCCGGCACGACTGCGTTGACTGTGATGTTGTAGCGGCCAAGTTCGAGTGCCGCCGACTTCATCAAGCCGAAGATGCCCCACTTGGACGCCGCATAAGACGCCGCGTCCCTGGTTCCGTGCCGCCCTTGCATCGACGATACGACGATGATGCGCCCATAATTGCGCGTCACCATTTTGGGCGCGAACGCGCGAATGGTATTCGCCGTTCCATTGAGATTGTTATCGATGACGTCGGCCCATTCAGCGTCCCCGAGTTGCAGCAATGGCTTCCAATACTGGATGCCGGCGTTCGCCACGACAATATCGATCTTCCCGTAACGCTGCTCGATGCGGCCCGCGGCCGCGCGCAGTGCGTGCATATCGCGGATGTCCGCGCGAATGCCTTCGCTGCGACGGCCATAAGCCTCGATCATGCGCACCGTTTCCTCGAGCTCCCGCGGCGCCGCAGGAACGGCGTTCGAGGCCTTGCTGACGGGGCCGGGGATATCGATAACGATCACGTCCGCGCCGTTCGCAGCGAATTCCACCGCGATGGCGCGGCCGATACCGCGCGCCCCGCCTGTGACGACCGCGACGCGGTCTTGCAGCTTCGAGTCGCGGCCGGCGACGATCGGCCCCGCCGTTTTGTTGGCGGGCGGCATGGGCACGGGCAGGCCGTCCATCGTCTGCGGGGCTTCCGACTTTTGCTGAGCTTGCGCGATTCCGGCAAACAGAATGCCCGCGGCCGCCGCGCTGCCACCAACGATCCATTTGCGTCGCGAAGTGTCAGGAACGCTGCGCTCGTGGTCGGCCTTTTTTTCGTCAGTTGTCAATTCAGTGCTCCTAGCGGATTGGACGTCTTATCGACGCACCCTTTTTCAGGGCCGCGCCGCTGGAAGCATGATGCCGTCGCGCAAGGAACGATGAAATGACTAACTCTAAAAGTATCAATTTCGCGGAAAACGCGAGCTGGGCGAGAACTAATGTTGCGAACGCAAGTCAGTTCGCGACGACTAATGACGCAGTGAAACTCCTGCCGGAACATGGATGAGAGAGCTTTCGGATTGGGGGCCCACTGTAATCGCTGCGGCGTACCAGGCGCGGAACCAACGCAAAATTGAAATACTGGTTATCGGCCGGATTCCCTAGACCCCGCGCTCGCCGGTGTTCATCGGATCGCCGGAGCGAAAACGCTGCCGGTATTCGGCGGGACTGATCTGAAGCCGGCGGTTAAAGGTACGCCGAAGGGTATCAGCGCTTTCAAAGCCGCAGCGCTTCGCGATTTCGCTGATCGGGTGGCGGGTGCTTTCGAGGTAGCGGCGCGCGGCGTCGATGCGCGCATCATTCAGGAATGCGATCAGACTGACGCCACATTCCCTGGTGAAAACGCGCGACAGATTGCGTGGACTCATCTTGAGCCGACGTGCAAGCGACTCGGTCGAATGATTCATATGAAGATTGTCGAGCATGTACTGCTGAATGGACTGAATCTGGGAATCGCTGGCGGCCTGGGTTTCCAGCAGCGGACTGAACTGCGATTGGCCGCCGGCGCGTCGCACGTACACGATCAGATACTTCGCGACGTCGAGTGCCATTTTCTTGCCGAAGTCCTCTTCGATCATGACGAGCGCGAGATCGATGCCGGCGGTCACGCCCGCGGTCGTGTAGAGGCCGCTGTCCTTCACATAGATCTGGTCCGGTTCGACCTTCGCTTTCGGAAACATCGACGAAAGACGTGTGGCGTCCATCCAGTGTGTGGTGACCATCCGGTTGTCGATCATGCCGGCGGCGCCGAACGCAAACACGCCGTTGCAAATAGCTGCAATCCGCCGGGTTTTCTTATGCTGCTTCGCGAGCCATTCGCTAAGCGTCGAGTCCTCGAGCACTTCGAATACGCCCAGGCCGCCGGGCACGATCACCGTGTCGAAATGCGGACACGGATCGAAGATGGTCCGGTCCGGCATGACCGTCAGCCCGCTGGAAGACAGGACGCTGCCCCGCGTCGTGCCGATCGTCAGCATTTCGTATTCGCACGCCCCCTGACTGAGAACGCGGACCTCCGCAAAGGCGTCCTTGGGGCCCGCGATATCGAGCAGCTGGAATCCTGGGAACAGGACCATTCCGACGGTGATCTTGCGCATAGGTGTCAGTCAAAATGGAGCCGGGGCTGGCGCAGCGCATGCCGCACACGCTTGCCTAGCGGCTTGTCCCGAGGTCGTCAAAGCGCCGGCTTCGGTAAAGCACCATCGATACGATCCAGCTCGCGGCGAAGACACCGATGATGACGTAGCCCAGCGTACCAAAGTTGTCATTCAATGTACCGATAGCATCCCACAGCCCCCCTTCGAGCTTCAAGTGATCAGAAATCAGGCCCAGTGCCTCGATCGTGCCGACCAGCAGCGCGACTGCGACCGACACCAGCGTGATCGTCATGTTGTAGTAGATCTTACGAATCGGCTTCAGATACGCCCAGCCGTAGGCGCCGAGCATCAGGTGGCCGTCGAGCGTATCGACCAGCGACATCCCCGCGCTGAAGAGCGCCGGGAAGACCATCACGGTCCACGGGGAAATGCCGTGCGAAACCTGGGCCCCGGACATGCCGAGCAGGCTCACCTCCGTCGCCGTATCGAAACCCAGTCCGAACAGAAAGCCCAGTGGGAACATGTGCCAGCTGCGCGTGACGAGCCGGAACATCGGGCGAAAGATTCGCGCGAGAAAACCGCGATCGGCGAGCAGCATGTCGAAGTCGTCGTCGACATAGGCGCCGCCTGCGCGCACGCGGCGCCACGCCTCGAAGATCGATTTCAGAATCAGCAGGTTCAGTAACGCGATCGTGAACAGGAAGAGGGTCGAGACGGACGTGCTGATCAGTCCGCCCAGTTCCTTGTATTGGGCAAAGCGCGTGTTGAGCGCGCTCGCGACCGCCGCGACCGCGAGCGAGGCGATGACGATAATGGTCGAGTGACCGAGCGAGAAGAAAAAGCCCACGGCGACAGGACGCTTTTTTTCCTGCATCAGTTTGCGGGTGACGTTGTCGATCGCGGCTATGTGATCGGCATCGACCGCATGGCGCAAGCCCAGTCCATAGGCGATCAACGCGGTGCCGAGCAGGACCGGGTGGTCCCGGAACGACACGAACGCCCAGATCCACGCGGCGGCATTCGTCACCAACAGCAGGCCGTAAATGCCGAGGAGCTTGCGCCGGACCTGAGGATCGGACCCGGTGAGTACATTGGACAGTTGCTTGAGCATGATAGATATCCTGATGAACTTCGTTACGCGATATGGCGAGCGTTCTCACGCCCTTGCCCGAATGCCGCAAGCAAGGGCACGGCTCGGTGGCTGGACGGACGCAATGCGCGCAAATTCAGCGACGCGATGTCTGCGGCCGACAGCACACCAGCCTGCGTCACGGTCTTTTCGAGGGCGAGCAGAAAGCGTTCGTAGTAATCCCACGGCGGCTGCCCCGCGCAGTATCCGTCTTCCCATTCGGCGATCGACTCGATGAGATTCTGGCGGAAGTCCTCCCACTCGAAATGCCCCGCCTTCGACAGCGAAAGCGCAATCCCGAATACCTGCCGTTCCCATGGCTTGTCGAATAGCAGTTTGCCCTGCATGCGCGGCGGAGAGTCCGGATGTCCAAGCATGCTGGAGGCGGCATATTCCTCGAACCGGGTAAACATGTTCAGACCGCCGGCCAATGAGATGCGGAAGGCGAAGGCACCAGCGCCACACCCATCATCGCCTCGGGTGTCACTAGCGCGGCCAGCTCCGCTTCGCTCATGCCTTCGGTGCCGGAGGGCCGCTCCGGGATCACGAACCAGCGGATTTGCGCGCTGCTGTCCCACACCTTGACTTCTGTCTCGTCCGCAACCGGCACGCCGAACTCCTTCAGTACGGCGCGCGGTTCGCGCACGCCGCGCGCGCGAAATACCGGGTCCTTGTACCAGTAGGGCGGCAGGCCCAGCACGGGCCAGGGATAGCAGGAGCAGAGCGTGCAGATGATGAGGTTGTGAACACCGTCGCCGTTCGCGACAGCGGCCATGTGTTCGCCTTCCGCGCCTTCCATGCCGGCCGGGAACTCCATTTCCGCAATCGCCTTCGGTGTGTCGTCGACGAGGCGTTCCTTGAACGCCGGATCGGTCCACGCGCGCGCCACAATCTTCGCGCCATTGAACGGGCCAGCCATCGTTTCGAAATGAGCCAGCACGGTATCGACGGAGTCGCTGCCCAGCACTCCTTTTTCGATCAAAAGCGCTTCGAGCGCTCGCACCTTGGCCGCGCTCGCTATCTCGCGCTCATCGTCGTATTTGAAAAGTTCGCTCATGTCAGTTCCATACCAGGTGATGAGTGTAGAGATTCAGTTCGATGCGTCGAGATACGCTTCGTACAGATCGGCGTAGATCGTCGTGTTCGGTTCGCTCTTGTCTTTGCCCCAGATGTCCTCGGCCTTGAATGCAACACGATAGACGGGCATCGGCTCGCCGATGCCGTCGGGCCCGGTCGAAACGAAGTATGAGTAGGCACCCGGATAGACGAGGTCGATCACACCGCGTTTGTTGCGCAGGTAGCCCGGTAAGCGCGTGTGATCGACGGCGGTCGGATCGGCAATGCATACCTCGGCACCGGCTTCAAAGCGCGGCGCCTGCTTCAGTGCGTTTAACCCCGAATCGCCCTTTGCAAGGTAGTCGTTGATCTGCGAGGCAATGGCCGGATTCGGCTGGGCAGGCAGCGGCGCATCGGGTTGGGCGCGGTAATGCGCGGTCTTCTGCGCGAGCTCGTCGGCCGATACATAACCCTGATCGATGAAGAATTGCGAAATCCCCATCAGCCACTTTTCGTAGTACCGGTATTTGAAGTATTCGAACGGCTGCATGCCTTCGGCCCCGGTGCGCAGCGACGCCCAGGTCCACGTATTCCTGAACGTGGTAGGCAGTGTCGCCATCGGGTACTTCGCGAGCGCGTCCGACAGGTGCGTGCTTTCCGCCATCATCACCGTATGAATGCCAAAAATGCGCTTCTCCCAAGGCTCGACGAAAACCCGTGTCTCGACGTTGACGGGTCCGAGGTTTTCGAGCCCGCCCAGGCTGTGCTGTAGTTTCATGATGTGAGGGTCCGGAAGTGTCAGGTCAGTTAACTTGGGGTTGCGGCTTGCGGCACAGTGCTTCGCCGAACGCTTCGGAGACGATGCCGAAGACGGCGCCGGTGACGAGCGCGGCGGCGGCCACTAACGCCGGATTCTGGATACCGGCTGTGGTAATTGCCTTACCGGTGGCGACCGTCGTGCCGACCGTCGAAGCAAAGCCCCACACGACGGCGGGCAGCACATTCAGCAGCTTCAGTTTCGACACCTGCACCATCGCGGCACTGCCGACCCCGACGCAAATCGCCGCGGCGAGCGGCGCCGGGCCGGCATTGGCGATCGCCAGCAGCGACACCGATGCGATGACGAGGCCAGTGAGGTTCGACGCCACGCTCTGCACGAACCCGCGCGGACCGCCGCCGACCACGAAGAACGATGCCCACGCGATAAACGTGACCCATACGGGGACCGGGAACACCGTTGCGGTGACGTAGGTATCGACGACGGCGAGCACGCCGATACTGACGGTAAGCGCATCAGCTTTCTTCATTGCAGACTCCTCGAGATAAGTTGGGCTAGTGGATACAACTGAGAAACGATTCGCGTAGTCGTGGAAAATCCAGATTGCGGCCGATGAACACCAGCTTGTTCTCGCGCGGCTCCTCCTTCCGCCATGCGCGCCCGGGTTCGGCTTCCAGCAACATATGCACGCTATGGAAATAGAACTGTCGGGCTTCGGCGTGGAAGTTGAGGACGCCTTTCATCCGCATCAGTTGCTGACCTTGCTGCTGGACGAGTTCGTTAATCCAGCGGTTAAAGCGCGTGGCATCGAGGCCGCCCTTTTCAATCAGCGCGCACGATTGAATCGACGCGTCGTGTTCGTGGTCGTGTGCGCCTTCGTCGAATAGATCGGGCTCGATCGCCAGCAGCGTGGGGAGCGAGAAGCGGCGCATACCCAGCAGAGCGTCCGCGCGGATTTGCGAGCGGGTCGAGGTGATGATGGCGGCGCCTGGATTCAATGAACGGATCGTTTGTTCGACGGCGACCAGCTCGTCTTCCGCGATCAGGTCGCGCTTGTTGATCAGAATGACGTCGGCGAAGGCCACCTGTTCGCGTGCAATGTCGTCACCGAGTTGCCGGTGCAGATGCAGTGCGTCGACCACGGTGACAACCGATTCCAGATCCACGGTTTCGCGCAGGTCGGGATCGGCGAGGAACGTTTGCAGGACCGGCGCCGGATCGGCCAGGCCGGACGTCTCGACGATCAGCCGCTGCATGGCCGTCGCGCCGGTCCGCGGGCGTGCCAGCAGCGCTTTCACACTGCCGACGAGGTCCGCACGCACCGTGCAGCACACGCAGCCGTTATTGATTTCGACCAGCGCCTGTTCTTCGGCGACGATCAGTTGTCCGTCGATGCCGACTTCGCCGAATTCGTTGACGACCACGCCAATCGATCCCGGCGCATGCTGCTGCAGCAACTGATTGACGAGAGTGGTTTTGCCCGCGCCGAGAAACCCGGAGATGACCGTGACGGGAAGCTTGCGCGCTGTGGGGGTGCGATTCATGAGAGAGTCCGTTGCTGATCGAGACGGACTCCATAGAGCGAGTAGCAGGCCTGCGGCCGTGATCCGTCTGTGCCGGAAATCACCTTGTCCCGAATGCACGGGAAAACTGGCCGTTTTTGTCAACTGCGAACGTTCAGGACAAAATGGTGCGATACGGCGGCATGAATCTGATGCGAGGCGTCGGTGCAGGTGTGAGTTCCCATGTGTCGTGACGGTGCGGAAATTCTTATCTGCGCGAGCATGCGAACCTCCTACGTCTACCTGGCGTAGTCTGCGCCGCTGCGTGGCAAGTTGGCGTATAGCGAACGTTTTTCCCGTCTTCAAGCCGAAATTTTCCCTTAGCTCCTTAGAAACCCTAACAAAATGAGTCGAAGGGGCTGTTAACCCGAATCATGCTCTGTTAACCTCTTCATTGTTTCGT
>NZ_JBFUPM010000043.1:0-23122 GCF_041355255.1 Paraburkholderia sp. RCC_158 | reverse complement strand
ACTCATGCATATGATCGCCAAGGGGCAGATGAAAGACCAAGGCAAACTCAAGCCATCGGCCGCCCGGCAATTCTACTTGCTGGCGATGTAAGCAATCCTCATCATATCGCTATCGTTCGCTCAACTCGCCTTACCGCGACAGAACCCTAAAGGCACCCCACCACAGCGCTGGGGTTGGGGGCGATTTTTCTCTTTTTAAATACAGATACTGACCCACGGCCATCGCCGGGACCGCGCGGTTTCCAAAGGGTGCAGCCTTTTGGGCACCGGTACGTTTCGAATCGCGGAGCGATTTGTAAACGTACCCGTCGTGCCTCGCCTTTCCTGCTCGTTTGCCACGACCACGGTTGAATCCCGGCGAACGCGGTTGAATCACGGTTGAATCACGGTTGAATCACGGTTGAATCGCGGCGAACACGGTAGAACCATGGTTGAATGACGGTTGAATCACACCCTCGCCACCCGGAGCAACATCATGAAGACTGTCACCCTCGGGCTCGGCTCCCGCGACGCCTTGAACGCACGCTTTGTCGCCGCGATGAACGGCGAAGCGCAGGGCGAACACATCACATTTGACTCGCCAGAGCTGCTGTTCCAGATTCTCACGCCAGAGCGCTGGAACATCATCAGGACGATGACTGGCGCAGGCCCACTGTCCATCCGTGAGATCGCACAACGACTCGGCCGCGATGACGCAGCCGTCCAGCACGACGTGCTCGCTTTGCTCCACACCGGTGTGCTCGACCGCAACGCCGACGGCGTAATCGAGTTCCCGTATGACGCCGTGCACGTCGATTTCATGATCACCGCCGCGTGAACGGCGCGAACGCCACGTGGTGCATTCTGTAACGCGCTGCACAGCTTTGCCCGTATGGGCTTCGGGCGATTCACCAGCTCCCGGCATCGCCCTGTCACATATTTTTTTGGTACACCGCAAACCCATGACCCGCGCGGGTTTGCCGCCGGTTTGCACGCGTTTTGTTACGTGCGTCATGTCTGTGCTATTTCAAGGGGAGATTTCCATGACGAACCACGACGGGCAATTGAACAATTCCACGGCCGCACCAGCCGACCGGCATCACGACGAACATCGAGTCATTGCCGATGCGTGGCTGCAGCGCGCGCTCGACGGAATTCAGCAGATGCACCTCAGCGAAGATGCCCGCCGCGAAGTCGCGAAGAGGCTTTTCTAGCGGCAACGCATTGAGCACACGGCCAACGACGAAGGAAGCAAACCGGACCGCAACGCCGACACGCTCGCCGACGCCAGAAAGCACGAACCCGGCCACGTGCCGGGTTCGTCTCAAAGCACAGCGGGCAATATGACTCGCTATCTTACGGGGTCCACTCCAACCGCAAACACGCCCTCGTCAGTGTCAAGCTGGCAGCCATCGATCAAGATAACCGCAGAGTCCTCTAACCTTAGCTTCAGATTTCCCTTAAACCTGTACGGGAACTCGCTTCGACAGTGCGGGCATTTGACGTTACTCCATACCGTGTACTTTGACGAGGCACCGGGAAGCCCTTTCAGCAATGCATCGATGGCGGCAAGAATTGAAGAGTCAGGTGTGCCCTGCTGAAGCTGCGCTTCAATATTTGCAAACCATGCCGCACGGACTAGTACATCGTTATTGTCGTTGGCATAGAAGTGCAGGTGCGGTCCCGACATACCAGACAACCATGAATACGACACCTCATGGTGGCAAGATGGACACTGCGTAACACGCCCGGGGAAACGTCGATTCTGAGCCATGTCGTTACTTTACCTTCACGGTGATCTGCCGAATACCCTGCCCACCAGCGCTGGGTATCGGATCAATGACCAGTTCTGCTCCACCACCTGGCAGTCCTTGACCACCGCCTAGGAAATAGTTATTCCCCGACAGAGGTGAGCGCGGCGCTCTAGAACTCACGTTGTTGACGATTGAGAGCACATTGGATGATTCTAGCGAACCCGGATTCAGCCCAAGTGCATTCTCAAGAGCTGTCGCCTGAGCTTGCGAAATCGTGACTTCCGTAGCAGTCGAACTTATCGGCCCAACCACTGATTCTATGCTCGACAGCGGAGTCACAAATGTGCCATTGGCCCCGATGGATCGATACGTATTTGCAGTAGACATCGGCGTGATATTCGCACCCGTATCAAATACGCCGGTCGTACTGTTTGCGGCTCCTGTCGTCGCGATGGTCTCGGCCTCTCCATCGGCCGCTGCCTCTCCTCCTACGCCCCTCGATGCCAGCGCGGCCGTAAAGAATGCCGTAGTGGGCCCCACCTGATCGCCCGGTGTGTACGGCAAACGCGCGCCGTTTAGCGAAACGTATCCCGGGTCGCTCGGTGAGGCTAACGGTCCTCCATTCGGAATATTTGCCACAACCTCGCCGAGGCTGACCAAACCGTTCCAAACGCCTGCCAACGCATTCTTGCCCACTTGCGTGCAAGTCTCGGGATGGCCCAGGCAGTTGTTGATTGCCTCGTTCTGGGCAGCGAGTGCACCGGCCGCCGCATTCTGCCCAGCCAGGCCCGCAAGTGCGCCCCCTGCAAACGTCGCGAAAGCAGCAATAGCGGCCTGCTGTCCCGTCGTTATGTTCGGATCACCACCCGTAATTGCGCTCGCGACGAGCGGCGTCAACGCTGCACTGGCCGCCCCGCCAATCGCCCCGCTTGCACAGCCGGTGCCTTCAGCAGCACTTGCCGCGCATCCCAGCGCTGTGTGCAATACAACGTTTTCGATCGGAGAACCAAATGTCCTGCTACCGATCGCAGCGGAACCAATAGCGGCGAGGTTGCTGGCGAGGCCGTACTCCATGGCACGGCCGAAGCTACCGCCGTATGCAATGGTGCTTACGGAAGCCGATACCGCGCTTTGACCGACGACCTCGACAGCGCCCTGAACGATTTCCCCCATACTGGCCGTACCAGCGCCAATGTCGCTACCGATCTGGTCGAGTGGGACGCTGTTCAGCCCGAGGCCTGCATCAAGTCCAGCGGTGGCGTATGCAATTGCACCAGCCTCAAGGATCTGCCCAAAGTCCAGCCCTTGGCCACTCGCGAGCTGGTTCATCGTCGCGGCAAGCATCGCGCCGATGATCGGCATCCCCATCATCGAGAACGCCACTGCCATTACCATCGACGCTATTTGTCCTAACCCGAATCCGCCTTCGGCAACGAAATCGGTATGCAGGTTGTCATGAACCGATGTCTGCGCGAAGCTCGCACCCAATTGCTGCTGTAACTGGGCAAGCAACTCCTTGGTTCCGGCCTGATCGATCGTGCCGTCCGTGTTGAGCTTTTGCAGCGCGCCGCCGATCTGATTCAGCGTCTGGACGTTTAGGTCCATGTTCGCCGCGCTCATGAAGCCGCCCGGCTGAACCGTGGTACCGGTCTCGTCGACGTAGCCGCCCTTGACCTTGCTCCAGATCTGACCAACGTCGACCTGGTTCGCCTGGTTCGTGAGCGTGCTTGTATTGACCGTCAGCGTGTCGGAAGCTGTGATGCTTCCAGTGTTCAGGATGCTGCCGTTGCCATCCTGGTTGAAGTTGAGCGTGACGTTTGTGCCCTGAATGTTGCCGCCCGCTGACATCGCGCTCGTATCGCTCGGCAGATACACCTGCGGCATCAACGCTGTGATGGTCGGGCAAGTCACATGACCAACCGCCGTGCACGACGGATCGGGCACAGTCTGCTCGACGTACCACAGCATCGGCTTGTCGAGTTCACTGACCTGCGTCTGCGTCAGCGCGTCGCCCAGTTGCAGATTGTTCGCCTTCGCGTAATCCAGTGCGTTCTGGTACAGGTAGGCCTTCTCCTGCTCCGTCACCGACATGCCCGTCTTGCTGTCGTAGCTCAGCCCGTCGATGAAGCTAGCCTTGCCAGTCTGCTGCAGCGCCGCCTGCTGCAGCATCAGATCTTCTTCCTGCGGGTTGTAGTAGAACAGTGTCGAGCTCGGCTGCAGATTTGCCGGCAGTGCCGTGAGCAGATCCTGCGGCCCGAGATCGCTCAGCGCCGAGGCACCCAGTGAGTTGTTGACAAACGACGCCTTGCCAGCAACCGGCGTCGGAAGCGCGCCGCCCACCGCACGCGGCACCGAAAGGTTCAACCCTGGCAGATTCACTGGGCTAAGCGAGATCACCTGCGACGGCGCATTGACGCGCGGCGTGTAAGTATTAGCCGTCGTAATTCCATTGATGAGTTTCTGCCCCGTCAGAGTTACTGACGTGCCGATCACATTCCCGACGTTCTCGATCCGACCACCCGAAGTGATCGAGAGATTTGGCGCCTGAATCGTCGCCGCGATATTGCCGACGGGCTGCGGCGGATCGATTGTGCCGCCGGTGCTCGTATAAGCGCTGCCGTACAGCGCCGTACATTCAGCTGGCGATCCGCACGCCCACACATCGTGACGCTTGTCGCTGCTGAACATGCCCGTTTCCTGGACCCAATGCGAATGCCAGTAAGCGTTCAGCGTCTGCGCTTCGTTGACGATCGGGCCAGCAACCGCAATCGTCGCAGTGTTGCCCGCCGCAATAAGGCTGCCGATGTTCGTCAGGCTGCCCGCATTGATCTGCAGGTTGTTGCCGGCGCTGATGACTGACGAACTTCCCGACTGCTGATCGACGTAGCCTTCGCAGTAGCTTTCTTTGTAGCCGCCTGCCGTCATACAGCCGGAGTACTGTTCCTTCGAGCCGTAGTTTTCATGCACTGGAACAGGCGGCGGCAGATTGTTGGTGATCGCGCCCGATACATTGAGCGTAATGTTGTTTCCGGCAATGATGTTGCCGGAAGTGTTGTTCAGACTTTGAGCGGGCGTGGTCAAGCTAGCTGTCGTGCCGACACCACCAATCACGATGTCATGGCCAGCGAGCAGGTTCCCGAATGTATTGTTAATCTGTCCGGCGGCAATCACAAGGTCATTGCCGGCATAAATCGTCGCGTCGTTCTGGCTGTAGCCGAACGTCGTGGTTGTCGGGTTGGAACCTCTGGTACCACCGCCCGTGCCGCATGCGGAATTCGGCACACCAGACGCACAACCAACCTGGCTGGAAAAGTTTTGCTGGTTGCCGCCCTGATTGGTAAGCGAAGCGGCATTCACGAAGATGTTATTACCCGCGAACAGCAGACCTTCGTTCGTCAGTGCGCCGCCGCTGATCGTCATGTTGACACCAGCTGCGATCATGCCCGTCGGTGAACTCCACGTCTCGCTGATTGGCGCAGATGGGGCACCTGCGTTCTGTATCGTGAACGTGGTAGGCCCAGCGGCGCGCGCATTGTTGACTTCGTCTACCGCAATACCGATAACGCCGAGACCTTGCAATGCCGAGATGAATGCGTTGTATTGGCCCTGGTCGACCTGTTCGATACCACCTGTCTGGACTGTCGGTGCAACGCTGCCATTGGCGAGCGAGCCGACATTGAGACCGATATTTCCGCCCGCCGCGATCTGGCCTCCACGATTTGAGAGACTTCCGGCCGTCAGCTGAATCGAATTACCGGCCGAGATCACCCCGGAGGTACCTGGTGTCTGAGTCGTCACCGACTCGTAAATCGACGGCAGTGCAACGCGGGTTTGCGCTACCTGGGTTACATTGCCGTTTGCGAGCGCCTGCTGCGAGCTGGACCCATCGACGTACCAGACGCCATCGCTCATCTGGTCGAAGGTGATGTAGCCGCTATCAGCCTGAGCCTGGCTGATCATAAGGCTCAGCTCCGCGTTAAACGTGCTGTAGTTGATGTGCTGCCCCATGTCTGGATGGCCCGCCCAGAACTGGGTAGTGGCGGTCCCGATCGCTGCTGTCAGCAAGAGCGCAGAGTCTGATACCTGCGTGGTCGACGTTTGTTGACCCGTCGGACCCGTCTGATCGTTCACGACTGCGCCAGCATTGATGACGATATTGTTACCGGCGAAGATGGAGCCGCCCGTGTTCAGCAGCGTACCGCCCAGGTTGAAGTTCGCGTCGCCGCGCGACTGCGTCGTTGCGCCCTGGTTGTCGTAGTTGCCACCGCTGACATTGAGGACATTACCAGCTTCGACGGTTCCACGATTCGTCGCGTTGCCGTTTAGCGTCAGCACGTTATCAGCATGCATGACCGCGCCCGCCGCATTGCTCAGCGTGCCGTTGAAGGTGACGTCATTGCCCGTCAACTGACTGAAGTTACTGAACGTCCCGTAGGTAGTCAGCGAAAGCGGCGACGTGCCGGTGATGGTGCCGTAGTTGTTGATTCCATTCAGTCCGACAACCGTCGCGCCTTGGCCACCAAAGTTCCACGTGCCGCTGTTACTGATGAATCCGGCCGTCAGTGAAAGCTGTCCGCCGTAGCTGATCGTGCCTTGCGACGGATCAAACGTTGCATTGACGGCGCTGACGCCCATATTGCGTTGTGCGAGCAGTTGTCCGCCGCCGTTATAGAACGAACCGTCACCGCCGTTGATCGTCAGTGAGACGTCGCCGGTCGTCGGTCCACCGGGCGCATTGGGATTGCCCGCAAAAATAATCCCGTTCTGGTTGTTGAGCGTCCCCGTGTTGATGTTGAGGCTATTGACCGCCATCAACGAGCCGCCGCTGTTGTTCAGCCCGCCCGCCACCGTCACATTGGTGGTCGAGCCGTTCACGAGCCCCGCGTTGGTGAAGTTCGTCGCGTTGATCGTCGTCATGGCGGTCGACGCGAGCGACGCGTTCGCCGCGTTCGTCACATTCGGCGCCGACACATACAGCGCCCCACCCGAGAGCACCTGGCTCGCGTTATAGAAGCCGTTGCCCGCCGTCAGCGTCGCTGCGCCGACCGCATCCACCGCGGCTCCCACGAGTGACAACTGGTTCGATGCCGTCGCCGTCAGCGCGCCGCCGACAATCGTCGTGCCCAGCGTCACGTTGGTGCCGCTAAACTGCATGTTTTGCGTCGACACCATCGACGCGCGGCTCGCATCGAGCGTCCCTTGCGCGGTCACGCTGAAATTCTTCGAGCCGCCTTGCGAGCCGCTCAACGTGACGTTGCCGCCGCTCAGCGTGAACTGTCCTGCCACGGTGCTGGTGCCGCTCAGGGTGAGCGTCTGTCCGGCGCTCATCGTCGTATCGCCGTTGGACGACACACCCGCCACGCTCACATTGCCTTGCGTGCCAGTGACGTTCACAGTGCCCATCGACGACACAGCGCCCACCACCGTCGCACTCTTCGCGGCCTGGATCGTTACATTGCCGCCTGACTGCAGATCGCCGCCGACGCTTACGCTGCCGCCCGTCGACTTCGCACTTACATTGCCCACGGCCGTCGTCGCGCCAAGCGACATGTCGCCGACCGAGGTCGCCGAGAACTGGCCCGCGCCCTGGATCGCGCCGAGCGTCATGCCACTGCCCGCGCCTACCGTGATGTCCTTGCCGAACGTCAGCGAGCCGCCGCCGTTCACCGAGCCGCCCGCGTTGATCGTCGCGAGACCGAGGCCGAGGAACGCGCCGCTCAGCGTCGCGGTGCCGCCCGCGGTCAACGTCGTATTACCGTTGACGAGTTCGCCGTTCAACGCAAGCGCGCCGCCGGAAGTCGCGTTGAAGTTGCCCTGACTCGTGACCGCACCGCCGACCGCCAGGTTGCCGCCCGTCGCCGTCAACGTCACATCGCCGTTTGCACCCACGGTTCCGCTCGCGGTGACATTGCGCCCGGCGCTCACGGCGAGCGCGCCGCTACTGCTTGCATTGCCGCCGATCGTTGCATCCCGCGCGGCATTGACCGTCATGGCGCCACCGGACGCCAGTGCGCCGCTCGCCTTCACGTCGCCGGCGCCGTTATGGCCTTGCGCCTGCAATATAAGCGCGCCGCCCGCCTGCGCGGAACCGATAGACAGATCGTTGGCCGCGGTCGCATTCAACGCGCCATTGGTCGCCACAGCGCCAGTCACGCCGATGCTGCCGCCCGCATTCAACGTGGCCTGCTTACCGAACGCGACCGATGCTGCGCTGATCGAGCCGCCTGCCGTCAACGTGCCCGCGTTCTGCGCGCCGACGCCACCCGCCAAGGTCATGTCGCCGCCCGACGTGAGCTGCGCATTGCCACCCACGGTCGTCGCGCCTGCGATGTGCAGCGCCTGGCCCGAGCTTCCGGTCAGGTTGCCCTGCGTGGTGACGTTCGCCGCGCTGGCATTGCCGCTCGTCGCGGCAAGTGTCAGCTCACCGGCCGAATTCACATCGGCAAGCGCGATGTTGCGGGTTGCGTCGATTGTCGTGGTACTGCCTGTGTTGATCGCGCCGACTACGCTGACGTCGCGTGCCGCCTGCACAGCGAGTGCACCGAGTGCAGTCGCCGTACCGCCGAGCGTCACGTCGCCACCGCCAGCATTGCCGTTGGCCGTCAGGCTGACATTGCCAGTCACTGCCTGCACGCTGCCGAGTCCGGCATTGTTGCCGCCCGTCACCGTGACGCTTGCGCCCTGCAACGCGCCAGTCAATGCCAGGTCATGCGAAGCGTTGAGCGTCGCAGCCTGAGCGAACGCAGCCGTGCCCGCTCCGGCAATATCGTTCGATGCGTTCAGCGTGCCGCCAAGCTGCCCGGCAAGTGCGCCGCTCAACGTAATGTTGCGGCCCGCCTGCACAGTGACATCCTTCGCCACGTTGATCTGGCCGCCGAGTTGCGTGTCGAGCGCCGAACTCAGATTCAACGCGCCGGAGGTGGTCGTGCTTCCCATCAGCGCGATGCTGCCGGTCGCCGCCGTCGCGTTCAGATCGCCGGCTGTGGTTTGCAGCGTGCCGCTCGCCGATACATTGCGAAGCGCTGTGAGTGTGAGCGCGTCGCCGGTGGTCAGCGATCCGCTCACCAGCACATCGCGTGCGCCGCTCACCGTCACCACGCCTGGCGCGGTGGCCGTGCCCGTGATCGCCGCATCGCCACCGCCGGCGTTGCCGTTCGCGGTCAGCGTCAGCGTGCTCGCCGAGTTCACGTCGTGAAGCGCGGCGTTGTTGCCGCCCGTCGCCGTGATCACATTGGCCTGAACGCCGCCCGTCAACGCGATATCGCGCTGCGCCGTGTAAGTCGCGGCTTGCGCGAAGGCCTGTGTCCCTGCGCCGCTGATATCGCGGCCCGCCGTCACCAGGCCATTCGCCTCGCCGATCAGCAGGCCGTTCAGCAGCGCGTCGCGGCCTGCGTTCAACGTCGCATCGCCAACCGCACTCGTGCTCGCTCCAAGCGAAAGATCGAGCCCCGTCGCGATGTTGAGCTTGCCGCCGCTGTTGATGCCGCCGGTCGCATTCAGGCTGCCTTGCTGCGCAGTGAGCGCCGCATCGGCAACCGACTCGACGGCGCCACCGATGTTGATGTCGTGCTGCGCATCGATCGCGACTGTCGTGCCGCTTGCGATCTTTCCGGTCGATGCGACGGATACGTCATTGCGCGCCGTCGCCGTCACCGCGCCCGCCGCGGCGACAGAACCGTTCACCGTCGCATTGCCCGGACCGTTAGCCGTGTTGGTGCCATTGGCATTCAACGCAACAGTGCTCGCCGACTCGACGTTCTTCACGCCGATATTGCCCGCAGCGTTGACCTGCACGGACCGGCCCTGGATCAGCCCGCCTTGCAAAACATCGCGACCAGCACTGAGCGTAGCCGCCTGCGCGAAGGTCATCGTGCCCGCGCCGCCGATGTCACGGCCCGCTGTCACGCTGCCCTGCCCTTGCCCGGCCAGCATGCCCGTCACGTTGACGTCGCGCGTTGCGCTGAGCGTGGTGTCGAGCGCGGCGGTCGTCGTGCCGCCGAGATTGATATCCGAGCCTGACTGCGCGTTGAAGGCACCATTGCTGGCGATGGTGCCCGTCGAACTGACGTTGCCGTTCTGCGCAGTCAGCGTGGTGTCGTTAGCCGACTGAATCGAACCGCTGATGCCGATGTTCTGGCCGGCGCCAAGCGCAACCGCCGCGCCACCCGTCACAGCGCCGGTAATGTTCAGATCCTGAGTCGCCGCAAGCGAAAGGCTCGACGCCGCCTGCACGTCATGCAGCGATGCAGATCCGCCCGCAGTGGTTTGAACGGAGCCTCCGCGCAGCGAGCCGGTAAGGTTCGTATCGCCGCCGGAAGCGACGTTCGCCGCGAGACCGAACGCGCTGGCCGCAGCACCTGCTATCGCACCGCCCGCGGTCAGCGTGCCGTTGCCCTGCGCGACGACAGAACCATTCATCGTCAGATTCTGGCCGGCGTTGACCGTGAGGTCCCCAAGTGCGGACGTGCCCTGCGTGCCGAGATCGACCAACTTAGCCGCGTCGATCAGCAGGTTGTCGCCCGACTGGATATTGCCCGTACTGACCAGCGAACCGTTCGCATTTGTCAGCGTGACGTTCCCGTTCGACGCAACGCTGCCCGCAATCGACGTATTGCCGCCGCTCGTCACGCTCAACGCATTGGCGCTCTGCAACGCGCCGTTAATCGACGTGTCGCCACCCGAACTCAACGACGCCGTGGAGAGCGAAGCGACGAGCCCGTTCACCGCAACCGTGCCGCCCGTCGCCGTCACCTGCAGCGCGTTGTTGGCCTGCACATTGTTCAGCGTCACCGAACGGCCCGCCGTCAGCGAAACCGCGGCGCTTTGCAGTGCGCCCGTCACCGAAAGATCGTTCGCCGCCGTGACGCTCGTGTCCTTCGCGAAGCCGCTGCTGCCGCCCGCAATCACGTCGTGGCCGGCATTGAGCGTCGCCGCGCCCTGGCCCGCGAATGTGCCGCCGATCACAACGTCGTGGCCGGCCGTGAGCGTCGTATCGCCGGTCACGCTCGTCGCGCCGGTCAACGCGACGTCCTGCGCGCCGCTGGCCGACAGGTTCGCCGCGCCGTTCAGCGTACCGCTCGAATTCACGCTGCCGTTCACCGCAGCGACCGACAGATCGCCGACCGCCTGCACTGTGCCGCTGGTTGCCACCGTCACGTTGCGCTGCGCCGTGAGCGCAACCTGCGATCCGCCTGCGAGCGTGCCGTTCACGACGACATCGCGCGCGGCCAGCACGTTAGTCGCGCCAACCACCGCCGCATTGCCATTGAAGCTCACGTCACCGCCGCCGGCCGCGTTGGTGCCGGAACCGTTGGCCGCGATGCTGAACGCACCGCCTGCCTGCACATCGGCGACGCTCGCGTTATTGCCCGCCGTCACGTTCAGACCGTTAGCCAGCAGCTTGCCGGTGAAGGCGACGTCCTGACCCGTCGTCAGCGTGCCGTTCTGCCCGAACGCAACCGACCCGCTGCCCGTCAGATTGTTCTGCGCGTTGACCACGCCGTTCTGCTGCACGATGACGACGCCGGGCACATCGACATTGCGGCCTGCGTTCATCTGCGCATTGGTGCCGACGAGGAGCGACCCTGCCACGGACACGTCGCGCTCAACGTTCGCCGCGAGCGTCGTGCCGCTCGCGAGCGATCCGCTTACCGCGAGATCCTGGCCCGCTGCGGCAGTGACTGCATTCTGCGCAGTGGCCTGCCCGGTCACGTTCGTATTCTTGCCGGAGGCCAGCGCAAGATTGTTGCCGCTCTTTACCGTGCCGCCCGCGTTCACGCTGCCTTGCGTGGCGTTCAGCGCAAGATCGCCCGATGTCTGCAACGCCGCGTTCACATTGACGTCGCGTTGCGCAGTCGCTTGCAAAGTGCTGCCGTTGGTTTGCCCGTTGACGTTGATGTCGCGCGCGGCCTGCAGGCTAGTCGCGCCGCTCACGACCGACGTGCCGTTCAGGTTGACGTCGCCCGCTCCGTCGTTACCTTGCGCCGCGACCGAAAGTCCGCCACCTGTTTGCACGTCGCCGAGCGTGACGTTCGCGCCGCCCCTGACCGTCGTGTCGCCGTTCGACTGTGCGTTCGCGACATTCACGTTGCCGCCCGCGGTCACCGCAAGCTTGCCGCCGCTCTGGATCGTGCCGCTCGACGTCACGTCGCCGTTTGCATTGATCGTGTAACCGGCGACGCCCACGTGAGCGCCGGTCATCGACAGATTGCCGCTTGCCTGCAACGTCGCCTGCTGCTGAGCGGCCGAGCCGTTCACTGTCAGGTCGCCGTTCGACGACAGCAGCAGGTCGCCGGTATTCGCCGCCATTTGCGCATCGGTGCGCACGCCCATGCCGGCCGCTGTGCCGATCACCTGGATCTGGCCCGCGGTCATCGCGCCAAAGGCGGTGGCGTCGATTGCGAGACCGTTGTTGGCGCGGCCATTAGCGCCGTTGATCGCGCTCGCCGTGTTGTCCGCGCCGTTTGACGACGTGGCATACGTGGTGCCGCTGCCCGTCACGGCCGTGGGCAGCACGAACTGGCGGCCGGCGATCGCGTTGATACGCTGGCCCGCATACAGTGGCGCATTGATGCCGATGGTTTCGCCGATCAGATCGATCGTGCCGACCGTGCCTTCGATGCCCGCGCCGGGGCCGTTCACGCCCGCGTTGCCTTCGATCTGGATATGACCGCCGGTGACGCTATAGCCGATTGCCTGTGCGTTGTTGAAGTCGGTGACGGTGCCTTTGAGATCGCTCAGGAATTGCGGCGTGCCGGTCGATAACGTGACGCCGATCGTATTCGTGAAGCCCGTACCGTTCGTCGTGATGCCGTTCGGATTCGCGATGATGACCGTGGCCGGCGCGCCGAACACTTCGAGCGGACCGTTGAGCAGGCTCGCGAATGCCGCGCCCGTCGACGTGACCTGGTTGACGATCACACTTGCCGTGCGGCCGGAGAGATTCGGATTGGCCCGCACGTCGCCGCCCGTGAGCGACGTACCGGACATCAGGCTGTTGTTCAGGATCAGCCCGACCGGATCGATGTTGAAGCTCTGATACTGGTTCAGCGAAATGCCGGCCGCGTTGGGCGCGGTGATGTTGACCACGGGCACACCGCCGTTCGCGCCCGTCGTCTGCGTGATCTTCGGTTGAAACGAAATAGGTGCAGTCGGGTCGACGATAGGCGCGGCCTGCGCCTCTCGCATCATGAAGTGAACGCGCAAGCCGGCGAGGTCCTGGATCTGCTGCCACGCTTCGTCATCGAGACGCTGACTGCCCGCAGCAAGCACGCCCGCCGCGTCGCGGCTTTGCTCGAATGTGATCGACAGAGGTCCCGCGAAAAGCGTCAACGCGACGAGCGCCGAGACGGCGCGCTGCCAGAGGTGATACATGCGATACACGCGCGCAGGCGTCGGCATAGACCAGCGTTCGCGCGCGGTTTGCATGCCGCGTTCATGCCGCTCGTCATGGATCTGACGGTTCTGTTCGAGTTGTCGTAAAGCGTGGCGCGTTGACGCGTTCATGATGCTCTCGTCTTTTTCTGGTTTTGGCACTTCAGGCACTTCTTCTCCGGCCCGGGCGTTCAAGCCCGGAACGGCGTGGCAGCGGTCGAACCCCCGTCCGCTGCCACCTTTGGAAAGCAAGGCTTTTACTGCTGCTGAATCCGCGCGTTCTTCATCAGATCGACTACCACCTGCGCGGTCGCTTTTTGCAGCGCGACCTGTTCGAGCTGCTTACGCAGCGCGTCCTTGATCTGGTCGTATTGCGGAATCTGCGTCGCGCGCTTTTCGTCGACGCGAAGAATCCAGAATGCGTCGCCAACCTGCACCGGCGTGCTCGACACGCCGCCCTGCGGCAGCTTCACGAGTGCTTCGGCGAGCGGCTGCGGCCAGTTCTGCGTGTTGCCCGGCTGAATCGGCGTCTTGAACGAAATCCAGTTGAGCGCGCCGCCTTGCGCGGCGCCTGGCCCCTGGCTGTACTGCTTCGCGAGTTGCGCGAAATCAGTGCCCTTCTTCAATTGCGTGAGCACCGTTTGCGCGGTGTCCGCATCTTTCGCGGCGATTGCGCTCGGCTTGTATTCGAACTCGCCGAGCGTCGCGACGATCGCGTCGTACTTCGCTTTGACGTCTGCGTCGGTCACCGGCGCAGGCTTCACCTGGTCGCGCAGATACGCGGCGGTCATCGCGACGGTCTTCGCCTGCTCCACTGCGGCCACGACTTGCGGACGCGATTCGTAGTGCTGTTTCTCCGCAGCCTGGCGGAACAGTTCGCGTGCGATCAGCTGGTTTTTTATCGACGTGCGCAGCACCGGCGTGTCCGGTGCATTCGACGCGCGCACAGCGTCGTCGAGTTGAGCCTGTGTAATCACAACATTGTTCACGCGCGCGACGGCATTCGCGGGTAGCGGACCCGTTGCCGCTTCCACGCTCTTTTCCGCCGACGGCTTCGGCGAAGGCTTGTTGGCCGCATGCGCGAGCGACATGCCGCCCGCCACACCCGCTGTGGCAAGCATGACGAGCAGCGCGGCGTGGCGAAGCGTGACAGCGATCGGGCGATGTTTCATTTGAACCTCTTCAGAGTGACCAGTTGAGCGTGGCGAGCAGCACGGTAGCCTTCTTGCCGAGTGCGGTCGGTTGGAGCAAGGCCTGCCCGAGCAGCACCTCGCTGGTGACGGTTTGGGTTTTGTAGCGCCATTGCGCGCGTGCGCCGACGCCTGTGCCGATCAGCGTCGGCCAGCCGCCCTGCGCGACGAGATGCGATTTGCCGCCGTCGAGAAACACATACGGTTCGACACGCGCATCGTGCCAGGCGGGCACGTTCTGCCAGGCCGCCTCGTTGCGCAGATAAAAGCCGCTGTCGCCGGCAATGCCGCCTTCGGTGAAGCCACGCACGGAGTCCATGCCGCCGAGGAAGATCTGCTCGTTGCCGAACAGCGCGACGCGGCTGTACTGGCCGCGCAAGGTGCCCCGATACGTCCATTGCGTGCCCGCGAGCGTGCCGAGCGCGACCTGCAGCGTGGCGGTCGCGTCGAGCCGCGTGAACTGACTGTGCGCCTCGACCTCGTCGATGCCGGGACTGTCGTGGCTCGCGGAAAGCCACGGCAAGCCTCGCGACACGCCGACGTCCCATGTCGCGGCCGCGCCCTGATCGTTCGCAGCGAAACGGCGCAAACCATTGAGGCCGACACGCAATACGGTAAGGTCCTGCGGCGTCAGCTCGATGCCGTTCAGCGTGCGCTCGGTGCGCATCTTCGTGAGCGTGACGTCGACGCTGGTGCGTCCGGCGCGCGAGCGGCTCAGCACGTCGTTCCAGCCGAGAATCTGGCTGAAGGTGCGGCCCTGCAGCAAAGCGATATCGCCGATGGCCTGCTGATATTCCGACAGCGACGTCGTATAGCTGAACGTCTGATAGCCGTATGGCGCGGCAGCGGAAAACACAACCGCGTTGCTGTCCTGCGTGCCGACGAAGTTAAACGACAGCAACTCCTGCAAGCCAATCAGGTTGTTCGCCTGCACACCGGCGCGATAGCGCAGCGTGCCGGTTTGCGAGCTGCCATAGTTGTCGATGCCGAGGTCGTAGAAGACGCGGTCGCCATAGTGATTCGTGATCGCCACCACCGAATCGCCCGGCGTCTCGCCAGGCATGATCTGGATCTCAGCCTGGTTGCGGCGCAACCGGTTGATCTGGTCCACGCCCTGCTCGAGATCGGGCAGGCGCAGCACGTCGCCTACGCTGTCGCCGAACGCCCACGCAGTGCCTGCGTCGGTGATGAGGCCGCCGCCGTGGGTCGTGTACCAGGGCTCTTCAGGATCGCGCGGACGCAGCGGGTGGCCATTGAGCGTGAACGCCGAAACCTTGCCGTCGACGATGTTGATCTTCAGCGTGCCCGACGCGAGGTTCTGCGCGCCGAGATAGGCGCGCGTCGTGATGTAGCCGCGCGCGATGAACGCTTCGGTGACACGGCGCAGCAGCAGATTGATGCGGTTGCGGCCAAGCTCTTTGCCGATGAACGGCGCGGCTATCGCATCGAGTTCGCGCTGCCCGAGCACCGTGTCGCCGATGAATTCGATGTGATCGACTTTGAACAACGGCGCCACGTCCGGCAGCGTGTCGACATCCGCACCTTCGGGAAGATTGACTACGGTCGGCTGCGGCACCTCGATCTGCGCGGGCGCCTGCTGGATTTCGTCGCGACGCTGACGGTCGCGCTGCTCCTGAAGCAGCCGTTGCGCCGGGTCCTGTTCCGCGCGCATCGGCACGCCGAATGAAGCGCCGGGAGCGCCTCCGAGTGCCGGGATGTTCGGCAAGCCCGGCGGCAGCGTCTGCGCGAAAGCTCTGGCTGATGCGGTGCTGGCAAGTACCGCGAGCGTACAGTGCGCGAGGCAGTGTATGCGGTGCCTGGACGCGTGCTTTCCAGCGCGCTTCATGGCCCGCTTCATAGCCTGCTTCGCGACCCGCCTCATGGCCCGCTTCATAGCCCGAACCATGACACGAGCCCGAGGTGATTGTGATTGCCGATCGTGACCGGCGCGCGGTACGGTGCGCGAATCGTGTTCACACCGCCTGCGGCCTTGATACCGCCAGGCGCATTGAACGCGCCGCCTTCAATATCGGCTTCGCCCGTCAGCTCCACCTGGCCTGTACCGCCGGTGAAAACGCCGCCGGTATCCGCCGCGAAAATCGCCGACCACGAATTGCCGAACCATGCCTTCAGGTCGTGCGTGCGGTTGATCGCGCTATAACCGAGCACGGCCTGAGCGAGCGTCTTCGGCGCGACGAGTTTCAGCGCGTTGAGCGCGAGCACCGTGCCGCCGGTGTTGGTAATCTGCGCGCCGGCTTTCAGCGTGATGTCCTGCGACGCTTCGATCACGCCGCCGAACGCCTGCACGTTGCTCGATGAAGACGAACTGCAGAAAAAAAAGCACGTCTGCCGATACGAAGCCTGGCCCGTGAACACGCCTTGCGTCAGCAACTGATTGCGCGCAGTGATGGCAATCGAGCCGCCGTTGGCGAGAATCGACCCGCCCACGTTCGCCACGTTTGCGCCGGAGATAGAGAGCTTGCCGTCGTCGGCCGTGATGTAGGAGAGCTTCGACGGATCGGCGATGGCGCCGTAATCCACGTTGAAACCGCTTTCGCGATGCTCGACGAAGACGAGTCGCCAACTGCGATCCGAATAGCCGACCGGCGCCCCGCCGTTCGTACCGGCCGAATGACCGACGATGTTGTTCACATCGCCGCCGGCAGTGATCGTCAGCGCCTTGTTCGACAGGATGCGCGCGTTCTGGTTGGTCACCGAACCGCCGGCAGTAATCGATACGTCGCCCGCGACGCCGAAAAGAACCGCGAGCGCGCTATCCGCGGTGGAGTGGTTCAGCACGTTGCCTGTCGCGTTCAACGTCACTGCGCCGAGCGATGTGGTGTCGAGTGCGTTGCTTTGCTGGCCCTGGACGAGCGAGCCGAAGTTGGTGATGTCGCCGATGCTCGTCAGCACTACGCCGCTGTTGGCCGAGGCCACCACCGACTGCGCCGTGGCGTCCTGCGTCAACGCGATGCCCGCACCGCTGATATTGATGCCCGTTGCGGCGAGCAGACTGCTGCCCGTCACCGTAACCGCGCCGCTTGCGGCGAGGGTAGCCGAGCCGTTGTTCGTGGTGAGCTTCGTGTCGGTCAATGCGATGCTGTCCTGCACCTGCAAGTCGAGATTGTTCTGCGCAGTAAGCGTGGTGTTGGAGAACTGCACCGAACCGTTGGAAGACAGCGTGAAGTCGCCAAGCGTTGCGTTCATCGGCCCCGCGCTGCGCACACCGGGGCCCTTGTCGGTGACGATCAGCTGCACGCGGCCGCTCGTGAGGCTGCCTGCTGCGGTGATGTCGATGGCGAATGAGTTTGCGGTGGCGAGCGTTGTCGAGGGGCTCAGTGTCAGCCAGTCGTTGCCGTTGTCCGTCGGCGAGACTGCTGTGTTCAGCGTGACGTTGCTGTTGCCCGCGACCGCGCGTATCGCGGCGGTTTGCGACGTGAATGTGTTAGTCAGAGGGCCGTTGATCAGCAGGTTCTTCGCGATCAGATCGAGACCGATCAGTGCGCCCGTCAATCCTTGTGGGCCGACGACGATGGTGCCTGTGCTCGTGTCGAGCGCGATGTCACGTTCGGGAAGTCCGGCTACCGGCACTGTGTCCTTGAAGCTGACATGCCCGGTTGTCAACGCCACGCGGCCGGTATTGACGAACGATCCGCCATTCACCGTAATGCCGTTCGGATTGGCCAATATCACATTGGCGCGAGAGCCAAGTACGTCGATACGGCCACTGATAATGCTGGGATTAGTGCTGGTGACCTGATTGACAATCGTTCGGGCATTAATACCGACGTTGTTCAGCGAAGCGCCTGCCGCATCGACATTGAAACTTGTATAGGTGTTACTGGAAACACCGGCGAATGCTGGGGCGATATTAACGGTTTGGTGGCCATTTGTGGCAGTAGAAACCGTCGTCGCGGTCGCGCCGTCAATGACAATACCTGCCGCACTGGCCGGCATTGGCGCAGCAGCAATCAGCAAGGTAAGAAAACAGGCGGCGCGAGCAATCGCGCGCCGGCTCCCACATTGCGGGAGTCGTTGATAATACCGGCCTTCCATGACACCCCGTCGGACTGACTCTCTCGTTTGTTTTTTGTCTGAGCGCGGGTTCCGTTGACCCATGCGCTCGCACTACGAATGTCGGCCCGAGCGGAGAAAACTTTAGTAAGTTTCTGGATATTTTTTCTTGCTTTTTCATTACAAATATCGTCATAGAAGCGGAGAAGTGATCAGCTCCTTATCAATTATCTGTCTCGCATAATTCCCAATCTTTCGCTCCGGCTTTGGACATATACAGAAACTCGATATGCCGTTTTTTCACGGCCTTCCGGTTTCGTCCACTGCAACAACGAGTTGCGAAACCGGTAGGCGAACGCGTCCTACGTTTCCTTCAGGGCTAACTACGGGGAGTCTGATACGCCGAACGGCAGAGCGCGCGCTGAAAAACGAATAGTGCAGTACCAGGACGCTAAAGACCTGTCGTCCATAGCCGATATTCAGTCACCGCGCGACCGTACAACGTGGGTAAGTCCTGGCAAATACGCCGACTCCACTGCAAGCCTTTGACCCGGACTTTCCGCCGGCCCCACATCCCCAAACTGGAAACTATCAATGCGTCTCGTCCTGATTTCAGCCATCTGCGTCGTCCTTCTCTCAGCGTGTGCGGGAGCTCCGGCCACGAATCCACTACCTGCCGACCGCGGACACGAAGTGGGCACGGTGCTCACTGCCGGTGTAAGCGATCTGCAGATCGATGCAGGAACGTTCGACATTTCTGCCGAAGCGAAGCAGGAAGTCGTCGGGGCTTTCCGTGCCGAGTTGACGAAGATCGGCGTGCCCGTCGCTGCGTCCGGTGCGCCGGTCGTTCTTCACGTCACGGAATTCAAGACGCGGCCCGCCGCGGCACGAATCATGTTTGGTGCGCTGTCCGGCAGCGACCACATCAAGGGAACGGTGACGGTCGCTGGAGCCACGTTTGAGGTGGCCGACACAGGCGTCACCATGATGGGCGGCCTGGGTGTCGTCGCGAGAAACGTGGGCAAGCAAACGGCAGATGGCGTAGGACAACTCGCCGGTGTCGCCACCCGATAGCAGGCGGAACATTCGCGCGCGGTCAGCACATCTGCTGACCTCGTATCACCGTTGAAGACACGATGAGAAGGAAGCCATCACCGGACATGAGCGATGCGCAAACCGAACGTTCGGGCGATGCGACGATGCTTCAACGCGCGCTCGGTCCGGCGAACGTCCCGACAGCCCTCATGAGGCCGCAGTCGACCCGTAGGAGACGGTCACTGTTCTACGAAGCGGTCATTCATGGCGCGTCATTTCGCGGTGGCGCGATCACTGCTTTCTACCGCTCCCTGCATCAGGGCGCTCGACTTGCAGGTACGCCCGCGTTAGCAGCTTATCGTTCGGATGCCGACGACACTGCTTGCGAAATGTAGCGCTGTCGAGCGCTTTAGAAAAATGGTCGCGCCGCCGGGCAAACTTTCTACCGCCGAACCGGTACTAATAGTCGTTCTCGTTGAGCCACCGAATGGCCCAGGATTCGCCCCGCGACGCCGCCTCGCCTTGTGTAGCGGAATGTCCGAGGTCGGAGAACATGAAGTTTTCGCCTTGGGTCTCGCCTTCGCCCGCTTCGCGCTGCACCCACGCACGAGCCGAAAAGCCGTCGGGCAGCGTATCCGGCGTCATATCGATGATCCAGTCCCGATGGACCGATGTCAATTTGATCATGCGCGCTCCAGATTGACTGAGTGATTGCCCCATCGTTAATAAAACGACGCTTCGCCAGGCGGCCGGGTCTTGAAGCGTTTATGGACCCAGTAATATTGTTCAGGCATCCGGCGGATCTGCTCTTCCAGATAAGCGTTCATCCTGCGCGCATCGGCCGCGTCGTCGCCAGTTGGATAGTCCTGCCACGGCTTGAATACTTTCAACCGATAACCCTTGTAGTTCGGCAGCACCTCGCCAATAAACGGCAGCACTTGCGCGTGGCCGGTTTTAGCAAGCCGTCCGACCGCAGTCAGCGTGCAGGTCTGAATGCCGAAGAAAGGGACGAAAGTCGAATTGCGAAGTCCGTAATCCATATCCGCGCCGAGCATGACGGGTTTTTTATCGCGAAGCCATCGCAACACGATGCGCGCGCTGTCGGCGCGGCTGGCCATCTCGGAACCGAAACGGCCGCGCTGGGTCCGGGCAACGGCATCGATCGTCTTGTTGGACATCGGCTGATACAACGCGCCGCAGGGCCTGCCTAGCGCGTAATTGATGAACACCGAGCCCGCCTCTATGCCAACGAAATGTGCACCAAGCAGCAGCGTGGGCGGCATGTCCGGGTCGGACAGATCGACCTCGCTGTCCACGACCACCAGTTTCTTCAGCTTTTCCGCCGAACCGAACCATTGGACGCTGCGCTCCACGTAGCTGCGAATCGCATGGCGGAAATGCCGCTGAGCCACCTTTTCGAGGCGTTCGGCGCTCCAGTCGGGAAAGCAGAGCCCCAGATTGATATGGACGATGCGCTTGCGCCGGCTGGGCAACTGGTAGAGCAGCCAGCCCAAGCCATCGCCGAAACGGGCCGTTACGCCGTAGGGAAGGATCGCGAGGAATTTCAGCAAGACCAGGACGGCCGCGACGCCGATGCGGCCTAGCAACAGACGCCCCGCAAGAGGTGGTCTTCAACAAGAACGGGGGCTGGAGAAAGTAAGGACAAGCGGTCCGCACCTTTATTGAGTAGAACGGGATGGTAAAAAATTTCGGACGGGTTTGTCGCTTACCGCAAAACATGGATAGAAAGACCGGCACGCTGTCCGTTAAAAGCAATAGGAGAGTGGAGGATGCAACACCTTCTTGCTCTCTCTGAGCGCGCTTGATCATCAATCTCGACTGACGATCTTCCACGCGCCCATGGTATCCCGGCCAGTCAAGTCGAGTCTACATCTTGAATGGCCGTCGTCGACCTCTGCCTGACGGCGGTCGGCGGCACGCGACCCACCACGGCCGTTCAGTCACAATTCCCGGCCGTCCGATTCTGGATGGCGGATTCAACCGTATTGGAGAGGTTTCGTGGCGCGAATTGAGTGGAACATAGGATCACTGTCTGAAGTTCAAACAGCGATTGCCGACAATCCTCGAGGTGCGTTCCAACGACCGCCTATGGCCGCGTAGAGGCACTGCCACCTGTGATCTGCTCGCCGAGGACCGGCCATTGAGCGTGGGCGGACGGGACCTTGGATATCCGAATTGGATGGCGACCTCGACCGACCGCTTGTGGCCGCATAGAGCCAGGCGGCGGCCGGCTTCGGACGACGCGAAGCCGACGCTCGCCGTGTCACGTCATATGGCCGAACCTCTCTTCGAAACGGCCGCTCGTCTGGCGACGCTCACGAACATCGCCGAATGATTTCAAGATCATCAACTGCCTTGGCGTTGTAGCGTCCGTCGTGGTTATCAATGTAATAGACATTGACCCTAAGTGGCGTCCCCGGCCGCACCGTTACTTCATAGTTTTCGCCGGATTTCGGAGTAAAGCGGAACGCATTATCGAATTGATCTCGCCCCGGAAGGACCACGCGCAGGGTCAGTAAATGATCCGCTTGCATCTTGAGTTCAAAGTAACTCCGGTCGATGTAGGCGCCGTCGATTGGCATACCTAGTCGCGGCTGCTGTCGATGGCCAGGAATAAGAACAATTGTGTGCTGGTTCTTGGGAGGAACGTCCGCCACGCCGATGGGCTCGCCACCAAGCGCACCGCCCAGTGGATCGCTAGGCAGATAGCAACCGGGCAATGCAGGCGGTTGATAAAGGAAGAACCCTCCTTCGCCAATCTCACGGAAGCGAATATTTGCCGTGGGTACACCAGGGGGAGGCATGTAGTTTGTTGTGACGCAACCAGCGGCGAGGCCGCAGAATGCCAACATCGATATACGAGCCAACAGGCTCATCGCTCGTCTCTTTCCTTTCATTGCGGCAACAACTCCTGTTTGACCTCGATCTTGCCGCTGTAAGCATTGGGGATCGCCCACAACTTTCCGTTTGAACTCGATAGAACCAACCGATCAGATTCCGACGAAGCCGAATACGCAATAAAGAATCGAGCTGTTTGCGGAATGGGGAAATAACCTTCTTTGTAACCGCCCTTAAAGAAGCTTGATCCGTTTCTGCTTTTGAACGATTCGACGTTGCTGATTACTCGCTTGCTTCCGTCAAGGAACATTACGTATGGTTTGAGGATTGTTGCGTGCGGCAACCACCCGCTTGAAGCCCATGTTCGTATGCGCAAGACCGATACGGACGGGTGTTGCTCAATTGAAAAAGCTGCATACACGCCGAGCCCGTCCGGAAATCGGGCTACCGTTGATGTATCCGCATCGAAGCTAATGGTCTTCGCTTCGTCTAGCAAAAGGGGTTGATAAGACATCTCAGCATAGCTACCAACGCCAACGCGCGATTCGGGCAACGGCGTTGCAACCAGCTGACGGGTCGCGCACCCGTTCAGCGCTATGGAAATTACACTGATTGAGATCCAGAACCACCGTTTCAAGCGCACCTCCGCCGTTCACTAACAGTAATCCTGTTAACTACGGCAGCGACGGGCATTTCTTAAGGGAGCGCGCATTTTGTGGACAGTTGTTATCCGTAAAAAAGCATCGATCACCAGCCGGAGCGACTGCCGGTGCTATCTGTGTGTATGTCCGGTCCTCGGCCGAACCCGGTCCGATGCTGAATGGATTACTGATCCGCCATATGAGATTGACCCGGTTCAACGGACAGATTTGCAGTTGGATTTAGTGTGATGTTGAACCTCCCGGGAGTGTTGAGTCG
>NZ_JBFUPM010000042.1:0-23862 GCF_041355255.1 Paraburkholderia sp. RCC_158 | reverse complement strand
GCCTCGACGGACAGGCCGTCGGCGGGTGCATCGAGCACGCGGCTGTCGGGCACGAGCGCGGCGGGTTGCGCAAGCCAGGTCGGATACCAGAACGAGCGGACTTCGCGCTTCGCCTGATAACGCGAGCCCGCGCCGCCATCGAAGCCGTCGTACGACGGCGCCTGCAAGAACAGAGTTTTCATGGACGCTCCAGCAAGCCTGAAAGGACGCTTTCGGTTTTCTGTCGGGAGCCTGTCGGAACTGGAACTCGGGATGGCGAGCGCGACGGCAGACTCGCGCAGATAGTACGGAGCAAAGCTGAAGGAAACCTTAAACAGAATGCTCGGCGCGACGCTGTCCGGGCACGATGAGCGCGTTGAAATTCGCTTTGCACGCGGAAGCATTGCCCGGGAATGAGCCGGGTGATGGTGCGTCCAATTGTGTATGCTGAACCGTCCGCTTGCCTTCTACTGCTTTCTGCTACTAGACGTCATGTATGGACCTGCCGCACCTGAAGGTACGCGGATTAAGCTTGAGGTGCGGCAGGTCCATACATGATGTCTAGCAACAATTGAGCGATCGCGTTTTTTGTTATCAGAGACGCATCGCGACGCGACAGTCATCGTCAGCTAACGATCGGTTACCGCGTCACGAAGTCGTTCACGGTCAGCCGCAGGGTTTCGTCGGGTCGCGCAAGTAACCTTAGTGGAGCGACCGCGGCAATGCGGTTGCTACTGCATTCGAATATCTTGCGTGTGCCGGCCGCGTCAACGTCAGGCGGCAGCCAAGACTGTTCTTCGAGTGTGTCGCGTACAGCCGCAGCTTCGGCCTTGCGCCTGCGGATCGGCAGCGTGAAAACCACAACGCGTCCGTACGGCGAGACGGCGGCCGCACGATCAGGCGCCCGATCTGCCGCGTCGTCCGCCTGAGCCGGTCGGCAGCACGTCTGTTCGGGTGCCGCTCTTGCTGGACAACATCCACGTCGCATCAACTATTTTCAGAAACCCATTCCCAATGGCCGATCTTATTCAGACTCTCGGACGGCAACATGAGAATCCACCGGTCAACGCCGGTACTGCGTACTGAGCTTTCCGGCTGGCGCACCGTGAGTGATGGATACATTTGCTCCTTCTGACGCAGTCGGGCGCCTCGTGCGAGACGCGCCTGCTAGCGCAAGACGTAACTGGCTTAAAACCTCCGCGCTTGTCGACAATCAGCGCGGCGGCCGGCTGCAACCAAGAAAGTGGTTGATTCTCGTCGTTGTGCGGTGCGGCTAACGAACCATTCATTCCAGTTCGTGACGGCATCCGAACTGCTGTGAGACTGTTGATTGTCCGTAGTTCCGTGTCCAACCTTGGGTGTCAGATATTCCCGCGAAAGCTGAGGCGCGGGATGCCCGGGCTGGGTCGCAAGTTCACGTCCGCTTGGGCGCTCGACCGTGTCCCGGCGGGAAGGTCCGTTATCTGACCGGAACGGTCCTCTGAATGGCTATTAGGACGAGGGCCAACGGTTGCAGTTGGCCGGAGCCCGAGGCACGACCACTCGCGGAGAGCAATCCCGAAACATGGCATTACAGGGCAGCGCCCTCCGGAGGGCGCCCGACTCACTGCGGCAGCGGCAGAGTGCTACAAGCGCGCCGTACAAAGTCCTCTGAAAGGCGTACGAGGTGCAAAGTCACTGAAGCTCAATCGGCTGCCCATGCGGAGTACGGCGCGCAGCGACGTCCCACGCGTTCCGACCCTGCAGGAGCATGTGCTTCGTCACCATTCCCTTAATGGTGCTGATGCGCTCCAGCGCCGCCAGCCAGTAACTATAGTAACTATTGCCACCGTCCGGATCGCCAGCTGCCTGCGCATCGCAAATCGCCCCATTCAGACATTCTGCCCATTCCACCCAGGTGAATATGCCGCGCTCGTGCAAGGCCAGCGTCATAGCGAACGCTTGGGCTTCCCATGGTGCACTGAAAACAGGTCCAGCGTCGTCGCACGGCAATGCCGGCAAGGCGGTGCGCAATTCAGGCATGTCCGGGCGCGCGGAAGTCATGTCAGAGAGGTGCGGCGCTCGGGTAGTCGAGATACGGTTCCCAACAGTCGACGAAGACTGATGCCGCTGACGTATCCGTCCCCCAGAGTTCAGCGGCATCAAAGCGCACCGTGTACAGCCATTGCGGTCGCTCGCCGAGGCCGATCGCGTTGGCATCGGGGAAAACGTGCGTGCCATGCACGACGACAATTCGGCCCCGTCTGCCGCGACAATAGCGCGGCAGACGGGTATGCGTGCGTGGATTCAGCTGACGGGTCTGCACCGTGTCGCCCACCGTAAAGCGTGCGCTGTCGGCCGCAGGGCGATCGACGGGGCTACCTCGGAGCAGCGCGGCGTTCACCTCATCGGCTGCCAACACTCGCCGGATTGTTACCGCCGCACGCATCGACTTGCCGGCCCCGATTTCGTCCGCCGTCGCCAGCCCTGTCCTTAGCAATAGCTTCACCAGTCCTTCGAACCATATCTCGTAGTAGCTGCTGGAGAGGTATTGTGCAGGCGGCAAACTCTCCCGCGCGGCACGAGTCATGTCGATGTTCCACTTACCGACTGCACCCATCGCCAGCGTAATCGCCAGCACCCGGCGCTCCCACTCTGCGTGAAAGACAGATACGTCGGCTTCCGGCCGTATCGGGCCGAATGCCTGCATGCCGCCGAGGTCTTGCGCGCCGTTCATGCGGGCTCCCGTTTGCACTCCGGTAGCTTCGGCAAACCTGTGCCGATCATCGAGTCACGTGTCACCAGTTCAGCCAGCGCCTTTTCGGAGAAGTCATTGGTCCCCGGAGGCTGCATGGGCAACACCAGATATCGGATCTCCGCAGTGGAGTCCCACACGCGAAACTCTACTTCGGCGGCCAATTCAAAGCCGAACTCCTTCAGAACATCTCGCGGATCGATGACCGCGCGCGACCGGTACGGCGCCGACTTGTACCAGACGGGCGGAAGTCCAAGCACCGGCCAGGGATAGCACGAGCACAAGGTGCAGACCACCATGTTGTGCACCGCGGGCGTGTTCTCAAGCACAACCATGTGTTCACCCTGCCTGCCGGTGTAGCCGAGCGAAGCGATCGCGGTGGTAGCGTCTTCAAGCAGCCATTGCCTGTACGCCGGCTCGCGCCACGCCTTGGCAACCACGCGCGCGCCATTGTGCGGCCCGACCTTGTGCTCGTATGTCTCGATAAGGATATCGAGGGCATGGAGATCGACGTACCCCTTCTTTACCAGCAAGGATTCCAGCGCACGGACACACAACTCGATCTCCGACAACGCACTACCGTCATGGTGGTGAGCGCCGTCGTGCGATTGCTCATGCAGGTTGCCCTTGGAATCGCCCATTGAAGTTCGCCCGGAAGATTGCCCGACGGAATGAGTATGGTTGCTGCAGGACGCAAATCCAATCCGGCCGGTACACCCGCCGGCGTGCTGTGCGCGGCTCAATCGTGCGACGGGGAAAGAACGTTCGCCGTTAGTGACGATGGACGGCCCTGTATAGCTGCGGTGGGTTTCTCCGGGAGCAGGTTACGCCTCCGGCACGCAGCGGTCGGTCCCGATGCTGGTGAAAAAGTCGCTCCACGGCGTGTTTAATCCGAGGGCGAAAAATTCGCCCTCCAGATGGGCCTAAAACCGCTCGCGAGCATCAGTTAAGGTAAGAAGACCCCTGAAAACTTTGTGAGAAAGACCGTCAGCGATTTTTCTCGATAGCATCAGTCCCATTACGGCCCGTCGACCGGGCGCGACATCTTCGTCGACTCGTCGCAACGGGCAGTATGGCGATTGGCTCTTGCCACTATTCGTCATCGTCCTCATACATCGGTTGGAGTTTTAGTGTGGGCGTCGGTGGCGAAGCAGAAAGGCGTAAGCGGATTACATAAAGGCTGTTAGGAGAGACCTGCAATTCGACGCATGGCCTATCCTCGTATAGCGCGTTGTCGTCGAAACGATGACGAACTTTATAGCATTGCCCAGGTTTCCAGACGGAGACGAAACATGGCTATTGCGTCGACGGGGACCTTGAAGGTACGTGAAATTTCCGATCTTCCTGCGCCTCGAGGCCTCCCGCTGATCGGTAATGCGCACCAGTTGACGCCATCGCGCGCGCATCTCATTCTGGAGCGATGGGCGCAGGAGCTTGGCACACCCTATCGTTTCCAGATCGGCTCACGGCCTGTGACGGTCTGGGACGACACGGAACTGTGTCATTCGATCATGCGCGAGCGACCGAGCGGATATCGGCGGTATTCGCCGATTGAAGAGAATCTTGACGAGATGGGCAGCAACGGCGTGTTCTCTGTCGAAGGAGCCGCATGGGAGCCGCAACGAAAGCTGGTGATGCAGGCCCTTTCCGTAGCGCATATCAAGGCGTTCTATCCCACCCTGGCGGCCATCACTGAGCGGCTCAGAGTACGGTGGGAACGTGCGGCGCGTGGGGACCGCGTGGTCGAGATGACTGAAGATCTCAAACGCTATACGGTCGATGTCACCAGCGCGCTCGCGTTCGGCGACGATCCCGGAACTCTTGAGCAGGACGGCAACGTCATTCAGAAACATCTGGCGTTGATTTTCCCCATGCTAATGAACCGCATCAACGCTCCGTTCCCCTATTGGCGATACATCAAACTGCCGCGAGATCACCGCCTCGATCACGCGTTGGCGGAAGTACATCGCTATGTGCGCTTGACGATGAATCGTGCGCGCGAGCGTATTCGAGACCGGCGCGAGGAACCTGGCAATTTGCTTGAAGCCATGCTGCAGTTTCGCGATACACCGGGCTCCGGGGTTACCGACGATGAAGTAGCAGCCAACGTGCTGACGATGTTGCTCGCGGGTGAAGACACCACGGCGAATTCGATCGCGTGGGCGCTTCTTTACCTGAGCTCCGACGATGCGTTGCAGAGCCGCGTTTCAAACCGGTCACGCACCGTACTAGGAGCCGCTGGCGTGTGCCCGACCTATGAAACACTCAAGACGCTCGACTTGTGCGAGGCCGTGTGCACCGAAGCCAGTCGGTTTAGGCCAGTGGTTCCCGTTCATGCATTTGAGCCGCTGCAGGACGTCGAGCATCGCGGGATTCACTTGCCTGCGGGTTCCAGGATGTTCTTCCTGACGCGCCCTTCCATGCTCGACGCGAGCAATTTCGAGCATCCGGACAAATTTGACCCGGAGCGTTGGATGCATAACCGAACACCGCAGCGGGGAGCGCACGAGACGCGTGCGCATTTGCAGTTTGGCGGGGGCCCGCGAGTATGTCCTGGTCGGTATCTTTCGACGGTCGAAATGCGGCTTGTTATTTCGATGTTATCGGCCGGGTTTATTTCGCGGCTTGCCGTCGATGCAAGTTCTATTCGGGAAGTGACCGCATTTACGATGGTGCCCAGCGCAATGCCAATGCGGCTTTGCCTACGACAATAAGTGTCCGCTAGCACTACTCGTGTCTCGCCTCACGCAGCGCCGTTGATCGTCATTCCCTGACGCCTTGTTCAGCGAGAGCTCGGTGCCGGTTAAGTGCGCAGGCATTGAACGGCTCAGGACGACCCATAGCAGGCTGTTGAATTTGGATCCCGTGTAAACGGGGTTTGAGGGACGGGCGTTATGGATATCGTGTTCATGATCTTTGGCAGCGATGCGATGCGCGGAATGGATGAGATGCAGGAACCCCTATTCACGACAGTCAAGCTCGAGGACTTCGTCCCGGCGGATCACCCGTTGCGACCGATCCGATTGCTGGTGAATGACGCGTTGAAACGGCTCAACGGGCTGTTCAGCGTCATCTACGCGGACACTGGCCGTGCCTCTATTGCGCCTGAGAAGCTGATGCGGGCGCTGCTGTTGCAGGTGTTCTACTCGGTGCGCAACGAGCGCATGCTGATGGAGCAGATGCGCTACAACCTTCTGTTCCGCTGGTTCGTCGGGCTGGCGACTGAAGACGCCGTGTGGGACCACTCTGTGTTCTCGAAGACCCGCGACCGGCTGCTGGAACATGAAGTAGTAGAAGCGTTCTTCACCGAAGTCATGAGCCTGGCGGACAAGCGGGGCTTGCTGTCGAGAGATCATTTCTCGGTGGACGGCACGCTGATTCAGGCGTGTGCCAGTCACAAGAGCTTTCGCCGCAAGGACGGCCCGGACGATGGTCCGCCAGCCGGTGGTGGCCACAACGCCGACACTGACTGGAAAGGCGAGCGACGCGGCAATGCCACGCACGAGTCGACCACCGATCCGGAGGCGCGGCTGTTCAAGAAGAGCGGCAAGAGCCCGGCCATCCTGTGCTATCACGGGCACATCCTGATGGAGAACCGCTCGGGGCTGGTGGTCGGCGCCGTGGTCAGTCACGCCGATGGGTTCGCCGAGCGGGCCAGCGCCTTGCGATTGCTCGATTGCCTAACAGGCGGTCATGCGAAGACAGTCGGTGCCGACAAGGCGTATGACACTCGTGACTTCCTGAACGATTGCCGCGCTCGCAATGTGACACCACATGTCGCGCGCAACGACGATCGCCAAGGTGGTAGCGCGATCGACGGTCGCACTTCGCGGCATGCGGGCTATCGAATCAGCCAGATCATCCGCAAACGTATCGAAGAGCATTTCGGCTCTGGTAAAACGGTCGGCCGGATACGTCAAACCGTCTATCGCGGCATCAGGCGCGTCGACCAGCATTTCAAGCTGACGATGGCCGCGAGCAATCTGACCCGCATGGCGCGAATGCCAGGCGTGGTGCCGCAAGGGGCGACGCGATGAGCCGCCACGGCATGAAGACTGCGCGCCACAAGGGCTGCATGCGTGCGCATGCCCTGCGCGGATCGCGCGGCAAACCGGTAATTCAGCGGGAAATTGCACGCGCAAGTCTCCTGGACATAGATTCGGTCGTCATGACGGGGCGCTTTTCAACAGCCTGATAGGCGACGCTCGCACTGCCGTCGTCTCAAGGTCGGCTATCGGATGGTAAGCCGCCCGTCGCACCGACGCGCGGCAGCAGCGGTTCCTGCGGCAGACAGACTGGGGGGTAATCCCGCAGTGCCGCTGCCTCTTGCTTCGGAACGTGAGAGGGACAGGTTATCCTGCGCTCCACGGCGTCTTGCAGCGCGTGTACTCAAGTTGGTAAAGCGTGGACACAGGCGTAGCTGGCCCGACGTCGGGCAAAGCCGCAAGTCCAGCATTGAAAGCGTCCGCCGCTGAACGGACCCGTTCAGCGCGGCATCCTTCGATCAAGACGATCCATGTCGGTACTTGTGTGCCTTCAGAACGTGCCCGCTTTTCCGCTGTCTCTACTTTGCTGACCGCCTCGTCGGCCAGGCAAAGATGGACTCCCGTGATGCCGGCCATCTCGACAAGCAGTGGCAGGACGTGCTGACGCAGACCTTTGACGACGCCTGTACGCGCCGCGGACGGCAGGTCAAAACGTACCGTCACAAGACAGGCACCCTGTCCGACACCGTCGGAATATGCTACATGACAGATCGAGCGGGCTACGCTCCGAAATGAGGGGACGACCTGCTTCGTCCACGGCGTCGGCGAATTCAGCCGGAGGAGATAGTCTTGCGCGCCGAGCACCTCTACGGTGTCGGCTTCATAGAGATTGAAGTACTCGGGACCCGCATCGAGCGCAATGTAGCGCCGCCCGCGCCTGAACCCAGGAATGCCGGCGCGTTCCGGCATGTGCTCACGGTTGTGCCACTCGTAGAATTCATCCTTCGCTTCCGGCAGCAGATCATGCCAGATTGCGACGACGCCTGTCCCAGCAAGGCTCATGTCTTTTCCTGTTTGCAGGTGAAGTTGTTTTATCGTGCCGACGGGTACCCGCCGCGGCTCCACGCCGCGCCAAGCGATTCCGAATACTGCACAATGTTTTGCGTTTGCTCGCCAAGTCCGCTACCGCCTAAGGTCATCGTATCGCCCACTTTCAGAAAGACGGGCGGTTTCTGACCAAGGCCTACGCCCGGTGGAGTCCCGGTGATAATGACGTCGCCCGCCATCAGTGGCATGAAGCGGCTGAGATACGCCACAATATGCGCGACGTTGAAGATCATCGTTCGTGTGTTGCCAGTCTGACGACGTATACCGTTGACGTCGAGCCACAGGTCAAGTACTTGCGGGTCGGGGACTTCATCACGCGTCACGAGCCAAGGCCCGAGTGGTGCAAAGGAGAAGCTGCTTTTGCCCTTGGTCCACTGGCCTTCACGTTCGAGCTGATATGCGCGCTCGGAAACGTCATTGGCAAGGCAGTAACCCGCTACATGTTCCAGCGCGGTTGCTTCGTCGATCTGCCAGGCGGGTGTACCGATCACGACGCCCAATTCCACCTCCCAATCCAGTTTTTGCGCGTCTGTCGGCAAGACAACCGGATCGTTCGGTCCGCTGATGGAGCCCGTATGTTTATTGAACACAACAGGTTCCCGCGGAATCGGCGTATTTGTTTCGGCGGCATGATCTGAGTAATTCAGACCGATGCAGACAAGGTTGCGGACGCTGCCAACACAAGCGCCAAGCCGCGTGCCCGTCTCCACGACAGGAAGGCTGTTGAGGTCGAGTCGGCGCAGCTTTGCCAAGGCGACTGGCGAAACAGTCGTTCCATTGATGTCATCGACAATGCCGCTGAGATCACGGATTGCTCCGCTCGAGTCAAGTACGCCGGGCCGCTCGTGACCAGGGTTGCCAAAACGGACAAGACGCATTAAGTACTCCTATTCGGAAAAGATAAAACGAATTGGCAAGATACCAAGAGCACCGAATCCAATCTGCAACTGACGACCAAGCGGCAACTCGAGCACGCCCGCGTAGGAGCCGGTTATCACTGCTTGCCCGGCTTGCAGCCCAAGGCCGCGTTCGCGCAGAAAATTGGCTAGCCACACAATCGGCGAGAGGACATTGCCATCTGGGTGTCGGCCTTCAAAACTAACCGGAGTTTCGCCGGCGGCAGCCAGACTGATGGTGAATTCGGCAGGAAGGTTGTCCGGCCTCATGCCACCAATGAAGTCCACCCGCGGCCCGATGAAAAGCCCGGCATTGAACAACCCGTCCGCCAGCAATTCGGGAAATGTCAGCGACGCAGGATGCGAGTAACGGCTGCCGAGCAATTCGAGCGCGAGGTGAACGTCACCTAAAGCATCGAGCACCTCGGCTTCGCCGTAGGCGTGCCTTCTTGCCGGTAGGTCGCGCTTCAGAAAGCAGGCGATTTCGGGCTCTGCCTTGACGGTAGACTGCACCGAACCCGCGCTGAAGTGGCATTGCGCGGTGCGATAGATCGAGTCCGCGTAGATCGGTGCGGCGATGACCTTGCCCGCCGGCGGAAGCGCGCATTTCCATGCGCCGATTCTGCGCTCGAGGACATCACTCACCTTTCGCTGGATCGCGAAGCCCTCGTCAACCGTTGAAGGTTGTAGTTTGACGGGGAGGCGCTCGAGTTGCGTCCCTTGACGGCGAGCTGCCACGAGGAGGTTTGCTGCCTCCTCATGCCACGAGGCCACTTGCTGAGACTCATGCGATGAATTCGGCATCTCAGGCCGCCTCGTTGACGTGTGCATCGACGCTCTGTCGCGGCCAGACGGCCCCCAGTTTTTCCGAGCCTTCGCGCAGTAGCGCATGAAAAGCGTCGTAATGCGTCGGCGGTATGCGCAAGACCGGCCCAGCGATACTCATTGTGCCGACCACCGCCCCGTCAACGAGCGAACGCACGGTCACAGCCATCGCGACGACACCGGGCTCCGCCTCCTCGACGACCAGACCATAGCCACGTTTCCTCGTCAGTTCGAGCTCCGGTATCAATTGGTCGACGCTTTTAATCGCCTTCGATGTCCCTGCGCCGTTTCGCTGGCCGAGCCCGCCACGCAATGCCAGCCCGATTGCTTCGTCGTTGGACATCGCCGCCAACCACACCTTTCCGACCGATGTGGCATGCAAGGCGATGGGACTATGCATGGACGGCGAATACATCAGACCGGGCGCCGCGCCTTGGGACGCAGCAAACCAGGCAAGAGTCCCTTCGTTCACCACTGTCAGCCGAACGAGCTCGTGGCACTGGGCGGCGACCTCGTCGAGGATCGGCTGCACCAGGCCGGGTAGCCCGAGTCCGTGCAGGTACCGCTGACCGAGCAAAGAGAGCTTCAAAGTGAGGCGGTACTGCGAGGTCTGTTCGTCCTGTTCGGCCCAGCCCTGCTCGCACAATTGCGCAAGCACGCGGTGCGCGGGGCCTTTCTCGAGCTCCAGCTCAGCGGCGATATCGGACATGCGCATCCAGCGCGCCTCCCGTGCGAGCAACTCGATCGCCTGAAGCGATCGGTCAACGGCTCCCTTGACAACTCTCATGATGTAGGTAATATGGTTCTTACTGGAACGGTGTTACAACAATAAAGAACGAGCGCCGGAAAGTCAATCCAAGACGGAGACAAATCATGAGTGGAAGCACCCAGGTTGACGCCCATCGCCAGCGCCAGTCGAAGATAGCTGCGGCTAGCGGCTGGATTGGCTCAGCACTTGAGTACTACGACTTCTTCATCTACGCGACCGCAGCGTCATTGCTCTTTCCGCAGCTCTTCTTCCCCTCGCACAACCCGACCGTTGCCATCATCGCATCACTGGCGACCTTCGGTGTTGGCTACGTCGCCCGACCCATAGGCGCGATGGTGCTCGGCCATGTCGGCGACCGGCACGGCCGCAAGACGGTGCTGATTTTTTGTATGTTTTTGATGGGCATTTCGACGATGGGCGTCGGACTCTTGCCCACGTATCAGCAGGTCGGCATCTGGGCTCCGGTGATGCTCGTCACGCTCCGGCTTATTCAGGGGTTCGCCGTTGCGGGAGAGGTCTCCGGCGCCAGCTCCATGATTCTCGAGCATGCGCCGTTCGGTCGGCGTGGCTACTTTGCGAGCTTCACGCTCCAAGGGGTGCAAGCCGGGCAGCTCCTCGCGGCAGCGGTCTTCCTGCCCATCGCGCATTTCCTACCGAAGGACCAGTTCACTTCCTGGGGATGGCGCATTCCGTTTCTGCTCAGCTTTGTCGTCATCATCATGGGGTACATCATTCGCCGCCAGGTTGATGAAACCCCCGCTTTTCGCCAGGAGCAGGCCCACGGCGAAGTACCCTCCTCACCGGTTGTCGAGGTCCTCCGACAGAGTTGGGACGATGTCTTGCGCGTAATCTGCATGGCGCTCGTCGCGGTCATCGCGCTTCTTGCTACGGTGTTCGGCGCCGCATATGCAGTCCAGCCGGCCTACGGTATCGGCTTTCCTGTTGGTGTCTTTCTTTGGATCCCGGTTCTTGGAAATATCTGCTCGGTCATCCTGATTCCCTTCGTTGGCAACCTCTCCGACAAGATCGGTCGCAGGCCGCCCGTGCTTGCGGGCGTGCTCAGCGCTGGGCTGCTCTCCTTCGCATACCTGTACGCCATCAGCATCCATACTCTCTGGCTCACGATGATTCTCTCGGTGCTGATGTGGGGCATCGCCTACCAGGGCTTCAACGGTGTGTTCCCGAGCCTTTTCCCAGAACTATTCCGCACGCGGGTGCGCGTGACGGGGATGGCCATCGGACAAAACGTTGGGACGACGCTCGCAGCGCTTACGCCGACACTCTTTGTCGCCGTCGCGCCTCCCGGCACCGCCAACATTCCGCTGAAGATCGGTTGCCTGACGCTCGGCATCTGTCTTGTCGCTGCATTCGCTGCTTTCACTACCCGGGAGACGTATCGGATCCGCCTCAACGATCTTGGTGACCGCAGTGCAGTCCCCGTACCTAAAGCCGAGTATGAGCGCTCGCGCGGCGAAGCGATGGCCGGACGAGTCAATACCGCCGAAGCGCAGGACCTCGCGAATCACGCGCGCTCGTAACTATTTTGGTCTGGCCGACTGGTTGCTACCAATGTGTCGGTGCGACCTGGCTTGAGCCGAACAGAAACGATGTAACCGCGGATGTAACCGCGGCGCTGGTGAATAGATTCACGCCGCACAAAGGAAATGCATATGCACAACGAAGACACTCCCCGCTATGACGGCCCGCGTCAGCTCGCGCAATCTCTAAGCGCGTTCGCGCGCATCAGCTCGGCCGAGGCGCCCTGGAACCAGGAGGGCTTGCGCGCCGATTCCGAGTACCGCGACCTCGGACTCGCCGCGGTGACCAACGGTCGCATCGGGGCGAAACACATTCGTGCGCTGAAGCCGTTCGCCGAACCGACGGGCTGGCACTGGCACGACATGACTGGACACTACCTGTATGTGCTGCGCGGATCGGTGACGTTCCGTTTTGCCGGTGTCGAAGGCGACGTGACGCTTCACACTGGTGACGGCCTGTCACAGCCCGCCGGCGTGCCGCACAACGTAATGTGGCGATCTGATGACCTCGAGGTCATCGAGATCAACGAGCCCGCTGTCTACGGGACCTGGGATCTGAACGTACCGCCGGCACCCTGGAAATGACAGCCCACAACCGCCAGGGTCTCCTCGGGTGTCATGACATCGCTCGCAGAGATCCAGCATTCGTCAACCAAGTGGCTCCATTCGGAAGATGTCGGTATCCGACATCCCCTTAATGCGCCACTGTTCCGAGCAGTCAGGTAAGACTGCGCCATCAGCCAACATCGAACACCACGCAGCTATGGATCCCTATATCACTGGAAAGACGCGACTCTATGGGTTAGTGGGCGATCCACTGACGGCAGCCAGGTCGCCACAATTGTTGAATCAGGTCTTCGCTGAACAGCGCGTCGACGCCGCTTGTGTTTCCTTCTGGGTGAAGGCGGAGCACCTGCCCGCCTTTGTTACCGGTGCACGAGCGATGGGCAACCTCTCCGGCTTGCTCGTCACCATGCCTCACAAACAACGGATGCTGAAATTTGTCGACGAACTGCATCCGACCGCTCGTCAGGTCGGCGCGCTCAACGTCATCCGCTGCGAACCAGACGGTCGCTGGATCGGCGCAATATTCGATGGCGTCGGCTGCGTTCTTGGAATGCAGTGGGAAGGCAACCATCCGGCGAATAAGTCGGTGCTTCTCGTCGGTGCCGGCGGCGCCGGGCGCGCCATCGCATTCGCGGTCGCGTCCGCAGGCGCAAGCAAGCTGACCATAGCCGACGTCGATGAACGTCGAGCTGGCGATCTTGCGGCATCGGTTGCTGCCGAAACCCGCTGCAACGCACGTTCGGGGCCGCCCGATCCGCACGGATTCGAAGTCGTGATCAATGCCACGCCGCTTGGCATGAAAGGGAAAGATGCCATGCCCGTTGATCCAGAGCGGCTCGCGCCCGGCACCATCGTCGTCGACATCATTAATGCGCCCGAGCCAACGCCACTTCGCCGCGCCGCGCACGCACGCGGTTGCCGTACCCAGGACGGGGGCCCGATGCATCAAGGGCAGGCTGTCCATGCACTCAGGTTTCTGGGATTCGATTACCGTCCCGATGGACGACCCGCACCGGACGGCGGTCTCTAATCAGCGCCGAGCAGGAACGCTGGATCGCCAGCTCAAAAAGCATAGGGCAAGCGCCTGAGGCAGACCGTTGCTATCCATTCGACTTCGAAGCACGAAGTCATGAGAAACATCAAAGGAGAACACGCATGAGAGTTGCTTTGCTGGAGGTCAGCCATTGGCATGTCCCGCTTTATCTCGATGCGCTGGAGGCGCCCGGAATTGAAGTGGTCGCGGTGTCGGATGCCGAGCATGTCAAGGGCGAGGCGATTGCCGCACGTTTCGGAAGCAAACTGTATTCGTCGACCTATGAGTTGCTCGAGCGCGAGAAAGTCGATTTCGCGTTTGTGTTCGGGCGGCATTCCGAAATGCCGGCGCTCGCTGAGGCCGTGATCGCAAGGAATATTCCCTTTGCGCTCGAGAAACCGTGCGGCGTCAACATGGCGCAGGTCACCCGACTTCGCAAACTGACCGAGGAAGCCAATCTCTATTGCGCAATACCGTTGATCTTCCGGATGAGCGAGTTGCTCAAGTCACTCGAAGATGCGGAGGGGCGTGTGCCGTCGGACTTCAACTACATGTCCTTTCGTTTCGTCGTGGGACCACCCAGTCGTTACGAAGCGGCGGGCGCCGGCTGGGCGCTCGATCCGGTATATTCCGGAGGCGGATCGACGATCAACGTGGCGACTCACTTCATCGACCTGTTCAGACTGCTTACTGGCAAGGAGGTCGCCCGAGTCTCGGCCACCATGAACGCAAGAACGCATCGCGGTGCTGTTGAGGATTATTCGCTGCTGACCATGCAGACCGAGGACGGCGTAATCGGCCTGGTGGAAACTGGATACAGCTTCCCCAGTACCGCCGACGAGCAGCGCGAATTCTCATTCACGCTTGCATCTGATCGTATATACGCGAAATCCGGCCCGGACCGAATCGAGATTCGCGACAGGAAGAACCTTTCCGCCGGCACGCGAAGCCGCCGCCTCCAGCTAGAAACCGACATTTATTACCCCTTGTTCGTCAAGCGGGTGCTCGCCGAATGCCGTAGTGGAGCAAGGCCAATCGCGTCGTTGCGCGACGCGGAACTCATGATGCAAGTCATGGATGCAGCCTACGCGTCAGCTCGCCAGGGGGGCGCGCTTCAAACCCTCCAGCCGATCTTTGGGTAAAGGATTCGTCGGATTCCACTCATGCTGCAAACAGATCATGGCGATACGGACGACTTTCCTGCGCCAAAGGAAGGCGACTGGATCGCACGAAATTTCCAGTTCAGCACCGGCGACGTGATGCCGGAGGTGCGGCTGCATTACCGCACCATCGGGGATCCGTCCGGCGAACCGGTCCTCATCCTGCACGGGACGAATGGCACCGGTGCCAGCATGCTGACACCTGACTTCGCGGGAGAGTTGTTCGGTCGTGGACAGCCGCTCGATGCCCGCAGGTATTTCATCATCCTTCCCGACGCGATCGGAACCGGCGGATCGTCCAAGCCCTCCGACGGACTGCGCACACGATTTCCGGCTTACAACTACGACGACATGGTGCTCGCGCAGTACAGGCTACTGACCGAGCACCTGAACATCCGGCACTTGCGCCTGCTGATCGGTAACTCGATGGGCGGCATGCACGCATGGATCTGGGGTGTGCGGTATCCGGATTTCATGGACGCGCTCGTGCCAATGGCGTCTCAACCGACGCAGATGTCGGGCCGCAACTGGATGCTGCGCCGCATGCTCATCGAGATGGTCCGGAACGACCCGGAGTATCGGGGCGGCGATTACACCAGCCAGCCAGGTTCGTTGCGCCTTTCCAACGCCTTTTTTGCACTGGCCACCAACGGTGGGACGCTCGCCTGCCAAAGAGCGGCGCCGACGATGGAGCTGGCCGACGAATACGTCAAGGCCAGATTGGCACAGCCGTTCACATTGGATGCCAACGACTTTGTATATCAGTGGGGTGCATCTCGGGGCTACGACCCGGCACGCAGCCTGGGAAGCATCAAGGCTGCGGTTCTCGCCATTAATGCCGCCGACGACGAACGCTATCCGCCGGAGACCGGCTTGATGGAGCGCGCGATGCTACTCATCACCAATGGCCGGCTACTTGTTATCCCTGCAAGCGTGGACACGTGCGGCCACGGCACCAGTGGGCTGGCTCGCTGGTACAAGCGTGAGTTGTACGAACTGCTACAAACGGCGCCGCGCACACGTTGGGTAACGCCAATAGGAGCAGCGATGAACATTTAGCGTTTTGATGGTGGGGCGAGGCCTGTGCTAAGGCCCCCTTGGCTGATCGACCCATGTAACAAAATCACGCTAATGCGTAAAGAGGAACGTCTGCAACGGTGAGACTTCGGTAATCGGCTTGCGGCAGGCGCAATTGGTGCAATGACCTGACCGACGGAAAGGGGGTCGACCTAGCTGTTCTCGGATGCCGAACGGTCACTTGCCCGTCGTGCGCATGTGCATTTTCAGGCACCGAAAACAGAAATCCGAGCTTGACTATCGGAGGAACCATCTGCAAACGAAAAACCCGACTGCAGCCAGCCCGGGTGCGGTGGTCCTATCGGCTTGCAACGGGCTCAGGATCGGCGGGTTGCCACCCTCCGCCGAGTGCCTTGAAAGCAGTGACCGCTGCGCGCCCCGATTCCGTTTGCGCCTGCACCCGCTCGTCGAATGCGCTGAGCAAGTTCTGATCCGCCTGCAGGACCTCAATCAGGCTGACGACACCTTTCTGGTAGGCCGCAAACGAGGCGGCTCGCGCCCGGCCCAGCTAGTTCACACCCTGCGCGAGAACGGCAGCCTGCTCCTCGCGCTTCAAACCCAAACGCGTGGGCGAGAGTCTCACCGACAAGTTCCGCTTACTTACTTTTTGTAACGACCTGGGCCACGATGACTATCGCTCGCCGTCAATCTGCCCGGGCGACGTCCGCGAAGAGTGGGCCACAAGCAGTGCAGGCTCGTTGCAGCGTCCGCTACTGCGCCGGGAGTACCGCTGCTGCCGACCCGTTGCCCATCGGGTCACTTACGATTTTTCCCCCGACGTCCTGCAGCAATCGCTGGAACTCGGGCGACGCCATGATGATCTTCCCCGCAGCGGCGCGCAGGCGGTCGACCGCCTCGGCCGACAGCGAGAACGACGTGGGCTGCTCATTCAGGTAATCGAGTTCCGCCTGGTCCGTCAACTGGGCGAACGACACGTCGATCGCATAGATCGTCGTGTCCGGCGTGCGCAGTTTCTTGGTTATGGCCGTATCGTTGTTGGCGGCGAAAGCAGGCGACTCGCGAATCCGGCGCATGGATTGCCACTGTGCCTGCTTGTCCCTCAACAGTTCAGTCGCCTCGTAGGAATAATGGTCGATCGGAACGCCCGCCGCTTTCACCAGTATCTGCAGAGTGCCTGGCGGGGATTCCGACTTGTCCCACACGGTCTTCGGCGTCGATACCGAGTTGACGACAAAGACGATGATCCTGCGTATATGATCGAGGGGCGTGGACTGACCGACTGACTGCAGCGCTTCCATGATCTCTAGCGAATCCAGCATGCTGCGCATACCGACGTTGTCCGAAACGCCGCCGTCCACGACATGGATGTATGGCCGGTTGACGCCGTCCCCGAACTCCGCCTCCTCTTTCAAATGGCGGGTCGCACGTGCCGCCGGCCGCGGAGGCTCGACCGAGTCGACAAACGGCTTGATCCAGGCGGGTGGCGCGTAGCCGCAAGTGCCGCCGTAATTGTTCAGCGTGATGGGCGAGAGCACCACCGGTACTGCCGACGATGCGGCCGCGGCACGGGAAAGGCGTATCGCACTCAGATCCGAGCAGAGCACGTCGAAGGTGGCCTGGGTAAAAGGCAGACGGGCCCCGGTGGAAATGTCAGTGGCCGATGCGATGATGAACGGGCCTTTCCCGCGATCAAGGTCGCCAAACGTCGCGCCGTTGAACAGGATCTCGTCGTATAGATCGGCCGCCAGTTCCGAACGACCCCAGCCGCTTGACCACAATGACGGCCAGTAGGTCGGGTTTAAAGTGCGTGAAGTGATCGCCCCCTGCACGTCGCGTTTGAGAAAGCGCTGCTCGTAGTCGTCGAAGAGCTTGTCACCGTAGAGGCCATAGGCCAGCGCGGTAAAGCTGCCGCCCGACACGCCGGTGATCACGCCGACATGATCAAGCAGGCGTGACTTGCCTTTCGGTCCGACGACCTGGGTATTCCGTAGAAACTCGAGGACGCCGTACGAGAACGCGGCGGCGCGTGTGCCGCCGCCCGAAAAGGCAAGCACCACCAGGTTTTCATCGGCCGTCGAATACTGCGGGCGCGTGACGAATCGGTAGCCGGTATTCGGATCGGCGTGGGTAATCGGCGGGTTGATCGGACGGCTGGCGCAGCCGCCGAGCAGGAGCAACAACGCAAGTAGCAGCCATGGTGGAGTCGGCAATCGAATCACGGGTCCTCCGGATCGCTTCATACAGCTTTCACTTCTATCGGTTCCCCGGCCCTCGGATCTTATGTGCGTCAGCTTCGGGTTCGCTTCCGCCGCTATCATGCCGAGGGCGAGCCGCTTCGGAAGGGCAAGCGGGCCGACTCTTCAGGACCGCGGCGTGTACCAGATCGGCGATGTGTAGGCGCGCTCCTGGATAGTCATTGGTACTTCAGGCGGCAACCTGACCTTGAAGTACTTCGCGTCATAGGCGGTCCAGCGCGGTGTCGGTATTTCGATCACACGGGCATAGTAGAAGGCTCGCAACCCGGCGTCGAAATCCGGATCGCGCCAAACTGTGATGAGTTCTGGGTCGCCGATCGAGTTGCTGTAGGTGGCGTTTGGCACGTCTACGGTGTTGCCCACGGCCGGCAGCTTACCGTCGGCACCAGGCGTTCGCTTGTCAGACCACACGACGTCGTAGACCTTCTCCTGCAATTCGCCCCGTCTGTCCAGCCAGCCCTTGACAATCTGGATGCGGTCGAGATTGGCGCCGATCGGATCCTTCAGCGCCGCTACCATGAAGGTTGGCGCCTTGCCCTTCGGCGCGTCGCGCAGGTCGCCGCCCATCGGCACGCCCTTGCGGTAGCCGATCGCGGCCGGCATGCGGGTCTTCGCGTCGGCGGCTTCGAAGTCGAAGCCGCCGAAGAAGCGCACCACCATGCGCGGACCCGTGGTCGCGTAAACCTCCTTGCGCTGCATGGCGTCGAAGATCGATTCGCGGGTGTTCTCGCTGGCCCAGACCGCCGCATAGCCCGACGAACTCTGCTCCCAGCCCATGATGACAGCCTTGTCAGTCTTCATGAAAGGGTGCATCGCGCGGTCCTTGCCTGGTTCGGAGCTCGAGGTCTTGCCGAAGAAATTGTCTTCCTCCACCGCCGTAAGTCCGGTATGTGCATCGGTCGAGCCGACCATGCCGAACTTGTACGGATTCACACCCAGCTTTTCTTCGAGCTTGAGCCCGGTCTTCAAGGCCGAACGTGCGTATTCGTACTGCAGCATCTCCGGCTTCTTGAGTTCGCTCAGGTCGAGATTGCCCTTGTCCCAGCGCTCGAAATTGGCAAACTCGTCGTTGGGAGACAGGAAAGGATGGGTTTCACCGTCGCCCTTGATCTGAGTCGCTTCATAAAGCCGCTCCCAGCGCGCACGCGTCTCCGCGTAAGCGCGATCGATCGGCTTGCCGCCGAACGACTCGATGACGGGGAACATGCGCCCATTGCTCAGGTTGCCGTTGTGAGCAATGGCCAGCAAGTTGCCGCCCGTCTTCTGCTCGTAGGCCGCCATCCATTTCCACAGATCGCGCGGGTTGTCGCTACCGAGCGGAGGAAGGACAGTGAAAGGTTCAACCATGCTGGCGCGCCGGCCGTCATCGCGAAATATCACGTTGCGGTGCAGGTTGTTGCCACCAGTGTTGGAGCTCCATTCGTAGCCGATGAAGGCGGTGAAGCGGCCCGGGTCATTCGCCTCTTCAGCCGCCTTGATCGTCTCGCGCCAAGCCGAGCGGTACGGTGTGCTGCCAGGGCTGTAGAGCAGCGCTGGCGGGAACTTTCCCTGCGAGAAAGCGACGATGATCTCCATTGCAGCGTCGCCGCCCTTTCCCTCCTGCACCATGTTGAACCACCGGCGTCCGGTCGGATCGGCCAGCATTTCCGGCTTGCCGGCGAGCAAGTCGGGGAAGAAGCCCATGTTGTCGGAGTGATCGGTTACTACAAGGAAGTCGAGCGGACGCGACAGCTTCGCGCGCTGCCCGCTGGAAGCGGTGACCTCTTCGCCCTTCGCGAAGCGGTAGGCCTCTTTCGGCCCGAGACGGGCGCCGAAAGCGCCGGCATCCATCGAGAACGATGTGTGCAAATGGGTGTCGCCGAAGAAAGGACGCGTCGGAAAACTGCGCCCCGCGTAGGGCGAGTACGGGGCAGAAGGAAAGGCTTTCTCTGCGGCTTCATGATCGAGGGTGCCGACGTCAGTAGCCGACGGGGCGGCGGCTGCAGCGCTCCGCCCGAGCGGCAGCGTGGCGAAGGCGACCATCGCTGCAGTTGCGCAAAGCTTACGCGTGCTCATGCTGCTCTCCAGTTATCGCATTGCTCGCCAGGCATCCATGCGTCAGAACGTTGCCACGCGCTGGATGACCCAGAACATGGCCAGCGTGCCGATGGCATAGGACGGAAGCGGCGCCAGCCAATGTGGCGCTCCCCAGCGAATCCGGCGAGCAAGCGCCATTACGACGAGCACGGCTGCGATAAAGCTCAATTGCCCAGCCTCAACGCCAACGTTGAAGGTCAGCAGCGCAAGTGGGATGTCCACCTGCGGTAGCCAAACCTCGGCCAGCGCGCCAGCGAAGCCGAGACCATGCAGCAGACCGAAGACGAACGCCACCAGCCAGGGCCGACGGGCAGTGAAACCTGGGCCCGACGTGACGGCCGCACCCCGCCGGTGGCGCTGCGCGATTTCGGTGGCCACGAATACGATCGACAGCGCGATGACGGCCTCCACCGGTGCCTGGGCCACGTGCACGATGCCGAGCGTGGCGAGCGCAAGTGTGATCGAATGGGCGACCGTGAATGCTGTCACCGTCTTCACCAGCCTCGCCCCGCCCTTGACGATGAGCATCAGTCCCAACACGAACAGCAGGTGATCCACACCTGTCAGAATGTGCTCGACGCCGAGTGCGAAATAGCTGGCCGCCACGTCCCAGGCTGATGTGCGCTCGGCCACGACCAGAACCGGCCCGGTTGGCTTAAGCAATTCGGTCTGTACTCGGCCGTCGAGGAACTGGATGCGCACCAGCACGTCGGTCATCGTAGTAGCCAGACCATCGATCTTGATACGTTGACCGGCAAGGCCGCCCCTGCAATCGACTAGCCGGCGCTCGATTGCGAAATGGCCTAGCAGCTCACGGCTCGGCGCCGAAGCATCGATACAGCGATCCGGCCAGACCGGAGCAAGCCCGAACACCTGCTCGCCCACCTGTGGGAGCTTGAGTAGTACAACAAAGCGTGAAGGTGTCGACTCCGTTATCTCGAGATAGGCTGGACGCACTTCATGCGCCAAAAGCGGCATCGCGTGCGCACACACAGCCGCCGCGAGTAACAATCGGATTGCCCACGACGATAGAAGGGCGCCCGACTTCATGGCTTCGGTGTGTCATTTACGACGATGGTGTAGCGGGCGCGCAACCGGGCCATGGCTTGCGCATTGAGCTCACGCTGCTGTTCTTCGGCCCAGTCGGCCCGCAAGCGACGATCGAAGTCGGCGGCGTCTTCGCCCGGCGGCTCGCTGCAAGCTTCCAGTCGCACCAGATGCCAGCCGTAACTCGATCGAAACGGACCGGCCCAGGACCCAACGGGTAGCGCCGACGCGGTGGTGACAGCGCTCGCGAAGTCCGGACCGAAAAGATCGCGCAACTGCGTCCGGCTCTGTGCGGTCTGGCGCAGGTCGAGTAGCGAGGGATCGCCGAGGGTTTTCGCTCCGATGTCGCCTGAAGCATCGCGCAGCACCGACAAGGCCTCCTTGGCGTCAAGTTCGGCGCGCTCATGACGGCTCGCTGTGCTGAAGTAGATGTGCTCGAAGGTCCAGCGCGGACCTTGCGAATAGCGATGAGCGTTCTGGCTTCGATATGTCGCCAGGTCCTCGGCGGTCGGTTCGCGCAGCGCTGCGACATCTTGCAACAGGAACTGTGCTTTCTGCGCAAGGCGGCGCCGCACTACCGTATCGTCCCGGTCCAATCCGAGCGCGAGGCCTTCACGGTAAAGGAGTTCTTCATTGATGCGATCGTTGAGCAGCGCCTGCATCTCAGCCGCGCTCGGGGACCGACGCCATTGCGCTGTAAAACCGAGCCGCAGGTGGTCGATGTCCCCGCGCATGAGAATTACCTGGCGCGAATCCCCCGACGCCGCGCGCTTTGGCTGCAGCAGCGCGTAAAGGCCGAACAGCACGGCGCCCAATATCAGGAAGTGGACGAAGGGCTCCTTCAGCGGTCGTACGGTGAGCAGCCGAACATATGCCCCTGTCATTGCTTCCTCTGCCTTTTTCAATGGTTAGTCTTCAGCATGGCAACTCGTCCTCAGTGCGGGCTGCCAAAATTAACTGGACCTTGGGTTTCGCGCCTGCCGTTCTCGACCGCCAGATCAGCCGGCATCAACCGGCGTTAGCCGAAGCTAACCGGTGCACAAGGTCGCTGGACTGCTGTTGCAATGCGAGCCGTCGCATGCACGAGTGGTCTCGGAGAAGGCAATTACTTTTTTCAATCTACATGCGATACTGGGTTCGCACCATGAGACTTTGGCCCTACGTCTGTCCGCATCTTCACGAACCGAAGAGGATTGGTTCATGGCTGCGCAGCCGTAAGCGCAGTAGCTTCACTGAGTGGGGGAGCATTGAAGCTTGGCCCTAGATCGAATTGGCCCGAAGCCGCTGGTTTGACGCGACCGCAGTGGAGTTGTGCCCGCGTCGTGCGATCAACTGCGGCAGCCAGACGCTCTGTACGTCAGTCTCACCTTTGAGGAGCCGAGTAAGCTTGAGCACCATGCATCAACCGTCAGCAGGACTGTTGCGTTGGTGCAGTTGCAGCTGTATTCAGCCATACCGCCGCTACCGTATCGCATCATGAGGGCGTCGTCGTCCCACATGACCGCTCCGACCAATACAATGAAACATTCAAAGTACTCAGGACGACATCTCCGAAAGAGGCACACACTTACCATCCCAGGTGATATCAAACGCCGACTCCATCCATGAAACGTTACGCCAGCGTTGCCCTGTTCTGTGCCTCACTCTCTGGCGCCCCGGCCTTCGCTTCCGGCGACTGCCAATTCCTGAAAAAGGTCACTCTGCCCGAGAGACAAACCGCCGTTATAGCCACTGGCGATCTGGAAGCCTGCTCACTGGGCAGTTATAGCGTGCGTATCTACTCATCGGAAAATGTCCAACTCGGCGATGACACGACTTTTTACAGGTTCGGTCTCCTGCATGAACGCGATGGCACAGTTGAAGACGCGTTTCTGGCCAACCTGGGGCCAAGTGCGCCAGCATCCTTGATCGTCAAGATCCGATCAGTAGGCAGCGGCGGCCATGTGAGCGCCCGCGCCTACGTCGTTAACAAAAACGGCATTCATGCGGTGGCCGCGATACGCGACCAGCGACCGCAGACCGATGTTGTGGCTGCTCTAAAAAAGCAACTGTCGACAAGACCGAAGCCACGCGCCGGCTTGTCGACAAAATGAAAACAATGGACAGATCACAGGGCGAAGACGATCTGACGCATGCTGATTAAGCCTGGCCAAAAAACGTTGTCGAACTGCACGCATGCATGGCTTACCGGTTTCGGGAAACTATCTTTCCGCTCCTACGAGCGCGGTCCACTTTTGGGCCTAGAACCGATGATAACCGTCGGGCTCAAACGACGGCATGACAGCACAATCCGGACTATTTATGTCGGGTCGACTCGGGCCCTAGGCCGCGCTCGGTAGTGGTCACTCGCTGAGCGCGGGACACAACGCGTTGCGGACCATCTATAACAGCTCAGTACCCCACCAACCAACTGACGAGCGAACGGCCGTTGTACCTTGGACGCCGCCATTTAGATAACGCCGGGTCGAAGGGCTGTTGTGGGTCGGGCTGCGTCGGTCCGCTCTTCAAACTGATCGCTTGAAAGCGGCCAGTGGAATTTAGCTCCCCGGAAGCGGCCAGTCGGCAGTGCGAACTCCCGACCCGAAGCTGCCTGATGACATTCCCAAGGTCGATGACAGCTCTGGGATCAGATAGCGACCGTTCCGACTGCGGGCTCCTCCGTCAAACTTCATATGTGACGCAAATCACAACAGCCCGCGCGCCCACTCAACCCAAGCTTTAACTTCCCTTTCCCCTCGCATACACTTGATTCGCGCCACGTTACTCGTCGCGGGGCACAAGGAGCACAACCATGACTCCCTGGGAAATCCAAGGCACGGAACTGATAAACTGCAATTGCTCATACGGTTGCC
>NZ_JBFUPM010000041.1:0-25246 GCF_041355255.1 Paraburkholderia sp. RCC_158 | reverse complement strand
CACCGAACGGAACGCGGCATTGATGTTCAGGTTCAACATGCGGTCCCATGCGTCCGGATCGCCTTCGACAACCTCGCCGCCCACGTACGCGCCGGCGTTGGCGTGGAAGATGTCGAGGCCGCCGGCAGCATCAAGGATACGAGGCAGCAGGCCCGACACTTCGGCCGGATTCAACAGGTCGACGACGATGGGCAATGCATTGGGACCAAGCTCCGCGCATAGCGTGTCGAGCCGCTCCTTGGCGCGGTCGATCAGCACGACCTTCGCACCGTGAGCAATCAGCTCACGCGCGCAGGCAAGACCGATGCCCGACGCTGCACCGGTAATGGCCGCGACTTTTCCTTTGATGGTGTCAGTCATTCATCTGTCTCCTGGAAATCTGAATTCAGGCGCGACCGTGAGAGACGCGCGATTGCCGGGCAAGCGAATCGACGATGACCGCAATCGCCAATACTGCCCCCGTGATCATGAAACGCAGCGAGGACGACAGATTGAGCAGCGTCAGTCCACTCGCGATCGACTGGATTACGATGATGCCAAGCACCGCCGAGTACGCGCTGCCGCGCCCGCCGAACAGACTGGTCCCGCCGATCACCGCCGCTGCGATCGCGTTGAGGTTGACGTCGCCGGTGCCGGCCTGCTGACTGGCCGACGCGAGGCGCGCTGCCGACAGGACCCCGCCGAGCGCCGCCAGACCGGAGCAGGTCACGAAGGCGCTCATATAGATGCGCTTGACGTTGATCCCCGCGCGTCTGGCGGCTTCCTTGTTGCCGCCGACGGCGTGCATCGAACGGCCCCATCGCGTACGTCTGAGCATGTAGTCCATCACCACCGCAAGCGCCAGGAACAGGCCGAACAGGAGCGGAATGCCGCGTCCCTGGTTCAGATACGCCACCACCACTTCCAGCAGCACGGTAATGACGATGCAGCGCGTCAGCAGACTGCTCATCGACGGCGCCGACAGATTCGATGCCCGGCGGCGTTGGTACGTGCGCATCCCGAGGACCAGCGTCACGACGCCCGGCACGAGCGCAATCACATACGACACGACAGGCGGAAGCACAATCAGCTGCCCGAGGTTAACCATCGCCGAACCATAGGGCAGGTTGATCGAACCGCTGGAACCGAGGACATACAGCTGCAGCCCAAGCAATGCAAGTAATCCGGCCAGCGTTGCGACGAAGCTGGGCATCCCGAGACGGTTGAGCAAGGAGGCATACAGCGCACCGACAACCGTGCCCACGACGATGGCCGCAGCGATCGCCAGTCCCACCGGCCAACCTTCGTTGACCCAGAGCATGCCCATGAGAGCTGAAGCAAAGCCGCTCATCGAACCGACGGACAGGTCGATTTCGCCGACCATCAGCACGCACACGATACCGAGCGAGATGACGCCGATGGTCGAGCAGTCGAAGAGCAGGTTGACAAGATTGTTGGCCGACAGGAAGACCGGGTTCAGGCTCGTAAAAACGGTCCAGATGATGACGAGGCCAACGACGACGGGCAACGAACCGAGATCCCCCGACTTCACCTGATCGACGAACGCGGAGATCGCGCCTCCGATGCCCATGGCGTGTTTGACGCGCACGTCGCTGCGATCCAGCAATGCGGAAGGCTGATCGGGCTTCTGCGGCTTTCCCTGCGGAGTATCCGGAACCTGGTTACCCATGATTAATTCTCCCACTAGGCATTCGTTTGAGCCTGACGCCGGTCGGCGCGGCGCGAGACTGCGTTCTCGGTTGCGCCCGTGATCGCGGCGACGAGCTCCTGATTCGACGAGTCGGGATAGAAGACGCCGTTGTTCTTGCCCAGTCGAAGCACGACGATCCGATCCGCCACGGCGCGCACATCTTCCATGTTGTGGCTGATGATGATCACCGCGTGCCCGCGGTCGCGCACTCGTTCAATGAGGTTCAGGACTTCCGCGGTCTGCGCCACGCCCAGCGCAGCGGTCGGCTCGTCCAGCATGATCAGTTTCGGGTCGAGCAGCAGCGAACGTGCGATGGCCACGGTTTGCCGCTGACCGCCGGATAGCGATGCCACCACATCGCGCACATCGGGAATGCGCGCTGACAGTTCATTCAGAAGGGTCCATGCCCGCATCTCCATCGAAACTTCGTCCAGGCGCATGGGACTCAGTTCACGCCCGAGGAAGATGTTCGCGACCACATCGAGGTTCTCGCACAGCGCGAGATCCTGAAACACCGTGGCAATGCCCAGATCGAGCGCGGCTGCCGGGCTGGCGAGCGTGACTTCCTTGCCGTCGAAGGTGATCGTGCCCGAGCTCGGCTGATGCACGCCCGCCAGCACCTTGATGAGCGTCGATTTGCCGGCGCCGTTGTCGCCCACCAGCGCGACGACTTCGCCGGCATGTACGTCGAGTTCGATGTCCGTCAGGGCCGAGACCGCTCCGAAGTGCTTGGATACGTTGCGCAGCCTAAGCACCAGCTTTCCCGGGACGGGCGGCTTCGTGGAGTTGTCAGTCATGGACCGTACCTCTGCTTGAACGAATGAAAAACCGATGCGGCGCCGGTGTTCGTCCGGCGCGGCGCCGGTTTAATTGGTGATGCCCAGCTTCTTGCAGCCTTCCGCATAACGGTCAGTGCACAAGGTCTTCCCGCTCGCGAAACCCTTGTCGACCACTTCGGCCTTGATGTTCTTCGCCGTGATGACGGTCGGCGTGAAGAGTTGCGTGGGCGTGTTGAAGAGCGTCGTTTCGCCCTTCGCGGCCTGCCCGGACAGGAAGCCGACGGCGACTTTGGCTGCCGCCGCCGCAACGATCTCGCTCGGCTTCAGGATGGTGTTGTACTCGTCGCCGGCAATGATCAGTTGGAGACCCGCGATCGTCGCATCGTTGCCCGTTACCGGCGGCACCGGATTCACGCCAGCCGCCTTGAAGGCCGCGATCGTTCCGCCGGCCGTGCCGTCGTTTGCGGCCACGACGCCCACGATTTGCGACTGAAAGCGCGTGATTTGTCCGCTGACCCATTGCTGCGCCTTCGGCGGCGCCCATTCCGGCGTGTCGTACTCGGCGAGCGTCTTGTAACCGCTCGACGCGAGGCCGGAATGGATGCCCTTCTTGATCAGCCCCGCTGCGGCGTCGGTGGGAGAGCCGTTGACTTCGAGAAGGCCACCCTTGCTGGTCGGCACGCCGGTGTCTTTCAAATGCTGCACGAGAGACTGGGCAATCATGCGGCCGATGCCTTCGTTATCGAACGAGACGTAGTAGTCAGCCGGCGTCGATGGAACCGGACGATCGTAGGCAATCACTTTCACGCCCTGGCTTTGCGCCAGATGAACCAGTGACGCCGCGGCAGTCGAATCCACCGGGTCCAGCACGATCACCTTCGCGCCCTGCGCGATGACCGAGTTGAACTGCTGCTGCTGGGTCGCGACGTCCGCGTTCGCGTTCTGATAGAGCACCTTGCAGTCGGGACACAGCTTGCTCATCGTCGCCTTGAAGCCCGGAAAGTCGTGCTGTTCATATCTGGTGGATGCCTGATCGGGCATAAGGAACGCGACGGTCCCCGAAGGCGCCGCCAGCACCGATCCACTTAGCATCCCTAATGTAATTGCGCTGATGCTGCCGACGATTTTCGAAAGCTTTTTCATTGAGTGTCTCCTTTGTTTATTGGGTGGCGGCGATTGCCGCCATCTGTTGTGACGCCACACTGGGCGCATTAGACCCGCTTGCGGCATTGATTTGCTGGTATGCGCGCCATCTCGAGGGCGACATGCCCTTGAGCATCAGAAACTGCCGGTTGAAGTTCGACAGGTTGTTGAATCCGATCTGATAGCCGATCTCGCTGATACTCAATTCGCCAGACAACAGCAACTGGCACGCAAGGTTGATGCGCAGCCGGTTCACGTACTGCACAAAGGGCACGCCGGTATGGCGGCGGAAGTACCGGGAGAATGCGCTCACGCTTTGGCCCGCCAGTCCTGCCAGGTCGGCTTCGCGAAGTTCCTGGGCCAGGTTCTTGCCAATATACGTCAGCACATGATTGATGCGCGTCTCGGCGTAGCGCGCCGGATCGGCTCGATAGGCGGCGCTTGCCAGCTTGACCGGTTCGCTGCTCTGAAGAAGCAGGCCGAACAGGGATACGAACAGCGCAATGCGCCGCATCCCTTGCGCGTGCAGCATCTCTCGCATGATCGGTTCGGCGGCGGCGCCCGTCTCCGGCGTAAACAACACGCCGCAACGCGATGCTTCGAGCAGCCCGGTCACCTTGCTGAACTCGGGAAAAGCATCGATTGCGCGCAGGACGAATCCGGAATCGAACTGCAGCACCAGACAGCGCTCGTTCACCTGCTCGCCGCGCGGCACATTACTGACCCAGTTGTGCGGCAGATTAGGACCGGTCATTACAAGGTTGCCGGCGGTGAAGTCGCCGATGTAATCGCCGACGAAGTACTTTCCCGTCGTGGCGGTGATGAGATGAAGCTCGTACTCGGGATGAAAGTGCCAGCGGACAGTTCTGTAGGGATAGCCGTGCGACCACACCTTGAACGATTCGTCGCGCGGCACGGCAACCAGTTCGAGGTCGGGCTGGGCAACACGGGCACGACGGCGAGTGCTGCCTTCCGCCGCATCGATCGTGTCGTTCTTCACATCTGTCTCCATGAGCCGCCGTCTGTGCCGACGGACTGTTCGGTCTTCTCACCGCCTTCCATGGATCGAAGGATAGTCGTTGCCGCAAAATTTCACTACACGCGATAGGACGATTTTCTGATGGTTTTTTGCATTCGGGTAAGCCCTATTGATCCTTTCGAGCCAAAATCTGTGCACTGCAGCAGTTTCTGCGGGCAGTGCGCGCAGCGCACCGTGCCAAGAGGCGCCGCATGGTCGAATTTTAGGAAGAGTGTCCTCGCGTCCCGCGCGGTAGCTCGTTCCGCTCGAGTTCAGAGGCCGGCCGTCCCGTGTTGTGGCGCAGGAGTGATCATGCTGGCCATGGGCCGTATCCGTGCTGTGCAGTTGTGCGGTGTGCCCGAGTTGCCGCAATTGGTGGGATACCAGCCCAGTCGTCGCGTGCGGTCTGGTTGGCGGTGAAAGGTGCATTGCAGGAGCTGCATCGGCATCGGTCAAGAAGCAGATGTTGCCAGCGGAATGGGCAACGGCATACAGCGCACACTTGGCTTGATGGAGAGTGTGCGGAGGGCGAGGCAAGTGAGGCTGCTCCAACGAATGGCCGTTATAGTCGATGCGACGTATGGGGCGCGCAGCAATGGACGACCGAGGTGCGGACGTTCGACCGCGACCTCCGATCATTGACGGAGCGGCGTCTAATATCGAAAACACTTCGAGGCTATAACGTGACCGACTCCGAGATATACGTAATCCAGTGCATTACAAATGGGCCTGGTCAGGCTTTATTGATCCCAATGACGTCCGAGAAATGATGGGCGACTTTCTGGAGCCGGACTGCGATGTCGCTCGATCAGAAGCCTTCGTTGAGTCGGAATCCCAGCGCAAGGCCGCCGCAGAAGCGTCATGGCCGTCGGAGACAGATTGTGATCGACTGGGCCGTGTGTTCGATCGGCTTGACGAAGAGGGGATCTGCGCCCTGTCGAAGGCCGGATACACAACTTTAGACGGCCACTCGGACGTTTCAGAAGCAGTGCGGGAGGCTCCGAAGCGACGCTACTATGGGTACTGCTTTTATCATGGACAGGATATTGAAAGGGCTTTGGATGGACACGGCCTCATGATCGCTTTTGGCGACTTCGTCGACGACAAGGACCGCAGTGCAGCAGTGGGCTGCCGAGTTTAGAGACCCTTTCGCTGGCTGGGTTCGGAGTGTCTGGGGAGGAGACTGGCGTTGGTTGGGCCCCCGATCACATCGCTCGGGCGTGGGATGTGTTGATGAAGCGTCTCGGATATAGCCACTACGTCTCTCAGGGTGGCGATTGGGGCTCGGTGGTGGCCGATGCAATGGGGCGTCAGGCACCGGCGGGGCTTATCGGCAGGGCGTTCAGCCGGGTCTCCGCTTTACGCCAGTCGTAGTCGGTTCCCCAGTAGTGCACCAGTGCCTGGATCTTGGCTTCCTGCACGCCTTGGGTCTGATCCGCGACGGTCTCCTTGTCGGGCCACCGGGTCGCCGCGATGCGGCGTCGGAGGTCGACAAGTGTTTCGTCCGGCACATGGATGTGGAACGGTCGGATCGAGTCGTCTTCAGCCGCAGTGCTCGGAATCGCGGAAGGTTGATCCGCGGGCACGACGGCATGGGCGTTACCCGGGCCGGCAGCCAGGAGCAGGCCGAGTACAACTGCGGCTGAAGCAGTGGGCGATCTGTGCCGGGATTGCTTCGTGGAAAATAAGGACATCGGGATACTCCTTGAAAATCGATGCGCGCCTTCATGGTGTCCACCGCTACGCGCGCCGTTTCCCTATCGGATCGTTACCGCACACACTCGCGCGAACGTGTCTATGCGCCGTGAACGGTTGTTTTGTTCGCGCTGTAACGGAGTGCGGGCGTACTGGTCGAGAGTTCGGAGAACATCGCCGCGCGCGCCGCTTCAAAGGCATCCCATTTAGCGCCGTCATGCAGCGCCGGAATCGTCACGAGTTCATTCCGGTCGAAGCCGCTGAGCGCCGCGTCAACCATGTCGCCCGCGGACATGACAATGGCCGGGTCGAGGTTCTCGAGCGGCAAGCCTCCGGTCTGCCAGAAATCGGTGGCCGTGGCGCCGGGCAGCACCGCCTGCACCTTCACGCCTTTACTGGCAAGCTCGTGATGCAGCGACTGGCTGAACGCCAGCACGAAGGCCTTCGTGCCGCCATACACGCCATTCAGGCGCTCCGGCGCGATGCCCACGATCGACGAGATGTTGATGATCGCGCCCTTGCCGCGCGAGACGAAACCCGGCACCGCGGCGTACGTAAGGCGGGTAAGTGCGGTGACGTTCAGATCGATCATCCGTGTCATGGCGTCGACATCGCTATCGAGCAATGGCGTATGCGTGCCGACGCCCGCGTTATTCACGAGCAGCGTGATGCTCGCGTCTTCGGTGAGCTTCGCTTCGACCGTGGCGCGTGAAGTCGGATCATTAAGATCGGCGTCGATGATCTCGACGGGCCGGCCCGTTTCGTTGGCAATGCGCTCGGCAAGACTCAAGAGCCGGCCGCGACTGCGCGCAACGAGGATGAGATCGTAGCCACGTTCTGCGAGCCGCTCGGCATAGACCGCGCCGATGCCCGTGGATGCACCCGTAACGAGCGCGGTGCCTTGATATGTTTGCGTCATGATAGGGACTCCTGGTGGGGTTGTTCGGTTATTGCATGAGACGATTGTCGTCATGATTGACGCCGACGTAAATGACGTATAAGGTCGTGATTCAGGACATCGCCTTGCAACCGATGTTTTATCTGACGAACAGCGGACGGCAGACATGCACCGGATCGGATATTTGTTGAGCGATGGCTTCCAGGTGATGGCGCTCGCGTCGCAATCGGTTTTCGAGTACGCGAACGTTGCGACCGGCGAAAGCTTCTACAGCATCGAGAATTTCTCAGTGGCTGGTGGCGAAGTACGCTCCTCGCTTGGCATGTCGGTGGTCACGCGCCCGCTTGCCGCGCGCGCCGCAATAGACACGTGGATCGCTGCGGGTGTCAACGCACCACTCAACTCGCCGCCGCCACGCGAAATGGTCGCGTTCCTGCGCAAGGCGGCTACGCGCGCACGACGCATCGCAGGCATTTGCACGGGCGCCTTCGTGCTGGCTGACGCAGGGTTACTCGCGAACCGGCGCGCGACGACGCATTGGGCCCACGCGCGTGAGATGATGGTTCGGTTTCCTGACATCCACGTCGAGGAAGATCGCATCTACATCATCGATGGACCCATCTGGACGTCGGCGGGCATGACCGCGGGGCTCGACCTTGCGCTCGGGATGGTCGAGAAGGATCTCGGCGCCGATATAGCGCGTTCGGTCGCGCGCAAGCTCGTCATGCACCAGCGGCGCACGGGCGGCCAGTCGCAGCATTCGGAAATGCTCGATCTGGCGCCCAAGTCCGACCGCATTCAGGACGCGCTGAACTATGCGCGCAAGAACCTGAGTCGGCCGCTCACCGTCGAAGAACTCGCGAGTACCGCACATCTCAGCCCCCGGCAGTTCAGCCGGGTGTTCACAGTTGAGACAGGACAATCGCCCGCTAAGGCAATCGAAGGATTGCGGCTGGAAGCCGCACGGTTGATGATCGAGAAGAGCCGGCACTCGCTGGAAGTGATCGCGAAAGAGACGGGGTTTCGCGACCGGCGGCATATGCGCGAAGCTTTCATGCGCGGCTTTGGCCTGCCGCCGCAGGAAGTACGACGTGAAGCTCGCGCCGGTGACCGGATCGGGGTCTAGGCCAGTGGAACGCGCGGTCACCTGTGCCGGCAATAATTTGATTGTGTCGACCTCAGGCACGACGATGGTTTTACAAGTAACCCTATTCGTGCGGTCGAACCGCTCCCTTCTATGCCAACACTAAGTTCGAGATTGCCCCCGGCAGGCGTGTACTTCGCTGCATTGGACAACAGGTTGCCGAGCACCTGGCTGAGCCGGACGTGGTCTGCCCGGACATAGACTGGTTCGTCGAGGCCCACGACGGTGAGGGTGTGCTTGCGCGCTTCGACGTGGTGCCTGATTGCGGCCGTCGCATCGAAAGCAATGTCGTTCAGCGAGGTATCGCTAAGCCTGATAGCCAGCTTGCCATGCTGAAGCCGCGCAGCGTCGAGGAGGTCGTCGACAACTGTTCTCAAATGTCGCATCTGTCGTTGCGCGATATCAAGAACTTCAACTGCTCGCTGATTATCAGCACATAGGCGCTGGGCGGCACCGATAGCACTGTCGATAGGGGCCATCGGATTTCGCAGTTCGTGCCCCAACATCGCGATGAACTCGTTATATCGGCGGTCGCTTTCCTCACTTGCATCGCGGGCATTTACGATGGTGAGCGACGACGCGGCAAACAGCGCGAGGTTAGACAGTAGCCTTACGTCTTCGAGGTCGAACCTGCAATCGTCCGTGTGTGACATGACCCATATCGCGCCAAGGTCGCGTCCGGCGACGCTGACGGGCACAACGATGCCTTCCGGGACCTTTAAGCCTGCAAATCTCAGACATGGAAACTGAGCTTGCGGGTCAACAAAAAACCGAGGCTTACCTGTCAGCAACGCCACCGCGCATGGGCATTCGTCCCAGGCGGTCGTCTTCCCTCGAAGGTCAGCACATAGCCCCGATACGGCAAGCCATCGAAAGAAACGCTCACTGCGGCGGTGGCGGTGGAACACCTCGACAGGTCTGTTCTTCGCATCGAGGACATAGAAGCGTTCCCTGCTGGACGGGACGGAGTGTGATTTCATATTTCAATGCGAAGACGTGAGCAGGAAGCCGATCGCCTCCCGCCACCAGGTTTCGTCGGCGCGCCCAATCCAGTCGTTATGATCAGCCGCCTTCACCACCACCAGTCGTCTCGGTTCGGCCAGCGAGTTGTAGAGCGCTTCACCGAAGCGCGGGGGGACGATGCTGTCGCGTTCCGCAACCACGACGAGAACAGGGCGGCCGAATGACGCCAGGAGGGTCACGCTGTCGTATTGGTCACGCAGCAGCCACTTCACGGCCAGCCACGGATAGTGATAAGCGGCGACGTGCTCGAGCCGATCCCATGGCGTGATGAGCAGCAAGCCAGCGGTCTTGTTGCGTTCACGCGAGCCGGCCGCAGCCGCCACGCCGGCCCCGAGCGATTCGCCGATGAGCAGCAGCGGCGCGCCATAGAGGCGATGCGCGAGCGCGATGGTCTGTTGCGCGTCAGCGACCAGGCTCTCTTCGCCCAACGTGCCGTCGCGCGGCCCGTAGCCTGGATATTCGGCGAGGATCACGCGCAGCCCCAGCCGGGTGAGCGCTGCGGCGTAGGACGAACGGTGTCCAGCATGCCCCGCATTACCATGAAAGACGATGGCGGTGGCGCGCGCGGATCCGGCCGGTTCGGCCAACAGGCCCCGGAACGCCTCAGGTGTCGGCCAGGCGCGAAGTCCGTCGGAAACGACGTCCCCGGTCGCAGCCTTCTCAGGGAAGTAGAGAAAACGATCCTGCAAGATGGCGACTCCTGTGAACACAATCAGGCACGCAACGGTGAGACGCAGCATCAACCTGTTGAGTTTCATGGCCTTGAGCCCGATCGATCGACCCGTTCTGTAGCGCAGCCAGTTTAGCGCGCACGGCGTCGCCGTTTACCTCCGCGCCTGTCGCCGCGAGCCTCGAGCCGACGGCGCTGGGAGGGACGGCTCCAAGGCAACAGGCAGTTGGCAGCGACGCCCCGCGTGTGCACGGCGAACCTTGGACCAGCCTTGTGCATCATACTTCAGTGACTCACGCCACCGAAAGCATCGACATCGTTGCCGACCTTGCACACGCGCGGTTGACCTGCAGCGCGCCTGTCGCCGCTGCCCGCGACGCCGGCCGCCCGCTCGTGGCGCTGGAATCGACCATCATCGCCCACGGCATGCCCTACCCGGACAACATTCGCACTGCGCGAAGTGGAGGCCCTGATTCGCGAGAAGGGAGTCGAACCCGCGACTATTGCGCTGATCGGTGGGCGAATCCACATCGGCCTTTCGGACGACGAACTGGAACTGCTCGCCGGCTCAGACGAGGTACACAAGGTCAGCCGCCGCGAGCTGCCGGCCGTGCTGGCCGGCGGCGGGCTCGGCGCCACGACAGTGGCCGGCACGATAATATGTGCCGCGCTGGCCGGCATTGAGGTCTTTTTCACCGGAGGCATCGGCGGCGTGCACCGGGGCGCGCAGGAAACCCTCACCTAAGCCTACAAAAGAGGAACAAATCGATACACCAGACTGACGTTTCAGCGCATCAGGGGTGGGTCAGTTTTAGATGCAAAACGTGGGGGGCAGTTTCCAGCGCAAATCAACATGCCGCGTCGTTGCGAACTGGCGTTGAGCGACTTGCGCGGAATCGTGACGTGGATGCGATTTTCGTATCGTGCACGAGCTTGCGCATTGCCGGGTTGATTCCCGAGCTCCAGGCGGCGATCGGCAAGCCGGTGATATCGAGCAACAACTACGCGATGGCCTGACACGCGTCGCGGCTCGCCGGCGTGGGAGATTGCGAGCTTCATCTTGGGAGGCTGTTTGCGCTGTGACGTTGTACCTTGAAATGCGATGAAGCGCGGCGGGGCGACAGAGCGGCGATCGACGCCGCAGTACCGAGAGGACGTTCAACGGCACTAGGATTTGTTGCGCACTATCGATTACAGGGCCTGGGCATGGCTGCTTTCATTGTGCAAGCATAGACGCCCTTTAAATTTCCCCAGGTCACTTCTGATCATCGGAACGGCGGGCACCGAGTGCCTCGAGCAACGGCCGGAGGGCATCCAGTTCCGCGCCGAAGCCGCTCCAGTCTCCCGCCTTCAGTCGCTCGATGGCGCGGTCATAGTGGGCAAGTGCCTCGCGTGCCCGCGCGTCCGGCGCGTTCGTTGTGCCTGGGGTGGCGATGCCGCTTGCGCGGTCTCCTTGAACAGCGCCGCCAAGGCTTCACCCAACGTGTCCTCCATGACCACACGGTCACCATAGGCGGCAATCACCCGCTTCAACTCCGGCAACTGACCGGACGCCGCGCGCAAATAGAGCGGAGAAACGTAGAGGATCGAGTTCTCGATTGGCACGACCACGAGATGACCGCGAATGACGCGTGAGCCCATCTGGTTCCACAGCGAGATCTGCTGCGAGATCCCGGTATTCTGCTGAATACGCGCTTCGATCTGAAACGGCCCATAGACCAGCTTGTCCTTGGGAAACGTATAGACGATGAGCTTGCCGTATCCGGACGGATCGCAACGCGCCGCCAGCCAGGCGATCATGTTCTCCCGCTGGCTCGGCACCATCGGCAGCATGAGGATGAACTCGGCGCGTGCGTCGCCGGGCAGCCGCATGATTGTGTAGTAAGGCGGCATCGTGCTGGCTGCGCTCCCGCCATCCATTCCGATCAGTTCCCGGGGAAACTGCCACAGATCCTCGCGGTTGTAGAAGACCTCCGGCGCAACCATATGATAAGCACGGTAGAGCTGCGCCTGGATCAGGAACAGATCTTCGGGGTAGCGGATATGCTGCCGAAGCTCCGGTGGCATCGCGTCTAAAGGCTTGAACAAACCCGGGAAGATGCGCTCGTATGTGCGCAGGAGCGGATCGACGGGATCGCTGACGTAGAAATCGACCGTGCCGTTGTACGCGTCGACCACGACCTTGACCGCGTTGCGGATGTAATTGGCGCCGTCGCCGAAACCCGGCCGGGAGTAAGGAAACCACTGGCTGACGGTGTAGGCGTCCTGGATCCAGAACAGGCGCCCATTGCTTGCGACGACATAGGGGTCCTGGTCGAGACTCAGGAACGGCGCGATCGTACGCACACGGTCCTGAATGTTGCGGTGAAGCAGGATCCGGCTCTGGTCTGTGATATAGCCGCTCAGCAGGATGTTGGGATCGTCGAGCTGCCAGGAGAAGAGACCGCGTCGTGCCACACTGTCGACGGAGACGCCGTCGCGCCCGCTATACGTCGTGTAGGTATTGTCCGCCCCTTTGGGATAGTCGAATTCAGCTACATTGCCGTTCACGATGACGTAGTCCTGCCGGCCTTCACTGAAATAGAGACGTGGTTCGCGAATGGCCGGGCCGCCGTTGGAGACGGGCGGAATATCCCGGAGATAGAAGGAGGGTAAGCCTTCGGTGGATTTCTCGGTGACCGGCGACATCACGACGCCGATGCCGTGAGTGAAGATGAGGTGCAGGTTCACCCAGGTTTGGGCGTTGGGCGGAAGCATCGCCGGGTCCAGCTCACGCGCCGACAGCACCACCTGCCTGTATCCGGTGTCAAGCTGATAGCGGTCGATGTCCACCGAGAGAAATTTGTAGTAAGTCCTGATCTCCTGCAACTGTGCGTAGGTATCCATCAGCGGTTGCACATCCCATAGCCGGATGTTGTCGATGGTCGCCCGATTGGCCTGCAGCGAGTCGAGAGTCAGTCCCTGCCTGGCCTCAAACGGTTTAACCTCAATCTTTGCGAGGCCGTAAGCCTGTCGCGTCAGCGCGATAGTGTGCTCGATATAGGGTGTTTCCAGTCTCAGTTCGCTCGGCTTGACGTAGAAGCGCTGGAACAGCGACGGATAGATCACAGCGAACACAAACGCGCTGCCGAATACGAGCAGCGCGAGAACGGCAGGCAGCCGGTAGCTCCGCCGGCGCATGTTGATCCAAAGGGCGACGGATGAGGCCGCGGCAAGACCGACAAGCATCCACAGGACCGGCAACTCGACGTGGACATCGGTATAGCTGGCGCCGACCACGACGCCGTTGTCGCCATAGAGCAGCAGAAAGCGGTCGAGCCACCACGACCAGGCCTTCACCGCAAAGAACAAGCCGAGCAGTGCCGAACCATGAGTGATGGCGGCGGGCGAGAGCGTTCGCGGTGGCCGTTCCAGCGCGATGTCACCGCGCAACCCGTAGACAGCACCTGCCACGATCGCGCTGCAGAAGTGCAGTCGCAGCAGCCAGTTCTTGAGCGCGATATACGCGGGGAGCGAGAAGAGATAAAAGCTGATGTCCCTCTCGAAGATTGGATCGCGCTCGCCAACCGGCACCTGATAAATGAAGCGAAGCGCGATGTCCCAGCTGGAGATTTCGCTGGCGGCGATCACCAGCCCAAAGACGACCGCGGCGCAGGCAATACTGGAGCGCCAGGGAATGCGCGGCGCGACCAGTTCGGCCAGATCGCCGGTGACTTCCGTCGCACCCGATGGACCGGCTGCTTCCACTCGCCAGGTATCGACGCCCCTTGCGTAACGATGCGCCAAAATCCCCGACAGCCATATCGCGCCTGCCGAGACTGCGAACACGGCGGCAAACAGCAGCGCTCTCGCGTCAAGGATGGTCCAGAAAACTCCGGCATAGCCGATCGAAAAGAACCACAGCCAGTCGACCAGGATGCGGGTGATGCGTCCGACGACAATCAGCCCGGCGATGACGGCCATCGCCGTGATTGCATAACGTCTCAGGCGCACGTCGGACTTCACTCCCGACCGCATAGTCCCTCCTGTGCTGGCCATCGCCCATGCCCTGCTGCGAGCGGATCAATCGCGCACTGCCGATCGGCCTGGTGCGCGGCTGAACAGCCTGTCAACGCAGCCCGGATGGTCCACGCATAGCCGCCCCATGACCTGTGCGACGCGAGTTTGGATGAAGCGGATTCAGACCGGTTGACTGATTGTAGTTCGGTGTGGCTATTGATATCGGCGCCGCGCGTAAACGGCCACTCGTCCAAGGCAGGATGCAACGGACCCCGCATGACCGCTAAGGCCGAAGAGCGACAAGCAACTATGCGTAAGCAAACGGCAGTTCTACTTCGATACCGCCAGTTCGCTTTACCCGATCCGTCGCCGGCATTGATAACCGGCACGCGTCGTCACGACGCCCCGCGGCCCTGATGGATGGTGTCGCCCTGCATCAAACGCCGGGCGATGTCCGCTGTCTGCAGCACCCCGCGTTCGGTCGGTGAATGGGCGGCGAGATAGCGGGCGACCGCAATCAGGACGTGCCTGCCCTCGCCAGTATTACCCCATGCGGTGAACTGCGCGACTCCGGCCTCCAGCATCTGATACGCATGGAAGCCAGCATCTTCGCGCAGCACGGCAAGCGCAAGCGTGGCGATCAGCGCCTGTGGCGAATGGCCGAGCGTGAGATGTCGCGCCACCAGCCTTGCGGCAAGATCAACCTGTCGCTGCCTGTCGAAGGCATCGAGCAACGCTGCGCGGATCGTCTCCACATCGGCAGGGAGGTCGTCGAGTTGCTCGCTGTCCTCACCTGGGATGCGGGCTGGCGGCACATTCAGATAGCGGGCAAGGTAGAGCGCCATGGCTCCGTGCATTATGGCGCGCACGGCCGTGACGTATCCGTCGATGTCGGCGGTCCCGATCCGGCGGCTGAGCATCTGGTGGACCGCGTTAGCGTAGGTGAAGACGTGGTGCGCGGTGTCCCAGTCGGCGTGCTCGTTGGCATTGCCGAAGCGGGCCACCCGCAGCGCCGCTCCGTAAGCGAGCGATCGTCCCAGGTCCGCACGAGTTGCGCCTGAGCGGATCGCCGCCTTCAGCGCATCAATTATCTTCGCTGGATCGTCTCCGAGCAGCTCTCGCGCGAGCGCCGCGTGGTGCGACCATCCACGCAAGGTGCGCGCGGCAGCGAACAGTTCCGGCATCTGGCTGGCTGCTTCCTCACATAGCGCAACAAGATCAACGGGCTGGCGCCAGGCGGTCGATTCCTCCGCGCCACGGGCGGCCACCATCTGCCCGACGATAGTGGGCAGCAAAGCTGGCGCGTGCTCCCAACCGATCAGGTCGAGGCACTCGAAGGCCTTGTTGATGAAGTCGAGCGAATGACCGGTGTCGGCAAACGCCCTTTCGGTCGCGGCCGAGAGCAGGGCATCGGCAAGCATCGCTGGCGAGACGCCGGCCGCAATCGCCGTCAGCAGGGTGCGCTCGGCCGCTTCGCGATGGCGCACACTTGTCCAAAGACGCAGCCAGCGCTTGAGTGCGGCCGGCTCGGGCCGGCTTCCAAGCGGTGCACGTTCCCGCCGCGGCGCCTCGCCGGCACAGTCCGCCGCTACGCGGCGCGCACCGTGAAACAGGGCAAGGTAGGCTTCGTCCTGTGGCAAGAAAGGCAAGAGATTGGCCAGCGCCGTCAGTATCGTGAGACCGACGCCCCAGCCGTCGCGGTTCTGCGCCCCAAACAGCGTTACCTGCCGCGCAATCCCGGCCATCGGCACCTTGGCCGTGAGCTGACCCTGCACGGCCTTGGCGATGACAAGATCGAGGTCATGTGCGAGGCCGTCCGCAAGCCGCTGAGTCCAGTGCGCCGCGGGATCGCGATGACCGAAGCTGGTCGTTACCCAAACGTCGCCATTGCGTACCTCGACCGCGCAGATGGGTATATCGTCCGCCCACAGATCGAAGGTGCAGCCGCTTTCAAGATCGAAGCGGGCGTGGTGCCAATGACAGGTCAAAATGCCGTCCTCGACGCTCCCGCGCTCGAGCGGGAAGCCCATGTGCGGGCAACGATTGTCGAGGGCGAAGACACGCCCGCGGTCGTAGATGACGAGGATCGGACGATGACCACCCTGCACAACCCGCCGCCCCTCCGCCTTCAGCTCTTCAAGGCTGCCCACGAGCACGAATTCCTCGCTCGGTGCATCCATGCGCACACCTCCTGCACGCGTCCCTTCAGGGACATGGTAGATGCCGGCGATGTCGTGTCAAGTTCTCGGGTAAAACACGGTCTACCGCCGGGGTTTGGCTTAGCGGGTCAGTTTGCGCCTTTCGGATATCGGCTTTGATCAGCGATCGTTCGAGGTGTGCGTCAGACCGTGGGCGGCCAGTTTTTGCCAACCGGACTGCGCATGAGCGGCCGTTGGCGACTTCACCCAATCGGCCACGAAGCGACGTTCGGCACGGCAACCGCTGGGACGTTCGAGCGGCGGCTTGGGGGTCTGTTAGCTGCCCTTGACTGCGCGGCTTTGAGCGGCGGCAGTGGTCGATGGGAATTGTTGCGTGCCGTGCGTTGCATCGGGAGCACATCCTGCGCGATCACAAAACATATAGCCGTCACGTCACTACCGCAGCCGCGCCTATTAGTTCGCTTGAGTAAGGAAGGAATCGAAGCAGCCCCCTCGTGAATGGCACTCTCGGATGTTGCCCGAATCCATCGTCAATAGGGGATTCTTGATGGCTAGCCTCGCCGCTGGAGGTTGAAGCCGCCTCCTCGCAGGAACGTCAAGAAAGCTTGAATGGCCTGCGCGGCTTCATCAGCTTGATCGGACGGTGGATTGCTCATGGCGGAAAGCAAGATGTTGTGAAGCTTCGTTGCTTCGTAACCCGCCACGCGGCACGGGCGCAATGAGATCGTCGCGATGCCTTCTCCATTGGTCATTTTGAGCCCCTCAGCATTCCAGCCGTGTTCGGCGGCTACTGAGAGCAGCAGGGTTAAAAGCCCTCCGTTGATCGCGAACTCGTTGTCGGATCGGAGTAGCAGCCAGGTGACTCCTGCCAAGTCTGCGTTCAGATATACCGAGCTGCTTTCCTTAACGGAAGCGGAGGGCTTCGGAAGAGCTTCGTCGCGCCGTCGCATCACACCGGCGGACTTGAACGTCGCGCACCATGTTTCGAGCGACTTTTCGACCCGGCGACAGATATCTACCGACGTATCGAAGTCGAAGTTTTCGTCGGAAACCAGCAGCATGTTCGCGATGTTTTCCTCCCACTCAGTCTGCGAGTATCCAGCATGTTTTGCGGTCAGTAATTTGACTGCGCAAGCATATCCTGCCTTAGCGGCTAACTTGTCGCTCAAAACAGGCAATATGAATTGGACCTGATATTGAAGCTCAGCGCGAAAATATTCGGCCTCTTTTAACCGAGCGAGGGTGGCCTTTAGTTCATCAGTGACGGGTAGCTGGTCACGTGGATCAGCTTGTTTTCTTGTGGAATCCGGTTGCCCAACAGGACTAGAGACACGAGAAGGCTTTTTATACGGCAACTCGATCCCGAGGCTTTCGCAAAAAGCTTTTGCCTTACCGTCAAAGCCCGTACCGGCTCGTATCTTGTCAATTTCAGCCTTTGAAGAGGAGGCCGCAATACTCGCTACATATAAGGACTCGTAGTTTGGCGTCTCAAACCGCTCGCGGATGAAAATAAGCTGTGCGATTTCGACACACTTCACTGGCGAGAGCGGGCCGGAACCACATGTTTCGCACCACCGCATGAACATGGCGAGTTCAACGGCGTAATTATCCAGCATCTGCTGTATCTCGCTTTTTTTCTGGGGTGGCCTGAACATTATTTTCCTCAGTTGCGTCTTGAACGACCCAGCTCGACCCCTGTGGCGAGGTCATCGCAAATTAACACGGAATGGGTGCGGGCAATGTCTGACCCCGCACGTTAGCGCCTAACGTGCGCCCTATGGGCGGCGCAATCTAGCTGGCTTTTACCCCAGCCGACAATTGACTACGATTGTCGATGCTAACAGCCGCTGTGGGCCGGCTGCTGAAGTTCGCGGGCGGCGACGGACACGCTGAGCGGCGACCGGCATCAATTTCCGGGTCCGGCCAGATCCGGTCATTGGCGTGCCGGGTCGACCGGCCAGTGGAACGTTCGTTCCCGCCCCATAGCGGACAGAAATTCACCAGCTTCCTCGCCAACTTTGAAATCGGTGTAGGACATGGCAGATTCGATGCGCTGCTAGGACCATGCTTTTATCTGATCCCGACTTCGCGAAGGAATAGGGCTATTTCATCGTTGATTCGAATGGCTCGTCGAAGCGCTTCGAGATCTATCCGGCTTTCCAATTCTTGGGCAGCCATGCCCTTTTTATACTCCGGCCATGCTCTTTTTAGTGATTCCATGCTTGCCGCAGTTGTGGCCGGCCGCCTAGTCTCGCACCCTTCCAGATGTCGTAGGAGCATCGCTTCGTGACACGGGATTTGCCATACCAAAGTGATTCCTTCTTTGGCCGCGAGTGCAAGGCACCTCCCGTCTCGCTCAGGACTAAGTCGCCGCAGATCTGAGTCCAGAAAGATGAACCGTCGTAGAAACGGTTCGCGACCCTTGGCCTTCTCAGCTCGAATGGCTTTAAGTGCGGATTCGACGATTGCAAGCGGGTCCCCGCCATTCAGCACCCGCGCTACCAGATGAACTGCAGATCGTGGATCAAGCAGTCGTTGAACCACGGCGACGTAGCTCTGCTCGCTTTCGCCCTCGCATCCGATAAAAACGCGGCTGCGTTGCGGCTTAAGATTTCGACGGCTCATCCGATTGTCGGCACTGCGCCATATGTTCCACTCATATACTTCCGGTAAAAGTTGTCAACGCGGCGCACCCCGGCAATCTCGCGGAGGCCGTAGACCGAGGTCGCGCCGGCGCGATCCTTTTCACAAAAGAAAATCTCCTCCTTAAATAGGTCTTCGAGTAGCGATGCGTTTTGACAACTCATCCAAAGCTGGGCACCGTGCGGGTTGCTTTTCGACGAGTAGAACCAGCGCAATATCTCGGGTAAGACATGCGGGTGAATCGCGGTGTCCATTTCATCGAGAATTGCAATTCCGCCCGAATCGAGCGCTCCCCTGATCCAAGGATAAATCTGAAGGAACTGCCGAGTGCCGTGACTCTCAAGGTTCAAGGGAATAGCCTTAGATAGACCTTCATGCTCGAAAGCCGCAACTGGCCCTGCCGGTCCCAGTTGTATCGTCATTGAGCGAATACCTAAGTCGATCCTCTTCAAATCGTTGTTAACGGCGGCCAGCACTTGTGGATTAGCCTGGTAATAACGAAGCATCGCTGCCTCATCGACAACTGCTTTCTCCATAAACATGTTACTGAAGATTTGACCCGCAGCCCTTCTGAACATTTGCGACGGCCCGTGGTCAAGCTGTGCGAGCGTCGACACAACGCTCGCGTTATCGCGCAGGATGCTTTTCAGCACCGCTCGGTGTTTCGAAACGTGAAACTCTTTACCGACTGCAACTTCACCGGTTGGACCACGCTCAAACAGACGCGTCTTCCGCTTTGTCATTGTGGGCCAGTAATGCAAAGACTCAGTCAAAACGACCCGTCTCCCTTCCTTCCTCGTAAGCAGAAGTTCGTAGTTATAACGACAGCATCTGCCGTGATCAAAGGAGGAATTCTCCAGAATTGCTTCTGGCCCCGGAAATGAGATATTGAATCGCGTTGGCCTGTCCTCGTATGCGCGATCCCCAAACGTTTCGCAATGAAGTGACGCATCAGGCGAAAGTTGGAAGCTGTCCTTTACGAAGGCGGCCAGAAACCATAGCGCTCGAAGAACCGTCGACTTGCCGGAGGCGTTCGGGCCGAAAAAAGCTGCGACTTTCGAAACACCAAAGGCCGCACCCGGCCAAGCGGGCGCAACACGGTCGGAATCATCGACTGCTGCCCCTACGGTGAGGTCGATGCGCTGAGGATCGCGCAGCGACATGAAGTTCTCAATCTCCAGATCCAGAATCACAGTCACCTCTCATGCCCTTTTCGACAAAAATTTGTCGACCTTCTGCCATAATAGACGAAAAGGGATTTGCAAACCTAATTTCGGCGCGCACTGCTGGGCGACCGATCAGGGTAGAGCGGAATCGACCGAGCCCCATGCGATTCGAGTCACCGGCGATGCTGGCGATGGTGTGAGAAAAATGTGGGCCGCGCGCCCTTCATCCTCGACATTGATGAAGATACACGGCCGGCGAAGAACGACCAGTAGTCGTCGCCCGGGTAAAAGATAGCGGCCATTCTGACGGCGGGTTGGCCACGATACCTGCCGTTGAGCTGACGACGTGTTGAACGGCCAGAGAGGGTCGACTTCTGCCTGCCAGATCGAGCAGCATTCTTCCCCGTCGGTACGTATTCCGCGAGAGGCCGGGCCCGGCCAACCGGCGACGATCGCCTCTCGCTAACATGCTTTATTTTCCGTTTTCTGAAGTCCCCCCTTATTGACATCCGCACAACCCAATTGGCAAGCTTCCACCCATCCTCGATGGAGGACATTAATGAGCTCTCGAGACGCGATACCAATCGCGACTCGGATGAGTCTCGTGGCCGACGCGCGCTAGCGCTTGCGCCATTGCCAAGGTCAACTACCCGGAAAATATTTCTAAAGTTCGCCAAACCCCTGCCGTTATCGTTATCGAGCGCTTGTTTCGATTGCGTCACGGCAATTCTTTTGCCGATGCACGCGTTGGCGCAACTACAAAACCTATAACGACCGAGGGGTTTCTCAGTGAGAGGAATAGGAAAAGCGGGGCCGCTTTGGCTCGCAACGATCACCGTTTTCGCGTTGTCCGGATGTGCTAATCCAGGCGGGTTCCAGCAGACCAGCGGGACGCCGACGGATCCGGAGAAAACCGCAGACTTGAATGTGTTCGAGAGCACATTTGCAAACCCCGACCCATGTGCGAATAGTAACCGGAACATTGGCATCGCAGTCGGTGTCGGGCTTGGTGCTGTTCTAGGCGCAGTCATCGCCAACAAAAACAAGGTTGCGGCCGCGGCGATCGCCGGCGCCGCGGGCGGCCTGGCCGGTGGCCTCATTGGACATGCGGTCGATAGCCGGCGTTGCGCAGTGTCGAAAATCGCTGCCAAGCACGACCTCACCTACACGGCGACCGCGCTCGAAGCGCGTGCTCCGGATACCGGCAAGACCGAACAGGTCGGCAGTTCCTTCACGATCGTCGACACCGCGCGACACGTCCAATTCGAAACAGGCTCGGCCGAATTGACGCCGGAGGCGGCGGTCTATTTCGCTGAGATTGCCGAGCAATATCGCACATCCAGTCGAGTAGCCGAGGCGTCGAGCGCGGCCGACAAAGCAGCTGCGGCTCAAACGAAAATCCTGCTCATCGGCCATACGGACGACACCGGCAGCTCAGAACTGAACGCGGAGCTGTCGGAGCGCCGCGCTCGAGCCGTCGCGCGGCTGTTCGCGGACCACGGCATTGCACGAGAGAACGTGTTCTATCAGGGCGCCGGCGAGACGTTGCCGATTGCCGATAATCACACGGCAGAGGGGCGCTCAGCTAACCGTCGAGTCGAGATCGTCGATCTCAGCGGCGCCAGGGCCGATATTCTGCAAAGCTACGCAAGCAGCCGCGTACCTAAATACCAGTACTACCGCGCGGTGACTGCTCAGTCCGATCAGGCTGCCGCGGGAGTGGCGCCTTCAACATCTGGTAACGCGACGACCAAAGCAGCCCGTCGCACAGCTACCAAAAATCGCGCTGCGACCGAGACCGCAGTGGCCGGCCCCGCGCCCGCCCGCGCAGCATCGGCCCCGGTGTCGGCGAACACGACAGCCGCATCGAACTCCGCGCCTGCGACGCCAGTTGCATCCACTCGTTCAACGTCGTCCGACGGCATCGATTTCGGCTGGCATGAGGCGCTCCCCGCGACGCTTGGCCTCCAGTTTGCAGCATTGCCGGCATCGTCCTCGACACTCTCGTTCCTCTCTTCGGCGGTAGCCGATGAGGCACCGGTGGCGAAGAGTTGCGTGAACGACCGGCCGCGCGTTTCGCGAGCAATGAAGTCCGTTGCTGATGACCGCGCGGTGCCCGTGCGCGATCACTTGCCAAATCTGTATGGAAGCAGCTGGGGCGCCGCGCTTAACGGACAGTATCTCGCGCTCAAGGATGTCTCCGTCCTTCGCAATGGGGCGACCGCAGGGGCAAAGCCGACGCTGCTCGTATGGAAAGACTTTGACCGGAGCGCTGGCCCGAACGGCTCGCCGCAAGTGACCTTGTCTCCCGATGTGAACGCCTACGCGGTGAAGGGCGGCGTCTTGTATCGGGTCTTCGTGAAGAACAGCGGCGTGTTCGACTGCGCCGACATCATCTTCTCGAACGGCAAGGCGACGTCCGGTGAGCTCGTGCGCCGCAAGAGCAGTCAGTATTTCACGGTGAATTACGTGCCGGTCATCGCACGCACCTAACAAGAGGGTAATAGCGAACATGATGGATTTCATTCACGCCAATTTGGGCCCGGCTATCTGGTGCGTCGTCGTGGTGCTGCTTGCAGTGGGCGCATTTTCTTTCCGCTCGACGCTCGAGTTCTGGCTGAATCACTGGAAGTACACGTTCCCTGTTCTCGGGAAGACAGCGCGTCTGTCGCGCCACGGTATTCACGGTAAGGACGGTTGGACTGATTCCGAGCGTACGCTGTGCGGCGACTACAACAAGTTCATTTCGTATCTGTCGAAAGCCGAGTTCAGCAAGCGCAATGAATATCTCGCGAAGTCGGACGACAGCGGACGCTCGCCGACGCCGTTGTGGCTTCTCACGCTACTGAGCGTACTTGTTATCGCTGAGGGTCTTGGGTTTTCATATCTGCTGGGCAGCTGGATGGCCCGTGATGGCAGCGCGAATACGCACACCTTGTTGATGGTGGCTATCGTGTTCGTGCTGTGCGTGATCATGGTGTTTTTGACGCACGTTGCGGGGCATCAGCTCTATCGTTCGAATCTCGTTGCACGATGCCGGAAGCAATGGAAGCAGGACAAATCGCAGGAGCGCTTTTCGAGCCGCAAGGTCAAACTCGACGACGATCAGTCCGTCGATGATGCCGAGCCGGACTACACGCAGGTTGCCAATCGCGTCGGCACGAGTCACAGCTATTTCATGGTGGCGTTGACCGTTGCGGTCATTATCGTGATTGCAGGGACGTCGACGTGGATGCGCTGGAGTAACCTCAACGCGGAACAGACGCGTGAAGCGATGGGCGTGAGCCAGGGCGCTGACGCCGGTAATCCGTTCGCGACGGCTAACGCGATGCCGGCTGAACTCGTCGCCAGTCAGAAAGCGGCCGACGATCGTGCGAAAGCAGAGGAATCGTCGTCGACTCGAAGCGAAGGTGCTGCGGCCTTTATCACGCTGGCTGTGATTTTTGTGGTCACGCAGATCGTGGGCATCTTTGGTGGCTTTGCGTGGGGGTTCGGTGGACGAGAAAGTCTCGCCGCGTGGAAGACGACGAAAGGCTTCAAGACGTTCGAGGACTACAACAACTACTACGCACCGTTCCGAGCTATCGCGCAGTCGCAGCTGGAGAACCTTCAGAAGCGGATGGCTGAGAACGCGGATATCTCGGGGAAGACCTTCTCGAAGACGTTCCGGGACTATGTGCTGGAGCATCGGAATTTCACGGATCTGGAAAGCGGGTTGGTTCGTTCGACAACTGCGGCGACGGTAGTCGTCGATACGCCGGCGCCTCAGGTGACGGCACGGCAAGCAGCATCCGTAAGCGTTGCGACCGATGCGCCCGCGAAGGTTGTCGCGGTACCTGCCGCAGCGTCTGACGATGTGTCGGCGACCGCGAGCATTGATGCGCTAGTCGCGAAGATCGAAGCTGAGTCTGATGTGGCAGGCAAGAAGGAACTGATTTACGGCCTCGATGAGTCGGTGCGAACTGAGGTGGTCAATGCGATCAAGCTTCGGAAAGAGCGCGCTGAGAAAGCTAAGCTCGCGCTCGAATCCGAACTCGATGATCTTTTCAAGCCTTGATTCAAGCAAATGATTAAACATCTCACTCACGTAGTCGCGGCAGCGTGTTTGGCCGCGATTGCGGTATCGGCACAAGCCGGCGTCACGAACGATATTCCGAGTTGCTACGCGGCCAATCACATCAAGCCGGTAGCGGGCGGTGTCGATCACGAGCTTTTCATCGCCATCGATCAAACGACGGTTTTCGATGAGAGGTTGCAGGCCCAGATTGCGGAGATGGCCGGTAAGGCCATTAGGCCCGCAGGCGCCTATACGCTGTTCGATTTTTCGGCTTTCTCGCAAGGGCATTACACGGAGGTCGTGACGCGCGGCGTCATCGAGTCGCCGATCCCTGAGAAGTCGCGGGACGATATCAGTGAACGCGCGTTGCGTAGCTTCGATGCGTGTATGACGGGGCAGTCTGCTTACGCGAAGAAGGCGTTGCTTACGTCGATCGTGCGTGTCGAGTCGCTGGCCACGAATGATCTCGCAAAGTCGGACATTCTGGCTGCGTTGAGGGATATCAGCGATAAGGTTCGGGCTTCGCCCGCGTCCGATAGGATCGTATTGCTCGCGTCGGATATGCTTGAGAACAGTTCGGTATCGAGTTTTTATTCGCACAATGCCGTTCGCCGTATTGATCCTCAGGTGGAGATGAAGAAGGCGACGGCCGCGGGTTTGATTGGTGATTTCGGCGGCGCGCGCGTTTATGTGATTGGCGCGGGCTTGCTGGCCGGGGATGCGAAGGTTAATAATGTTTACCGTGATCCGCAGACAATGAGTGCGTTGAAGGAGTTCTGGACGCTTTATTTCCAGAAGTCGAATGCGTCGATTGGGGAGTTTGGGGCGCCGGCGTTATTGGGGGCGGTGGGGTATTGAGGGGGCGGATGCGGGTATGGTGCTTCTATTTTGTTAGGCGCTTGTGCCGCTAGAGTTTGCGCGATCGACGTGCGGGTGAACTTCAGCAAGTGTGGGGCGAGCGATCTGGAAGCGTTCGAACGTAATGTGACGAGTGGCCTCTCTTCGGCCTCACGGACATTGGCGTTTTATGTCATCACACCCAGTCGAGGGACTGCTTTCGGAAAACTTGGAGGGCTGGTGTCGGCCCACAAGCAATGGGATGGACTCCTCCTCACCCGACTGAGACGTGGCGCATGATTGACGACATGTTCGGCCGGTCAAC
>NZ_JBFUPM010000040.1:0-26918 GCF_041355255.1 Paraburkholderia sp. RCC_158 | reverse complement strand
GCTTCACTTCGTTCGCTGTGGTCAACTCACGATGGGACTTGCACCCACAAGATTGCGCCCATGCTGGGCGCACAAAGTAAAAGGCCTTCATCGTCAGATGAAGGCCTTTTTTTGTGCGCGCTCGGCGCCTTCGGGCGGCGGGATCATTTGCCTTCGGTCGAAGACTGCTGGCTCGGATCACCGCATGCGACAGCCGTGCTCGACACGGACAGCGCGGTCAGCCCTATCAGGCTCGCTATGATAGCGGCCATGAGTTTTCGCATAAGAGACTCCTTAGCGAAGGGATTTCAATATAGCGCCGTGAGCTCGCGCATTCAAGCAAACGCTGATTGAAAGTACTCATGACAGGCCACGCTTCAATGCTAAAAACGATGCCGCACAGCGCGCGATCTGCTAGGGCGTCACCGCCGCCGCGGTTCGCGAAACGGGCCGCTCGGCCGGCGCCGGGCATTCGGGCAAGATGTGCTTGCCGTCATCGGGATCGAGCATCTCGACCAGATAATCGACGAAAGCGCGCACGGCCGGCACCATCCCCTGCCGCGACACGAATACGGCGTACAACTGCGGCGCCGGAAAGGTCCAGCCCGGCATGACCGGCGACAATTGGCCGGTGCGCAATGGGGCGCCGTACATCATCTCCGGCAACGCGGCGATACCAACGCCGCACAGCACCGCTTCGCGAATCGTCGACAGATCGGCGGTCACGAGACGCGGCTCGTGTTCGTGCACGTGACGGCTGCCGTCGGGCGCGATCAGGTGGTAGACGTGGCGGCCGTCGGTCGTCGGCACGTCGAGCGTTTCGAAGCGCGCCAGATCGTTCGGCTGCAACGGCGGCGCGTTCTGCTGCAGCAAGCTCGGCGCGCCCACCAGCATCTGCTGCGTGCGCCACAGCGGACGCACGACGATATTGGCGTTTTCCGGCGGATCGGAGCGCACGCGCAATGCGACGTCGATCGAATCTTCGAACAGATCGACGACGCGGTTCGTTACGCGCATGACGACCCGCACTTCGGGATACCGATGCATGAATTCAGGCAGGATCGTCGACAGAATGGTCTGCGAGACCGTGACGGGCACGCTCACGCGAACGGTGCCGCGCGGCGACGAGCGTAATTGCTGCACGACGTTCACGGCCGCCTGCGCCTCGCTCAGCATCGCCTGGCAATGCTGGTAGAAAAGCTGGCCGGCTTCGGTGAGCGCGAGCTTACGTGTCGAGCGCTGCAGGAGCCGCACGCCAAGCGACGCTTCGAGCTCGGTCAGGCGGCGCGACAGGCGCGATTTGGAGATGCCCAGCACGCGCTCGGCGGCGGAAAAGCCGCCATGTTCGACGACCTGCGAGAAATACATCAGGTCGTTCAGGTTGTGTGAATCGATCTTCATCTATCGTTCCAGTAATAGAACAATCCATTGCGTGGCGGCGGCTGGCGCCCCGAAAAACGGTCCCTATAATAGCCCTATGTTTCAAAAACAACGCTATTCCCGAATTTTCGAGGTGACATTGATGAGCACGACACGCACGATCGAACGCACGTTTCCCGCCGTTCGCACGACTGAAGGTGGCGGCTTCGTCGTTCACCGCCCTTTTCCCACCCGCATGCTGATGGACTTCGATCCGTTCCTGCTGCTCGACGAAATGGGACCGATCGACTACGCGCCGGGCGAAGCCAAGGGCGCACCGGACCATCCGCACCGCGGCTTCGAAACCGTGACGTATGTGCTCGAAGGCCAGTTCGGCCACAAGGATTCCGCAGGCCACTCGGGCACGCTGCAGGCCGGCGACGTCCAGTGGATGACCGCCGGCGCGGGCGTCGTGCATAGCGAAATGCCCGACCCGTCGTTCGTGCGTACCGGCGGACGCGTGCATGGCCTGCAACTGTGGGTGAATCTGCCGCGACGCGACAAGATGATCGCGCCGCGTTACCAGGACGTGCCGTCGGCGAAGATTCCGGTGGCGACTTCCGCGGACGGCAAGGTTCGCGTGAAGGTGATTGCCGGCGAAGCGCTCGGCGTGAAAGCCGCCGTCGAAACGCGCACGCCGATTCTCTATCAGCACTTTTCGTTGCAGCCGGGCGCGACGATTCGTCAGCCGGTGCCCGCCGACTATCGCGTGTTCGCGTATGGCCTGTCGGGCAAGGGCTTTTACGGCGAGGGCGAAGGGCGCCAGGAAATCGACGCGCGCAAGATGGTGGTGTTCGGCGACGACGGCGATGCGGTCACGCTGACCGCGGGCGCGGAACCGCTCGAGGTATTGCTGCTCGGCGGCGTGCCGTTGAAGGAGCCCGTGGTGCGTTACGGTCCGTTCGTCATGAACACGGAAGATGAAATCCGCCAGGCGGTGGTCGATTATCAGGCCGGCCGGATGGGCGCGATCACGCATTGAACGGACCGCGCGCGGGCGGCGCCACGCCGCTCGTGTCCGATAACAGCCACTCCTGCCCAGCCTCGCGCCAAAGTACGGTGTGAGGCGGCCTCATGGCGCAAATGCCGCCGACTTCGTTCACAATAGCGATTCCTGCCGCGCGCCCGTCTCTCCGACCTTTCAGGCCATAGAACCGCCGCGCGCGGCGATTTCGGTCCCTGCATAGGAGCGCGCATGGCAGAAGCCACCGTCACCGCCCATATCGGTTCGACGAATTATCAGGTCCATTTCGACGACGGCAAGCACACGTGGCTCGCCGACGAACCCGAATCGCTCGGCGGCGGCGATCGCGGCCCCACGCCGGTCTCGCTGCTGCTGTCGAGCCTCGGCGCGTGCACGTCGGTCACGCTGAAAATGTACGCGCAACGCAAAGAGTGGCCGCTCGACGAAGTGCACGTCACGCTGAACATCGAAACCGGCGACGAAGGCTCGACCATCGACCGCAAAATCACGCTGCACGGCGAACTGTCCGACGAACAGCGGGAACGGCTCTTGCAAATTGCCAATGCGTGTCCGGTTCACAAGATCCTCACGCGCTCGATCACGATCCGTTCCGGTCTGACCGTCGCGTGACTTGCGAACGGCCCGGCAAGCGCGTAGCCGGCCGTGTTGAGTTAACGCTTGCAGCGCTTGCAACGCTTTCATAGGATGCTGTCGTCTTGAATTTCGAACACCTTATCCAGATCAACGATCCGTTGAATCCGTTTGTCGACTCGATGACCCGCGAGCAGTTGTGGGAAGGGCTCGTGCTGCGCGCCGAACAGCCGCAACTGTTCGTGATCGGACTCGACAGTTGCACGATTCTTTCGCGCGAAGGCAATACCCTCGAGCGGGAACTGCACTACGGCCAGGCGACGGTCCGCGACCGCGTCACGCTGCACGAAAGCCAAAGCGTGCGCTACGACATCCTGCCGACGGCGGATTACGTCGGCGGCTCGCTGACCATGACCATCGAACAGCCGGACGAGCTGCAGCTTTTCCTGCGCTTCGAATATGCGACCACGCTGCCCGTATCCAACGATCAGGACGCCGTGCAGACGCAGGAGATCGTGAAGTCCGCGTATCGCGAGAACGACATCGATACCGTGCGCCTGATCCGTCAGTTCGTGCAGGCGAAGCAGGAGCCGGGTTCGCTGCACTGACTCGCTGTAGCGAACGTTAGTCAACGGCTGGGGCCGCGCTGGCGAGTTGCAGCGGCGGCTGCGGCGCCTCGCACCGCCGCGACCGGGTCCAGCCCGCAACGCGCGCTGTACCACCCACCTCGCCCGACTATCGAAACTCTGATCCGATGAATTTCTGCCCCTTGTAAATAGGAATGGTTATCATTTAGAATTCATCCATCGAATCAAGCAACGGCAAAGACGAATGACCGATACCACTCGCCCTACCACGCTCAGCCTGCGCCGTTCGGCTGCCGCGCTGACCAGCCGTCCGAAATCGGCGGCGGTCACATCGACGGCTGCGGTCAGGCCCGCTGCCAGCCGGGCGAACGAATCGGCGGAAACGGGCGAGCGCGTGTTGCGCAGCGACGCTTTGCTGCAAGGACACAGTCACATCAGCATCGTGCACAACGGCGAGACGTACCAGTTGCGCGCCACGCGTCTCGGCAAGCTGATTCTGACGAAGTAACGACCAACCGGATTTCAGTACCAGGTATTGTGGGGACCACCTCCTAGAGAGGTGTTGGGCATTAGCCAGCCACGACGGCTTGCACGTGAGAACTAGACCCCTTCGTGCAGACACCAAGCCAGCCGTCGCAGCCAGCCAGGCCGCTTTTTTCGGTTCCCGCCGACGCGCGCACGAAACGCCGTGCACGGTCATGCCAATGAAAAAGCCGTGGAGATGAGGTCATCTCCACGGCTTTTGTTTTTGCGGCCTACGATTCGAGATCGAGGCGAACGGGACGGATTGCGCGAAAGACTCGTCTACTTCGACGCCCAGCCCCAAAACATCAACCACCACGCGCTATCCACCACGGCCAGTGCCGCGATGAACCACAGCATCGCGAGACCGCGCCGCACGAAGTGCTCGCTGTAACGCCGCGTGACGAGCCATGCGAGCCACGCGCTCCACACGTTCGCGATGGCCAGAATCGCGATGCGCACGTCCGATGCCCACCACAACGGCACATGCTCGGCGCGCAGCAGCGACAGCGTGGTCGCGGACAAACCCAGAAACACGCCGGCCCCGGCAAGCGGAATCAGCCCTTGCGTCAGATGATGCAGACGCACGCTGCTGAAACGCCCGAGCGTGCGCGTCGCGCCCACCATCAGGACGAGCAGCGCGGTACCGTAGACAAGCGCCGTCGCGAGGATATAGCCGATCACCATCGTGCCGTCGAGCCACGAGAACACGTCGTTCTGTTCCGGGTAATGCGTGAACAGGAACCACGGCGCATTGGTCTGCAGCGGCCAGGTGATGTCGCGATCCACGAGCCAGGTCGCGAAGAACATCTTCAGGTCGATGAACCAGCGCGAAGCGGTCCAGTGAAATGCGCCGATCGCGATGCCGAGCAGGCCGTACAGAATCAGCGCGGTGTCCCACACGTTCGCCTGCTTGTCGCCGAGTTGCACGACTTCCGACGACGGCGCGCGCCACGTCAGCGCAATCGCGTCGCGGTGGCCACTGCAACGGCCGCACATGTGGCAGTCGGACGCGCCCTTCATGTTGCGCAACGGCACGAGCGGCGCGCAATTAATCGGAATCACGCGATGCCCGTGCTCGCCGTTCTTGTACGAACGGCGCCACGCGTCTTCATCGACCTTGTAGTGGAACGGCGCGAGGCGCGCCAGAAGCGAGAAAACCCCGTTCACGGGGCAGAGGTATTTGCACCAGACGCGCTTCTCGCGCCCGTAAAGCAGGCCGATGACGATAGCCGCGAGCGTCGAGCCGCCGAGCACCAGCAGCACCGCTTTCGGGTACTGGTACACGCTCACCATCTGACCATAAATGGTCGTGATGCCGAACGCGACGAACGGCCAGCCGCCCCAGCGCATCCAGTGCGGAATCGCCTTGCCGCGGCCGTGCTTGCTGGCGAACTCCGCGAGCGCGCCTTCCGGACACAGCACGCCGCACCAGACGCGCCCGAGCATCACCATCGACAGCAGCACGAACGGCCACCAGATGCCCCAGAACACGAACTGCGCGGCAAGCGTCAGGTTGTTCCACAAATGCGCGCTGTCGTCGGGCAGCGGCATCACCGCCGGCACGATGATCAGCAGCGCATACACCGCGACCACGACCCACTGGATGCCGCGGATCACGGAACCGTGCCGCTGCATCCACTGCCCCGCCGCGGCGAGCCGCCCCGGACGGGTCATCAACGTACTCATGCTGCGCGCCCTGCGGCCTGCTGCGCCGGCTTGCGGTTCGCGCGCCGCAGCAGCAGATAGACGACCGCCCAGTACACCGCATACGCGATCAGGTTCATCAGCGCCGGATGCGCGCGATAGCCGGTGAGCGTGGCGACCAGCGAGCCGAAGGTGCTCGAATCGTCGAGAATGCCCGATGTATTCCACAACTGGTCGACGATGGTCGGCAGGACTTCCTTGTCGATGAGCTTGTCGACGCCCGTCTGAAACAGACCCGCGCCCAGGAACAGCAGCATGATTTCCGTGACGCGGAAAAAGAGCCGCCACGAGAAGACCTTGCCGCCCAACTGCAGCACGTAGAACGTGAGCAGCGCGAGCGCGAGGCCGATCAGCACCGCAAGCATCTGCGCGCCGTCCACATGACCCGACTGGCCGAAGCCGAGGCCGTACAGGAAAATCACCGTCTCGCTGCCTTCACGCGCGATGGCGAGTGCGACGAGCAGCGCCACGCCCCACCAGTTCGAGTCGCGCTGGCTTTGTTGCAGCGAGCGTTCCATGTCGCGCTTGAGCGAGCGGCCGTGCTGCTTCATCCACAGCACCATTTGCACGATCAGCACGCAGGCGACCAGCACCATCGCGGTCTGGAAGTAGTCCTGCGCGTCGCCGGACAGCACTTCGGTGAAGCCGACGAGCGCCGCGCCGAGCGCCACCGCCGCAATCAGGCCGGCCACGACGCCGCCCCACAGGTACGGCAAACCGCGGCGCGCGTCGTCGTCGCCATTTTTCAGCCACGCGTACAGAATGCCGACGACCAGCAACGCCTCGACACTTTCCCGCCACACGATGAATAGAATCTGACCCATCAAGCACTCCCTTCTGCACTGCCACTGCTGTCGCTGGCGACGGCGGGCCGGGTGCCCCGCGTCCGCCTCGCCAGCACCGCTACTTCGCGACGATCACGCCCTGCGCCTGCTGGTGAAAATCGTCGAAAAACTTGTACTCGCCCGGCGAGAGCGGAGCGATCACCACGAACGAATCGGCGCCCGGCGCGAGGACTTTTTCCTTGCGCAACTGCACGCTTTCGAATTCGGCCGCACCCTTGCCCGTATTGCGCACTTCGATCTTGATGCGCTGCCCTGCCGGCACTTCGATGCGCGCCGGCGTCAGCTTGCCGTCGTTCATTTCGAGCTTGAAGGTGAGCAGATCGGCTGCCTGAGCCGCGCCCGCCAGCAGAATCGACGATGCCAGGACTGCGATCTTTCGGTTGATTCTCATTGGTGTTTCCAGAAAACGCGGCGCGAGGCATAAATCCCACGCGCCGCCTGCTGCATTCACTCGCATTCACTCATTTGCCACGGATGGCTCGCATACTGCGATGCGACCCGCTGCGGCAAAGCGTGGAGATCAGTACCCGCCCTTCTTGCCGATGCCGGCGAACGTGAAGTCGTATTCAAGCGTGAACGGTTTGAACCACGGACCCACGCCGGTTTCCTTGTCGACGTGACGGCCGAACGCCATGTGGCCGGTTTGCATCGGCGCTTCGACGGTCAGCTTCAGGTGATATTTGCCCGGGCCTTGCAGCTTGACGTTGTCGCCGTAGTGCGGGCCGTCGTTGGCGACCATCGCCATCAGATCGCCCTTTTGCGTGTCCTTCGAACCGGCCTTCGTCAGTTCGTAACGCACTTGCAGATACGGCATCCAGTCGCCTTCCGCGAAACCGGTCGGATTGTTCTTGACCGCGTGGATGTCGGCTTCCAGGTGGATGTCCGAGTCCGACGCCTTGCGCATCATGCCTTCGGGCTCCATCGTGATCGGCTGCAGATACACCGCGCCGATTTCCATGCCGCCCTGAATCTGCTGCTTGCCGATCGGATACTCTGCCGCCGTTGCCGACAGCGCCGCGACGGCCGCCGCCGCTGCAACCCCAGCGCGCACAAATGAAGAAATCCGCATTGAAACTCCTTGTTTTTATCTGACTCGATTCGATCCCATTGGAACAGTGCGTCGGACAACCAACCGAAGCAGATCGCATATTTGAACGTTAATGCGAACCATTCTCAATATTGGGCGAGTTTATCATTGTTCGCTTGCCGGAACAAATACGAACGCACGCGAAGCCTTATGGCAGCAGGATCTTAAGGGTGTCTTAAGAAACGACGTGTGGGGAGATGGCAGGCGGGCCAAGCCGCCTTTTCGGATGCAAAGAACAGGACGCGGCGGATTGCCGCGCCTTGTCCTTGCTTTGGGCCGCCGCGTGATTTATTCGACGCCCGATACGTGATCGCCGACATTCGCCCCGAACACGCGCTGCCGCAGCAACGCGAGCTGGTCGCGCGTCTGGGCCGCTTTCTCGAATTCGAGGTTCTTCGCGTGCTCCATCATCTGCTTTTCGAGGCGCTTCAGTTCCTTGGCAAGCTGCTTCTCGGACATGTCCTCGAACTTGGCGCGCGTTTGCTGCTCTTTCAGTTCGGCGCGCGCATCGTCGACGTTGTACACGCCATCGATAATGTCGCGGATGCGCTTCACCACGCCGCGCGGCGTGATGCCGCGCTCGAGGTTGAAGGCGATCTGTTTCGCACGCCGCCGCTCGGTTTCGTCGATCGCGCGGCGCATTGAATCCGTCACCTTGTCCGCGTACAGAATCGCCTTGCCGTTCACGTTACGCGCCGCCCGGCCGATCGTCTGGATCAGCGAGCGTTCGGCGCGCAGGAAACCTTCCTTGTCGGCGTCGAGAATCGCAACGAGCGACACTTCCGGAATGTCCAGACCTTCGCGCAGCAGGTTGATACCGACGAGCACGTCGAACGTGCCGAGCCGCAAGTCGCGGATGATCTCGACGCGCTCGACCGTGTCGATGTCGCTGTGCAGATAGCGCACCTTGACGCCGTGGTCGGCGAGAAACTCCGTCAATTGCTCGGCCATGCGCTTGGTCAGCACGGTGACGAGCACACGGTCGCCCGCCTTGACGCGCTCGTTGATTTCGGCGAGCACGTCGTCCACCTGGCTGCGCGCCGGGCGCACCTCGATTTCCGGGTCAACGAGTCCGGTGGGGCGCACGAGTTGCTCGGCCACTTGCCCCGCGGTCTTCTTTTCGTAGTCCGCGGGCGTGGCCGATACGAACACGACCTGGCGCATCTTGCGCTCGAACTCGTTGAACTTCAGCGGCCGGTTGTCGAGCGCGGACGGCAGACGGAAACCGTAGTCGACCAGATTTTCCTTGCGCGCGCGGTCGCCGTTGTACATGCCGTTCAACTGGCCGATCAGCACATGCGACTCGTCGAGCAGCATGATCGCGTCTGGCGGCAGGTAATCGACCAGCGTGGGCGGCGGCTCGCCGGGCGCCGCGCCGGAAAAGTGCCGCGAGTAATTCTCAATGCCTTTGCAGAAACCCAGCTCCTGCAGCATTTCCAGGTCGAAGCGCGTGCGCTGTTCGAGCCGCTGCGCTTCAACGAGCTTGCCCTGGCTATAGAAGAACTCCAGCCGCTCGCGCAACTCCGCCTTGATGGTTTCGACTGCACGCACAACCGTATCGCGCGGCGTCACGTAATGCGACGACGGATACACGGTGAAGCGCGGAATTTTCTGACGCACACGGCCGGTAAGTGGATCGAAGAGTTGCAGCGTTTCCACCTCGTCGTCGAACAATTCCACGCGCACCGCCATTTCCGCATGCTCGGCCGGGAAAATGTCGATCGTGTCGCCGCGCACGCGGAACGAGCCGCGCTGGAAATCGGCTTCGTTGCGGTTGTACTGCATCGCGATCAGCCGCGCGATGATGTCGCGCTGGCCGAGCTTGTCGCCGGTGCGCAGCGTGAGAATCATCTGGTGGTATTCGGACGGATTACCGATACCGTAAATGGCCGACACGGTCGCGACGATCACCACGTCGCGCCGCTCCATCAGGCTCTTGGTGGCCGACAGCCGCATCTGCTCGATATGCTCGTTGATCGACGAGTCTTTCTCGATGAACAGGTCGCGCTGCGGCACGTACGCCTCCGGCTGATAGTAGTCGTAGTACGAGACGAAGTACTCGACCGCGTTGCGCGGAAAGAACTCGCGGAACTCCGAGTAAAGCTGCGCGGCGAGCGTCTTGTTCGGCGCGAACACGATAGCCGGACGGCCGAGCCGCGCGATGGTATTGGCCATCGTGAAGGTCTTGCCCGAGCCGGTCACGCCGAGCAGCGTCTGGAACGAGAGACCGTCCTCGATGCCTTCGACGAGCGTCTCGATCGCCGTCGGCTGGTCGCCGGCGGGCGGATACGGCTGGTAAAGCTGGAACGGCGAGCCTTCGAAGCGGACGAATTTGGATTCGTCGAGCGTATCTTCGGCTTCGGTCAGGTGTTGTTCGGACATGGGGACGGCGGCGCCTTGGGCAAAAAACTATTCTAACGGGTTGCGGAAAGTCGGATCGGGCACGGACTGCGCGGATCCGCGTAGGACGGCAGCGGCGCGAGAACAGTCCGTCTTGCATTTAGCGGCGCCCCGCCTGTTTTTCAAGCAAATGAGCCCGCCAACGGGCGCTATCGTCCGAAAAACGTTCGCAGATTCGTTACAATGCGAAGTTGCGCTCGCTTGCCTCTGTCCGCGTTTTGCGTCATCCGGCGTCTGCGTTTTGCATCAGACGCAGCCGGCACGGTCGCGCATGCTCGTAGCCGCCCTTTTTTCACTACTGCTGGCCACCCACCATGTCTCTGTTCTCCGCCGTCGAACTTGCTCCCCGCGACCCGATTCTGGGCCTGAACGAAGCCTTTAACGCCGACCCGCGCCCCACCAAGGTCAACCTCGGCGTTGGCGTGTATTTCAACGAAGAAGGCAAGATTCCGCTGCTGCGCGCCGTGCGCGACGCGGAAAAGGCGCGTGTCGAAGCGGCGCTGCCGCGCGGCTATCTGCCGATCGAAGGTATCGCCGCCTACGACGCAGCCGTGCAAAAGCTGCTGCTCGGCAACGATTCGCCGCTGATCGCCGCGGGCCGCGTCGTGACGGCGCAAGCGCTGGGCGGCACGGGCGCGCTGAAGATCGGCGCGGACTTCCTGAAGCGGCTGAACCCGAACGGCAAGGTCGCGATCAGCGATCCGAGCTGGGAAAACCACCGCGCGCTCTTCGAAGCCGCTGGCTTCGAGGTGGTCTCGTATCCGTACTACGACGCGCATACGCACGGCGTGAATTTCGACGGCATGCTGAGCGCGCTCAACAGCTATGCCGCGGGCACGGTCGTCGTGCTGCATGCGTGCTGCCACAACCCGACCGGCGTCGACCTGAGCGTCGAGCAGTGGAAGCAGATCGTCGAAGTCGTCAAGGCGCGCAACCTGGTGCCGTTCCTCGACATCGCCTATCAGGGTTTCGGCGACAACATCGAAGCTGACGCTGCGGCTGTGCGCCTCTTCGCCGCGTCGGAATTGAACGTGTTCGTGTCGTCGTCGTTCTCGAAGTCGTTCTCGTTGTACGGCGAGCGTATCGGCGCACTGTCCATCATCACGGGCAGCAAGGAAGAAGCCACGCGCGTGCTGTCGCAACTCAAACGCGTGATCCGCACGAACTACTCGAACCCGCCGACGCATGGCGGCTCGGTGGTCGCCGCGGTGCTCGCGTCGCCCGAACTGCGCGCCACGTGGGAAACGGAACTCGCTGAAATGCGCGACCGCATTCGCGCGATGCGCAACGGTCTGGTCGAGCGCCTGAAAGCGAGCGGCGTGGATCGCGACTTCAGCTTCGTCAATGCGCAGCGCGGTATGTTCTCGTACTCGGGTCTGACGGCGCCGCAAGTCGACCGTCTGCGCGAAGAGTTCGGCATTTATGCGGTGGGCACGGGCCGCATCTGCGTGGCCGCGTTGAACACGCGCAACCTCGACGTGGTGGCCAACGCCGTTGCGCATGTGTTGAAGTAAGGCGTTTTGCAAAGCGCGCTTAGATGCGTTTGGTGCGCTTTTATTGAAGCTGAATATGAAACGGCGCCCCATGAAGGGCGCCGTTTCTGTTTGCGGCTTAGAACTTGGCGACTCGCCTCTCAGCGCCCGTCGCGATGAATGTCGTGCGTGACGAAACCCGCGTCGTTATCCGGCATGGCAAGCCAGTCCGGTTGCGAAAGCGAATGACGGATGTCGTCCAGCCCGCTTTGCCAATGCTCGCGCATGGTGGACAAGCCGAACTGGAAGTCCTTGTAGTGCCCTTCGTATTCCTTCTGCCGGTAGATGAGATGGATCACGTTGTAGCGCTTCGAGCACGATAGATCTTCGGCGAGTTTGCACCAGGGGTCGTCGCGCTGGTCCGGCGACACACGGTCCAGCACCTCGCGCAGCACGTGCCGGAAACGTTGCGAGCGTTGCAGCATGTCGGTCACGAGACGGGTGCGGCTCGAATACTGGATGTCTTTCATGCGCCCCTGCACGTCGGTGATGCTGTCCGGCACCGGCCCGATTGCGCTCCACAGATCGACCTGAAACGCGAGCGTGTCGCGCCGCGGCGTGGTCTGCATCACCTCGTAGAGCGGCGTATTCGACATCAGCCCGCCGTCCCAGTAGTACTGGCCGTCGATTTCCACCGCCGCGAAGCCAGGCGGCAACGCACCGGACGCCATGAAGTGCTCGGCCCTCAGCGTGGTGTGCGTATTGTCGAAATACGCGAAATTGCCCGTGCCGCAATTGACCGCGCCCACGGACACACGCATTTCCCGCGAGTTGATGCGGTCGAAATCGCACAGGCTTTCCAACGTGGCTTTGAGCGGCGCCGTGTCGTAATAGCTCGCCGCCTGAGGCGGTCCCGACACCGTTGGCAAGGGCGGCGGAAAGCGCGGCACAAAGAAGCCCTTTTGCCCCTCGACGAGTGCGCCGAGCGCCTGCGTCGCCGTGAACGCTTTACGCACGGCGTCGCTCGAGTTGAAGAACGCGTGCTCGATAAAGGCCGGCAGCGGCAAACCGAACGCCGGTTGACAGATGGTCTCCCAGAATTGCAGCAGCCGTTCCACCCGCTTTTCCGGCGGATTGCCCGCGATGATCGCGGTATTCAACGCGCCGATGGAAATGCCCGCCAGCCAGTTCGGCTCGATGCCGGCTTCGTGAAGCCCCTGAAAGACGCCGGCCTGATACGCGCCCAGCGCACCGCCGCCCTGCAGCGTGAGCGCGATGGTTTCGTAGTCCGGCACTTGAATGCGCGAGCCCGGAGCCGTGGCGGACGCCGCGCCGGCGCCCGCACCTCCCTCATTGCCCGGCACGCCCAGGCGCGCCTGCTTGAGATTGCGTTGCGCCATCACGCCTCCTTATTGCATGTACCAGCCGTGGCTCACAATGAAGGACTGACCCGTCAGTGCCGCCGTGGGGAAAGTCGAGAGGAACAGCACGGTTTGCGCGACGTCTTCGACGGTGGTGAAAATACCGTCGACGGTGCCGCCGAGCATCACGCGCTTGACGACTTCTTCTTCACTGATGTTCAGTTCCTTCGCCTGCTCGGGAATCTGCTTGTCGACAAGCGGCGTGCGCACGAAGCCGGGACACACGACATGCGAACGCACGTTGTGTTTCGCGCCTTCCTTGGCGAGCACGCGCGCGAGCCCGAGCAGCGCATGCTTGGCCGTCACGTAAGCGGACTTGAGCGGCGACGCCTCGTGCGAGTGCACCGAGCCCATGTAGATCACGATGCCGCCGCGATCGTCCTTGTACATGTGCTTGAGCGCTGCCTTCGTGGTCAGGAAGGCGCCGTCCACGTGAATCGCCTGCATCTTTTTCCAGTCGGAGAACGAGTAGTTCTCGATCGGATTGACGATCTGAATGCCGGCATTGGAAATAAGAATGTCGACGGAACCCAGCTCGGCCGCCACTTTGTCGATGCCCTGGTTGACGGCGTCTTCGTTGGTGACGTCCATGGCGATGCCGATCGCCTTGCCGCCGCCCTTCCTGATTTCTTCAGCGACGGCGTTCGCACCGTCCTGATTCAGGTCGGCGATCGCGACAGCCGCGCCCGCTGCCGAAAGGGTCAACGCAATCTGCTTGCCGATGCCGCTCGCGGCCCCGGTAACCACCGCGACCTTGCCATTCAGATTTGTGTTCAGTGACGACATCCAGAACCTCCATGCAGTTGATGAGCAATGAGACCACGAGCCGCGCGCAGCGTGAAGTCAGCCGAACGGCATAGGCGCCGATTACGCGCGCATAGGCGCGCATAGGCCTTCTCCTATGCCGTTCGGCCGAATGTTGCACTGCGGCCAATCCTGCTATTGTGCATGAACCGTATGGAATCGATCGGTAAAAAGCACGCCCAGGCTTATGTATTTAAACTAGGCGTTCCGCCAGGATTCCGGTCGCTTCACTATCGAGGAGAATTGCATGAATTATCGGCGTTTAGGTCGCTCGGGCCTGCAGGTCAGCGAACTGTCCATCGGCTCGTGGGTCACGTACGGCAATCAGGTCGATCATCGCGCGGCGCGCGAATCGCTCGCGGCCGCGCGCGACGCGGGCGTCAACTTCTTCGACAACGCGGAGGTCTACGCCGGCGGCAAATCCGAAGAGATCATGGGTCAGGCGCTCAAGGAACTGGCATGGCCGCGCGTGAGCTATGTGGTGTCGACCAAGTTCTTCTGGGGACTGCAGGAAGCGCCCAATCAGTACCACACGCTGAACCGCAAGTATCTGCTCAACGCAATCGATTCATCACTCGCGCGTTTGCAGCTCGACTATGTCGATCTGGTGTTCTGCCATCGCCCGGACCCAAACACGCCGGTCGAAGAAACGGTATGGGCAATGAGCGACATGATCACGCGCGGCAAGGCGTTGTACTGGGGCACGTCCGAATGGAGCGCGGACGAAATCCGCGCCGCTTACGAGATTGCGGAGCGGCATCATCTGCATAAGCCGGTCATGGAGCAGCCGCAATACAACCTGTTTCATCGCAAGCGCGTGGAGCAGGAATACAAGCGTCTTTACGAGGATATCGGCCTTGGGCTGACCACCTGGAGTCCGCTCGCGTCCGGCCTTCTGACCGGCAAGTATCGCAACGGAGTGCCCGCGGAAAGCCGCGCGCAACTGCAGGGTTACGACTGGCTGCGCAAACAGGTCACCGATGAAGGCAAGAACAATGTGGTCGGCAAGCTCGGCGAAGTGGCCGACGAACTCGGCTGCACGGTCGGCCAGCTTGCAATTGCGTGGATTCTGAAGAATCCGCATGTCAGCACTGTGATTACCGGCGCATCCCGCGTCGAGCAGATCGGCGAGAACATGAAGTCCGCCGAGGTCGCCGAGCGGATCACACCGGAGATCAAGGAGCGGATCGAAGGCATTATCGGCGACGCGTACGACTGACAGCGCTGCGGGAACCGCGCCGGTTGCGCGGCCACGGCAAAAGCGTGGCCGGCGCACGGTGCATCGGCTGGTGTGAAGCGCACACTAGGCAAATCACCGTGCGGCGCGGTGCCCGGCGTCGCGTACAATACGCGACCGCGCTGCACTCCGGCGCTCGTTGCCGCCGTGCCGCCGTATTGCATCCGCATCGCCGGTTCCAGCCTGGAACGGCACGCCTCTTTCAGCGTCTCCTCATATGCTCAGCTACCGCCACGCCTTTCATGCAGGCAATCACGCCGACGTCCTCAAACACGCGGTCGTGTTGCAGCTATTGCGCTATCTCGGCCAGAAGGACAAAGCCTACTGGTATATCGACACGCATGCCGGCGCGGGCGTCTATTCGCTGAAGGAAGGCTACGCCGTCAAGACGGGCGAGTTCCAGACAGGTATCGCAAAGCTGTGGGAGCGCAACGATCTACCGCCGCTCTTCGCCGATTATGTCGATGAAGTCGCCGCACTCAATTCCGACGGCCAGTTGCGCTTCTATCCGGGTTCGCCGTACATCGCGTGGCGGCAACTGCGCGAGCAGGACCGCATGCGTCTGTTCGAGCTGCACAGCACCGAAATCGACGTGTTGCGCCACAACTTCCGCGATGCGGGCCGTCGCGCGATGCTATACGCAGGCGACGGTTTCGACGGCATTCTCGCGCTGCTCCCGCCAGCGCCGCGTCGCGCGCTGGTGCTGCTCGATCCGTCATATGAAGACAAGCGCGATTACACGCGCACGCTTCGTTGCGTCGAAGAGAGTCTGAAGCGCTTTCCGACCGGCACGTACGCGGTCTGGTATCCGCAGGTGAGGCGCCCGGAATCGCAGCGCTTTCCGGAGCAGCTAAAAAAACTGCAGGACCGCAACTGGCTGCATGTGAGCCTGACTGTCAGCAATCCGCCGGAAGACGGTTTTGGTCTGTTCGGCAGCGGCATGTTCATCCTCAATCCGCCGTACACGCTGCACAAAATGCTGAAGGATCAGATGCCTTGGCTGGTGAGCGCGCTCGGCGAGGACAAGGCCGCGCAGTTCAAGGTGGAATATCGCAGCGATTGAATTCGGGCTGGGCGCGCGGCGCGCAGTTGACGGCGCGCTCCGGCCGCACCGTCAATTGCATTGCGCGCTCACTTGAGTTGCGCCCCCGCTTTGCGCGCGAAGTCGTTCGTAAACGTCGCGTTCAGATCGATCTTCTTCGGATCGAGCCGGTTATCAAACGACGCCAGTGCGCGCAACGAGGTCGCCGGGCCGTCTGGGGGCATCAGACCATCGGGCGAATAGGCGTCGCGCACGTTATGAAAAGCCTCCACATATAGCGCGGAATCGTTGAGCAGATAAGCCGGCGGCACCATCTTCAGCAGATCGGCATCGCTCGCGTTCTGCAACCAGTGATCCGCGCGCACAATGGCGTTCGCGAGCGCCTGCGTCGTCTTCGGATACTTCTGGATGAAACTCTCGGGTGCATAAAGCGTGGCTGCGGGCATCGTGCCGCCGAACACCTCCTGCGTGCCCTTAACCGTGCGAGTGTCCACCAGCACCTTGATTGCACCGCTGCGCGTGAGCTTCGTCATCATCGGATCGACGTTGGAAAGCGCGTCGATCTGCCCGTTGCCGACCGCCGCCAGCACGGTCGCGCCGCTGCCCACGCCGATCGCCGCGATGTCGCTGCGCTGCACGCCGGCCTTGCGCAATGCGACGGTGAGCACCAGATCGGTCGACGATCCCGGCGCGCTCACGCCGACCTTGGCGCCTTTGAAGTCCGCGAGCGTTTTTATCTTGTCGGCTTTCGACGTCAATACCGCGACCACGATCTGCGGCGCGCGGCCCATCAATGCGAAAGCCCGGTAATGTTGGCCTTTGGCCTGCATGAAAAGCGTGTGCTCGAAGGCACCCGCGCCGATATCCGCACTGCCGCCCACCACGGCTTCGAGTGCTTTCGAGCCGCCAGCGAAATCTTCAAGCGTGACGTCGAGACCTTCGTCCTTGAAATAGCCCAGTTGCTGCGCCGTCAACACCGGCAAATAATAAAGACCGGGCAACCCGCCGACGGCCATCGTCAAGGCCGGCTTTTCAGGCGTGTCTTTCGCGAACGCTACGCCGTCCAATGCCGCGATGGCAAAAAGCGTAGCGCACAGGCCGGCGGCACGCCGCATCCAGTGAGAAGGCATTTGTCGTCTCCTTTTTTCTATTTCGTTCGATGCGGTCGTTGGGCCGGCTACCGTTGGCCGGACTTGGGCGAGAGAGACCGCCTGAAGATTGTCGTCGTCCGACTGCAGGCGCGCCATGCGCCCAAACCCGAATGGCCGCGCCCGGCGCGCTGTGACGACTGGACGTGTCGGCGTACTGCGCGACCGATAGGCGGCGGGCCGGGACAGCGCAGTTGTGTTATTGCCGATGCGGCGGCGGACCCGGCTGGATCTGCGGCTGCGGCACGGCGCCGCCGACGGGCAACTGGATATAAGGCGCGACGATGATCGGCACCGATGAGTTCGGCGCGAGTTCGGTGGGCGTTGCGATCGGGCGCGCTTCGACGATGGGCTCCCGCGAAAGCGGCGCGGTTTGCAGGACCGTGCCGCTTTGCCCGTCGCTGATCCCGCTTTGCGTGTCGAGAATCACCGGCTTGCGGCTATTACTCGACGCGGCAAATGCGCTCGACGCGGCACTGACCGTAGCCAACGAGATTGCAACGACAGCGAGGACAGGTTTAAGCGAGCGGATTGGAGACATGGGCGGACCGGTTCGAGTCGGCAAGGCCGGATTGCGCGGACGACGCCCTACCTTACCGCGACACGCGCCAGCAGGCTAGTCGATATTCGCCATCCTCGTGTTTGGGCGTCCGGTTCGCGATCACAAAGGCCCAGATGTGACAAAGCCCCGCAAAGACGGGGCTTGACACTGAACTACCACTTCTACCGCTTACTGCGACTGCGCTGGCAGTGCGACCTGCACGCTGGCGCCGTCAAATGAAACTTTACAGCGAGTAGCCGTTGGTTTCGAGCGAGCGGATACGCTGTTCGAGCTGGACGATATCCGACGACGACGCCAGATACGCTTCGCGGCGATCGCGTTCGGCAGTTTCAAACCAGGTGCTCAGCTTTTCGAGGATGTATGCAAACATGATGTTCTCCAAGGATCAAATGAATCCCCGGTGGATTGGGCATCAGGGATTTCCCGTAGACGGGTTAACCCGAATTATAGGCTCATGGTGCAACCGCGCCAGTGAAATGCTCGCATGATGTGCATTCCATTTTGGAATACAGCACCTTGATGGTGCAGGCAACGCGTTGATTTCTTTGGTTTCTGTTGACCGCGCATTTGTGAGCGGCTTGGAAGTCATCACTTTTTTGCACAACTTCGGTGCGCGACGTACGGGTTGCACCTCGCAAGGCCCCTCAATGCTGCGTCTTCACCGACGGTAGCCCGTCGCAGCCCACGCGCTTGTCTTCACAAAGCAAGTCCGCATCGGCGAGCCGCTCGATAATCGGACAGTCCGGGCGGTCGTCGCCATGACAATGGTTCGCGAGATGCGCCAAGGTGTCGCGCATCTCGGTGAGCTCGGCGATGCGTCGATCCAGGTCGGCCACGTGATCCAGCGCGATCGCCTTGACTTCGGCGCTCGCGCGCGTGCGGTCGTGCCACAACGCCAATAGCCGTCGAATGTCTTCCACGAGGAAACCGAGCCGGCGCGCCTGACGAATAAAACGCAACGAATGGACCTCCTGCGGCCCGTAAACCCGATAGCCGGCGCTCGTGCGTGCTTTTGCCGCCAGCAAGCCGACGCTCTCGTAGTAACGAATCATCTTCGCCGTGACGCCCGACGCGCGGGCCGCTTCGCCAATATTCATCACCGTTTCTCCACTGATCGGCTCGATCGTACACGTTCCCATGATGGGAAGGTCAGCCACTTAAATTCGGTCCGGCAGGCATAATTCAACTGTCGCAACGTTATTTCGCGAGGCAATCCGATGAAAACCGAATTCCAGGTCGAAGGTATGAGCTGCCAGCACTGCGTGGCTGCAGTCACGAACGCTATCCGCGAGCACGACGACGGCGCGCAAGTTCAGGTGGATCTAGCGGCGGGCCGCGTGACGGTTGAATCGACGCAATCGGTCGAGGCGTTGAAGGCCGCCATCGACGAGGCCGGCTACACAGTCAAAGGCGCGGTGAAAGGCGTATCGCCCGACGCGGCGAGTGGCGCGGCCGGCGGCGCCGCGAGCTAGGCGGACGCGCTCATGTTCAAGGTCGCCGTGATTGGAGCGTCGGGTCTGCTCGGCCGCGCTATTGTCGACGAGTTGGCGAGGCAGCCGGCCTGGCAAGTCGTCGGCACCGCGTTCAGCCGCCCTGCGCCGGACACTGTCCCGCTCGATGTCCGCGACTCGCGGGCAATCGAGCAGTTTGTCGAACGCGAAGCGCCGGATGCGCTCGTGATTGCCGCTGCCGAGCGTCGGCCGGACGTGTGCGAGCGTCAGCCGGAACTGGCCCGCGCGCTCAATGTCGACGCGGTGCGCGCGATCGCGGCCGCGGCGCAGCGGCGCGGCGCCTGGACGCTGTCGATTTCCACCGATTATGTTTTCGACGGCACTCATCCGCCCTATCGGCCGGATTCCGCGCCCGCGCCGCTCAACGCGTATGGGCGCAGCAAGCTCGAAGGCGAGCACGCGTTAACCGCGACGACCGACTTCGGCTGTGTGCTGCGCTTGCCGCTGCTGTATGGGCCGATTGTCGATTGGGCGGAGTCCGCCGTGACGAGCCTCGTGCCCGCGATTGCCGCGTCGGCTTCGGCGCACGGCCAGCCGGCCCGCATGGACGCGTGGGCGATTCGCTATCCGACCTTCACGCCGGACGTCGCGTTCGTGATCCGGCAGATGCTCGAGCGTCATGCCGGGGGCAACGCGATTCGCGGCATCGTCCATTGGTCGGGCGACGAACCGATGACCAAGTACGAGATCGCGGTGCGCCTTGCGCAAGCGCTGCAACTGGATGCGCACCTGACGCCGCAGCACACGCCGACCGATGCGACGCCTCGCCCGCATAACTGCCATCTTGCGTCGGAGCGGCTCGAGGAGCTTGGCATTGGCCGGCGCACGCCGTTCGATACGGCGATACGCGAGGTGCTGGCCGCCTTTCCGTGGCGCGGCGATACGGCTGGTTGACGAGTTGCGAGCTGCGGCGAGCGCGCATCAAGCGCACATTCAACCGCGCATCAGTGAAAATCGCGGCTCGCGGTGGCCAGGTCGCCGAGCCACTCACTTAAGTCTTCCAGACGATGAGCGACCAGGTGCACCACCTCGCCTTTGTGTTTCTTTCTCGTCTTGCCCGCCTGACTCGCAGGCGCGGTCTGCTCGCCCTGATTGCCCGGGTTGCCCTGATTGCCGCCAGTGGCGACGCCGTCGTCGCGCTGCAAGACACCATAGACCGCGAGCAGCGAAGAGCCCAGCAGCGCCTTGCGCTGCTTTTCCACCAGCGACGGCCAGACGATCACATTGATCGAACCGGTTTCGTCTTCGATTGAAACGAAGATGGTGCCGTTCGCCGTGCCCGGCCGCTGCCGCACGGTGACGATGCCGCATGCCCGCGCGAGCGTGCCGTGCTGACACGCAGCGAGATCCGCCGCCGTGCGAAAACGCTGCTTCGCGAGACGCGCGCGCAACAGCGCAAGCGGATGACGATTGAGCGTGAGGCCGAGGCTCGCATAATCGTCGACGATCTCCCGGGCCTCGTCGGCCTGCGGCAACGCGAGCGGCGCTTCGGCGATCGGCGCATCGCGCAGCAGCTTGGGGACAATGTGCTGGGCGGTCACGGCCCACCATGCTTCCCGCCGATGACCCGCGATACTCGTCAGCGCGTTCGCCGCCGCGAGCGCTTCGAGATCGCGCCGCGTCAGCGCCGCGCGTCGCGCGAGATCGTCGACGTTCGTAAAGGGCGCATCGCGGCGCGCGGCCATGATGCGCTCGGCAGCCGCCTGCGCGAGTCCCTTGATCAGATGCAGACCGATACGCACGGCGGGACCGCGCGCGCCATAAGTGCCGGGCGCTTGAAACACGCGCGCGGTCAGCCGCTTCGCCGCGCGCCGTATCGTCCGGTTCACTCTCAGGCGGCGCAGCGAAAGATCGCGCAACTGCTGCGCGGACAAGACGGCCTGCTGACGATGCAAACAGGTTTCGCCCGGCGCGATCCGCTCGCCTTCGCGATCGCGCTTCTCGAAGGTCGATTCCCAGTCGCTCAGCGTCACATCGGGCGGCAATACCTTGACGCCGTGGCGCCTCGCATCCTGCACGAGTTGCGACGGCGAATAAAAACCCAACGGCTGGCTATTGAGCAGTCCGGCCAGAAAAGCCGCCGGCTCGTAGCGCTTTAACCACGCGCTCAGATAGACGAGCAGCGCGAAACTCGCCGCATGGCTCTCCGGGAAACCATACTCGCCGAAACCTTCGATCTGCTGGCAGATACGGTCGATAAATTCCGGCTCGTAACCGCGCGCCGACATGCGGTCGCTCAGGTCCTTCTGATACTTCGCGAGGTTGCCGGTGCGCCGCCAGGCCGCCATTGCGCGTCGCAACTGGTCGGCCTGCTCGCCGGTGTACTTTGCGGCGACCATCGCCAGATGCATGACCTGCTCCTGGAAAATCGGCACGCCGAGTGTGCGTTCGAGCACGGGCCGCAGCTCGTCCTTCGCGTAGTCGATCGGTTCGAGGCCCTGCTTGCGGCGCAAATACGGATGCACCATGCCGCCCTGAATCGGCCCTGGCCGCACGATCGCGACTTCGATCACGAGGTCGTAATACTTGTTCGGCTTCAGGCGCGGCAGCATGCTTTGCTGCGCGCGCGATTCGATCTGGAACACGCCGACCGTATCGGCATGGCCGCACATTTCGTAGACGGCGCGGTCTTCGCGCGGAATGTCCTGCACGCGGAACTGCGGAAAGCCGCGTCTTAGCGCGACGAACTCCAGCGCGCGCCGAATGGCCGACAACATGCCCAGTGCCAGCACGTCGACTTTCAGCAGCTTGAGCGCGTCGATATCGTCCTTGTCCCATTCGATCACGCTGCGGTCTTTCATCGTCGCGTTTTCGATCGGCACGAGCCGCGAGAGCTTGTCCTTCGCAATCACAAAGCCGCCGACGTGTTGCGACAGATGCCGCGGAAACAGGCGCAATTCCTTCGTGAGGCGAATCAGATTTCTGGTGATGTGCGAGTTGGCGTCGAAACCCGCTTCCGCGAGATAGCCGGCCACTGCTTCGGAACCGTCCCACCATTGCTGCGATTTGCTGATTCGCTCGATCAACGATGCCTCGAGACCCAGCGCCTTGCCGACGTCCTTCAATGCGCTGCGCACGTGGTAAGTAATCAGCGATGCGGTCAGCGCCGCGCGATGACGCCCGTACTTCGCATAGATGTACTGGATCACCTCCTCGCGGCGCTGATGCTCGAAGTCGACGTCGATATCGGGCGGCTCGTTGCGCGCGCGCGAGATGAAGCGCTCGATCAGCATGTTCATATGCACGGGGTCGATCTCCGTCACATGCAGGCAATAGCAGACGATCGAATTCGCCGCCGAACCGCGGCCCTGGCAAAGAATGTTTCTGGAGCGCGCGAAGCTCACGATGTCGTGCACCGTCAGAAAGTACTTTTCGTATTTCAGATCGGCGATCAGGCTCAGTTCCTTTTCGATCTGATCGATGCGCTTCAGGTCCAGGCCGTTCGGCCAGCGCTCCGCCGCACCCGCCATGACGAGCTTGCGCAGATAGCTCGACGGCGACTCTCCCGCAGGCACCAGTTCTTCGGGATACTCGTACTTGAGTTCGTCGAGCGAGAAGCGGCACAGCGCGGCGATATTGAGCGTTTCCTCGAGCGTATCGCGCGGATAGAGTTTGCTCAGACGCACCCGCGTGCGCATGTGCCGTTCGGCATTGGCTTCGAGCGCGTGGCCGCATGCCGACAGCGGCGTGTTCAGGCCAATGGCGGTCATCGTGTCCTGCAAGGGCTTGCGCGATCGTGTGTGCATCAGAACGCCGCCCGCCGCGACGAGCGGTAGGCCGCTCGCTTGCGAAATCATCCGCAAGGCGTCGATCTGGAGATCGTCGCTGCCGGTTTGCCAAAGTTCGAGCGCGATCCACGCGCGGTTTGCGGCGAACGAGGCAAGCCAATGCGCGCAATGCAGCGTGTGCGACAGCGTAGCCGTGCGCTGCGGCACGAGCAGCAGCACACAGTCAGGCAGAGCCCGCAGATGCTCGAGATGCGGCAACGAATCAGTGAAATCGGACGGGCTTAGCCGGTAGCTGCCCTTCTCCGCGCGCGAGCGGCCGAGCGTGATCAGTTCGGAAAGATTGCCGTAACCGTTGCGGTTCGCTGCAAGCGCAACCAGAGTGCAGAAAGGCTCGCCGGCTGCGTCCGTCAGATTCAGTTCGCTGCCGATGATCAGTTGAGGCAGAGGTTTCAACACCTCGTTTTCCAGGGCCTCCTGTCGTATCGCTTCGTCCAAGACTTCTTTCGGAAGCGGACCGGCTTCCGGCGGCCGGGCCACTTTCAGCTTGTCCTCGATTTCCTTGTGCAGACGGTTCTGCTCTTCCCCGATTTCCTTTAACGCCGTATGAGCGCGTACGACGCCCGCGAGCGAGCACTCGTCGGTAATGGCGAGCGCGCTATAGCCGTGCAGCATCGCGCGTTCAACGAGTTCATGCGGATGCGAGGCGCCACGCAGGAACGAGAAATTGGTCAGGCAATGCAGCTCCGCATACGCCGGCAAATTCGAGGCGGGCGGCTGCGGAGGAAGAAGCGCGGACGCGGATACCGTCATGATGCTCAACCGAATAAACCCTGCAAATACCAATCGCCGCTGATACGTTCGCGGTACACCCAGAACATATGGCCGCGATCGTCGGCGGCGACGTAGTAATCGCGCTCGACGAGATCGCCGTCCCACCAGCCCGCTTCGATCCGCTCGGTACGCGTGAGCATTTTCAGCGGCCGGCGATAGATCGGCCGCTGATCACGCATCATCAGGCGTAGGGGTTTATCGAGCATCCAGATAGGGCGAGGTTGAGAAGGTAAGGCGCTGTCGGGGAGGTTTAGTGAGGCTTGGGGTGGTTGCTGAGGTGCTTGCTGAGGTGCTTGCTGAGGAGTGAAGGCAGTGGCGGTTTTTGCGTTCGTCGCTGCGGATGGGCGCGAGATGGTCTGCTTTTTCGCTTCCGCTTCCGCGTCCGTTTCCGCCGCGCTCGAGGGTGATGCACCTTCAGCCGCAGCGTTTCGCAGCTCATCGGTTAACCAGGTTTTATCCGCTTTGATTCTGGGCCGCGCTTTCGCCTGCGAGCGCTTCTTGCGCGCAAAATCCTGAGCCTGGTACGCCTCGACGCGCATCGCGTGTTCGGGGCGATGATCGTCCTGCACCGACATTTGCAGCACGTTCTCCGGCCCCAACCGGGCGCTCAGGCGTTCGAGCAGACGCGCGATCGACTCACCGTCCGATTCGGGCATGGGAAACAAAGTGTCGGACTGGCCGGCGTATTCGGCGATCTGATCCGCGACAAGCTTCAATTCGATGACGGGCGCCGCGAGAACCGTCTGATTCAGCTTCTCGCGCAACAGCCAGATCAAATGCTCTGCATCACGCGACGGTATGGCCCACGCGACCTTCAGACTCGATGTCTTCGGCGAATGGCGGGACGCCAATTCATGCTCGAGCAGCAACGTATAACCGCTCAGCGCCGCATGGTGCGCGCTCAGCCAACCGGCCAACTGCACGATCAGCCGACGCGCGGCGAACAGGAGCGCATCCGCGTTATCGACGCGCGACGGCAATTCGAGCTGCGCATGAAACGACGCGGGCGCGCGAAACGATTCGCGCGGATCGGGGCGCGTGCCATACGCCTGCGCCAGCAGGTCCAGAATGCCGCCGCCAAACCGCCGGACCACGCCCGCTCTGGGCAATTGACGCAAATCGGCGAGGGTCGTGCATCCGACATGCACGAACGCGTCGCGATGCGTTTGCGCAACCGGCAGCAGCGACACGGGCAAACGGTCGAGCACACGCGTGAGCGAAGTCTCCTTTACCACATGCCAGCGGCGCCCCTGCCGGTTGGCGCGTGCCTGCGCCAATAACCAGGCGCCCCACGCCGTAGGCGCACACGCGATACGCGCGGTATAACCGAATTCCGCGACCGTGGACGACACCCGCGACAACAAGGCTCGCAAGCCACCGAACAACCTCAAGCCGGAGCCGACTTCCAGCAGCAAGGTATGCGTGTCGGCCAGCGAGACCTTCGGCGTGTACGTCAACAGGGCAAGCGCGATTGCTTCGAATGCCTGAGTTTCGCGGGTGGCGTCGGCGGTGAGCAGTTTGAGCCCCGGCGCCAAAGCCAGCGCGTAGGAACGCGAATGGCCGGGTTGCACACCGGCGCGCAAGGCATCGACGTCCGGCAGCAGAATATGTGCGTGGTCAGCGAGCGCATAGCAGTGCGCGTCGGCGATGTTTCGGGCATCGCACGGCGGGTTTGCGTCGCGGCTCGGCTCACACCGATTCTGCTTCGCGGACGAACCATCCGGAAGCGATGTCAGCGGCTTTACCGCTTCCAGCGACAAGAGAGGCAATGCGACGGCGATCCACAACATGTTGAGTCTCTAATCCTTGATGGCTGCTTGCTCCGTTCGCGGGTAACAAAACGCCTTGCAGCGGCAGAACGAGACGAAGCGGCTCGGCAAGCGGCGGCCCGCGGCGCTTGAAGATGTCAATCGACAGGCCAATCTCCTGCAACCACTGACGACGGTTGATCGTCTCGGCATTAGCCGGCAAAAGCGGCTCGCAGATCATGCGTAATGGCGCTGGCGACGATTGCGCAGCGGCCTCTACAGGGCGCATCAAAAATGCCAATGAAGCCGATTCTTGAGCCGCGACCTGCAAGCGCCTGACTTTATCGGCGCGTGCATTCGACAACCACACCAGAACCGCGCCGATGCCGTCCTGCTTCAATGCCTGAGTGGCGGCCCAAAGAGCCTTGTCTTCGTTCGAGCGCACCCATAGCACGCGCTCGACATCGATGCCCCACGCCTTCAATGCCGCCGCGCTCGGCTGAAAAGGAGGTGCCACAAGCATCACATGCCGCCCCGCCTGCTTCGTGAGATGGCCAAGCGCGTAGGCCAGCAAGCGCATTTCGCCCGCGCCCCAATGCTCGACCAGCAGTTCCGTCACACCACCGGCGGGCCAGCCTCGTCCGGGCAATACGCGATCCAGCGCGGTGTGGCCACTCGGGACCACACGCGAACCCACCTCGGCAAGCTCGTTGCCCTGCCACATTTGACGCCGCAATTGCGACGACAGCGGAGTTGTCACAAGCTGAATCGCTGCTGCCATAGACCACTCGTTCAATTGAGAATGCTCCGCCCTGCCCGATCTCGATCGAGTAGGGACGACGAGTCATCACTGTATATTTATACAGTATTTTGAGGATGATGTTAAGGCGGGGAAGCGGTACGGAGGTCGCTGTGGGATAAGGAAAAGCGGCTTGGGAATGGATACGATTGGTCTGGGGGAATGGAGCTTTAGCGCTTGGAGGATGCCGATAGGACAGAGTGCAAGAAGGAGTTGCGCCGCGCCGCACATGGCGTTCACCACGCACCAACACGTCCTATCGAGTCGCGATGACGGTGAGGACCGGCGCGCTGACCTGGCAGCTCGATCCGCTGATGGACGATCAGGAACTGGATTCGCGGCAGTCGACCGGCGCGGTGTACTGGGAAGGCGCGGCGCGGGTGAGCCGCTATGGCGCGGAGCTCGGGCGGGCGTATCTGGAACTGACCGGCTATGCGGGCGCTCTGCGCATGGGCGGGCCGTGACGGCGCCCCGCATTTTGCCGCCCTTTGTTCCGCGTTTATTCCGCCGTGTA
>NZ_JBFUPM010000003.1:0-548083 GCF_041355255.1 Paraburkholderia sp. RCC_158 | reverse complement strand
TAGTCAAAAACACAGTCGTATGCCTACCCGCTATTTTAAGTGGGAGACCGTGTCCGGTGATTCAAGGGGCTACTCCATCCATAAACGTAAACTCCGTATGAATAGTCTCCGGGAAGTTTAAGCGCTTTGATGGGCCTTAGTGTCATCAGCCATAGCGGCGTCAGCAGGAAGGCAGCATAGAACGCGTATTCAAACACTGGTCCGTTTCGAAGCAGCCATGCAAGGAGATAGGTACCGAGCACCACTCGCGCGTCGATGCGGATTTTTTCCTTGAAGAGTGCCAGCAAGACGCCAAATGAAAAGAACGCCGGTAGGCGTCCAGCATCATTGTTGTTGGGCAAGCCAAAGATTGAGATGCTGTCTGGTCGATACAAAAACCAAACGATCACTGCACCGCAAGCAAATGCCGCAACGACCTTCAATCGCAATAAACCACACATGGCAAGCGCGAGTAACGCTGCATACATGAGGAGCTCATAGCAGATTGTCCAAAGCGAGCCATTCGCATCCTGGTATGCATTATTCTGGAACACGCCCGGCATCACGTAACCCATATAGGATTGCTTGAAAATGTGGATGTACATCCAGGTGTTCCCGAAATATTGGCCTAAAGGTAGCGAGGTCAACATGGGGCCGATGACGAGCATGCAAATGGAGCCGCTCACGATGAGCGCCGGGAAAATGCGGAATACTCGGGCGACGGCGAACTTCACCGGCGACGGCTGGCGAAGCCAGCTAGACGTGACGAGAATCCCACTGAGGAAGAAGAAAAACTTGACCGCAAGCGAGCCGGAGTAGTCGAAACCCAAAAGCGCTCCGATTGGCTCATGCTCGCCCTCGCGAGGAGACAGCGCGAAAGCGTGCCCCCATATCACCGCCAGGGCGGCGATCAAACGAAACAGATCCGCGTTGTTATTTTCACGCCGAAGAGCATCATCGAGTGTCATTGATAAGTGCTCCTGTCACTTGCTCGCCGACAACGTCGCGTGCATATTGTTGAGCCCGGACTGGAGCCGGTATGCGACAAGCTGAGCGATGATCTGATGGCCAAGGTCATTAGGATGGATCGGGTCCGCTGTGCGCTCCATGGGATCGAATTTCCCGGCCTTCTCCAAAGGCATGATGGCCTCTCGCAGGGCGATCATTGGCACGCCGAGTTCCCGACCGATTGGGATCTGGTTGTCTTCCGCGCTTGACCACTTACGATCCATCGTGAAAAGCATCAGTACGGCTGGATGATTGGGCGCAGCCAGGATGCGCTGCACGACTCGCTTGTAGCTCGCTCTCATCTCTGGAGTGATGGCATCGTTATTTGCCCACTCGGTAATTACGAAGTCTGGCTTGTATCTCAGTAGGTCTTTCTGCAGGCGCTTGTCGCCGTATTCGGAATTCGTCTGGCCGATCCCGGCATTGACAAGCCTCATCCTGCTTTTCGGAAAGGTCGCTCGCCACCAGCCGAACACGCGGCCCACATAGTTTTTTTCCTGACTCGTCGCCCATGCACCTTGCGTGATTGAGCCGCCGATCGCGGCAATGGTTATCGGTTTACCCGCCCGGGCTTTCTCGAAAACTTTCCAAAGGCGCGAATCGTCTCCGTATTGGATAACCGACCGGTTCAGTGCGGCTGGGTCGACGACGCAGGATTGAGGCAGCTTCGGATCTGTGATGTAACACTCGGGTCCCGCTGCATGGGCGCAGGTGCACGCGAGAAAGCATGCAACAGAAATTATTTTTATCACGTTGTAAGAAAGTGTAATAACCCGGACCGGGATAGTACACTTATTAGCCGACGCACGCCTAATGCATCGCCGACTGTAGTCACTACGCGACCAATTCGGCCAACACTTGATGCCCGGGTCGTTGCATGGCGAGGACCGGATGCCTTCTTCATACAGGGTGCTTCGCGCATGCTTTGAGACCGACAGCCGACGTCGAACACAAACGGGCAATCCCTTCCGCTATCGCACATCGCCAGCAGCCGTTGCGCTGCCTGACGGCGCTAATGCGCGGGCAAGTAGACACCGGGCCGCATTTCTCGGACAGGAGAAAGAACTAGCGTTTGTATTTCTGGTTCTTGTTCATCATCGAGCCGACGCTTTGCGGCGATTGCGTCGGCTCGATTTTGACTGCATCGCGCTTGCCTATGCGAGTTAGCGATTTTCCAAGTTCGATAAAGGGCCGTTCGATTGCCGCAAATGTGATCGATGCAGCGACACACAAAACTGCTGCGCAGATCAGTAGCGCTGTCCAATAATGCGTCGGCGAGAAAAGCGCCCAGGCTTTGAATGGCGCATGCCAGAAAAGAAGCGTCAGTGGGATGCCTTGCAACAGGTAGATTCCATAGCTGATGTGCCCCATGCGCTGCGCGGGCCGCAGCAAAAGCAGGCCGAACAGGTCGGCGCCGCTGCAAATCAGGTAAAAGGCAATCCCAATGAGGGCGATCTGGATCACGCCCGCGTGTGTCCTGGCGAACGAGAACATTATCGCTAATGCGGTAAGCGCCATGATCGACATCCAGTTAGCGCTGAGCCGCGGCTTGATGCCCTCGTGCAACAGTGATGCGGTCAAGATGCCACAAAAAAATGCAGCGGGAAGGCACCACAGGTCAGACTGCGTTGTGAGAATCAGGGCGAACGACGCGGCCAGACCGACGACCGCAAAAGTCAGGTGCATTCTCAGCTGAATAAATATTGCAGTGATGATCAGTGAGAAGTAAAACCACCATTCATATTTGATACTCCATGTGACTCCCATCAGGATGAATATAGTCCACGGGAATCCATTAATCGGTTTCATATCGTCGTTCAGGCCGAGCGCGAACCACCGGCCCAGATTCGAGACCATTGAATCCAACGGTTCTCGCAGTTCAAAGCCGGTTCGCCAGAATACGATGAGAGTCATTGCCAGAATGGAAAAGACGTAAAGCGGGCCGATCCTGAAAAGACGACCGATATAAAGTCCTTTCCAGTCCGGTCGGCCGTCACGCTTCAATAGGCGCGTCCAGAACAGGTAGGCTGTGATCATGAAAAAGAGCATCACCGCGACGCCGCCGAGCGGTCTGTAGAAAAGGGAGTCGCTCGCGATCCATTGGCCATTCGCCTGGTAGTTATAGCTGATCAGGCCGTGGTAGATCATGACGGACAGAGCCAGGAATCCGCGCAAGCCGTCGATGGTGACGACTCTCCCAGAGTCTCCACCGACAGTGTCCACAAACCTGAATAGGGGCAGCGCAAACAGGCAGCACAACGCCGCCATGACGACAAAGTACGGCGCGATATTGTAGAGGCCCATGTCCCATATCTTTCTTAGGATCGGTGCGGACGAGTCTACATGAATTGGTAAGGATTTCAGCGGCTCGAGCGCAGGCATGGCGCGGCCGCCCGGTCCGGCTTCTTGGAGAAATTGCGATTGGGTTCGGCTCGTTTGTGAGCCCCGTAGCGACCCGAAGAATTTCAGCGGTAAGCTTCAGTAGGCATTTGCAAGCGGCGTCGTGAGAAACCACAACGCCGCTTTTGTTCTACCGCACGGATCGCGGCAACCATCGTCGCATGAGCTTCGAGCCTCAATGACTCCGCCCGCCATGCCCGCCGCCGCCACTCCACGAGCTGCCGCCGCGCGATCCACCATAACCGCCGCCATGCCAGCCGCCACCGCCGTGGCCGCCATGCCAATCACCGCCGCGCCAGTGGCCGCCGCCGCCGTGGTAGCAGCAGGAGCCACCCCAGCCGCCCCAGATCCCGACCGTGCCGTATACCGGCGCGTACGGTGCGTATGGTGCGCCGTACGCATAACCATAGTCGGGGTAATACGGCTGCGCGTAGCCGTAGTCATAGCCGGGCGCGACCGCGCATCCGCTCACGCCCGCTGCAATCGCCAGCCATGCCATCGATGCAAAGAGTCTGCTCACGATCGTCTCCCGTCCCCATACGTCCTCACTAAAGAGTCAGAAAGATCGCGCGCCCGGGAGTTCAGCCGTATTTGTGTCCTCGCGTTACAGCGCGGCCCGCGCCGTTAGCGCTTGCGCAAAGGCTCGATCAGCGACGACAAACCGTTGTGGTCGATCTCATGCATCAATGCAAGCAGCCGTCCGATCTCGCCGGGCGGAAAGCCCTGACTCGCGAACCAGTTGAGGTAGTGGCCGGGCAGGTCGGCGATCAGGCGGCCCTTGTACTTGCCGTAGGGCATGACGCGCGTGACCAGCAACTCGAGGTGTTCGGGATTCATCGTGATTCGATCGACGCAAGGAAGGTTGAGCGCGGCGCATCTTCAGACGCCCGCGACGACGGCATTTTAGCTGTGCTGCAGGCATCGCGCGGGCGTGGTAACGTCAGCGGTTTATGTTCATACAACCGATAGGACAGGTTCAATGGAATACCGCAGACTCGGCGATTCGGATGTACAGGTCAGCCTGATCGGGCTCGGCACGATGACGTGGGGCGAGCAGAACACCGAGCAGGAGGCGCACGCGCAGATCGACTACGCGCTCGATCACGGCGTCAACCTGATCGATACGGCGGAGATGTATCCGGTGCCGCCGCGCGCGGAAACGCAAGGCTCCACCGAGCGCTTTATCGGCACCTGGCTCGCGCAGCATCGCAGCGCACGCGAGAAGATCGTGCTGGCCACCAAGATCGCCGGACCCGCGCGTCAGCCGCACAATCCGCGTCATATCCGCGGCGAAACCAATCAGTTCGACCGCAAGAATCTCACCGAGGCGCTCAACGACAGCCTTAAGCGCCTGCAAACCGATTACGTCGATCTGTACCAGTTGCATTGGCCCGACCGCAACACGATGACGTTCGGCCGCCCGGCCTATCCGTGGGTCGACGACGAATACACGGTGCCCATCGAGGAAACGCTCTCCGTGCTCGCCGATTTCGTGAAGGCGGGCAAGGTACGCCATGTCGGCGTCTCCAACGAAACGCCGTGGGGCGTCGCGCAGTTCCTGCGCGCGTCGGAGAAGCTCGGCTTGCCGCGCATCGTCAGTATTCAGAATCCGTACAGTCTGCTTAATCGCACTTACGAAGTCGGGCTCTCCGAGTACGCGCATCGCGACAACATCGGCTTGCTCGCGTATTCGCCGCTCGCGTTCGGCTGGCTGTCGGGCAAGTACGAAGGCGGCGCGCGTCCGGCAGGCGCGCGCATTTCGCTGTTCGAGCGCTTCCAGCGCTACAGCAAGCCGCAAGCGGTTCAGGCCACCACGCGCTACGTCGAGCTGGCGAAGCGGCATGGTCTGTCGCCCGCGCAGTTCGCGCTCGCGTTCGTGAACAGCCGGCCGTTCGTGACGAGCAATCTGATCGGCGCGACGTCGCTCGATCAGTTGAAGGAGAACATTGCGAGCGTCGACGTCAAGCTCTCGCAAGATGTGCTCGATGAAATCGACGCATTGCATCAGTTGCAGCCGAACCCCGCGCCCTGAGTTCGCACGGACATGCAACGAAAGGCAAATGTGCCTGCCTGTCGGCAAATCACGACCTAAACTGTGGTGAGCAGTACGGGCTTGTCCTTCTTATCCGGCACGTCGTAAGTTAACGGCGCGCGCGAATAATGCGACTCGGCCCGTGAATCGGCAGCCGCGGCGGTTGTTCCGCCGCGCTGCACAAAACACAGCACCAGGACTAGGACATCGAATGGCTCAACAAAAAACAAACCCAAAACTCGAGCAGGCGCTGACGCGCGGGGATCTTGCAATCCGTCAGGCGAATTCGGCGCGGGCGACTGCGTTGCTGCGCGCGCTGGCCAAGATGATCGTCGAGGCGTCGGCGACCATCGGCGTGGAGGCGTTCACGCTGATTCCGGACGGCGACAAGATTTACGATCCCGCCGACGGCCTGTGGCCGCAAGAGCTGCAAATCTCGCTCGACGGTCCCGTGGAAGACGCCGATCCCGACGAGATTCGCACCGTGCGCCTGATCGCCGACGACCCCGGCACCGTGTTTCGCGTGGAGTGGCAGCGTGCCGACGGCAAGATCGGCCGGCACGAAGGCGGCCCCTTCGCGACGGTCGCGTTTATCTCGGACGTCGACATTCCGTGGACCGACGACGAGGACTGAGTCCGCGGCATCGCCATCACCGTCATGCGCGCTCATTCGCGGGCGCCGGCTCCTTTGGAGGACCGCGCGCGAAGACGCCCGCTACTTCATCATCCTGCGCCGGAACAGCACCGCCGACACAATAAAGCCGCCTACCGCATAAACCGTCAGCACGACGACATGCGATAACGCGTTATCGAGCGGGCGCGCCAGCATCGCCGGGCGGAGCAGATCGACGGCGTGCGCCAAAGGCAGCACTTGCGCCGCGCCGCGCGCCGCCGCGGGCAACTGCGAGATCGGGAAGAACACGCCCGAAAGCAGCAGCATCGGCGTCAACACCAGCGTCTGATAAAACATGAAAAAGTCATACGACGGGGCGAGCGCGGTCACCACCATCGCGACACTCGCGAACGCCAGTCCCGTCAGTACGATGACGGGCAGCGCCAGCAGCATCGACGGAAAATTGGCGTAGCCGAGCGCGCCCGCCACGAGCATGATGGCCACGCCCGACAGCACCGACTTGCTGGCCGCCCAGATCACTTCGCCGAGCACGATGTCGCCGAGCGTCAACGGCGTGTGCATGATCGCTTCCCACGTGCGCTGTACGTGCATGCGCGAGAAGCCGGAATACATCGACTCGAAGCTCGCCGACATCATCACGCTCGACGCGACCGTGCCCGCGGCGAGGAACGCGATGTACGACACGCCATCCACGCGGCCGACCATCAAGCCCAGACCGAAGCCGAGGCCGAACAGATAGATCATCGGATCGGCGAGATTGCCGAACATCGACGCGAGCGCGAGCTTTTTCCACACGAGGTAGTTGCGGCGCCACACGGCGATCCAGTTGACCGCGTTGGCGGGCAGTGCGGCGAGCGGCGCCTGGCTCGGCGGCCTCGCTTCGTTGCTTCGGTAGGTGCGTGCATCCATTGCGTGTCTCGTGCGGGGTTTGGTGCCGTGATTCTCTAGTGTCTCTTTCGGTGTCTCGTGCCGGATCGACGAAAGTCAGTCCTGCATCTCGCGGCCCGTGAGCCGCAGGAACACATCCTCCAGATTCGCCGGACGATGCAGATAGCGCAGATCCGCGCGCTGCTTGAGCCGCGCGTGCACCGGCGCCGCGTCGTTCACGTAACAGAAAAGCGTCTCGCCGCTGATTTCCGTGCGCTGCGCGAGCGGCGCGAGCTCGTCGCGCAACGCGAGCGGATCGGGGCCGAAAATCTCGATCACGTCGCAACCGATTTCCGATTCGATCAGCGCCCTCGGCGCGCCTTCCGCGATCTTGCGTCCTTCCTCGATCACGCACAGCCGGTCGCATAACCGCTCGGCTTCCTCCATGAAATGCGTGGTCAGCAGGATCGTCTTGCCGCGCGCGAGCAGCGAGCGCAGCCGCTCCCAGATCAGATGCCGCGCCTGCGGGTCGAGGCCGGTGGTCGGCTCGTCCATGATCAGCACGTCGGGATCGTTGACGAGCGCCCGCGCGAGCGTCAGGCGCCGCTTCATGCCGCCCGACAGCTCGCTCACGCGCGCGTCGGCCTTGCTTTCCAGACGCGCGAATTCGAGCAGCGACGGCACCATTGCGCGGCATTGCGCGCCGCTCAGGCCAAAGTAGCGGCCGAAGACCAGCAGGTTCTCGCGGACGGTGAAGTCCGGGTCGAGGTTATCGAACTGCGGCACGACGCCGACGCGTGCCCGCGCTACGCGCGCGCGGCCTGGAATCGGCTCGCCGCACAGATGGATCGCGCCGGCGTCAGGCGCGGCGATGCCGAGCAGCATGCGCAGCGTGGTCGTCTTGCCCGCGCCGTTTGGTCCGAGCAGGCCAAAACATTCGCCGGTGTCGACGTGAAACGACAGTCCGTCGACTACCTTCTTTTCGCCGTAGCTTTTTTCAACCTGGTCGAACTGGATGGCGGTGTCGGGCATGAATGAGATCGACGTCACGGAAAAGGCGTGAATGGCCGGGAAGGCTGCTCATTCTAGGCCATCGGCTGCGAACGGGTGGCCGCTGCGGCGCGCGCTCAGAGCCGCTTCTTGCACCGCCGCATGAACGCCGCCGACGCTGTCGCAACGGCGCGAAGCTCGTATGCACAAGGCAGGGGCACGCACGAGTTGCACTTAGCGTTTTCCATCCCTTGCAAGCTGAATTGCGGCGCACCATGATTAACTCAGACCGCGCTTTTGCGGAAAGGGGAAATACCATGGCGAGCTACCAGAAAATCCTGCTGTGCTACGACGGCTCGCGTGAAGGCCGCAAAGCGCTGCGCTGCGGCGCCGATCTTGCGCTGGACCTCAAAGCGGAAACGCATCTGCTCTCGGTCGTGGACATGCGCTCGAGCATCGCGCAAAGCGCGGGCCTGCTGACCGACGTCGCGTGCGGCAGCTTCGAAAAGACCGCGCGGGACATTCTGCAAGAAGGCGTGGACTGGCTGACGGAGCGCGGCGTGCGGGCTCAAGGGCACTTTGCGTTCGGCCATCCGATCGACGAGATCGCCAATCTCGCCAATGAACTGCATGTCGACCTCGTAGTGGTCGGCCACCGCTGCCGCACCGGCTTGTCCCGATGGTGGATGGGCGCGGGCAACACGCCGCTGCTCGACCGCGTGTCGTGCAGTATCCTGGTGGCGTGTTCATCGGCGCAGGAGCAGCAGCAAGAGGCGGCCTGAGCACACGGCTCGCGCTTGCGAGCTTCGCGGTGCGAGTGCGGCTGTCGAATTCGCGAACTCCAACGCCCAAGCGCCGCGCTCCCTCTCACTCGTTCAGATTGACCGCGGCCAGCTTCCACGTGAACAGGCCTTCGCGCAGGAAGATCGCGGAGTAACGCGCGTCGCCGGCGCCGTGCTGGTATGTAACGACGAATTCGTTGATGCCGCGATAACCGGCGGTGGTTTCCGGCGGCTGCGGCGGCGTGGCGCCATGCGCCGCGTTGCCTTCTCCACCGGAGTTGGCGCCACTGCCGGTTCTTTGATCCGCGCCGCTTTGATCGACATTATTAGCGCTGCCCGGCACTCCCGGCGCAGATCCATTTCCCGCAGCCGGATTGCTCGCAGCCGGCGGCGCGGGCGGCCGTTCGCCCGGTACGCCGCGCGGCGGCATGCCGTTGAGCAACGCGGCCACGCCGTCGGGCGTCGCATACGCATCGACTAGCGGGCCGATCAATGCGACGCCGATCATCGCGCCGATCGCGGCCAACGGGTTGCCGTTTCCGCGCGAGTCGAGCCGCCGCGTCAGCAAACCCGTCACCTGCTGCTTGAGGCTTTCGCGCAACGCCGGGAAATCGACGTACTGATTCACCGTCTGCGCGTCGCGCGCGTCGGCGGCGCGTTTGAGGTTGTTGAGCGCGATATACGGCGATGCATAGCCAAAGCCCAAGCCGGCGATTATCGCGATGACGATCAGCGCGACGACAAGCGGACGAGCACCGCGCTTCTTGCGTATTGATACTGCTGCCATGGGCCGGGATTCTCCATCAGGTGTGATCGAACGTGGACCGGCGTTGCGCCGAAACGATCCCCACTCATGATTCTCGTTCGATGCGACGAACGACGTTTCCCGCAACGCGCCCGCACACCTTACCGCACATCAGGACTCGAACACCGCGCCCTGGACGTTGGTTTCGTCGGCGATGCAACGGTCGATCATTCTGCACACCGCGTCCATGGTGCCGACCATGATGAGCCGCGACGGCCCGTGATAAACCCGTACCGGCGCACGGCGCGCCGGCTCCGCGGTATTGAGCCCGGAATTCAGCGACACCCGCGCGAACGCCGGCAACGACGACGGCAACAAAGACGCCTGTAAAGATGACGAAGCGGCATGCGCACCGGAGCCGTTCACCGGCGAGTCGAACAGCGACGCAGTGGCGGCCGTGGATGCTTCAATCAGTGAGCAGGGCACCAGTTTGCGCAGATGGCGCAAACGGCCGAACTGGCGAAACGGCAACAGGCGGGCAAGGCGTTCCATGAGGCTCTCCGGGCGATTCAACGTGTGTGCTGCGGTAGTGAGTGGCAGGCGAGGGTTGATCCGCCTGTGTACGGTGTACTGACAGGCGACCAACCCGGCAGGCGCGATCAGAACTCGCCGGGGCGAATCAGACCGACAGCAATGCCTTCCAGCGCGAAGTCCGCACTGCCTGTCTCGACAAAGATGTTCTCGTAATCGGGGTTCTCGGCGATCAGCTCTATACCGTTGGGCCGGCGCTTCAGGCGCTTGACCGTGACGTCGTCGCCGAGGCGGGCAATGATGATCTGGCCGTCTTTCGCCTCGCTTCTTTTCTGCACCGCGAGCAGGTCGCCGTCGAAGATGCCCGCGTCGCGCATGGACAGGCCGCGCACCTTCAGCAGGTAGTCGGGCTTGCTCGAGAACAGCGCCGGGTCGCACGCATAGTGCTGCGCGATATGTTCCTGCGCGAGGATCGGGCTACCGGCCGCGACCCGCCCGATGAGCGGCAGCGACAGTTGCATGATGCTCGGATGCGGCAGCGTGAACTGATGCTGCGTGCCGTCCTGCCCGAAGTCCTGGCTGGGCAGCAGACGGATGCCGCGCGACGCGCCGGCGGCGAGTTCGATCACGCCCTTGCGGGCAAGCGCCCGCAAATGCTCTTCGGCCGAGTTGGCAGAGCTGAAGCCCAGCTCGGCGGCGATCTCTGCGCGGGTGGGCGGAAAGCCGGTGCGTTCGATCGCCCGGCGGATCAGATCGAAAACCTGCTGCTGTCGTGCGGTGAGTTTTGTCATGGCGCCACTGTATGTATGAACAGGTGACTGTATTTTTATACAGTATTCGGCGCAATTCAAGCTTTACTTTAAGTTCGCGCTCAAGCACCGCGCTGTAACGTCGTCAATCGACGTCAAAACATCGGTTTGCATGCCGCAACGCCTTGTCTGGCTGTCATTACCACTTTTGCGTATTAAAAAATGAGGAAACATTATTTTTAATGATGAAAGCCCTTCGATAGACTGGCCTCCAGTCGCGCTCATGTGCACGTGACCCGACGCAAAACAACACCACTCGCAGCTTTAGCGGACCAACACGCGGAGAACAGGACATGAATCATCGCAACACGGGGCGGGCACGGACAACCCATAAGGCGCGGACCCTCATCGCCGCGCTCGCATTCGGCGCGGCGGCCGCGCTCGGCGTGATCGGCACAATCGGCCAGGCGCAAGCCGCCGACAACACGCTGCTGAACGTTTCCTACGACCCGACCCGTGAGCTCTATCAGGACGTGAACCAGGCGTTCGGCAAGGAGTGGAAGGCGAAGACCGGCGAAACCATCACGTTCAAGCAGTCGCATGGCGGCTCGGGCGCGCAGGCTCGCTCGGTGCTCGACGGCCTGCAGGCCGACGTCGTGACGCTTGCGCTCGCCTACGACATCGACGCGCTCGCCAACAAGGGCTTGATCGACAAGAACTGGCAGAAGCGCCTGCCCGACAACGCATCGCCTTATACGTCGACGATCGTGTTCCTGGTGCGCAAGGGCAACCCCAAGCACATTAAGGATTGGGACGATCTGACGAAGCCGGGCGTGTCGATCGTGACGCCGAATCCGAAGACCTCGGGCGGCGCGCGCTGGAACTACCTGGCCGCGTGGGCGTACGCCGCGCATCAGCCGGGCGGCAACGACCAGAAGGCCAAGGAATTCGTCGGCAAGCTCTACAAGAACGCGGGCGTGCTCGATTCGGGCGCGCGCGGCGCGACCACCAGCTTCGTGCAACGCGGCATCGGCGACGTGCTGATCGCGTGGGAAAACGAGGCGTTCCTGTCGATCAAGGAATTCGGCACGGACAAGTTCGAAATCGTCGTGCCGTCGGTGAGTATTCTGGCCGAGCCGCCGGTCGCGGTGGTGGACAAGGTCGTCGACAAGCACGGCACGCGCAAGCTCGCCGAGGCGTATCTAAACTTCCTGTACAGCCAGGAAGGCCAGGAAATCGCCGCGAAGAACTTCTACCGTCCGCGTTCGAACAAGGTGCCGGCCGAGTTGACCGCGAAGTTTCCGAAGCTGAAGCTCTACACGGTCGACGATTCGTTCGGCGGCTGGACCAACGCGCAAAAGACGCACTTTGCCGACGGCGGCGTGTTCGATTCGATCTATCAGCCGCAGTAAGTAGCATCGTCCAGGTCCGCGCCGCAACCCGGCGCGGACAGGGCAAACGCGACGCGCCGTCAGGCGTCGCGAAGGAGCGCGCCGCGGGCGCGCTTTTGGCCGATCGGGACGCCGAGGCCTGCAACACGAGCATCAACTGAAAGAGTACGAGCATGACGACGTTGACCTTCCGAAAGCCGAGCGCGTTGCCCGGTTTTGGCCTGACCCTCGGCATCACGGTGGCTTATCTGAGCCTCGTGGTGCTCATTCCGCTCGCGGCGACTTTTCTGAAAACGGCGACCCTCGACTGGAGCCAGTTCGTGCGCGCGGTCAGCTCGCCGCGCGTGCTCGCTTCATACCGGCTGACGTTTTTTTCCGCGCTCGGCGGCGCGCTGATCAACGCGGTGTTCGGCTTTCTGGTCGCGTGGGTGCTAGTGCGCTACACGTTTCCGTTCAAGCGCATCGTCGACGCGGTGGTCGATCTGCCGTTCGCGCTGCCGACGTCGGTGGCCGGCATTTCGCTCGCGGCCGTTTATGCGGGCAACGGCTGGATCGGACAGTTTCTCGAGCCGCTCGGCCTGAAGGTGGCCTTCACGCCGGTGGGCGTGCTGGTCGCGCTGACGTTCATCGGCTTGCCGTTCGTCGTGCGCACGGTGCAGCCGGTGCTCGAGGAGTTCGAGCGCGAACAGGAAGAGGCCGCCGCCTGCCTCGGCGCGTCGCGCTGGCTGACGTTTCGCCGCGTCGTGCTGCCGGCGGTTTTCCCGGCGTTGCTGACGGGCTTCGCGCTCGCGTTCGCGCGGGCGCTCGGCGAATACGGCTCGGTCATTTTCATCGCCGGGAATGTGCCGATGAAGTCGGAGATCACGTCGCTTCTCATCATCACGAAGCTCGAGCAATACGACTATGCCGGCGCGACCGCGCTTGCCGTGGTGATGCTCGTCGTCTCGTTCCTGATGCTGCTTTTCATCAACACGTTGCAGTGGTACTTGCAGCGCCGCACGAGCCGCGGCGGTTCCGGTCCCGCGCCCGCAGCGAGCGTGACGAGCGTCGCGGCGATTGGCGGAGGTGTGCAATGAGCCGCCAGTCTGTCGATAGCCTCAAGCCTGGCGACGGCGCCAACAGTGTTGACGCGCACGCCGCGCCTGCGCGCGCGCCGCTGAATGCAGCGCGCCGGCCCGATCCGGTGACCGAGCCGCCCGTGGTGCGCTGGATTCTCATTGGCATCGCGCTGCTGTTTCTCGCGCTCTTTCTCGTCGTGCCGCTCGTCGCGGTGTTTTATCAGGCGTTGAGCAAGGGGCTCGGCTTCTATCTGGAGTCGCTCGCGGACCCGGATGCGCTCGCCGCCATCAAGCTCACGGCGATTACCGCTGCGATCGCGGTGCCGCTCAATCTCGTGTTCGGCCTCGCGGCCTCGTGGTGCATCGCGAAGTTCGAGTTTCGCGGCAAGGCGCTGCTGACCACGCTGATCGATTTGCCGTTTTCCGTTTCGCCGGTGATCTCGGGTCTCATCTACGTGTTGATGTTCGGCGCGCAGGGATGGTTCGGTCCGTGGCTGCAGGCGCACAACATACAGATCATTTTCGCGGTGCCGGGCATCGTGCTCGCGACGATCTTCGTCACGTTCCCGTTCGTCGCGCGCGAATTGATTCCGCTGATGCAGGCGCAAGGCAACGACGAGGAAGAAGCCGCGCACGTGCTCGGCGCGTCCGGCTGGCAGATTTTCCGCCGCGTTACGCTGCCCAATGTGAAATGGGGCCTGCTGTACGGCGTGATTCTGTGCAACGCGCGGGCGATGGGCGAATTCGGCGCGGTGTCGGTGGTGTCGGGCCACATTCGCGGGCAGACCGACACGATGCCGCTGCACGTCGAAATTCTCTACAACGAATACAACTTCTCGGCGGCGTTTGCCGTGGCGTCGGTGCTGGCGTTGCTCGCGCTCGTGACGCTGGCGCTCAAGCTGCTCGCCGAGCGTCATATGTCGGCGGAATTGTCGGACGTGCGCGACGTGCCCGCACATGCTGGTCCTGTCACGCTGCCGTCGGCGCTGTCGGCGTCGTCGTCCGCAGCGTCGTCATCAGCCTCGTCGTCTGGCTCCAGGCCGCTCAAAACATCAGTCTCGCAGCAACACCCGCTCAAGCAAGGAGAGCTGTAATGGGTATCACCGTACGTAACCTGCAAAAGCGCTTCGGCGATTTCGTCGCGCTCGATAACGTCTCGCTCGATTTTCCGCCGGGCGAACTGGTTGCGCTGCTCGGGCCCTCGGGTTGTGGCAAGACCACCTTGCTGCGCGTGATCGCCGGCCTCGAATACGCGGATGGCGGCCAGGTCGAACTGCAAGGCCAGGACGTCGCCACGGTCGGCGCGCGCGAGCGCGAAGTGGGCTTCGTGTTCCAGCATTACGCGCTGTTCCGTCACATGACGGTGTTCGAGAACGTGGCGTTCGGGCTGCGCGTGAAGCCGAGAAAAGAGCGGCCGTCGGAAGCGGTGATCCGCGAAAAGGTGCATGAGCTGCTCAAGCTCGTGCAACTCGACTGGCTCGCGCAACGCTATCCGTCGGAGCTGTCGGGCGGCCAGCGGCAACGCATCGCGCTCGCTCGCGCGCTCGCCGTCGAACCGAAAGTGCTGCTGCTCGACGAACCGTTCGGCGCGCTCGATGCAAAAGTGCGCAAGGAACTGCGTAGCTGGCTGCGGCGTTTGCACGACGACCTCCATATCTCGACGATCTTCGTCACGCACGATCAGGAAGAGGCGCTCGAAGTGGCGGACCGCATCGTCGTGCTGAATCATGGACACGTGGAGCAGGTCGGCAGTCCGCAAGACGTGTACGACCATCCGCAAACCTCGTTCGTCTATGAGTTTCTCGGCGCGGCCAACCGGCTGCACGGCAAGGTCGACGCAAGGGGTTTCGTGGTGGACGGCGCGGCGTTGCCGGTTGCGATCAGCACCGACTTCAGCGGCCCGGCTTTCGCCTATGTGCGTCCGCACGATCTGCAGTTGTATCCGCAGTCGGCGGGGCACCGCGAAGGTATCGTCGTCGATGTGCGGCGTGTCGTGACGCTGGGCGGCTCGGTGCGAGTGGAACTCGCGGGCCGCGAAGGCAATCTGCTCGAAGCCGAACTCGATCGCGAATCATGGCGCGAGCTGCAACTCGCGGTCGGCGACGGCGTGACGGCCGTGCCGCGCGCGCTGCGCGTATTTCCGGCGCAATGAGCGCGCGAGCACCCACGCGCGACCCGATTCGATCCAACGCGACCCACTCCAATAATTCAACTTTCGCTGAACCGGACACTTCAACATGAACTTCCAGCAACTGCGCTTCGTGCGCGAGGCCGTGCGTCAGAACATGAACCTGACCGAAGTGGCGAACGTGCTGTACACGTCGCAGTCGGGCGTATCGAAACAGATCAAGGATCTGGAAGACGAGCTCGGCGTCGACATCTTCATTCGACGCGGCAAGCGGCTCACCGGCCTCACGGAACCTGGCAAGGCGGTGCATCAACTGATCGAGCGGATGCTGCTCGACGCGGAGAATCTGCGCCGCGTGGCGCGCCAGTTCGCGGATCAGGACAGCGGCCACCTCGTGGTCGCGACCACCCACACGCAGGCGCGCTACGCGCTGCCGAAAGTGATTCGCCAGTTCACCGAGGTGTTCCCGAAGGTGCATCTCGCGCTGCGTCAGGGCAGCCCGCAGCAGATCGCGCAGATGATCATCAACGGCGAGGCGGACATCGGCATCTCGACCGAGGCGCTCGACCGTTTCCCGGACATCGTTACGTTCCCGTGCTATTCGTGGCATCACGTCGTGGTCGTGCCGAAGGATCATCCGCTCGTCGGCCGCCCGAATCTGACGCTCGACGAAATCGCCGAATTCCCGATCGTCACGTATGACCAGGACTTCACGGGCCGCTCGCATATCGACCAGGCGTTCGCGAAAGCGGGCGCGCTGCCCGACGTGGTGCTGACCGCGATCGACGCCGACGTGATCAAGACCTACGTCGAACTCGGCATGGGCATCGGCGTGGTGGCCGCAATGGCCTATGACCCGAAGCGCGACACGGAACTGGTCGCGCTCGATACGCAGCATCTGTTCGAAGCGAGCACGACGCGCGTCGGCTTGCGCAAGGGCGCGTTCCTGCGCGCGTACGCGTACCGGCTGATCGAGATGTTCGCGCCGCAATTGACGGAGGCGGAAATCGCCGTGCAATTGCGCGAGGCGGTGTGAGCGCGCGGTTGTTTAAGCGATCCGCTTAAACGATCCGCTTAAGCGATCAAAGGGTTTGTGAGGACTTCAACGGCGCGAGAGGACGGCGCATCATCGCTTACAATCGCCGCCATGAACACACTGACTTCCTCTTCTTCATCAAGCGCTGTGGCGCCGCTGCCGCGCATCGCCGTGCTGGCGACCGGCGGCACGATTGCCGGCGCCGCCCCGGACGCCACCAACACTTCCGGCTATCAGGCCGGCGTGGTCGGCGTCGAACAATTGCTCTCCGTGGTGCCGGCGTTGTCGACGGTGGCGCGCATCGCGCCCGAGCAGATTGCGAGCATCGACAGCAAGGACATGGCGATGCCGCTATGGACCACGCTCGCGCAACGCATCAACACGCTGCTTGCCGCCGACGACATCGACGGCGTCGTCATCACGCACGGCACGGACACGCTCGAGGAAACGGCCTATCTGCTGCATCTGACCGTCAAGTCGGATAAGCCGGTCGTGCTGACCGCCGCGATGCGTCCGGCGTCCGCGTTGTCGGCGGATGGTCCGCTGAATCTGCTGAATGCGGTCACCGTTGCAGCGAATCCGGCCGCACGCGGGCAGGGAGTGCTCGTCGCGTTCAACAACAGGATTCACAGCGCGCGCGACGTGGTCAAGACGAGCACCTATGCCGTCGATGCGTTCCAGTCGCCGGAAATAGGCGCGCTGGGCTGGGTGCAGGACGGGCGCGTCGAGTTTCAGCGCAGCGTCGTGCGTCCGCATACGCGCGCGACCGAGTTCGTGATCGGCGCGAACTGGCCGCATGTGGAGATCGTCGCGAGCTATGCGGGCGTATCGCGTATCGCCGTGGATGCATTCGTGACAGCCGGCGTGCGCGGCATCGTGGTGGCGGGCACGGGCAACGGTTCGATTCACGCGTCGCTTGCGCAGGCACTCGCCGATGCAGCGTCGCAGGGCGTCGCCGTCGTGCGTTCGTCGCGCGTGGGTTCGGGACATGTGATGCGCAACGGCGCAGCCGCCGACGATGCACTCGGTTTCGTCAGCGCCGGCTCGCTCAATCCGTACAAGGCGCGCGTGCTGTTGATGCTCGCGTTGGCCGCGGGCGGCGCGGGGCCGGTTGCACTGCAAAAGGCGTTCGATACGTACTGATCGATCTCGCGCGAGCGGCCCGATTCAAAGTCGGAAACGTGTCCCGCAGATGAACGTCAAATGACAACGCGGCGCTCAGGTCATCGACCTGGCGCCGCGTTATCGTTTGAGCTTGACGTTTGTCGCGATGGGCGTCAGTCCGCCAGATCCGCGGGCAACTTGCCGCCGTTCGCCGCCAGCGCTTGCATTACCTGCTTGTGCAGCCAGACATTCATGCTCGCCGAATCGTTCGTGTCGCCGCTGTACTTCAGTTCGCGTGCGAGTTCCTTGCGATGCTCGAGGCTGCTGTCCACGCCGAGCGCCTTCAGCGTGTCGACGATCGACGTGCGCCAGTTCAACGTTTGGCCGCTCTCGCTGACGAACTGGTCCATCACGGCAGCGACGTCCACATCGGCCAGCGGCGCGGGCGCCGGTGCAGCCTGCGGTGCGGCAGCTTGCGCCGCTGCCGGGTCCGGTGTCGGCTCGACTGCCGGTGCGGGCTGGTCGGGCTTCGCTTTGCCGAAGAGCTTGTTCACGATGTCACCAAAGATGCTCATTCTGAATCCTTTGCAGATGGGTTACCGGCGCAAGCACATACCGCTCACGGGTTGAACACTGGTTGCGAGTCGTTGCAAGTCGTTTCGACTCGGGCGAACGAAGCAGGGCACATGCGCCGCAATGATCGGCAAGCCGTACGTGATCGCCGATACGCCCGCAACCAGACTCAGGGAGTGTAGGAGAAAAGCGCGGACCGAAGTGTCAAAAAAGGTCGTGCCGCGGACGCGGAGTTGCAAGCAAATGCAAGCGGACTTGCGAGCCAACGTGCGAGGCAATCTGCAAAGACAGGCGCTGGCAGGCGGCGCGCATGGCGCACCTGCTGCGAGAGATTGGCGGAAAGCGCATAACGATGAATCCGACAGCCGGACACCCGACGACGACGTCTGACCGACCAAGGCTTCCCCGGCGCCGCCGGGTGCCGCTGCGGACCCCACTTTGCCGCTCTCAGCCCAGAGCGGCTCGATTTGCCCGCTCCGCCACGATGCCGCGCGACGGAACAGGCGCCCCGCATTAAATTGCCGTGACGTGCCGAAGGAAGCGGCGTCGGCGGCAATCGTGTTACTGCGCTCCGCAAGCCGCGAAGCAACCTTGCGACATCAGGCCGCTTTCGCCTCGCTATCCGGCGCCTGCGCGACTTCATAGTTGGCCATGATCTCGAGCGCGCGAACCATCGCCGAGTGATCCCACGCCTTGCCGCCGTTCGCCGCGCACACGCTGAACAGTTGCTGCGCGCTTGCGGTATGCGGCAGCGCGATGCCGAGCTTGCGTGCGCCGTCGAGTGCGAGGTTCAGATCCTTTTGATGCAGTTCAATCCTGAAGCCCGGATTGAACGTGCGCTTCGTCATGCGCTCGCCATGTACTTCGAGAATGCGCGACGAAGCGAAGCCGCCCATCAATGCCTTGCGTACACGTTCCGGGTCGGCGCCCGAGCGCGACGCGAACAGCAGCGCTTCGGCCACGGCCTCGATGTTCAACGCGACGATGATCTGGTTCGCGACCTTGCACGTTTGACCCGCGCCGTTATCGCCGATCAGCGAGATGTTCTTGCCCATCAGTTCAAAGAGCGGCTTGGCCTGCGCGAACGCTTTTTCAGGGCCGCCGACCATGATCGTGAGCGTGGCCTCGCGTGCGCCGACCTCGCCGCCGGACACCGGCGCATCGAGATAGTCGACGCCGAGCGCATTGATCTTCTTCGCGAACGCCTGCGTGTCGAGCGGCGAGATCGAGCTCATGTCGATCACGAGTTTGCCCGCTGTTAGACCGGCGGCGACGCCGTCGTCGGCGAACAGCACGTTGGCAACGTCAGGCGTGTCGGGCACCATGATGATGACGATGTCGGCGGCTCGCGCGACGGCGGTGGAATCGGCCACCACGTTCGTGCTCTTGCCCAGGTCTTCCGGCACCGGATACGCGCCGTTCACGAACAGCGTGTGCCCGCCCTTGAGAAGGTTGCGCGCCATATGCGCGCCCATGATGCCGAGCCCGATGAAACCGATCTTTGCCATGTGTCTGAATCTCCAGTGTTTCCAGTGTTGTTTGCGCGCCCGCGAGGGGACGTGCTTCAAAAGCGCGCTGCGCCAGGTTCGAGCAATGCGATGAAGATGAATCGCGCCTCGCTCAGGCCGCCGCGTGCGCGGCGCCGCGCGTTTGCCCGGCCACGCTCTGCACCCAGACGAGGCCGGCCGTGGTGGTGGTGCGCGGCTTGTATTCGCAGCCGATCCAGCCGTCGTAGCCGATCGAGTCGAGCAGATCGAACAGGAACGGGTAGTTGATTTCGCCGGTGCCGGGTTCGTTGCGCCCCGGGTTGTCGGCGAGCTGGATGTGCGCGATGTGCGGCAGATTCTTTTTGATCGTGGCCGCGAGTTCGCCTTCCGTCCGTTGCATGTGATAGATGTCGTATTGCAGGAACAGGTTGTCCGAGCCGACCGCGCGAATCACGTCAAGACCTTCGCTCGAGCGGTTCAGCGCGAAGCCCGGAATGTCGTACGAGTTGCACGGTTCGACGAGCAGCCGGATGCCCGCTTTCTTCAGTTCGCCGGCCGCGAAACGCAGGTTATCGACGATGGTCGAGCGCGCCTTGTCGGCATCGACGCCCGCGCCAGGAATGCCGACGAGGCAGTTCAGTTGCGGCACCTTCAGCGCGCTCGCGTATTCGATCGCGCGGCCCACGCCTTCCTGGAATTCGCTCACGCGATCGGGCAGGCAAGCGATGCCGCGCTCGCCGGCTTCCCAGTTGCCCGCAGGCAGGTTGTGGAGCACGAGCTTGAGCCGGTTCTGCTGAAGACGCTCGCTCAGCTCGGCGATCGCATACGGATACGGAAACAGGAATTCGACGGCGTGAAAGCCCGCGTCCGCCGCCGCCGCAAAGCGGTCGAGGAACGGGACTTCGTTGAAAAGCATCGTGAGATTCGCTGCGAATTTCGGCATGGTGCATAGGTCTCGCTGGTCGGTCAGTGGAGTGGATCGTCATGCAGGCGCAACGCGGCCGCGCATCGCGCCTGCATGATCGAACCGGTGATGTCTTGCGATGTCAGTCGGCGATGCTGATTGCGGTGGGCGCGTCCTCGCGCGTCGTGGCCAGTTCCTCGAACTCGTTGATCGCGTCGATCTCGGCGCCCATCGAAATATTGGTCACGCGTTCGAGAATCACTTCGACGATGACCGGCACGTTGAACTCGGAGAGCATCGACTGCGCTTTTTGCAGCGCCGGCTTGAGTTCTTCCGGCTTGAACACGCGAATCGCCTTGCAGCCGAGACCTTCGGCCACCGCGACGTGATCCACGCCGTAGCCGTTCATTTCCGGCGAGTTGATGTTCTCGAAGCCGAGCTGCACGCAGAAGTCCATGTCGAACGCGCGCTGGGCCTGGCGGATCAGGCCGAGGTACGAGTTGTTCACGACCACATGCACGTACGGCAGCTTGAACTGCGCGCCGGCGGCGAGTTCTTCGATCATGAACTGGAAGTCGTAGTCGCCGGAGAGCGCGACGATCGGCCGTTGCGGATCGGCTGCGCGCACGCCGAGGGCAGCCGGAATCGTCCAGCCGAGCGGGCCCGCCTGGCCGCAGTTGATCCAGTTGCGCGCCTTGTAGACGTGCAGGAATTGTGCGCCGGCGATCTGCGAGAGACCGATCGTGCTCACGTAGCAGGTGTCCCGGCCGAACACCTGGTTCATCTCTTCGTAGACGCGCTGCGGCTTCATCGGCACGTTGTCGAAGTGCGTCTTGCGATGCATGGTTTGCTTGCGCTGCTGGCAATCGGCGACCCACGCGCTGCGGTCCTTCAGCTTGCCCGCGGCTTTCCATTCGCTGGCCACTTCAACAAAGAGTTCGAGCGCCGCTTTCGCATCCGACACGATGCCGAGGTCCGGACCGAACACGCGGCCGATTTGCGTCGGCTCGATATCGACGTGCACGAACTTGCGGCCCTTCGTGTAGACCTCGATGCTGCCCGTGTGACGGTTCGCCCAGCGGTTGCCGATGCCAAGCACGAAGTCGGACGCGAGCATCGTCGCGTTGCCGTAGCGGTGCGAGGTTTGCAGACCGACCATGCCGGCCATCAGCGGATGGTCGTCGGGAATCGCGCCCCACGACATCAGCGTCGGGATCACCGGCACGCCGACGGTTTCCGCGAACTTGACGAGCAGGTCCTCGGCGGCTGCGTTCAGCACGCCGCCGCCAGAGACGATCAGCGGCTTGTCGGAATCGTTGAGCAGCGTGAGCGCGGCCTCGATCTGCTTGCGCGTCGCCTTCGGCTTGTAGACCGGCAGCGGTTCGTAGGTGTCGATATCAAATTCGATTTCGGCGAGCTGCACGTCGATCGGCAGATCGACCAGCACCGGACCGGGGCGGCCCGAGCGCATCAGATGGAATGCCTGCTGGAACACGCGCGGCACGAGCGCCGGCTCGCGCACCGTCACCGCCCACTTGGTGACGGGCTTGGCGATCGACTCGATGTCGACGGCCTGGAAGTCTTCCTTGTAGAGACGCGCGCGCGGCGCCTGGCCCGTGATGGCCAGAATAGGAATCGAGTCGGCCTGGGCGGAGTAGAGACCGGTGATCATGTCGGTGCCCGCGGGACCCGACGTGCCGATACAGACGCCGATGTTGCCGGGCTGCGCCCGCGTATAGCCTTCGGCCATGTGCGACGCGCCCTCGACGTGACGCGCGAGCACGTGGCTGATGTTGCCGGCCTTGCGCATCGCCGAGTAGAACGGGTTGATGGCGGCGCCCGGCACGCCGAACGCGGTGTCGATACCTTCTTTTTCGAGCACCAGCACGGCGGCGTCGACGGCTCTCATCTTGGCCATGAATATCTCCTGAATGTCTTGGGAATTGGCGATTAAGGCTGTTGAACGCACTTTAGGCTCGACCTAAAGGTTTGATAAGATCAGTCCGCGTCGCTTATTTCGAAACAAAAAGTATGGAATGCCGGAGGGCGGGGCGACGCGGGCAAAAAAGGCGTGAGGAGACAGACATGGACCGCTTCAAGCAGATCGAAACGTTTGTGCGTGTCGCGGACGCAGGCAGCCTCGCGGCCGCCGCGCTGGAAGAGGGCGTGTCGCCGGTGATTCTCGGGCGGCGCATCGACGCGCTCGAAAAGCGCCTCGGCGTGAAGCTGATGTACCGCTCGACGCGGCGGCTCGTCGTCAGCGAAGACGGCGCCGCTTTTCTCGAGCGCTGCCGCGGTCTTCTGACCGAGTGGGATCAGGCGGAAAACGAACTTAGCGCGGGGCGGCGGGCGGTGAACGGCCACCTGATCGTGTCGGCGCCGGCCGCGTTCGGCCGCAAGCATGTCGCGCCGCTCGCGCCCGCGTTTGTCGCCGACAAGCCGGAATTGCAGGTGTCGTTCAACCTGACCGACCGTGTGGTGGACCTGGTGCGCGAGGGTTACGACCTGTCGATCCGCATCGGCGGCGCGGTCGACCCGAACTTCGTCGCGGTGAAACTGGCGTCGAACCGGCGCGTGGTCTGCGGCACGCCCGAGTATTTCCGCCAGCACGGCAAGCCGAAAACGCTCGAAGATCTGCCGCGCCACAACTGCCTCGCGTTCAATCTGCAAGGCGGGCAGAACCGCGGCTGGTATTTCCGCCGCAACGGCAAGCTCGTCACGGTGCGCGTGGGCGGCACGCTCGACTGCAACGACGGCGAACTGCTGCACCGCTGGGTGTCCGAAGGGCTCGGCCTCGGCTGGCGTTCCACGTGGGAAATCCAGCAGCAGCTCGCGCGCGGTGAACTCGAAACGGTGCTCGACGAATTCGCGCTGCCCGACTACGACATCCTCGCGGTCTACCCGCAACAGCGCTACGTGCCGGCCAAGGTGCGCTATTTCATCGATTATCTGAAGGAGATTTACGCGAGCGACGACTACTGGAACCGGCCCGCGTATTAGCGCTGTTTCAGGTTCTGCCGCGGTTTTTTGTCAGCGGCGCGCCGCGGCGGGAATAAACTCGGCGCATGGCCGGTTATGCGATGTGAAGCTTGACGACGAACCGCACCGCATAGCCGCACATGCCCTGGAGGGCCGAGGTGGTCCAGATCGATTCAGACGCCGATTCAGACGCTGCCCGCGCGAATGGCGGGACCGATGCCGCGCGCAGCCGCCGTTTCCAGCAGCTCGCGCTACCGCATCTCGACGCCGCGTACAACCTCGCGCGCTGGCTGTGCGGCAATTCGAACGATGCCGACGACGTCGTGCAGGAAGCCTTCATGCGCGCGTTCCGCTTTTTCGACACGTTCCGCGGCGATTCGGCGCGGCCGTGGCTGCTCGCGATCGTGCGCCGCACCTGGTACACGGAGTGGCGGCGGCGCGCGTCGTCGCATGAAACAGTGGAGTTCGACGACACGATGGACGACGCCACGTTCGAGGGGTGGAGCGCGGGCGGCGCCGATCCACAGGCGCTCCTGATCCGCGACGAGGACGCGAAGCGCGTGCACGAGGCGCTCGCGCTGCTGCCCGTCGAGTATCGCGAGGTGCTGATTTTGCGCGAACTGGAAGAGATGGGTTATCGCGAGATCGCTCAGGTCGCCGATGTGCCGATCGGCACGGTGATGTCGCGGCTCGCACGCGGGCGGCGCAAGCTCGCGGCGCTCCTCGGCGAACCGCGCGACGGGGCGGGCGCGCCGAGCGCGTCGGTGACGCCGCTTCGGGCCGTCGCCAACGGCAGATCGCTCAACAAACGCGGCGGCGCGTCCGCCGGCAACGCTCAGGAGACGCCAGATGGACTGTAACGAAGCGCGGCCGCTCCTCGATGCGAACGCCGATCGCGAATTGCCCGCGCCGGACGCACGGCGCGTCCAGCAGCATATCGAGAGCTGCGAGGCTTGCCGGCGCGAAAGCGAGAACCTCCGGACGATGAGCCACGCGCTGCGCACGGCGCCTTATCATCGCGCGCCGCAGTCGTTGCGCTCGCGCATTCTGGCGGGCTTGCCGGAGACGCAAAGCGGCGCGGAAGACGCTGGAGCGCGGGGTGCGGGCGCTGAGGCGGAGCAGGCGGGGCGCGCGCCGGCGCCGCAGCCGTTGGGCGGCGAGCGGCCGCGCAGGCTAGGCGGTGGTTTGCGCGATCGGATCGACAGATGGTTCGGCGGGCGTTCCGCCGAGGGTGGGCAGGGCGCATTGGGCGGGGGGAGCCGTCCGGCGGCGCCTCGTGGCGTGGCAGCGCCGCTCGCGTCCGGCTGGCTGGTGCCGCTCGTCGTCGCCTTCGGCGCGCTGGCCGTCACAGTGACGCTCAACCTGCGCCGTCCCGCCGACTTCGCGCCGTTCGCCGACGAACTCGTGGCGAGCCATGTGCGTGCGCAGGTGTCGGGCCGCGACATCGACGTGATTTCGACGGACCGGCATACCGTCAAGCCCTGGTTCAACGGCCGGCTGGATTATTCGCCGCCGGTCGAGGACCTCGCGGCGAGCGGCTTCGCGCTGGAAGGCGGGCGGCTCGATTACCTCGCGCATCGACGGGTCGCCGTGCTGGTCTACCGTTACCGCAAGCACGTGATCGACGTCTACGTGTTCCCGCAGACGGGCGGCACGGATGGCGGCGCGCCGGCGGCGCTTGCCCGCGAAGGCTATTCGCTCGCGCACTGGGACGCCGAGGGCATGACCTGGTGGGCGATCACGGACGCCGCGCCCGACGCGCTGAGCGGTCTCGAAACGGCGTTGAAGGCGCGCTTGGCGGCCGGCAGCGCGCGCACCGAGAGCGGTTGAGCCGGCGCGGCAAGCCGGCGCCCGCACCGGGGCGCGTTCGCTAAATGCCTGAAAACGCGCCCGAACCGCGTGCTGGCGCGGTTCGATGCCTTGCAACCCGGCCCCAATCGGGCTACAATCTTCGGCTTCTCACTTGCCACACCGGTTCGACGCCCGGGTGGCTTCTATCCATAAGTCAGCACAAGGAGTGTGTATGCGTCATTATGAAATCGTCTTTATCGTGCATCCCGATCAGAGCGAGCAGGTGCCCGCCATGATCGAGCGTTACAAGAGCACGATCACCTCGCACGGTGGCCAGATCCACCGTATCGAAGACTGGGGCCGTCGCCAACTGGCCTACATGATCGAGAAACTCGCGAAGGCTCACTACGTCTGCATGAACATTGAATGCGACCAGACCACGCTCGACGAGCTGGAACACGCGTTCAAGTTCAACGACGCAGTTCTGCGTCACCTCATCGTCAAGATGAAGAAGGCCGAAACCGGCCCGTCGCCGATGATGAAGGAAGTGCAGCGCGAAGAAGCCAAGAAGTCGGCTGCTACGCAACCGTCCGAAGCGCAGGCTTAAGACACCCAATTTAAGCTACCAGAGCACAGCGCGCCGCTCTTGCCAAAGGCTACATGAACCGGCTGCAACTTACGGCCAGCGTCGTCGAACGCGAACCGGTGCGGTACACACCCGCCGGCGTTCCGATTGCAGGCTGCACGTTGCAGCACCGCACGGAAGTCGTCGAAGCCGGGATTGCCCGGCAAGTCGAACTGACCATGCAGGCAGTAGCCGCAGGCGAGGCGAGCGGTAAGCTGGAAAGCTGTCCGATGGGCGTCGAAACGCTCTTCACAGGCTTCCTGGCTAAAAAGCACCGCAACGCGAGAACTCTGGTATTTCACATCACAGCATTGCAGGACATTGGAAAGGACTGAACATGCCCCGCCCGACTGGTAAGAAATTCGACAAGCGTCGTCAGCAACAAAATCCGCTCTTCAAGCGCAAGAAGTTCTGCCGTTTCACGGCCGCTGGCGTCGAGTACATCGACTACAAGGACATCGAAACGCTGAAGGACTTCATCGGCGAAAACGGCAAGATCACGCCGGCGCGTCTCACGGGTACGAAGTCGCACTATCAACGCCAGCTGGATACGGCAATCAAGCGCGCGCGTTTCCTCGCGCTCGTGCCGTACACCGACCAGCACAAGGCCTAACCCGACGACGCGATAAGGAGCATCCGAATGCAAATCATTCTTCTGGAAAAAGTCGTCAATCTGGGCAACCTGGGCGACATCGTGAAGGTCAAGGACGGTTACGCACGTAACTTCCTGATCCCGAACAAGCAGGCTCGCCGCGCAACGAAAGAAGCGCTGGCTGAATTCGAAGTTCGCCGCGCCGAACTCGAAAAGATCGCCGCTGAAAAGCTGGCTGCTGCTCAAGCTCAAGGCGAAAAGCTGGCTGGCTCGACGGTTCAGATCGGCCAGAAGGCCGGCGTCGACGGCCGTCTGTTCGGCTCGGTGACGAACGCTGACATCGCTGAAGCGCTGGGCAAGCAAGGCTTCGCAGTGGAAAAGGCGCAAGTGCGTCTGCCGGAAGGCCCGCTGAAGCTGGTGGGCGACCACCCGATCCAGGTTTCGCTGCACACCGACGTGGTTGTGGACGTGACGGTGTCGGTGCTCGGCGAGCACGTTTAAACCGGCTGCGTCGAGCATCCGATAGTATCGGCCAGGAAGTTGCTGGCTAAAGGCAGGGGCCGGGCAACCGGCCCCTGTTTTTTTGTGCGCGTCAAATTGATTTCCTGCTGGCCGCGGTCGCCTCATTTCCACGATAATCCCTCTCCATGAACGCACCGTCCAAAGATCCCCAACTCGAGTCGCTGAAAGTCCCGCCGCATTCGATCGAGGCCGAGCAATCGGTGCTGGGCGGCTTGCTGCTGGATAACGCCGCGTGGGACCGCATCGCCGACTTTCTGTCGCAAAGCGATTTCTACCGCTACGACCACCGCATCATCTTCGAGCACATCGGCAAGCTGATCGCGGCCACGCGTCCGGCCGACGTCATTACCGTGTACGAAGCGCTCGGCACCTCGGGCAAGGCGGAAGAGGTCGGCGGGCTTGCCTATCTGAATGCGCTTGCGCAAAACACGCCGAGCGCGGCGAATATCCGGCGCTACGCCGAGATCGTGCGCGATCGCGCGGTGCTGCGCCGGCTCGTTTCGGTTGCCGATGAAATCTCGGCAGACGCCTTCAACCCGCAAGGCAAGGAAGTCCGGCAACTGCTGGACGAAGCGGAGTCGAAGGTGTTTTCGATCGCCGAAGACGGCGCGCGCGGCACCCAGGGCTTTCTCGAAATCGGGCCGCTGCTCACCGAAGTCGTGGAACGCATCGATACGCTTTACCACACGGCCAATCCGAGCGATGTGACGGGCACGCCGACGGGCTTCGTCGACCTCGACCGCATGACTTCGGGCATGCACGGCGGCGAGCTGATCATCGTCGCAGGGCGTCCGTCGATGGGTAAGACGGCGTTTTCGATGAATATCGGCGAATACGTCGCGGTCGAATACGGCTTGCCGGTCGCCGTGTTTTCGATGGAAATGCCTGGCTCCCAACTCACCATGCGTATGCTCGGCTCGGTCGGCCGGCTCGACCAGCACCGCATGCGAACCGGCCGCCTGACCGACGAGGACTGGCCGAAGCTCACGCACGCCGTGCAGAAAATGAGCGAGGCACAGATTTTCATCGACGAAACCGGCGGTCTGAATCCGATGGAACTGCGCTCGCGCGCGCGGCGGCTTTCGCGCCAGTGCGGCAAGCTCGGGCTCATCATCATCGACTATTTGCAGCTGATGAGCGGGTCGTCGTCCGGCGAAAACCGCGCGACCGAAATCTCGGAGATTTCGCGTTCGCTCAAGAGTCTCGCGAAGGAACTGGACGTACCGGTAATTGCTTTGTCCCAGCTCAATCGCGGCCTCGAACAGCGTCCGAACAAGCGGCCGATCATGTCGGACTTGCGTGAATCGGGCGCTATCGAACAGGACGCCGACGTGATCCTCTTCATTTACCGCGACGAAGTGTATAACCCCGACAGCCCTGACAAAGGCACGGCGGAAATCATTATCGGCAAGCAGCGGAATGGTCCGATCGGGCCGGTTCGGCTCACGTTCCACGGTCAATTCACGAAGTTCGACAACTTTGCCGGCACGCAGAACTTCTACGGCGAGTAGCGTGGTGAGTAGCACGGCAAATAAAGCGGCGAGCAGCCGCGAATCGATGACGTAGCACGAAAGCGGCGACCAAAAGCAGCGCCGAAGCAATGGCGCTGTTGTAACCGCGCTTTGCAAAGTGCGACATCGATCCTGCAACGGTACAATATGGCGGTTTTATGTCAGCCATTATGTGACCAATTTTCGGGATCCCAATGTTCGGTCGATTCATGCCCACCGAGGGCAAGTTTTTTGATATTTTCAACGCGCATGCAGAGTGCATCGTCTCGGCGAGCCGCGAACTCGAACTGCTGATCGACAATCTGCAGGACGCGGAAACCCACAAGCAAAACGTGCAAAAGGCCGAAAAGGCTGCCGACAAGCTCACGCACGAAACCATCGACCTGCTGCACAAGACGTTCATCACGCCGCTCGACCGCGACGAAATCCACAAGCTCATCACCACGATGGACGACATCCTCGATCTGATGGAGGACGTCGCCACCGCCATTTCCCTTTACGACGTGCAGTCGGTCACGTCCGAGGCGAGCCAGCTCGCGCACATCTGCACGGCGACGTCCGAGCGCGTGCAGTTCGCGGTGAGACTGTTGTCGGACATGAAGCAGGCAAGCCAGATTCTGAAGGCGTGCGAGGAAATCGACCGGCTCGAATCCGAAGCGGACCGCGTGCTGCGCGCGGCCATGTCGAAACTCTTTCGCGAAGAGGACAACGTCAAGACGCTTATCAAGCTGAAGGCGATTTACGAATTGCTCGAAACGATCACCGACAAGTGTGAAGACGTAGCGAACATCATTGAAGGCATCGTGCTGGAAAACGCATAATGCAATCGATACAACTCGCTATCTGGGTGGTCGCCGCCCTGGTCGCCGTCGCGCTGATTTTCGACTTCATGAACGGCTTTCACGACGCGGCGAATTCGATCGCCACCGTCGTGTCGACCGGCGTGCTGAAGCCGCAGCAGGCGGTCGCGTTCGCCGCGGCGTTCAACGTCATCGCGTATTTCGTGTTCCATCTGAAAGTCGCCGCGACGGTCGGCAAGGGCACGATCGACCCGGCCATCGTCGATCACTACGTGATTTTCGGCGCGCTCGTCGGCGCGATCGGGTGGAACGTCATCACGTGGCACTACGGCATTCCGTCGAGTTCGTCGCACGCGCTGATCGGCGGGCTCGTGGGCTCGGCGCTCGCCAAGTCCGGCTGGGGCTCGCTGAATTTCGACGGGCTCATGAAGACCGTGACGTTTATTCTGGTCTCGCCGCTGCTCGGCTTCGTGCTCGGCTCGTTCTTCATGCTGGCCGTGTCGTGGATCTATTTCCGCACGCCGCCCAGCAAGGTCGACCGGCGCTTCCGCCGCCTGCAACTGGTGTCCGCCGGTTTGTACAGTCTTGGGCACGGCGGCAATGACGCGCAAAAAACCATCGGCATTATCTGGATGCTGCTGATCGCGACGGGCTATGCATCGTCGCTCGCCGATGCGCCGCCGTTGTGGGTGATCGGCGGCTGCTATCTGTCGATGGGCGTAGGAACGTTGTTCGGCGGCTGGCGAATCGTCCGCACCATGGGGCAGAAGATCACGAAGCTGAAGCCGGTTGGCGGTTTTTGCGCGGAATCGGGCGGGGCGATTACTCTGTTCACCGCCTCGTGGCTCGGTATTCCGGTGTCCACCACGCATACGATCACCGGCGCGATCGTCGGCGTCGGCGCGACGCAGAAGCTGAGCGCGGTGCGCTGGGGCGTGGCCGGCAACATCGTGTGGGCCTGGATTCTGACGATCCCGGCTTCGGCGGCGCTCGCCGCCGTCGCATGGTGGCTCGGCCACCATTTCCTGTAAGTTTCACGGCCTGCCGGCGGGGGACGCTGTTGTCGTCCGCCCGGTAGGCGTAACACAGCGTGGCAGCGGTGCAGGTCAACGGCTGTATCGCCAGCGGGCGGATGAACGGGCCAAGCCCAAAACGGCCAGGCTCAACGCCTCACCTCATATCAACGGCGCGCTCGCACCATCCATCGGCACGATCGCGCCCGTCACATAACTCGCGCGGCGGCTCGCCAGAAATAGCGCGACGTCCGCGATTTCCTCCGGTTTTGCATAGCGCCCGAGCGGCACCTTCGCCTGTCCGCGCGCCAGCGCTTCCGCGCTCCCGATGCCTTGCTGCGTCGCCTCGAGCTGGACCGCTTCCTCGACGCGCTCGGTCAGCGTCGCGCCCGGATTGATCGCGTTGATCCGGATGCCGTAACGCGCGTAGTAGTGGGCGAGGCCGACCGTGGCGAGCATCAGCGCGGCATTTGCGGCGCCGCCGGCAATATGGATGTCGCTCGCGATCTTGCCGCCCATGCCGATGATATTCACGATCGTCCCCGGGTCGCCGCCATCGCCTCTTTTCGCGCGCTCCGCCATCCGGCGCAGCACTTCCTGTTGCGGGTAGATGTACGGGAAATACTTGGCTTCCATCGTGGCGCGAAACGCGTCGGCATCGAGCGTTTCGGGGTCGTAGCGGCGCGCCGCGCCGGCGCTGTTGACCAGCACATCGATCGGGCCGACGGCGGTAGTCACTTCCTCGACGATGTCCGCGGCGCTGTGCGGTTCGTGCAGATCGGCGCGCGTGCGATGCACGTGCAAGCCTTCCTGTTTAAGCTGCTCGTAAGCGCGCGCCAGGTTGGCGGGATCGCGCGAAACGATCGCGACCTTCGCACCTTCGATCGCGAACGCGCGGGCACACGCAAAGCCAATGCCCTTGCTGCCACCCGTAATCAAGACCACTTTTTCTTTCAGCCCGAGATCCATTGTCGTCACCCGCTTCGGAAGAATACCGATGACGATAGCAGATCGGCGGCGTCCGCGTGCTGACCGAGCCAGGCTGCGCGCGGTGTTTCTGGACGTGCCGATCGGACGAATCCGATTCATCGCTGGGACATTGTGTGCGCGTTTAGTTCGCGTATTTATCAGCATTGCGAAGCAGATTGACCGCACTGCAGATGGCGGATGCTTTGTCTCCAGGCAACTAACCAGCATGTATAAGGGCGCGCGCGTTGGCGCGTGCTGGGGTCGCCGCTTTCGCTAGAACTTGCCGTTGGCGAAACGGGCGATCGGGTCGTCGTTGGTCTGCGAAGGAGCGGGTGTGGGTCGCGAGGCCGTCGAGGCGCGCATGATTTGCACGGCGCCGTCATCCGCCTGTGCTTCACCTGCGCGCTGGGCTTGCCCCGTTTGTTGAGTCTGCTGCGCAAGGCGCGCCTGGCGGGCGGCGATCGAAGCCGGTGGCGGCGGTTCGAAAGCGTCGGCGGCTGCATCGATGGCGTCCGGTGTAGCGGCGCTCGCCGTCTGCGGCATCGCGCGCGCTGTGGCTGTCGATTGCGCTTGAACGGGCGTTCCACTGCCGCCGCTGTCGTTGTTGCTGCCATAGGCGCTTGCCCGCGTCGACGCAACCGGCGTCGGCGAGACGGCGCCGGCCGCGCGGGCCTGCAATTGCGCTGCGGTCATCCCGGGCGGCGGCGGCTCGAACGGATCGGCTTGCGGCGCGCGGGTCGCTGCCGTTGAGACCGTCGAGAGCGCGGCCGAATCGCCAGTCGCGTTCGATGTCACTCGCGGTTGTCCGGTAACCCGAGCCGTGGTGGTTTGCGAAAGTCCAGCATCGGCGGCGTAGTCCGAACCCGTCTTCGCCGTCACAGACGGCGTATTCGCGGCGCTCGCGCGGGCACCGCCATAAGCGATCGCCGCCGCACCGCCTTGACCACCGCCATACCCACCCGCAGCCGCGGCCTCCGGCTGCGGCGCCGCAGCCTGATAGCTCGGCGCGTCGAACGGCGCCGGCTTGGCGGCCGGGCCGGCCATACGGCGGATGCCGTCGAAGCGCTTTGCCCAGTACGGATTGGTCAGGTAGTCGAGCCGCACGGTGCCGCCCGTCGACGGCGCATTCACGAAGCGCAGCTTGCCCACGTAGATGCCCACATGCGAGTGCGGGCGCCCAGTCGTGTTGAAGAAGATCAGATCGCCCGGCGCTATCTCGTCGGGTTCGACCGATTCGCCGCGTCCGCTCATATCCGCGGTCGTGCGCGGCAAATTTACCGAAGCCGCGCGCGCGACCACGTAGCGAACCAGGCCGCTGCAATCGAAGCCGCTATCGGGCGTGTTGCCGCCCCAGCGGTAGGGCACGCCGACGAGGCTCATCGCCTGAATGGAGATTTCCTCGCGGCCGATGCTGTGGTCCACGAAGTTCGGAAAGCCCGGCGGCGGCGGCCGATACGCCCCGTTTGCGACGACGACGGAGCTTCCCGCGCGCGACGACGTCTTCTGCGGCGCGCCGGCACACGCGGCGAGCAGCACGACGGTCAGTAGCGAGAGGGCGAGTCGGCGCATGAAAGGGAAGGCGGTAAACGCTCGTTTAAAGGCGGACGATGTCCGGATGGTAGCCGGTGAAACGCGCAACCGGCAAGAATTCTTGACAAATTACTTGAAGTTCACACGCTAAGTGTTGCCTGCCAAAGACGCCGCAGCCATAAAAAAACCGCGCCCCGGCAAAGCGGGGCGCGGCTTGAGCGGTAACCGGCCTGACGGCCAGCCGGTTGATCTTTAAAGGATTTCCGATGCGTAGTCGGCGAGGCGCGAACGCTCGCCGCGCGCCAGCGTCACGTGCCCGCTGTGCGCCCAACCCTTGAAACGGTCGACCACGTACGTCAGACCCGAACTGCCTTCCGTCAGATAAGGCGTGTCTATCTGCGCGATATTGCCGAGGCAAATGATCTTCGTGCCCGGCCCGGCGCGCGTGACCAGCGTCTTCATCTGCTTGGGTGTCAGGTTTTGCGCCTCGTCGATGATCAGATACTTGTCCACGAACGTCCGGCCACGCATGAAGTTCATGCTCTTGATCTTCAGGCGCGAACGGATCAGTTCCTGCGTCGCGGCGCGGCCCCATTCGCCCGCGGCGTCGTCGGTTTTCTGCAGCACTTCGAGGTTGTCGTCGAATGCACCCATCCACGGCTGCATCTTTTCCTCTTCAGTGCCGGGCAGGAAGCCGATGTCCTCGCCGACGGGCACGGTCGCGCGCGTCACGATGATCTCGTTGTAGCGCTTGTCGTCGAGCACCTGCGCGAGCCCCGCTGCGAGCGCCACCAGCGTCTTGCCGGTGCCGGCCTGGCCGAGCAGCGTGACGAAGTCGATCTCCGGATTCATCAACAGGTTCAGCGCGAAATTCTGCTCGCGGTTGCGCGCGGTGATGCCCCACACGTTGTTCTTGTGATGGCCGTAGTCGCGCAGCGTTTGCAGCAGCGCCGTCTTGCCGTTGAGCTCGCGAACGAGCGCATGGAACGCCGGCTCGCCGTTCTGCGGCTCGAGATACACGAACTCGTTGACGAGCATCGACGGACACAGCGGCCCGGTCACGCGGTAATACGTGGTGCCGGTCTTGGTGTCCTGCCAGCTCTCCATGCCCTTCGCGTGGCGGGTCCAGAAGTCCTGCGGCAGCGCGCGGATGCCCGAATACAGCAGATCGCTGTCCTCGAGCACCTGGTCGTTGAAGTAGTCTTCAGCGGGCAAGCCGAGCGCATGCGCCTTGATGCGCATGTTGATGTCTTTCGACACCAGCACGACCTGGCGATCCGACCGGTCGCGCTGCAACGCGCGCACCACGCCGAGAATCTGATTGTCGGCCTTGCCTTCCGGCAAGCCCTCGACCGGTTCGATCGCCGTCAGCTTCGTCTGGAAGTAGAGGCGCCCGGAAGCCTCGCGGCTGCCGAGCCGCGCGAGCGAAATGCCGTCGGACATGTTGCCCGCGTTCGCGACCAGCGCGTCGAGCGTGCGGCTCACCTGACGGGCGTTACGCGCGACTTCCGACATGCCTTTCTTGTGGTTGTCGAGTTCCTCCAACGTCATCATCGGCAGATAGACGTCGTGCTCCTCGAAACGGAACAGGCAGCTTGGATCGTGCATCAGCACGTTGGTGTCGAGCACGAAGAGCTTTTGCATCTCGACCAACTGGGCGTCCGTGCCGCGTTTTTTGCTCGTGCCGCGCGCGGTTGGCGCGACAGCGGGCGCGCTGGCGGCGGGTTGCTTCGCGCCTGGCTTGCGCGCGATGGCCGGCTGCGGTTCGGCGGACGGCTCGACAGCGGGCTCGGCCTGCGGACGCGCTGCGGGAACCGGCTGCAGCAGCGCGGCGGTTTGCCGGGTCTTGCGCCCGGAGCCCGACGCGCCGCGTGACTGCGCGGCCTCGCCTGCGGCGGACGCGGTGGCGGCAGCCGACGATGCCGGCACCGGCCGCAAGGTGGTCGCGGCATTGGCGGCGTGCGCCATGGGCGTGGCGACATTCGCGCGGCCGTAGTCGGCCGGCACCGCGGATTCTCCCTCAGCCTGTTTCTTCGCGGCCGAGCGCGCCGGCGCGGCGGGCTTGGCCTTGTATTCGTCAGGGGGCAGGAGATTGCCGAGCTTGCTCGGGGGGGTAGGCAAAGGCATGGTTTCCCTCGAAATTATCGGGTCGCATATCGTGCGCCGCCTGTCGCATTCTGCCGGTGCCGATGTTGCGCACGCAGTTTGCGCCCGGAGGCGCGCATTCGGTCTAGAGATGCCGGTTCGCCTGGTCTTCGATCGGCTCCTTAACGGAAACGCGTGGCCGAATGAACGAACGGCTGCGCGCAATTAAAAAAGCCGCCGCCCCGTCGTACGGGGCAAGCGGCTCGCCTACGGTGTTCGCGTTGCGCCTGACGACTCCGCCAGTCCCGATGAGGGCGACGACGGCGATATGACCGTCAAGTCTTGCGCAGCGACGAAAAATTTGGGGTGGACAGGCACTCATTGCAACCCAATATAACGCGCCTCAAAGCGCTTGTACAGCCTCCAGAATTTCGTCGACATGGCCCGGCACCTTCACGCCGCGCCACTCCTGCCGCAGCACGCCGTCACCGTCGATAAGGAACGTGGAGCGCTCGATTCCCCGCACTTCTTTGCCATACATTTTCTTCATTTTGATGACGCCGAAGAGCGCGCACAGTTTTTCTTCGGGGTCCGAGATCAAGGGGAAGGGCAATTCGAGCTTCGCCTTGAAATTGTCATGCGAGCGCAGGCTGTCGCGCGAGACGCCCAGAATTTCGGCGCCGGCTTTCTTGAACTTCGGATACAGATCGCGAAACTGCAGACCTTCGGTCGTGCAGCCCGGCGTGTTGTCCTTCGGATAAAAGTACAGCACCACCTTCTTACCCCGCAGGCCGGACAGCGTGATCTCGCCTCCGGTAGCGGCAGCGGTGAAGTCGGGGATGGGTTTATCGACTGCGATGGGCACGAGGTTCTCCGGTTGTTATGGTCGGCGTGCGCGTTATGGCGGCGCGGGCCTGGCATCGAAACTTTTTGGGGGAGGGGCTACCGGTGCGCGCATAGTCTCGCGTGGCGGCTGGGCATCAGGGCAGTCTGCCGGTCTGTAATCGAATACCAACCGGATGGCAACGAAGGCTGCGTCGACTGGAAGTGTGCCGACCGACCCGTCACGGCTGGACGATCAACTCGCCGGAGCGCCCTGGAATTTCGCCCCACGTAACAGGGTACGATGGCAGCGCGCCGCGGTCCAGCGCCGCGTAATAGTCGCCCATGGTCGCAAACGTATGGCCTTGCGCGCGCCAGCCGTTCAGCAACTGTTCGAAGATCGGCGCGAGCTTTTGCCCTTCGAGTTCCGCGTGCAGCGTGAAGACCTGATCGTGCGGATTGTTTTCCGTGTGCTTCAGCATGAACGCGGCCACGTTGTGTTCGTCCACGCCGTTCACGCCGAGCACTTCGTCGAGCGTGGGCAGCGTGGTCGGCATCTGCACATGCGCAAGCGTCTTGCCGTCGACGACCGGCAGATACGGCGAATGCCCGCGGCCGTCGGACGCGTAGTGCATGCCCCACGCGTCGATCTGCTCGAACGCGTGGCCGTTCATCTGCCAGCCGGCTGCGCCATGCGTGAGCGGCGGCGCGCCGAAAATATCGACGAAACGATCATGGCTTTGCTGCATTTGCGCCGCGGTCCACGCGCGATCTTTCGAGCGCACGTTGTCCTGCCAATAGACGTGGTCCCACGTGTGAATGCCGCATTCGAAACCGGCTTCGTGGATCGCGCGCATCTCCGCCGACGCCTTCACGCCGATATCCGGCCCCGGCAGCAGCACACCGTACATCAGTTGCCTGATGCCGTAGTGCTCGACCACCGACGTGCGCGACACCTTTTTCAGAAAGCCCGGCCGCAGCACGCGGCGCATCGCCCAACCGGTGTGGTCGGGCCCGAGGCTAAAGAGGAAGGTGGCGCGCGCCTTGAAGCGATCGAAAATACGCGCGAGATTCGGCACGCCTTCGCGTGTGCCGCGCAGCGTGTCGACGTCGATCTTCAGGACGATACGGGCCAAGGATCAGCCCTTATTGCTGTTCGACGAGCGCGCGTGCTTCGGCGACGTGGCCGCGATACGCTTCGAAAATCTTGCGCAGCGCTTCGTCGAAGGTCGACTTCGGCGCCCAACCGAGTTCCTGCATCGTGTTGTCGATCTTCGGCACGCGGTTTTGCACGTCCTGATAGCCCGCGCCGTAGTACGCGCCCGACGACGTCTCGACCAGTTGCACTTTTTTCGCGGTCTCGGCGTATTCCGGGAATTCCGCGGCCAACGTCAGCATCTTGTGCGCGAGTTCGCGCACCGAGAAGTTGTTGGTCGGATTGCCGATGTTGTAGATCTTGCCCGTCGCGACGCCGTTCTTGTTGTCGATGATCTTCATCAGCGCGCCGATGCCGTCGTCGATATCGGTGAACGCGCGCTTTTGCGCGCCGCCGTCGACGAGGCTGATGTTCTCGCCGCGCACGATGTGGCCGAGGAACTGCGTGACCACGCGCGAGCTGCCTTCCTTCGGCGTGTAGATCGAGTCGAGGCCCGGGCCGATCCAGTTGAACGGACGGAACAGCGTGAAGTTCAGGCCCTCCATGCCGTAGCCCCAGATCACGCGGTCCATCAACTGCTTCGAGCACGCGTAGATCCAGCGCGGCTTGTTGATCGGGCCGTACGACAACTGCGATTCTTCCGGATCGAACTGCTCGTCCGTGCACATGCCGTAGACCTCGGACGTCGACGGAAACACGAGGTGCTTGCCGTACTTCACCGCCGAACGCACGATGGGCAGGTTCGCCTCGAAGTCGAGTTCGAACACGCGCAGCGGCTGCTTCACGTAAGTGGCGGGCGTGGCGATCGCGACCAGCGGCAGAATCACATCGCACTTCTTGACGTGATATTCGACCCACTCCTTGTTGATCGTGATGTCGCCTTCGAAGAAGTGCATCCGCTCATGATTGATGAGATCGCCCAGACGTTCGGTCTGCATGTCCATCCCGAAGACTTCCCAATCGGTCGTTTCGAGAATGCGTTTGGACAGGTGATGGCCGATAAAGCCGTTCACACCCAGGATCAGGACTTTCTTCATAAAGGTCGGGGAGTTTGAATGAGCTGGGCGAATTCGGCCGGAGTGACGACAGTTTCGGTGCCGTCGTGCTGGTGCCGCAATTCGTGGATGGCGATCGCGCGACCGTCGCCGCATATCGCGAAAACGGCATTATCGCTTACGTGCAGGCCCGGCGGCAAATCCGGGCGAAGCGCGCCGGGTGTCGCGAGGCGTGCGCGCGCAACAACAAAACGCCGGCCGCCGACGTCGGTAAACGCGCCGGGATAGGGCGGCGCGACCGCGCGAATCAGGTTGTAGACCTGTTGCGCTGGCTGGCTCCAGTCGATGCGGCCGTCTTCCGGCTTGCGCCCGCCGTAGTAGCTGCCGTGCGACAGATCGTTCGGCAGATGCGGCGCCTCGCCCGCCAGCAGCGCGGGCAGCACGCGCCACAGCGTCTGCTCGGCGGCCACGGTGACTTTATCGAACACTTGCGCGGCGGTGTCGTCGGGCAGGATCGGCACCGGCGTTTGCGCGACGATCGCGCCCGCGTCCGGCTTGGCGGCCATTTCGTGCAGCGTCGCGCCGGTTTCGGTTTCGCCGTGCAGCACCGCCCAGTTGGTCGGCACGCGGCCGCGGTACTTCGGCAGCAGCGAGCCGTGCATGTTGTAGGCGCCGCGCGCGGCGAGCGCGAGCACGTCGACCGGCAACATATGGCGGTAGTAGAACGAGAAGATGAAGTCCGGCCGCGCCGCGCTCACCGCCGCGCGCAGTTCCGGGCTTTTCGGATCGGCGGGCGTCACGACGGGAATGCCGTGCTCGGCCGCCACGCTCGCGACGCTGCCAAACCAGATGTTCTCGGTCGGACTGTCTTCGTGAGTGACGACGAGCGCCACGTCCACGCCGCGCGCGAGCAGCACCTGCAGGCAGCGCACGCCGACGTTGTGATACGCGAATACGACGGCGCGCGGTTTCATCGGTTCGGGCCCTGGTCGCGGTGATCGCGCTGGTCGACAATCGGCGCCGGTTGAACAGCCTGCACGACGGTTTGACGCGGCATGTCGGCCACCGCCGTGCCGTTGCGCTCTTCGAGAATGGTCTGCACGAGATAACGCGGACGCGCGCGCACCTGCTGATAAATCCGCCCGATGTATTCGCCGAGCAGCCCGAGCGCGAAGATGATCACGCCGAGCAGGAAGAACGTAATGGCGAACAGCGTGAACACGCCCTGAACTTCCGCGCCGATGATGAAGCGGCGAATCAGCAGCAGCACGAACAGCGCCGCGGAGCCGAGCGACAGGATAACGCCGATGAACGACAGCCACTGCAGCGGCACGACCGAGAAGCCGGTCACGAGGTCGAAATTCAGGCGGATCAGCGAATACAGCGAGTACTTGGATTCGCCCGCGAAGCGCTCTTCGTGCGCCACTTCGATCTCGACCGGATTCTGCGCGAACGTGTACGCGAGCGCCGGAATGAACGTGTTGATTTCGCCGCAGCGATTGATCGTGTCGATGATGTGCCGGCTGTACGCGCGCAGCATGCAGCCCTGGTCGGTCATCTTGATGCGCGTGATGCGCTCGCGCAGACGGTTCATCGCGCGCGAAGCCTTGCGGCGCCACAAGCTGTCCTGGCGTTGCAGGCGAATCGTACCGACGTAGTCGAAGCCTTCGCGCATCTTCGAGACCAGCTTGCCGATTTCTTCCGGCGGATTTTGCAGATCGGCGTCGAGCGTGATGACGATCTCGCCGCGCGACTGCTCGAAGCCCGCGAGAATCGCCATGTGCTGCCCGTAGTTGCCGTTCAGCAGGATCACGCGGGTCGTGTCGGGGCGCGCGCGGAACTGCTCGGCGAGCAGCGCGGGGGATTTGTCGCGGCTGCCGTCGTTGATGAAGATCACTTCATACGACGTGCCGAGCGCGTCGAGCGCCGGATAGAGCCGCGCGAAGAGCGCGCCCAGCCCGGCTTCCTCGTTGTACACCGGAATGATGATCGACACTTCCGGTGTGACGGCGCGTTGTTCCGTATAAATCATTTCCGCTTATTTTCCGTATTGTTCGCAAATTTCATTGACTGCGCGGCAGACGCGCTCCACGTCGCCTTCGTTCATCAGCGTGAAGAGCGGCAGCGTGACATTCGTCGCGCCGAAACGCTCGGCGTGCGGGAACATGCCTTCCGTAAAGCCGCGCGCGCGATACAGCGTGAACAGGTGAATCGCAGGATAGTGCACGCCGGAGCCGATGCCGCGGTCTTTCAATTGACTCATGAAACCCGCACGGTCGATGGAAAGCTTTTCGAGCGGCAGCGTGATCTGGAACATGTGCCAGTTGCTGTTCTCGAAGTCGGCGAACGGCAGACCGACGCCGAGCTTCTGTGCCGCGCCGCCCTCGAAGCCGGCGAAGTACGCGTGCGCGAGTTTCCTGCGCTGCGCGAGAAAGCGTTCCAGATGCGGCAATTGACCGAGGCCGACGCGCGCGGCGACGTCCGTCAGGTTGTACTTGCCGCCGAGCACGTCGCAATCCATGCCGTCGAAACCCGTGCGCGTGATGCCTTGCAGCCGGTACTTTTGCGCGAGCACGGCTTCGTCCTCATTGTTCAGCACGAGCGCGCCGCCTTCGATCGACGTGAGGTTCTTGTTCGCGTGAAAGCTGAACGAGACCATGTCGCCGATCGCGCCGATGCGCTTGCCGTTCCATGTCGAGCCGAACGCCTGCGCGGCGTCTTCGACCACGCGCAGCTTGTGCGCGCGAGCGATCGCGTACAGGCGGTCCATGTCGACGGGCAGGCCGGACAGATAGACGGGGATCAGCGCCTTGGTGCGCGGCGTGATCGCCTGCTCGAGCTTGTCGAGGTCGATGTTGCGCGTGACCGGGTCGATGTCGGCGAACACCGGCGTCGCGCCGACCTCGTAGATCACGTTGCTCGTCGACACCCACGAGGCGGGCGTCGTGATCACTTCGTCGCCTTCGCCGACGCCTGCAATGCGCAGACCGATTTCGAGCGTCGCCGTGCCGGAATTGAACGTGCGCACCGGACGGCCGCCGCAGAATTCGGAGAGCGCCGCCTCGAATTTCTGGTTTTGCGGGCCCGTGGTGATCCAGCCGGAGCGCAGCACATCGGCTACGCCCTGAATCGTTTCTTCGTCGATTTCCGGTTTGACGAACGGCAGGAAGGGCAGAGACGCAACGGTTGACTGGGTCATGAATGCTTCGCTCGATCAATGAAGCCGGGGCCCGAACGGCGCTGTGGAAACACACTGGGCGCGATTCGAGGCCAAGGCCGAAAAAGGGTGCAACCGCGGAGCATACCGCGATGAACCTTACATTTTGCTTGGCCGGCATGGATGCCGGCTTACGCTGTCTTTACCCCGGCGTTTGCCGCGGCGCTTGCCACGGCGTTCCACGCAACGCGCCTAGCTGCGCGCAAGTATCACCACGCCGACCAGAATCACGCCGATGCCGACGAGCTTGTGCACCGACAGCACTTCGCCGAACAGATACCACGCGGCGAACGCATTGACGATGTAGCCGAGCGACAGCATCGGATACGCGATCGACACGTCCACGCGCGACAGCCCGACGATCCACACCACGACGCTGATCACATAGCACGCCAGACCGCCGATGATCGGTGGCTGCGTCGCAAGTCGAAAGGCGATCGGCAGGATGTTCGCACGGGTGAATTCGAAGTGTCCAACGGCATTCGTACCGGCTTTGAGCAACAACTGCGCACCGGCGTTCAACGTGACGCCGGCAAGAATGCAAAAGAGGGAAATCGGGTTCATCGAATGTTCAGGTCCTGATATAGGGTCACTGCTGCGGTTTTTCCAGCGCCGCGGCCGCCGCGCCCGCCGCGCCCGCCGCGAGCGGCTTCATCACGACGACGCGGCGCGAATCGCGCGCGATGACCTGCATCGGCAGGCCCTGCTTGAGAAGCGTGTCGTAGGTGGACGGCGGAATGAGCGCGAGCGCGTAGCGGTCGGCCTTCCAGCGCTCGACCCATGCTTGCACCGAAGGCAGCCATTTCTGCGGTTCCACCGAAACGCCGAACGCCAGTTCGTCGGGATGCTCGACCATCGTCATCGTATGGCCGATGTAGAACGGCAGCGTGTGATCCAGCACGCCGACCGAGTAGAACGGCGTGTCGGCGGGCAGTTTCGCCATCTGCGCCTTGATCGCGGGCGCGAGCGGCGCGCCGGAACTGAGGCGGCCGAACACGTCGTGGCCCGTCCCGGCGATCGTGCCGAGCAGCAGCCATGCCGCGCCGAAACTGGCGATGGCGCCGAGACTGCTCGCGCGGCCACGGCGATTCAGCCACAGCGCGGCGAGCGTCAGCACGAAGGCAACGGCGAGCGCCGCGAGCACCCACGTGCGGTACTCGGCATACAGCTCGGCCGGATTGCGCGCGCTGCCGAAGCGCGGCAGGAACAGCGAGGCAAACGCGGCGACTACGAGAAACAGCACATAGCCGGTCAGATGGCGGCGCAACTGCTCGCGCGTGACGAGCGGCAGATACATGCCGATCAGCAGCGCGATGGCCGGCGCGATCGGCAGCGTGTACGACAGCAGCTTGGAGTGCGACGCGCTGAAGAACAGGAAGATGAAGCCGATCCAGACGAGCATCATCGTGACGGGCGCGAAGCCGTTCGGCTGACGCGGCAGACGCCACGCGTGACGCACGCTTTGCACGGTCACCGAAAGCCACGGCAGGAAACCGATAATCAGCACCGGCACAAAGTAATAGAACGCTCCGGGGCGGTTCTGCTCAGGCGTCAGATAGCGCTTGAACTGCTGGACGATGAAAAAGAAATTGAGGAATTCCGGATTGCGCTGCTGCACCAGCACGAACCACGGCGTGACGATCGCGAAGAACACGATCAGGCCGCCGATCAGATGCAGACGCTTCCACACCGCCCAGTCGCGCGCGATCAGCGTGTAAAGCACCAGCACCGCGCCCGGCAGAATCACGCCGACGAGACCCTTGGACAGGACCGCGAGCGCCATCGAGCCCCAGCACAGCCACATCCAGCCGCGCTCGCACGAAGTCTTGAGGTTGGGGCGCTGCGCGAGCAGCAACGCGCAGAGCGTGAGCTCCATCCAGAACGACAGGCCCATGTCGAGCGTGTTGAAGTGGCCCATCAGGTTCCAGTACGGCGAGGTCGCCAGCACGAGCGCGGCGAACACGCCGGTCGCCGCATTGAACACGCGCGCGCCGGTGTAGCCGATCAGCAGCACGCCGGCAAAGCCGGTCAGCGCCGTATAGAGCCGCGCCTGCCATTCGCCGATGCCGAACCACGCGAACGTCAGCGCGTTCGCCCAGGTTTGCAGCGGCGGTTTCTCGAAGTACTTGTAGCCGTTGTAGCGCGGCGTGATCCAGTCGCCGGTGACGAACATCTCGCGGGCCATTTCGGCGTAGCGGCCTTCGTCGCTCGGCAGCAGATGGCGCCAGCCGAGCGGCACGAACCAGATGACGGCAAGGGCGAGCACCAGCAGCAGGATGGCGGTGCGGTTGAGCGGTAGCCTCGACGGCGTATCGTTCATGGATTCAAACCTTTCTGGCGACGCCGCTCGCGCGGCGCCGCGTTGTTATTCGGAGATGGCGGCACGCAGCCGGCCTCGCGCGGATGGCGCGCAGTGTACGTGATCGGGCGTGACGCGGCGAGAGCGGGCGCGGGCGCGCGCGGGCGGCGCGTCGGCTGCCGCGCTAGCCTTCGATCAGCAGCGCAGCCGCAACCTTGCGGCCCTCGGCCATCAGAATGTTGTACGTGCGGCAGGCGGCCTTGAAGTCCATGGTTTCGACGCCGATGCGCTTCGCGGTGAGCGCCGCCGTCAGGCGCGGATGCGGAAAGCGCAGCCGCTCGCCGCTGCCGAATATCACGACCTCGGGCGCGGGCTCGACCAGCATCGCGAAAAGCTCGGCGCTCAGCTGCTCGAAAGACGTAACCGGCCAGGGGATGACAGGCGCGTCCGGCAGCACGAGAAGGCTGCCCACGTGACGCACGAGATTGATTTCGACATAGCCGGCGCCGTAACCGGTGACGGTATTGAGGGCGCCGCTGGAATCCTGATGTAATTTCAAATTCGTTTTCCGAAGTCGTCGCGAGACATCATGCGTGTTGAAGGGCTGATCGCACGAGGGGCGAGCAGGGCGGTTCTACACGAGTGGGACAGGAAAGGGCCCAAAAGGCTCCCGTTACGCCTGGTGCATTGCGGAAGTCGGCCAAAATCCGCTAAATTATAACTTTTTGTGCGACGCGAGTCGCATCGACTGGACGGCGAAAGCCGTCCCATTGGTGGCACCTTGTGGCCACCCCTTGTGTAGCAAGCGAAACCGGGTGCTTGTCTGGCTTGGAATCGTAGCCTTAGACGCGTTGGAGTCTTCGGACTCTTGTGCGCAATTGCATTGACCTGATTACCGTCAGGTTCCGCCCAGTTAGCGGCTTCAACTCCGCTAACAAAGCGGATTGGAGTATGTGATTTCAGGGTAGGTCGAGCGCAAGCTCGGTTTGTCATTGTTCAACCGCACAGGGTAACCCCTGTGCGGTAGGGAACCTGCTGTGCGACCAGCAGTAGCCTAGGAGGACATGCGTCACTGGTAACGGTGGGGTGTGAAGCTTCTCTGACAATGTAGCCCCCGGCGATTTCGGGCGGATGAATGCCGTGAGGTGGTCATCCGGAGACTCCTAGCAGCAATGGGGTCGAGGAGCTAGGCTGGCTGATAAGGTTAATGTAAGTGAACTGCTGATAAACCTCGTTAATAATGCAGTGCCAAAGCTGCTGGTAGGCACTAACCAAAAGGTGCGCGGTCGGTCAATCCGCTAGAAGGTCGGATTGCGTCGTCGTTGGACCGTCGGGGAATAGGCAGAACCTACGTCAGTCGTGTGACATACCGGGAACGCGGTAAGCCCGTATCGTTGCCAGCGCGGTTTGGCTGGCAGGTGGACCGCAAGGAACGCTGTTGACGGTGCGGGTATGGGAGGACGGAAAAAGCGAATGCCGGGCTGTAATGGCCCGGATAGGGGTTGAGACATCATCCCACGCGAAAGCGGGCAGACTTCCGTCTGGTCTACCGTCGCAAGATGGCTGACAGACCTTGGTACTTTGGTAGACACGGACGCTCGCGTCCGTGCGTAGTACATGGATGACGTATGGGCGCATGCGCCCATGCTTGTTCAACTGTTGTTCCCTAGCGGGGTGTATCTACCCCGCTGGGGAAGATGCGCCTTCTGCTGTGGGAATGATCAACCCAAGGTAGGAGAGCAGCATGAAAGTATCCGTCCGGAAGGATGGATCTGCGCTTTCCCACGTGCCTGACAACTGGTACGCCGTAGATTGGCGTCGGGTCGAACGGAACGTGAGAGGGATGCAGATGCGAATTGCGAAGGCGACGCGGGAAAGTGACTGGCGCAGGGTGAAGGCCCTGCAACGGATGCTGACCCGCACGTTGTCCGCAAAGCTGTACGCGGTACGACGTGTTACGCAGAACCAGGGTGCGCGAACGGCCGGAGTCGATCGCGAGCTATGGGACTCGCCTGAGAGCCGATGGGCAGCTGTCGGCAGGTTGAAGCGGCGTGGGTACAAGCCTCTGCCATTACGGAGGGTCTTTATCCCCAAGGCCAATGGAAAGGAGCGCCCTCTGGGCATTCCGACCATGCGGGACAGGGCGATGCAGGCCCTGTATCTGCTGGCACTGGAGCCGGTGTCGGAATCGACGAGCGATCCGAACTCATATGGGTTCAGACTCAATCGTTCGACGGCCGATGCCATGTCGCAGATCTTCGTCGCCACGTCCCAGAAGGGCTCTGCCCGATGGGTGCTGGAAGCCGATATCAAAGGCTGCTTCGACTGGATCAATCACGACTGGCTGGCTGCCAATGTCCCAATGGACAGAGGCATTCTGCTGAAGTGGTTGAAGGCTGGCCTGATTTATAAAGGTCAGTTGCAGGCGACAGAGGCCGGTACGCCGCAGGGGGGCATCATTTCCCCGACGCTGGCCAATGTGACGCTGAATGGGTTGGAACGTGAACTGGTTGCGCATCTCGGTGCGAAATTCGGGATCGCGAAGGCCAAGAAGCTGAAAGTGAATGTGGTGCGGTACGCGGATGATTTTGTGATCACCGGCGACTCGAAAGAGATGCTGGAGAGCGAGGTCAAGCCTTGGGTGGAAGCATTCCTTGCTGTTCGGGGGCTGCGACTGTCGGAGGAAAAAACGCGGATCACCCACATTGATGACGGCTTCGATTTCCTTGGGTGGAATTTCCGGAAGTACTCGGGAAAACTGCTCATCAAGCCGAGCAAGAAAAACGCGCAAGCGTTCTATCGCAAGGTGTCGGAAACGATCAGCGGCAACAAGACGGTGAGGCAGGAGGATTTGATCCGGCTGCTGAACCCGATGCTACGGGGCTGGGCGCAGTATCACAGTCCCGTCGTGGCCAAGCAGGCGTACAACCGCATGGAGTATCTGGTTTTCCGGAGACTCTGGTGGTGGTCGAAGAGGCGACACCCGCAGAAGAACGCCAGATGGGTGGGACAGAAGTACTTCCACTCCGTTGGTGAACGACAATGGGTCTTTGCCGCTCCCGTGGTTTGGAAAGACGGCAGCAAGGGACTGTTTGAGCTGTACCAGATCAACGGTACGGTTATCAAACGGCACAAGAAGGTGAAAGGGGACTACCATCCCTTTGATCCGACGTGGGAGCAGTATGGCGAGCAGTTGCGTCAGGAACGCATGTGGGAATCGGTGCGTTACCGGAAGCAATGGGCGACGCTATATATGTCGCAGAGCGGGTTGTGTGCGCACTGTGGCTGTGCCCTGACGGAGGACACCGGCTGGCATGACCATCATCTTGAATATCGGATGCATGGCGGGTCGGACTCGCTGTCTAACCGGGTATTGCTTCACCCGCACTGCCACCAGCAAGTGCACGCTGGTAAACTTGTAGTAACGAAGCCGGTCCCGTCGTAGACGGAGCATTGTTTGTAGGCTCGAGCTGTATGCGGTGAAAGCCGCACGTACAGTTCCAAGGGGGCCCCTTTTCCGAAAGGAAAGGGGGCTACCCTACAGCCGCCTCGCGGCGCCCCTGCTCATGCGCCGTCACAAGTGGCGCTAAGGTTCGGGGTGCGACCCACCGGCTACCTACCTGGTTCCGCCCGCTTTCGTCCACCATGGGCGGCCCGACCCCGGGCGGCCCCGCGGCGTTGCCGCACCCGAATTCCGCAATCGGCGAGCCTGCACGGTCCGTCGATTTGTTCGCCAGAGCCGGTTGGCCGAGCCGTTCGCCGCCAGCCCCGAGCTCAAGCCTTGAAGCCCTCAATGCCCTTTAACCGGGACATTAACCAGGACATTAACCAGGATGAAGTGCCCGCCGTGAAACCGATTCTCAAATCCAACAAGTTGTTGAATGTCTGCTACGACATTCGCGGGCCCGTCCTCGAACATGCGAAGCGGCTCGAAGAAGAAGGCCATCGCATCATCAAGCTGAACATCGGCAACCTGGCGCCGTTCGGCTTCGAAGCGCCGGACGAAATCATTCAGGACATGATCCTGAATCTGCCTGGTTCGTCCGGTTACTCGGACTCCAAGGGCGTGTTCGCCGCGCGCAAGGCGATCATGCATTACACGCAGCAAAAAGGCGTGCACGGCGTCGAGCTGGACGACATCTACATCGGCAATGGCGCGTCCGAGCTGATCGTGATGGCGCTTCAGGGGCTGCTGAACGACGGCGACGAAGTGCTGCTGCCCGCGCCCGACTATCCGCTGTGGACCGCCGGCGTGAGCCTCGCGGGCGGCACGCCCGTGCATTACATCTGCGACGAATCGAACCGCTGGATGCCGGACCTCGACGACATCCGCGCGAAAATCACGCCGAATACGCGCGCGCTCGTCGTCATCAATCCGAATAACCCGACCGGCGCGCTGTATTCCGACGAACTGCTGCTCGGCCTCATCGAAATCGCGCGCCAGCACGGCCTCGTGATTTTCGCCGACGAGGTCTACGACAAGATCGTCTACGACGGCAAGACGCACACGTCGATGGCCGCGCTGTCCGAAGACGTGCTGACCGTCACGTTCAACAGCCTGTCCAAGAGCTACCGCTCGTGCGGCTACCGCGCCGGCTGGATGTTCATTTCGGGCCTCACGGGCGAAAACCGCCGCAACGCGAAAGACTACTTCGAAGGGCTCGGCATTCTCGCTTCCATGCGCCTGTGCCCGAACGTGCCCGGCCAGTATGCGATCCAGACCGCGCTCGGCGGCTATCAGAGCATCAACGACCTGATTGTGCCGAGCGGGCGCCTCTACAAGCAGCGCGAGCTCGCGTACGACATGCTGACGGCGATTCCGGGCGTGAGCTGCGTGAAGCCGGAAGCGGCGCTCTACATGTTCCCGCGCCTCGATCCGAAGATTTATCCGATCGAGAACGACCAGCAGTTCATCCTCGACCTGCTGCTGGAGGAGCGCGTGCTGCTCGTGCAGGGCACCGGCTTTAACTGGAAGACGCCGGATCATTTCCGCGTCGTGTTCCTGCCGAACGTCGACGATCTGGCCGATTCCATCAACCGGATCGCGCGCTTCCTCGACGGTTATCGCAAACGTCACACGGCGTAGCGCACAATACGGTGCGCAACGCGTGATCTGTCCGCTGCGCGCACCGGCCAACCGGCACCCGAATTCCCTTAATCACTACACGACACCACGCTGCATGGAACCGATCAAAGTTGGACTGCTGGGCTTCGGCACGGTAGGCAGCGGCACCTTCACGGTACTGCGCCGCAATCAGGATGAAATCAAACGTCGCGCGGGCCGCGGCATCGAGATTGCGCGCATCGCCGTGCGCAATCCGGCCAAGGCGACGGCGGCGCTCGGCGCGCAAGCCGCGAGCGTCGCGCTGACCGACGACTTCAACGCGGTGGTCGACGATCCGTCGATCGACATCATCGCGGAAATGATCGGCGGCACCGGCGTGGCGCGCGATCTGGTGCTGCGCGCAATCGGCAACGGCAAGCACGTGGTCACGGCCAACAAGGCGCTGCTCGCCGTGCACGGCACCGAGATCTTCGAGGCGGCGCGCGCGAACGGCGTGATGGTCGCGTTCGAGGCGGCCGTCGCGGGCGGCATCCCGATCATCAAGGCGCTGCGCGAAGGCTTGACGGCCAATCAGATTCAGTACATCGCGGGCATCATCAACGGCACGACCAACTATATTCTTTCGGAAATGCGCGACCGCGGGCTCGACTTCGCGACCGCGCTGAAGGCCGCGCAGGAACTGGGCTACGCCGAAGCCGACCCGACCTTCGACATCGAAGGCATCGACGCCGCGCATAAGGCGACGATCATGAGCGCGATCGCGTTCGGCGTGCCGGTGCAGTTCGACCGCGCGTATGTGGAGGGCATCAGCAAGCTCGCCGCGATCGACATCAAATACGCCGAGGAACTCGGCTATCGCATCAAGCTGCTCGGCATCGCGCGCCGTACCGACAAGGGCATCGAATTGCGCGTGCATCCCACGCTGATCCCGGCCAAGCGTCTGCTCGCCAACGTGGAAGGCGCAATGAACGCGGTCGTCGTGCACGGCGACGCGGTCGGCACCACCCTTTACTACGGCAAGGGCGCGGGCGCGGAGCCCACGGCGTCGGCGGTCGTCGCCGATCTGGTCGACGTGACGCGCCTGCACACGGCCGACCCCGAGCATCGCGTGCCGCATCTGGCTTTCCAGCCGGACCGTCTGTCGAACACGCCGATTCTGCCCATCGACGAAGTGACGAGCGGCTACTACCTGCGTCTGCGTGTTGCCGACGTGACCGGCGTGCTCGCCGACATCACGCGCATTCTGGCCGACACGGGTATCTCGATCGACGCGCTGCTGCAGAAAGAATCGGAACAGGTCGACGCCAACGGCAAGGGCGAGACCGACATCATCCTGATCACGCACGAAACGGTCGAAAAGCACGTCAACGCGGCGATCAAAACGATCGAAGCATTGAAGACCGTTGTCTCGCAAGTCACGAAGCTGCGCATGGAAGCGCTGAACTAGGCCAACTATGAACTACCTGTCAACGCGCGGCGCCGGAGCCGGCGAGCGCCACACCTTCTCCGAAATCCTGCTTGGCGGTCTCGCGAAAGACGGCGGCCTCTATCTGCCGGCCGACTATCCGCGCGTCAGCGCCGACGAGCTCACGCGCTGGCGCACGCTGCCGTACGCGGACCTCGCATTCGAAATTCTGTCGAAGTTTAGCGACGACATTCCCGCCGAAGACCTTCGCGCGCTCACGCGCAAAACGTACACGGCGGCTACGTACAGCAACGTGCGCGACGACGAAAGCGCCGCGCAGATCACGCCGCTGAAAACGCTTGGCGTCGAGAACGGCGCGCCGCTGTCGCTGCTCGAACTGTCGAACGGTCCGACGCTCGCGTTCAAGGACATGGCGATGCAGTTGATCGGCAACCTGTTCGAATACGCGCTCGCGAAGCACGGCGAAACGCTGAACATTCTGGGCGCGACTTCGGGCGACACCGGCAGCGCCGCCGAATACGCGATGCGCGGCAAGCAGGGCATTCGCGTGTTCATGCTGTCGCCGCACAAGAAAATGAGCGCGTTTCAAACCGCGCAGATGTACAGCCTGCAAGACCCGAACATCTTCAATCTCGCGGTCGAGGGCGTGTTCGACGACTGCCAGGACATCGTGAAAGCGGTGTCGAACGATCACGCGTTCAAGGCGCAGTACAAGATCGGCACGGTCAATTCGATCAACTGGGCGCGCGTCGTCGCGCAGGTCGTCTACTACTTCAAGGGCTACTTCGCGGCGACGAAGAGCAACGACGAGCGCGTGTCGTTCACGGTGCCGTCGGGCAACTTCGGCAACGTGTGCGCAGGGCACATCGCGCGCATGATGGGTCTGCCGATCGAAAAGCTCGTGGTCGCCACGAACGAAAACGACGTGCTCGACGAGTTCTTCCGCACCGGCATCTATCGCGTGCGCAAGGCGGCCGAGACGTATCACACGAGCAGCCCGAGCATGGACATTTCGAAGGCGTCTAACTTCGAGCGCTTCGTGTTCGATCTGCTCGGCCGCGATCCGTCGCGCGTGCTGCAACTGTTCCGCGACGTCGAGGAAAAGGGCGGGTTCGACCTTGCGGCGAGCGGCGACTTTGCGCGCGTGAAGGAGTTCGGTTTCGTGTCGGGCCGCAGCAGTCACGACGATCGCGTCGAGGCGATCCGCGACGTGTTCCAGCGCTACGACACGATGATCGACACGCATACCGCCGACGGCCTGAAGGTTGCGCGCGAACATCTGCAGCCGGGCATTCCGATGATCGTGCTGGAGACCGCGCAGCCGATCAAGTTCGGTGAAACGATTCGCGAAGCGCTGCTGCGCGAACCGGAGCGTCCGGCGGCGTTCGCGGGACTGGAGTCGCTGCCGCAGCGCTTCGAAGTGTTGCCGGCGGACGCGCAGCGCGTGAAGGACTTCATTGCCGCGAATACGGGCGCCTGAGTATCGAAGGGCGGGTCGGTGCCAGCATCGCCGACCCGACAAGGCTCGCCGTTGGCCCGCTACAATGTTCTTTTGACCAGCGGCCTGAAACCACAGATGTCCACTCCCACGCCCCGCGCTCCGATGCTCGCCACTGCCGACGCACTCGCGACCTTGCTCGACGCCGCGCGCGCCGTCGACGGCAACGAGTCGGTTCCGACGCTCGAAGCGTCGGGCCGGGTGTTGTCGGCCGACGTCGTGTCGCCGCTCGACGTGCCGCCCATGAACACGAGTTCAATGGACGGCTACGCGATCCGCACCGCCGACCTGACGGCTCACGGCAACCGCCGCCTGCCGGTATCGCAACGCATTCCCGCCGGCCACGCGCCCGAGCCGCTGAAGCCCGGCACGGCGGCGCGCATTTTCACCGGCGCGACCGTGCCGCCGGGCGCGGACGCGGTCGTGATGCAGGAGCAAACGGAAGCCGCCGCCGACGAAGTCACTATCCTGCACAGCCCGCAGCCGGGCGAATGGATTACCGCGCAAGGCGCGGACATCCGCAGCGGCTCGGTGATCCTGCCGGCCGGCACGCGGCTCACGCCGCAGGCGCTAGGGCTCGCGGCGTCCGTCGGTTGCGCGGAACTGCCCGTGCGCCGTCGCGTGAAAGTCGCCGTGTTCTTTACCGGCGACGAACTGACCATGCCTGGCGAGCCGCTCAAGCCCGGCGCGATCTACAACTCGAATCGCTTCACGCTGCGTGGCCTGCTCGAGAAGCTCGGCTGCGAGGTGAGCGATTTCGGCATCGTCGCCGATAGTCTCGATGCGACGCGCGCCACGCTGCGGGAAGCCGCGCAGGCGCATGATCTCATTCTGACGTGCGGCGGCGTGTCGGTCGGCGAGGAAGATCATGTGAAGCCGGCCGTCGAAGCGGAAGGGCGCCTCGCGATGTGGCAGATCGCGATGAAGCCGGGCAAGCCGTTGGCGTTCGGCGCGGTGCGCCGCGGCGCGGACAGCGGCTCGGCAAAAGATTCAGCCGCGGCTCCCGCTGCCCCTTCAGCCGAGACGTTTTTCATCGGCCTGCCAGGCAACCCCGTATCGAGCTTCGTCACCTTTCTGCTGTTTGTGCGTCCGTTCATTCTGCGTCTTGCCGGCGTGCAGGCCGTCGTGCCGCGCGCGCTGTCGCTGCGCGCGGACTTCACGCAGAGCAAGGCCGATCGCCGCAATGAATTCCTGCGGGCGCGCATCAATGCCGAGGGCGGCCTCGATCTGTTCCCGAACCAGAGCTCGGCCGTGCTGACGTCGACGGTATGGGGCGACGGGCTGATCGACAATCCGCCCAATCACGCGATCAGCGCGGGCGAAACCGTGCGCTTCATTCCTTTTTCCGAATTGCTGAATTGAGGCCGGCTGAGCCGGCGGCATCCCATGAAGATTCAACTGCGATATTTCGCGAGCGTGCGTGAAGCGCTCGGCCTGGCCGACGAAACCGTCGAGGTGCCCGAGGGCGTCGCGACCGTCGGCGACGTGCGCGCGTGGCTGCGCGTGCGCGGCGGCATCTGGGCCGACACGCTGGCCGAAGGCCGCGCGCTGCGCATGGCCTGCAATCACGTGATGACCGACGCCGGCACGCGCATCACCGAAGGCTGCGAGGTCGCGTTCTTCCCACCCGTCACGGGCGGTTGAACCGCAAGGAGCCCGCTATGCCCGTTCGTGTGCAAACCGAAGATTTCGATCTCACCGCCGAGGTCGCCGCGTTGCGCGCCCGCAATCCGAAGGTCGGCGCGGTGGCGTGCTTCGTCGGCACGGTGCGTGATCTGAACGACGGCAGCACCGTCGAGGCGATGGAACTCGAGCACTATCCGGGCATGACCGAGAAGTCGCTAGAGGCGATCATCGTGAGCGCGCGCGAGCGCTGGCCGGGCATCGAGGTGCTGATCGTGCACCGCGTCGGCAAGCTTTATCCGCTCGATCAGATCGTGCTGGTCGCGACCACCGCTTCACATCGCGGCGACGCATTCGCGTCGTGCGAATTCGTGATGGATTATCTGAAGACGCAGGCGCCGTTCTGGAAGAAGGAAAAAACTGAGGCGGGCGAGCGCTGGGTCGACGCCCGCGTGACCGATGACGCGGCGCTTGCGCGCTGGGGCATCGAGTCGGGCAACGGCGCGTCGGAGTAAGCGCCGGGCGTGGGCTCGGCACGGCACCCACCGCTCTCACTCGTCCCGCGATTTACCGATAATGCGCGTCGGAAACGGTTCCCCGGCGGGCCGTGCGGGAAGATGCGGTTCGTCGTCCGCCCGAGGCCGCTTCGGCGCCACGCGTTCGAGCAACGCCTGCTGTTCCGCCGGAATCTTGTAGTCCCAGCCGAAGCGGCTTAGCTGCAAGCTCTGCGCGATACGCAGCGCCGGTTCCATGAAGCGCACGGCCGCAGCCGGCTCGTAGCGCGATTCGACGGTGTCGAGAAACAGGTACAGCCAGCGGCTGAAATGCTGCGGTTCGACTCCCTCGAGCGGCTGATGCGCCTGCTGCACATTGCCGCGGTACTGCTTCGCGCCGAGCACGAGACTCGCCCAGAACGTGCACATCTTCGGCAGATGGTCGTCCCAGCGGCCCGCGAGCGTTGCGTCGAACACCGGCCCGAGCAGCGGATCGGCGCGCACGCGGTCATAAAACGCGTACACCAGCTCGCGGATGTTCGTTTCGGTAGGCTCGGCGGCGCGCTCGACAACCGGCGCGGCCGGAAAAGACGGTTTCATGCGGGTTCCAGAAATATGCGACGATTGCGCTGCGATTCGTCAAAGCGCGCCACAGGGCGCCACCGGGCGTCCGGAACTGCCATAAAAACTACCAGTTCCGCGGAAGTCAGCTCAAAATAGCGCGCTTTTGGTGTGAATAGGCGCGGCGCGAAACGTTACCATTGGCGTCGAAGGCCCGGCTTCATCGATGCAGCATAATTAAACATGTGCCAACCCTGCATCTTATGGCGAAGCCGCGGCCCCCGGCAACCCTTGCATCGACGCGGTTATCCCACGGATCGCGGCTTGCGCTCATTGTGATACTGCAACCATGAGACTGACCGATTACACCGATTATTCGCTGCGCGTCCTTTTATACCTCGCTATTCGCGGCGAGGGCTTGTCGACCATTCAGGACATTTCCGACGCGTACGGCGTCTCCAAGAACCACCTGATGAAGGTGGTGCAGCAGTTGAGCGAGCTCGGCTGGGTGGAAACCGTGCGCGGCCGTAACGGCGGCTTGCGGCTTGCCGAGCGCACCCGCAAGCTGACGGTCGGCGAGATCGTGCGCGCGACCGAAAGCGACTTCGCGCTGGTCGCGTGTCTGCCGGACCAGAACGGCGAACGCCGTCCTTGCGTCATTACGCCTCAATGCCGGTTGCGCAACGTGCTGGAAGCCGCGCGTAATGCCTTTCTCGCCGAACTCGATCGCCATACGATCGATGAAGTCGCGGGTCCGCAAGGGCCGTTGGCGGCCTTGCTCGGCATACGCACGGTAATCCCGGTCGTGCCGGCGGTGCCCGTCGAGCCGGCGAGCGACAACCCGCTGCCGGTCGCCTGAACGCGGCTCGCGCGAAGCGTCGCGCATTTTTCTTCGCGTGCAACGTTAAAAACTACGTCCTGAGGACAAAAAAGCGCTTGAAACCTGAATAAAACGCCTCATTTTGGTGGTAATCGAAATTGGAGGTCTCGCATGAGAATCGACAAACTCACCACTAAATTCCAGGAAGCGCTGGCGGACGCGCAGAGTCTCGCGGTCGGCCATGACAATCAATACATCGAACCGGTTCACGTCCTCGCGGCGCTCGTCGCGCAGCAGGACGGGTCCGCGCGTTCGCTGCTGTCGCGCGCCGGCGTGCACGTTCAGGCGCTGCAAACCGCGCTCGACGACGCCATCACGCGTCTGCCGCAAGTTCAGGGCACCGACGGCAATGTGCAGATCGGCCGCGAGTTGACCGGACTGCTAAACCAGGCCGACAAGGAAGCGCAGAAGCTCAACGACACGTTCATCGCGAGCGAAATGTTTCTGCTCGCGGTCGCCGACGACAAGGGCGAGGCCGGCCGCATCGCGCGTCAGCATGGCTTGTCGCGCAAGTCGCTCGAAAGCGCGATTGCGGCGGTGCGCGGCGGCTCGCAAGTGCACAGCCAGGACGCCGAAAGCCAGCGCGAGGCGCTGAAGAAGTACACGGTCGACCTGACCGAGCGCGCGCGGGCCGGCAAGCTCGACCCGGTGATCGGCCGTGACGACGAAATCCGGCGCGCCATTCAGATCCTGCAGCGCCGCACCAAGAACAATCCGGTGCTGATCGGCGAGCCGGGCGTGGGCAAGACCGCGATCGTCGAAGGGCTCGCGCAGCGCATCGTCAATGGCGAAGTGCCGGAGACGCTCAAGGGCAAGCGCGTGCTGTCGCTCGACATGGCCGCGTTGCTCGCCGGCGCGAAGTATCGCGGCGAATTCGAAGAGCGCCTGAAGGCCGTGCTGAACGACATCGCGAAGGACGAAGGGCAGACCATCGTCTTCATCGACGAAATTCATACGATGGTCGGCGCGGGCAAGGCCGAAGGTGCGATGGACGCGGGCAACATGCTGAAGCCGGCGCTCTCGCGCGGCGAGCTGCATTGCGTCGGCGCGACCACGCTCGACGAATACCGCAAGTACATCGAGAAGGATGCCGCGCTCGAGCGCCGCTTCCAGAAGGTGCTCGTCGACGAACCGACGGTCGAGGCCACGATCGCGATCCTGCGCGGCTTGCAGGAAAAGTACGAACTGCATCACGGCGTGGACATTACCGACCCGGCGATCGTCGCGGCGGCCGAGCTGTCGCATCGCTACATCACCGATCGTTTCCTGCCGGACAAGGCAATCGATCTGATCGACGAAGCCGCGTCGAAGATCAAGATGGAAATTGATTCGAAGCCCGAAGAAATGGACCGGCTCGACCGTCGGCTGATCCAGTTGAAGATCGAACGCGAAGCCGTCAAGAAAGAGAAGGACGAAGCGTCGCAAAAGCGTCTGCAACTGATCGAAGAGGAAATCGAGCGGCTCGATCGCGAGTATTCGGACCTCGAGGAAATCTGGACCGCGGAAAAAGCAGCGGTGCAGGGCAGCGCGCAGTTGAAGGAAGAGATCGACAAGACGCGTGCGGAAATCACGCGTTTGCAGCGCGAAGGCAAGCTCGAGAAAGTCGCCGAATTGCAATACGGCAAGCTGCCGGGTCTCGAGGCGCAGCTGAAGGAAGTCACGCAGGCCGAGGCGAAGGAGCAGAACAATCCGACGCGTCCGCGCCTGTTGCGCACGCAGGTCGGCGCCGAGGAAATCGCGGAAGTCGTGTCGCGCTCCACCGGCATTCCGGTCTCGCGGATGATGCAGGGCGAGCGCGAGAAGCTGTTGCAGATCGAAGACAAGCTGCATGAGCGCGTGATCGGCCAGGACGAGGCGATCAGCGCGGTGGCCGACGCGATCCGCCGCTCGCGCGCGGGTCTGTCCGATCCGAACCGTCCGTACGGGTCGTTCCTGTTCCTCGGGCCGACCGGCGTGGGCAAGACCGAGCTGTGCAAGGCGCTGGCGGCGTTCCTGTTCGATTCGGAAGATCATCTGATCCGTATCGACATGAGCGAATTCATGGAGAAGCACAGCGTCGCGCGTCTAATCGGCGCGCCGCCGGGATATGTCGGCTACGAAGAGGGCGGTTATCTGACAGAAGCGGTGCGTCGCAAGCCGTATAGCGTGATTCTGCTCGACGAAATCGAGAAGGCGCATCCGGACGTGTTCAACGTGCTGCTGCAAGTGCTCGACGACGGCCGTATGACCGATGGCCAGGGGCGTACCGTGGACTTCAAGAACACGGTGATCGTGATGACGTCGAACCTGGGTTCGCAGGTCATCCAGGCGATGGTCGGCGAGCCGCAGGAAGCCGTGAAGGACGCGGTGTGGACGGAGGTGAAGCTGCACTTCCGCCCTGAGTTCCTGAACCGGATCGACGACGTCGTGGTGTTCCATGCGCTCGACCGCTCGAACGTGCAGTCCATCGCGCGGATTCAGTTGCAGCGTCTGCATGACCGGCTCGCGAAGCTCGACATGCAACTGGTGGTCTCCGACGAGGCGCTCGAGCACGTCGGCAAGGTCGGCTACGATCCGCTGTTCGGCGCGCGGCCGTTGAAGCGTGCGATCCAGCAGGAGATCGAGAACCCGGTCGCCAAGCTGATTCTGGCGGGCAAGTTCGGTCCGAAGGATGTGATTCCGGTCGAACTGGAAGACGGCAACCTGGTGTTCGAGCGCGTGGTGCATTGAGCCACACGTCACGAACGGTCTCACGCGCGGTAATCAAGCGCGCGTAGATGGCAAAGCGGCAACGAAGGTGACTTCGTTGCCGCTTTTTTTTGCTGCTCGTGGTCGCGGGCAGGGCCGCTTGCTTCAGCGGTCCGCTCGGTGCGTCGAGGCGCGTTTTAGCCGATCATGCGCGCTCGCGCCGCCCCGATTTCGTTTAAGCCGTGCCCTTGCCGAACAGCGCCGACAAACCGCCGAGCGCGCCCAGCACGGTCGTTGCGTTCAGCTTGCCTTCGGCCGGCACTTCGCCTTCCGGCGTGGCCGCGTTGACCACGTGCGGCAGAATTTGCGCGAGCAGGCCGGTGACCTGATCCGGTTGCACGCCCGCTTTCGCGGCGAGACCGGCGACGGCGTCGGAACCGAGCACGCTATGCAGCGCGTCGGCGGCGATCGGCTGATTCTCGCCGTTGCTGACCCACGACGATGCGACCTCGCCGAGGCCCTTTTCCTGGAAGCGCTGGATCAGGCCGTTCAGCCCGCCCGGCTGACTGTTGACGAATTCGAGTGCGGCTGTGATCAGCGCTGCCTGGCCGCCGCCTTCGGGCGATTTACCGACCAGGGAACCGAGGGTATCGAGTAGGCTCATGATGGGTCTCTCTTGAATGCCGGCACGTCGATGACAGGCCGGCGGGTGAGGCGCCGCGCGGCTGCGCGGCGTCGAGGGGAAAGAAGGTAGTGCGTGCGGTGCGGTGGTGCCTGTGGTGCACCGACTGGCCGGCTGCACCGGTGCGCTCACTGCGCAAACATCGCTGCGCGGCGCACTGCCTTGCTGTTCGATCAATGTCCGACACGGTTTGCATCGGACGGGTTCTTTATGCGCCGCCGGAAGCCGCCGCTGCCGACGCGGCTTTACTCTTCTTCGCTTTCTTCTTCGATGCTTTGGCGCCCGACGCGTCGGCCGGCGCGCTTGCAGCCGTGGCGGCGGTGGCCGTGGTTGTGGCGGTAGTAGTAGTGCCCGCAGGCGCCGATGCCGCTGCAGCCTCCTTAGCCTTCTTCGACTTGGATGACTTTGCGGACTTGGACGCCTTAGCGCCCGAAGCATCCACAGGCGTGGCCGGCGCCGCGGTTGCCGGCGTTGTGGCCGCGGTCGCGGTCGTATTAGCCGCGGGCGCGGCCTTCGTCTCCGTCGGCTTCGTGGCCGCGGACGGCGTAGCCGCAGGTTTGGCGGCCGCTTTTGCGCCCGTAGGCGGCGTTGACGAGCCGTTGATCGTCAGGCCCGCCGCTTCCAGATTCACGACCGACTTGCTGCCGATGCCCTTGACGCGCGCGGCCAGATCGTCGGCGTCCTTGAACGGGCCGTTCTTGCTGCGTTCTTCGATGATCGCCTTCGCATGCGCGGGCCCGATGCCCTTGACCGATTCGAGCGCCGCCTGATCGGCGGAGTTGACTTCCACTGCTGCCGCGAATCCGGCCGACAGCGAGAACGCGAGAGCAACGCAAAGCATCACGAGCTTTTTCAGCATGGCAAGCACTCCATTGGGGGCAAAAAGTTAGCCGGAAACGGGCGACGCATCGCTCAGCAGGCGCTGCGCATAAGCATAGGACAAATGCGCCCCTTTATTTGCGAACGCCGACGATTTATACCGATCGATTGATGGCAAGTAAATCGCCATGAACAATCTTTAAACCTTTTGCCTCGATATAAGGCGGTTGTGCGCCGATTGCTCACATCGTCCGCGCGCGCGTGGCCGTGTCGACGAATGCGCGGCAATGAACGACAGCCGCGAACGACAGCGCGAATGACAGCGCGGCGCGCTTGACTTAGAGTGCACTCGAAGTCCTAACCTGAGTCCTGTCATGTCGAAAACGTCGAACGCACTCACCATCGGGCAGGTCGCCGAAACCATCGGCGTCTCCACGCACACGCTGCGCTATTACGAGCAGGCCGGGCTGATTCGCGCGGTCGGCCGCACGCAGGCGGGGCATCGCCTGTACTCGCCGGCCGACCTCGACTGGCTGCGGTTCGTGATGCGCCTGAAGGCGACCGGCATGCCGATCGCCGGCATGCAGGCCTTCGCGGCGCTGCGGGCGGAAGGTCAGCAGACGATGGGCGCGCGTCGCGACCTGCTCGCCGCGCATCGCGATGCGGTGCTGGCGCGGATCGCCGAGTTGCAGACGAACCTCGGCGCGATCATCGACAAGATCGCGTATTACGAAGGCGAAGCGGCCGGCCAGACGCCTGCGGCGGGCGGCCGGACACGGCGGATCGACGACACGTCATCCCTATCACATTCGGAAAAGGACTCACCATGGACCACGCACAAAACGACCGCTACACGCAAGGCTGGAACAAGCTGAGGGAAATCGACGGCTCGGCGGGCGAGCAGGTCATTGCCGCGCTCGCGCCGATTGCACCGGACTTCGCGCGTCTTTTGATCGAATTCGGTTTCGGCGATATTTACAGCCGTCCGCAGCTCGATTTGCGCGCGCGCGAAATTGCGACGATCGCTTCGCTTGCCACGCTCGGCTGCGCGCAGCCGCAGTTGAAGGTGCATATCGAAGCAGCGCTGAACGTCGGCTGCACGCGCGAGGAAATCGTCGAAGTGTTCATGCAGATGGCGTTGTATGCCGGCTTTCCGGCGGCGCTGAACGCGCTCTTTGCCGCACGCGAGATTTTCGAGCGGCATGATCGGGAGGCGGGAGGGGCGGGGGCGCGGGTGGAAGCGGCGGATGCGGGTTGAAGCGGCGGATGCGGGCCGCGTAGTTGAGCGGCTGCGTTTAGTCGTCGCCTGGAACCGGCGTTCGGAACCTGCGCTCAACACACGCACTTCACCTATGCCCGGCCCGCCCGCGCCCGGTACGGCGGGCGGACATAGAAACAATCCGCGCTTTCAACCAACCGCACCGCAGTGCGACCGCCCGCGACTTCCACCATCAAACCCCAGCATCGGCCCGCAACGCCGCGGCCGCGCGCACGTGCCGCCTGCTGACCACTCGCCAGTAAAGCAGCAAGCCGATGCCGGCAATCGCGAGGCTCGCGGTATTGGCCACCCAGAAGCCGCGTGCGCCGGTCAACCACGGTGGGATCGTGCCGCTCACATTGAAACCGAGCAGATAACCGCCGCCGAGGCCCACGCCCCATAGCGCCACCGCGTAGATCACGGTCGGCACGACCGCGACCTTGTACGCGCGCAGCACGAACGCGGTGGTGATCTGCAACGCGTCGAACGCGTGGTAGCACACGACGATCAGCACGAGCGGCATCGCCGCGGCCACGACTTGCGCATTCGGCGTATAGCCTTCGATCACATACGGGCGCAGCGCGAGCACGATGACGCCGTAACAGCAGGCGATCGCGACGGCCATCATGATGCCGTGCCGCGACAGCGTGCGCGCCGCTTCCGGGCGATGCGCGCCGAGCGCCTGAGCGACGAGCGTCGACGAAGCAATGCCGATCGACAGCGGCGTCATGTACAACACCGCGCCGATGTTGCCGGCGATCTGATGCCCGGCGAGCGTCGTCGTGCCGAAGCGCGCGATGAAAAGCGCCATGAACGTGTACGACGTGACTTCGATCAGATACGACAGTCCCATCGGGATGCCGAGCCGCAACTGCGCCGCCTGGCGCCGCCAGACCGGCCAGCAAAAGCGCCGGAAGATCGCGAAGGGCGTGAACACGTCGACGCGCGTGAGCAGCAGCATGCCGACGAGCGCGAGCGCCCAGTTAATCAGGCTGCTTGCCAGCGCACAGCCAGGACCGCCGAGCGCCGGCACACCGAGACCGCCGAAAATGAACCACGTATTGAGCGGCACCTTCAGCAACAGGCCGCCGATCTGCAGAATCATCACGAGCCGCGGCTTGCCGACTGCATTGCTGATCGAACCGTAAACGCGAAAGACGAGACCGGCGGGCAGACCGAACGCGAGTATCCGCAGATACGACACCGTGCGCTCGTGCAGCGCCTCCGGCACGCGCGCGAGCTTCAGCAGATGGCCCGGAAAGAACAGGATCAGAAAGCCGATCACTGTCAGCGCAAGCGCGAGCCACAGCGCCTGGCGGATCTCCTCGCCGATCTCTTCATAGCGGCGCGCGCCGTAGAGTTGCGCGGTGATCGGCTGCAGCGCCGTGAGAATGCCGGTCAGGCCGATGTACACCGAAATGTAGATGGACGAGCCGAGGCCGAGCGCGGCGAGATCGACGGCCGAATAACGGCCGACCATGGCCGTGTCGATCACGCCGAACGCGATGATCGCCAGTTGGCCGATCAGCACCGGCCACGCGAGCGCTGCGATTTTCCGTAGGTCGGCGAGCATCGTCGTTCAGTCGGCTTTCTTGTGCCAGCTGCGCCGTTTGACGACGGGCGGCTTCGGCCGGTCGATGCGGACATACAGGCGGAAGCGTTCGTCGCGGTCGGCCGCACGGCGGCCTTCCCACACGAGCTTCCACACGAAGTTGGACATTGCGCTCGGCTCGCCGTAGTCCTGCGTGTCCTGACGCAGAATCACGTCGCAATCCTCATTGAACGCGAAGTGCATGTCGCCGAAATAGGCGAAGGTCGCGATCTGCGCATTGCCGAGGCGCACCGGCGATATGCAGGTGTAGTCGTCGGGCAGATGGCTCGAGATCTGTTGGGCCACGTCCTTATATGTCCGGCTGTAGTTGACGACCGGCAGCCACAAGGTCATGAGCAGCACCCACATCAGCGTCGTGCCCGCGCTGGAGAGCACCACGCTGCGCCACAACACCTTCGGATGGCGCGCGAGACGCCATTGCACCAGCACGAACCAGCACACCGTCACCGCGACCGCGCAGACGAACGAGAGAATCTTGAACTGCGGCGCGAAGCCCGGCGCGAGACGCGCGAGATTGCGCGCCAGCGGATGCGGGAAACCGGTCAGCCCGGCCACATAAACGAGCCACACGAAGCTGCCGAGAATCGTGAAGCTGAGCAGGGCGAACCAGTCGATTGCGTTGATTGCGCCGCGCTTGAGCGTAGGCAGCGCGAAGGTGGCCAGCACCGCGAGCGGCGGCAGCAGCAGCATATAGAGCCGGTTCGACTGATGGCTTTGCAGCACCACCAGCACGAACAGCGGCCCGATCACCGAAAGGGGAATCGCCACGTGTGGCCCGCGGCGCAGCCCCGACCAACTGAACCATGCCCATAGCGCGAGCGGCCACGCGGGCCACGTGAAGAGCGGCAGGTTTTTGAGCGCGTAAGCCGCCACCGAGCCGGGCGGGCCGGCGAACGAGCTCAGGCTCACGTGCACCCACTGGTTCAGATACCAGACGGCGTCGACGGGAAACGCGGCCAGCGCGGCAATCGGCCATGCGACCGACAGCCCGAGAGCGATCGGCAGGCCGGCCAGCAGCAGCCAGCGCGAGCGCGTTTCGCGCACGATCAAGGTCATCGCGAGCGTGCCGAGCAGCAGCGCGCCGACCAGCACCGGGCTGCTCGCGAGCGTCACGAGGCCGAGTGCGAGGCCCCAGATCGAAGCGCCCTGAATCGGCTTGTCGATCATCCGCACGAGGCCGTACACCAGCATCGCGATGCCGACGAATTGCGCGAGTTGCGGCGTCGTTTCGTGGCCGCGTTCGGCGAGGCCGAAGCAGGCGAGCAGGATCAGCAGGGCGCCGTCGGCGAGCGTGCGGCCGTAGTCGCGCGGCTCCGGCTCGCCGCCGAATGCGTATTTGAACGGCTGCACTTCGGCGCGCCGCCCGAGCAGGTAGGCCGCATACCAGACGAACGCGCAGCCCGCGCAGAACAGCAGCCCTGTGAAGACGCGCGATGCATTGCTCGCGTCGACCCACGGCGCCAGCACGCGGATCGCGATCGCGCCGAGCCAGTAGCCGAGCGGGCCGTCTTCAGTGAGGTATTTGCCGACGAGATTCGGCAGCAGCCAGTCGTGCGCGCTGCCGTTCGCCATGGTCCACATCACGCCGAAGCCGGCTGCGTCCTCGTTCTTCCACGGATCGCGGCCGAACAGGCCGAACGACGCGTAGACGATACAGATGGTCAACAGCAGCCAGCGTGGCAGCGCACTGGTCGCGGAGGCAGTGAGGCGAACGACAGGTCTCATGCGGTTTGGGATAGTGGATAAGCGAAAGCCGTCACCGGACTACCTTCCTGCCGGCGATGGCCCGATTGGAGCATCCGGCATTGTAGTCGGGCGGCACTGTGCGCGTCACGGCAAGTGATCGCGTGCAACGGGGCTGCAATCGGCCCGCATAGGCGCTCAGGCGCGAGTTGCGCGATGCCGCTCGTGAGCGCGATGGGCGCGTGGACATAGCCATGCGACGCAAGCCGCCCGCGCGCAGGCGACAAAAAAGGGCAGCTTGCGCTGCCCTTCCTTTTCGCTGCACCGCTGCCGGCCGAAACCGGCGAAGCGGTGATCAAAGCGCGTATTACTTTGCTGCTGCCTTGCCGGTAGCGCGCGAGCCGAACTTGTTGCGGAACTTCTCGACGCGGCCTGCCGTGTCCATGATCTTTTGCTGGCCGGTGTAGAACGGATGCGATTCCGACGACACTTCGATCTTGGCGAGCGGGTACGTCTTGCCGTTGAATTCGGCGGTTTCACGCGTCTGGATCGTGGAGCGCGTCACAAACCTGAAGTCGTTCGACACGTCGATGAACAGGACTTCGCGGTAATTCGGGTGAATGCCTTCTTTCATGATCTTTCCTTAAATCTGGCGGTAGCCAACCCGCGTGAGGCCGCTGTTGCGCGGACCGCATTTAGGCGCGAGCCACTTGCCTATGGTCGAAAAACGGCGATTATGCCAGAAAATCAGTCGCTTGACGAATCTGACGAGGTTTTTTGACCGCTTTCTTGACCCCTTTCTTGACCCCTTTCGCCTGAATTCAGCCGCTATTCGGAAACTCACGGTGCGGCGAACGTCAGACCGGCTCGCGCCGGGTCCTGGCGGTAATAGCGCGCGAGCAATCTGTACAGTTCGGGATACTCCGCCTCGAAAGCATGCGGCTTGACGAAGAGCGCTTCGCTGCATACCGCGAAGAATTCCGACGGATGGTCGGCGGCGTACGGATCGATCAGCGACTCGCGCTCGAAGCGCGTCCAGCGCCGCTGCGGCACGGCGTCGACGCGGGCGCAGAACTGGTCGTAGGCGGAATCGAACACGTCCGCCCACGCCTCTGAGTCGAGCGGCGCATGCCAGCGGCGCACGAGCGGCGGATGGCCGTCCGCTTCGCCGTTCAGCATGTCGATCTTGTGCGCGAATTCGTGGATCACCACGTTGTACGCGTCCGTCCCGTCGGTCATCTGCGCGTCTTCCCACGACAGGATCACGGGGCCGCCTTCCCATGCTTCGCCGCTCGCGTCGTGCTCGACTTCGTGGACGACGCCGTCTTCGTCCTCGACGGTCTTGCGGATCACGAATTCGCCCGGATAGACGATCACGCCGACCCATCCGCGATACAGGTCGAGGCTCAGATTCAGCACCGGCAAGCACGCCTGGGCCGCGATCGCGACGGTCATCGCGTCGGTCAGTTCGAACTCGTGCGCGGTGGAGAACTCCTTTTGCGCGATGAAGAGGCTGCTCATTTCGCGCAGGCGCGCGAGGTCCGGCGTATCGAGATGCGCGAGGAACGGCAGGCCGTCGAGCGTGGCTTGCCACAGCGTGTCGCCGATCGCGTAGTCGCGCAGCGCGCGCTCGCGCCGGCGTGAGCCGAGCCATCCAGTGAGTTTCGAAAGCATGGGCGATGAAACCGTTAGTCGATCTGTTTTTGCAACGCGGCGAAAATCCCGCCGCATATCGCGATGCCGATCAGGAAATAGAAGCCGTCCAGCGAACTCAGAAAACTCGCCTGCCGCGCCACGGCCCGGCTGATCTCGACGACGGCAAGCGAATGCGCGTCCGAGGGCGAATGTCCGGCTGCCGAAAACGCCCGCGTGAGCGCGGCCAGCGAGTCCTGAAACACCGGATTGTACGGATTCACGAACTCCGCGAGGCGCGCCTGATGCAACGCCTGCCGATGCTGCTCGACGATGATCACCGACGCCGTCGCAAACGAGATGGTCAACTGGCGCACCACATTCTTGAGCCGGTAGCCATGCGAGAACTCTTCTATCGCGAAGATTCTGAACGTGAGGTTCGCGACCGGCAGCACGATGAACAATAACAGCAGGCCGCGCAACAGCAGCGGTCCCGCGAGCGCAGCCTCGCCCGCGGCGGGCGACATGCGCGTCATCCACGCGGCCGTCAGCGCGGCGATCGCGAAGCCCGGCACGATGATCCACTTCTTGCGCGTGAGCAGCTTTGCATAGCGCAGGTAGACGAAGAGCGCGCTCGCCGAAATCAGCGACGTGACGCCGACGAGTTGCCCCGTATTCTCGACCGGATAACCCAGCCCGCTTTCGAGGAAACGCGACACCAGGTAGCTGAACGCGGTCGACAGGTAGTAGTAGAACATGTAGAGCACGAGGCCCACCTGAAACACCTTTTCGCGCAACGCATGCAGACGCATGAGCGGGGCGGGGTGATGCCACTGGTGATACGCGAACCAGCCGAGTGCGGCGATGCCGGCGACCGTCAGCAGAATGAGACCGGGCGACGCGCTGAACAACTGGAAGCGCACTTGCTGCATCACGATCTGCAGCGCGCCTTGCGCAAAGGCAAAGATGATGTACGGCCAGAAATGCGCCGAACCACGCTCTTCGGGCAGACGGTTGCCCGCGTCGGGCAACGCGGCGAACGCAAGCACGGCGAACAGCGCGCCCACGGGCGCCGTGCATGCAAAGAGCGCGCGCCAGCCGAAATACCCAATCAACTGACCGCCGATCAACGACGCCAGCGCGCTGCTCAACACGATCAGTATCAGGAACGCGCGGGTTGCGGCGGGACGTTCTCTGGGTGTGAAGCTCATCTGGATCAGAATGCGGCAGGTGCCCATCATCGGGCCAATGAAGTAGCCCTGAAAGCCGCGCGCAAACGCAAGTTCAACCGACGATTCGCTGAGCGCGGCGGCCACCGCGCCGGCCGCGTAAAACAACATGCAGCCTGCCACATAGCGCCGATAGCCGAAACGCTCGACCCACCATTCCTGCTGCAGGATACCGAGCACAGCAGCCACGGCATACGCGCTCGAAGCCCAGACGAGTTCATCCGGCGACGCATTCACGCCGCCGGCGATATAGCTCGCGAAAAACGAAAAGACGGAATTGTCGAAGTAGTCGAGGCCGGTGACGACCGCGAGCACCCACGGGAAAAATCGCCACGCAGCTTGTCAGCACTGAGCCAGCCTGCGTGAGCCCGCGATGTGTTCATGACCGTTCGCGCGGCGCCGAGGCACGCGGCTTTTTGCCTCGTTTTGCTGTGGGCTTGGCTGCTCGTTTTGCTGTGGGCTTTGCGTCGGCCTTGGCGGGTTTAATGGCGCTCGCTGTTTTACGCGCGTTGCCGTTTTTTGTCAGCGCGTTGCGGCGTTGCTCGAGCAACGCGTCCGCATTTTCGCCGGCCAGACGGCGCTTCAGATAGTCGAGATCCGGGCTCAATTCGTCGCGCAGTTTCTGCGCTTCCTTCAGCTCGCGGCGCATGGCTTCGATACGCGCGTTCAACGCGTCGACTTGTGCCGCCAAGGCGCCATGAATCTGCTGCAGCGATTCCGTCGAAAAGCGGTGTTTGCCTTCCACCGGTTCGAGCGGCCGTTTCAGCATTTCGGTGATGCCGTGCAGCGAGAAACCGAGCGAACGCAAACGCAGGATGCGCCCGAAGCGCGACAAATCGTCCTCGTCGTAGAGACGGTAGCGGCCTTCGCTGCGCGTCGGCGAAACAAGCCCGCGCTCCTCGTAGTACTTCAGTGTGCGCGGCGTGACGCCGAGGCGCTCGGCGGCATCGGCGACGGTCAGCAGGGCAGGCGGCTCGGTCGGCATGAGCGGTGGCGTTCGGAGTGGCGGCGGGGTGATTGTACTTCAACCTGTACGTTCACGTACAGGTTGGCCGATGCGATCCGAAACGCTGCCCCTATACGCTCACGCAAAACCGCCAGACGAAAAAAAACCGCTCGTCGGCGACGAGCGGTTTTCACATCCGATGCTGCGTTGGTCGGCAAACAGCTTTAGCTGCCGCCGCCACGACGCATCATGTCGAAGAATTCGGAGTTGCTCTTGGTCTGGCGGATCTTGTCGAGCAGGAATTCCATCGACTCGACTTCGTCCATGTCGTGAATGAACTTGCGCAGCACCCAGATTTTCTGCAGCACTTCGGGCTTGATCAGCAGTTCTTCGCGACGCGTGCCGGACTTGTTCAGATTGATCGACGGATACACGCGCTTCTCGGCGAGGCGGCGTTCCAGGTGCACTTCCATGTTGCCGGTGCCCTTGAACTCTTCGTAGATCACGTCGTCCATGCGGCTGCCCGTTTCGATCAGCGCCGTGCCGATGATGGTCAGCGAACCGCCTTCCTCGATATTGCGCGCCGCGCCGAAGAAGCGCTTCGGCCGTTGCAGCGCGTTCGCGTCGACACCGCCCGTGAGCACCTTGCCCGAAGCCGGCACGACCGTGTTGTATGCGCGTGCGAGACGCGTGATGGAGTCGAGCAGAATCACCACGTCGTTTTTCATTTCGACGAGGCGCTTGGCCTTTTCGATCACCATTTCGGCGACCTGCACGTGACGTGCGGCGGGTTCGTCGAACGTGGATGCGATCACTTCGCCCGCCACCGAACGCTGCATTTCCGTCACTTCTTCCGGACGTTCGTCGATCAGCAGAACAAACAGTACGACGTCGGGATGGTTCTGCTTGATGGCGTGCGCGATATGCTGAAGCATCACGGTCTTGCCGGACTTCGGCGACGCGACGAGCAGGCCGCGCTGGCCTTTGCCGATAGGCGCGATCATGTCGATGATGCGGCCCGTGACATTTTCTTCGCCGCGCATTTCACGTTCGAGCAGCAGCACCTTGTTCGGGTGCAGCGGCGTCAGGTTTTCGAACATGATCTTGTGCTTCGAGGCCTCCGGCGGCTGGCCGTTGACCTTGTCCACCTTCACCAGCGCGAAATAGCGCTCGCCGTCTTTCGGCGTGCGTACTTCGCCTTCGATCGTGTCGCCCGTATGCAGGTTGAAGCGGCGGATTTGCGACGGGCTGATGTAAATATCATCCGTGCTGGCGAGATACGAGGTTTCCGGCGAACGCAGGAAGCCGAAGCCGTCCGGCAGCACTTCGAGCGTGCCGTCGCCGAAAATCGTGTCGCCCGTTTTGGCTCGTTTTTTTAGAATGGCGAACATCAATTCCTGCTTGCGCAGGCGGTTCGCACTTTCGATCTCGAGGCCATTGGCCATCTCGATCAATTCGGACACGTGCAGAGTCTTAAGCTCGGATAAATGCATACGGAGAACCCGCAGGAGAAGGTGCGACGAAATGGAATCTGGGAGGAGAAGTGAGCGGAACCGCTCAAGGACTTACACGTCTTTTCGACGTTTTGCGGATTCTAGCATAGCACACGCCAGTTTCCGCCAGTGCGCCGGCGCGGCATCTTTCTTCTTCGAAACGTTGCCGGCTGACAACAGCACGGCAAGCCAGGACAGCAAGCAGAACAACGCGGGCGCGCGCGGGTCCGGGCGGACCGCGCGGCGCACCCGCGCCGCTGTTTTACAGGTTGCCGTCGAGGAACGCGGTGAGTTGCGACTTCGACAATGCGCCAACCTTTTGCGCGGCGACAGCGCCGTTCTTGAACAGGATCAGCGTAGGGATGCCGCGCACGCCGAACTTGACCGGCGTCGACTGATGTTCGTCGACGTTGATCTTGGCGATTTGCAGGCGATCGGCGTAATCCTTGGCGACTTCGTCGAGGATCGGCGCGATCATCTTGCACGGACCGCACCATTCAGCCCAGAAGTCGAGCAGCACGGGTTTATCGGATTTCACGACGTCCTGTTCGAACGATGCGTCGCTAATATGCTTGATTTGTTCGCTCATTGTATGAATACCTCTATCGGTTCGAGGCCCGCCTGAATTGCTCGCCACGATACGTCAAAACCTGGGGAAACTTCCGTTCGCTTAGCCGCACCCGGAGCCCCGCTGCCGGCGCCTGAAAAGTACGAGACTTTCTGGCTTCGGCAAAGGGCCCGCGTTTGCGGGTCATCCGTACGGCAGTTTAGCTTAATTCGCTATGCGTTGCCGGGGGCGATAGTAGTCATCACAGGCAGTGGGGCCAACGGCTGCCGATGAAGTGCCACCGTATTTCATCAACTGCGACGTAGCCTATGTAGAGGCTCGGCGGACAAACTCAAGTGAGCGGCGCGCGCGTCGCGATGGAATCGGCGGGTTCGCGATTCGGCGTGTGCTTGCCGGTTTGGTCGTATTAACAGTCGCACAAAGCGCCACGCGATGATAGAATGTTTCGTGACGGGCCTCCTCGCATGGAGGGATGGTCAACCTGGTCAGGTCGGGAACGAAGCAGCCACAGCCGTTTTCCACCAGTGCCGAGGGTCAGGCTCGTCACCTTCCTCTTTCTGTTTGTCCTGCTTTTCTCCCCCTTGCGTTTGCCGACATTGCATCTGCTTCAGATGCCGGTTCGCTTTGCTTCGTCCGTTCGCTTCGCAAGCGTGCTCGCGGTGTCTTGGCCCTTGGCCTTTGCCGCGCGGCGGTGGGCGTACTCTCTGCACAACGCACGCAACGCACACGGACCCGCACGCAACCCGCACGCAACCCGCACTGCGCCCCGCGCGACTATTTTTTTCTATCGTTTCATTAGCCGCTTTCAATCGAGGGGCGACGCGCGTTCGCGCGGCCAGCCGAATCGGTTTTGCGCGGCATTGTTACTGATACAATTTCCGGATGACCTATCAAGTTCTCGCACGCAAATGGCGGCCGAAGGATTTCGCGTCGCTCGTCGGACAGGAGCACGTGGTGCGCGCGCTCACGCACGCGCTCGACGGCGGCCGTCTGCATCACGCCTATCTGTTTACCGGCACGCGGGGCGTCGGCAAGACCACGCTGTCGCGCATTTTTTCGAAGGCGCTCAATTGCGAAACGGGCGTGACGTCCACGCCGTGCGGCGTGTGCCGGGCGTGCCGCGAGATCGATGAAGGGCGCTTTGTCGATTACGTCGAGATGGACGCGGCGAGTAATCGCGGCGTCGACGAAATGGCGGCGCTGCTCGAGCGCGCGGTGTACGCGCCGGTCGACGCGCGCTTCAAGGTCTACATGATCGACGAAGTGCACATGCTGACGAATCACGCCTTCAACGCAATGTTGAAGACGCTCGAAGAACCGCCGCCGCACGTCAAGTTCATTCTCGCCACCACCGATCCGCAGAAGATTCCGGTCACGGTGCTGTCGCGCTGTCTGCAGTTCAATCTGAAGCAGATGCCGGCCGGCCATATCGTCTCGCACCTCGAACACATTCTCGGCGAAGAGAAAGTGCCTTACGAGGCGCAGGCGTTGCGTCTGCTCGCGCGTGCCGCCGACGGTTCGATGCGCGACGCGCTGTCGCTGACGGATCAGGCGATCGCCTACTCGGCGAATCAGGTCAATGAAGAAGCCGTGCGCGGCATGCTCGGCGCGCTCGATCAGAGCTACCTGATTCGCCTGCTCGATGCGCTCGCGCAGGGCGACGGCGCAACGGTGCTCACGATTGCCGACGAAATGGCGCTGCGCAGTCTGTCGTTTTCCACGGCGCTGCAGGATCTCGCGAGCTTGCTGCATCGGATTGCGTGGGCGCAGTTCGCGCCGTCGTCGGTACTGGATGAATGGCCCGAAGCCGGCGATTTGCGGCGTTTCGCCGAGACGCTCAGCGCCGAGCAGGTGCAGTTGTTCTATCAGATCGCGACGATCGGACGAAGCGAGCTCGGCCTCGCGCCCGACGAATACGCGGGCTTCACGATGACGCTGCTGCGCATGCTGGCTTTCGAGCCGGCGCCGACGGGCGGCGGTGGCGGCGTCGCGGGGTCTGGTGCGCAAGCCGGGCAGGCGGGCGCGGGTGGATCGAAGCGGGCGGGCGCGCCGGCGGTGGCCGCGCAGCCACGCGCGTTGGCTTCGCCTGGGAGTGTTGCGTCGATGGGCGGGGCGGGCAGGGCGGGGGTGGGCGGCGTTGCTGCGGCTGCGTCCCCGGTTGCGTCGCCGGTTGGTGAGTCGCGAGATGTGGCAGCTAAGGTGTCTTCCGAACCCGCTGCGTTAGCCGAGCCGGTTCGTCGAGCCGATTCGATGGAGCCCGCTGGGCGGGATGCGCAGTCCGCAGCGGGGCAGGATGGCGGGAATGCGGCGGAGCGTGCGGCGCACGATGTAGCGCGTACAGCGGCTGCGGCGTCTGAGTCAGCGGTCGAGGCCGCCTCTTCGTCAGTGGTAGAGAGCGCAGAATTGGAGCGATCGGCGGCAAGTGCTCCGGCGTCCGCGCCGTCCAGCGCAACGCCTGCCGCAGCGCAGGCCGCTGCCGCGCCGCCGTTGGCGCCGTGGGAGGACGCGCCGGCTGAGCCCGTAGCTGATAGACCCGCCGCCGCAGACGCATCGGATGCCTCTGCTTCTGCATCCGCTGGCACTGCGTCTTCCGATGCGGCGCAGGCATCCGCCGCGCGGCCTTCCGACGCGACGCAGGCGTCCGCCGCCAAGCGTTCCGATGCGACGCAGACATCCGCCGCTGGATTTTCGGAAGCAGCGCAGGCGTCTGTCACCGCATCTTCGGATGCCGTCGAGACGGGTTCCGCACAGACACCTCCGAATACGGCGCAAGCGTCCGCCGTCGACACCGCAACTACCGCTGCATCCGACTCCGCCTCCACTGACAAAAAGCTCGCCGAGGATGCGCCTCCCGCCGCATTGAACCCGCCCGCCGCCGCCGCGTTCGCACGCGCGAGCGAAGCGGTCGATCAAGCCGCAGGCCACAACGCCGCCGCAGCCGAATCTGAAATGCCGCCGCGTCGCGCGGGCGGTGCGAGCGCAGCGCTCGACGTTCTGCGCAGCGCCGGGTTGAAGGTATCGTCCGATCGTGGCCGCGCGAGTGCCGCCCCGGCCGCGAAAGCTGCGGCGCCCGCAACACCGAAGCCAGCCGCGCCACGCGTGGTAGTCCCCGTGCCGACGCCCGGCGCGCCGCGCGGCGCTGCTGCGCAGCAGCCGCCCGCGTCGACCGTGCGCGCGTCAGCGCAATCGGCTCAGTCGACGCAGCCACCGCAACCACCGCAACCAGCACGATCAGCACAATCAGCACAATCAGCGCAATCAGCGCAATCAGCGCAATCAGCGACCCGCAACGACGCGCAGCAAAACGGCTCGCCGGTTCCGCCGTGGGACGACATGCCGCCCGACGACTACATGCCGCTTTCCGCATCGGACGACGGCTACTACGGCCCGCCCGACGACAACTACATGCCCGTGTTCGACAGCGGTCCGGACGACGTCCGCGTGAACGCGTCGGCACCGTCCGCACCGGCACCGGCCGTCGATCGGCGTCCGCTGCCGCCCGCCGTGCCGCTCGACCCGCTGGGCTTCAACGGCGACTGGCCGGCGCTCGCCGTCGATCTGCCGCTCAAGGGCATTTCGTATCAGCTTGCGTTCAACAGCGAACTGATGGCGCTCGAAGGCAACACGCTCAAACTCAACGTGCCCGTGCCGCAGTACGCGGAAACCTCGCAAGTCGCGAAGCTCAAGGCGGCGCTCGCCGACAAGCTCGGCCAGCATGTCGACGTGGTGGTCGAAGTCGGCCCGGCCCGCCGCACTGCAGCCGCTCACGACGCCGCAATGCGCGCGCAACGTCAGCAGGAAGCGGAGCGCGAGATCAGCGCCGATCCGTTCGTGCAGTCGCTGATCCGCGAATTTGACGCGAGCATCGTGCCGGGCTCGATTCGCCCGATTACTCCGGACGTCGGCCAGAACGGCGCGTCCCAGGTTCACTGATTCGCCGCGCCGCTGAACGCAAGCACATTAAAAGCGCGCCCGATTCCCGAATTTCACGCTATCAAGAAGGAGCATTTCCATGATGAAAGGTCAACTCGCCGGGCTGATGAAACAGGCTCAGCAGATGCAGGAAAACATGAAGAAGATGCAGGAGCAGCTCGCTCAGATCGAAGTCGAAGGGCAGTCGGGCGCCGGTCTCGTCAAGGTGACGATGACCTGCAAGAACGACGTGCGCCGCGTGTCGATCGATCCGAGCCTGCTCGCCGACGACAAGGACATGCTCGAAGACCTCGTCGCCGCTGCATTCAACGACGCCGTGCGCAAGGCCGAAGCGACCGCGCAGGAAAAGATGGGCGGAATGACCTCGGGCCTGCCGCTGCCGCCCGGCTTCAAGCTGCCGTTCTAAGCGAGGGTTCGAGGCGACGCGGCAAACTGGCAACGTCGTCTGCCGGGCGTGCACAAAGCGGCTGAGTAAAGAGGGTCGACGCAGAGCGCGGCACGCGTCGAACTCGTGATCGGTCCTACCGCGCGATGCCTGCCCGTGCGCCTCGCGAGACGCGCGCGGACGCGCATCGTTGCCCATTGCTGCTGCGCGATGTCTGACCAGACTCGCCGGTGAAGAGCCGCTCCATGCCACCTGCCGGCAGATCGCCACGCGTAGCTTTGCCCGCTGAAACAAGCTCGTACCACGTTCGCAAAAAACGCGTTCCAATCCGCATTCCCGGGCCTCACTCACCTCGACGCCGATCCGCATGAAACAACCTTCCGCCTTGTCGGCGCTCGTCGAAGCGCTGCGCGCGCTGCCTGGAGTCGGGCCGAAGTCCGCGCAACGCATGGCCTACCATTTGATGCAGCACGACCGCGACGGCGCCGAAAAGCTCGGCCGCGCGTTGCTGTTCGCGACCGAGCATCTGCAGCACTGCGAGAAGTGCAACACCTTCACCGAAGCGCAGATCTGTGAAGTGTGCCTCGATTCGGAGCGCGATCCAACGTTGCTGTGCGTCGTCGAGACGCCCGCCGATCAGATCATGCTCGAGCAGACCATGACCTATCGCGGCCTCTACTTCGTGCTGATGGGGCGTCTGAGTCCACTCGACGGCATCGGCCCGAAGGAGATACATTTCGACCGGCTGGTGAAGCGCGCGTCGGACGGCATCGTTAAAGAAGTCGTGCTGGCCACCAACTTCACCAACGAGGGCGAGGCCACCGCGCACTATCTCGGGCAAACGCTGAAGGCGCGCGGTCTGGCCGTCACGCGCCTCGCCCGCGGCGTGCCGGTGGGCGGCGAACTGGAATACGTCGACGCGGGCACCATCGCGCGCGCGATGCTCGACCGCCGCTCGATGTAGCGGCAAGCCGCACGAGTGGGCGCCAGCGCTGCCGCCGAAACAGCCAAAACAGCAAAAACAGAGAAGGAGACTATGAGCGCAACTCCCGATTCGGGCGCGAACGGCGCGCCGCAAAACCCACCCGGCGCTGGCCCGCTCGCCGGCGTCAAAGTCCTCGAGCTCGGCACCCTGATCGCCGGCCCATTCGCCGCGCGCTTTCTCGGCGAGTTCGGCGCCGACGTCATCAAGATCGAAGATCCGAAAGGCGGCGATCCGCTGCGCAAGTGGCGCAAGCTTTATCCGGAAGTCGGCGGCACGTCGCTCTGGTGGGCCGTGCAGGCGCGCAACAAGAAGTCCGTCACGATCAACCTGAAGGCCGAGGAGGGCAAGGAGATCGTGCGCCGCCTCGCGCGTGAAGCAGACATCGTCGTCGAGAATTTCAGGCCTGGCTTGCTCGAAAAGCTGGGGCTCGGTTACGACGTGCTATCGGCGGAAAATCCGGGGCTCGTGATGGTGCGGCTTTCCGGTTACGGCCAGACCGGGCCGTATCGCGACCGGCCTGGCTTCGGTGCGATCGCCGAGTCGATGGGCGGTCTGCGTCATATCACCGGCTATCCGGAATTGCCGCCGCCGCGCATCGGCATTTCGATCGGCGATTCGATTGCGGCGCTGCACGGCGTGATCGGCGCGTTGATGGCGCTGCATCACAAGCAGGTGAACGGCGGCAAAGGGCAGGTCGTCGACGTCGCGCTGTACGAGGCCGTCTTCAACATGATGGAAAGCGTGGTGCCCGAATACGGCGTGTACGGCATGGTGCGCGAGCGCACCGGCGCGTCGCTGCCGGGCATCGTGCCGTCGAATACGTACCCTTGCCGCGACGGCAGCATCGTGATTGGCGGCAATAGCGATCCGATTTTCCGGCGGCTGATGATCGCCATTGAACGCGAGGATCTCGCGAACGATCCCGCTCTCGCACACAACGACGGCCGCGTGCCGCGCACCGGGGAAATCGACGCGGCGATCGCCGAGTGGCTCGCGCCGCGCACCATCGACGAAGCGCTCGCAGTGCTCAATGCCGCCGACGTGCCGGTGGGGCGCATCTACAGCGTGGCCGATATGTTCACCGATCCGCAGTACCTCGCGCGTCAGATGATTCAGCGCTTCAAGTGGCAGGACGGCCGCGAGATCACGCTGCCCGCGGTCACGCCGAAGCTCTCGGAGACGCCCGGCGAAACGCGCTGGCTCGGCCCCGAACTGGGTGAACATACGGATGAAGTCCTGCAGTCGCTAGGTTATGATGCAGACCACATCGCAAGGTTGCATGCGCAACAAGTTGTGTGAGTGCGGCGTGAGAGACATGAGCGCCATGTGAGCCATGTGACCGACACATGAACGCCGCGCACGCACGTACAACGCCTGCAGCAACCTGCAAATAAAATCGCAACAGCAGAATTGCAAGAGCCTCGGAGACAACCAACATGCATCGCAGAAGCTTCCTCGCCGGTACGGCCGCGCTTGCCGGCGCCACGCTCACGGCCACGCCGCTCGCCTTCGCACAGGGCAAACTGGAAACCACGAAGGTGGCCATTGCCGTCGGCGGAAAGAACCTCTTTTATTATTTGCCGCTCACGATTGCCGAGCGCCGCAATTACTTCAAGGACGAAGGACTCGACGTCGAAATCTCCGACTTCGCCGGCGGCTCGCAAGCGTTGAAGGCGGCGGTGGGCGGCAGCGCCGATGTGGTGTCCGGCGCATTCGAACACACGCTGCTGTTGCAGGCGCAAAAGCAGTCGTTCCGCGAATTCGTGCTGCAAGGACGCGCGCCGCAAATCGTGCTCGCGGTGTCGAAGAAGACGATGCCCAACTACAAGTCGATCGCCGATCTGCGTGGCAAGAAGATCGGCGTGACCGCGCCCGGATCGTCGACGTCGATCATGGCGAGCTTCGTGCTGGCCAAGGGCGGGCTGACCGCGAAAGACGTCGCGTTCATCGGCGTGGGTGCGGGCGCGGGCGCGATTGCCGCGCTGCAGTCCGGGCAGATCGACGCGCTGGCGAACCTCGACCCGGTGATGACCAAGCTCGAACGCACCGGCGACATTCGTATCGTCTCCGACACGCGCACGCTTGCCGATACGCGCAGCGTATTCGGCGGCGACATGCCGGCAGGCTGCCTGTATGCGTCGCAAAGCTTCATCACGAAGAATCCGAACACCACGCAGGCGCTGACCAATGCAATGGTGCGCGCGCTGAAGTGGCTGCAGACGGCGACTGGCACCGAGTTGATCAACACCGTGCCGGAGAGCTATCTGCTCGGCGATCGCGCCGTTTATCTCGACGCATGGCAGCACGTCAAGGAAGCCATGTCGCCCGATGGCCTCATGCCGACCGACGGCCCCGGCACCGCGCTCAAGACCTTGCAGGCGTTCGACGCGACCGTGCAGGGCAAGCCGATCGACGTGTCGAAGACGTGGACCAACGACTTCGTCAAGAAAGCGCTCAGCACCGTCAAGGCGTAAAACTTCGAGCGCCGCGCGACGACGACATGCCGCGCGCGGCGCGTGTCAGCCTATCATCGAACAACCGATCCTCGAAGCGAGTCGAACCATGACCGTTGCAGCTCTGGCGCTCGAAAACATCACTTGCACCTTCGCCGCACGCGACAACCGCGCGCAGCGCTATACGGCGGTCAAGGACACCACGTTGCGGATCGCGCCCGGCGAGTTCGTCTCGGTGGTCGGCCCGACCGGCTGCGGCAAGTCCACGTTGCTGAATGTCGGCGCGGGCTTGCTCGGGCCGTCGGCGGGTACGGTCAGCGTATTCGGCGAGCCGTTGAACGGCATCAACCGGCGCGCGGGCTACATGTTCCAGGCCGACGCGTTGATGCCGTGGCGCTCAGCTATCGACAACGTGATCGCCGGCCTCGCGTTTCACGGCGTGGCGCAGCAGGAAGCGCGCGCCAAAGCCGAGGAGTGGCTCAAGCGCGTGGGTCTCGGCGGTTTCGGCGACCGCTATCCGCATCAATTGTCGGGCGGCATGCGCAAGCGCGTCGCGATGGCGCAAACGCTGATTCTCGACCCCGACATCATCCTGATGGACGAGCCGTTTTCCGCACTCGACATCCAGACGCGGCAACTCATGGAAAACGAGTTGCTAGACCTGTGGGCCGCAAAGCGCAAGGCCGTGCTTTTCATCACGCACGATCTCGACGAGGCCATTGCGATGTCGGATCGCGTGGTCGTTCTCTCGGCGGGGCCGGGCACGCATCCCATCGGCGAATTCACGATCGACTTGCCGCGTCCGCGCGACGTCGCCGAAATCCGTTCGCATCCGCGCTTCGTCGAGTTGCACGCGCAGATCTGGAGCGTGCTGCGCGACGAGGTGCTAAAAGGCTATCAACAGCAACTCACCGCTGTATGACGTCTCATTGAACGCTCTCTGAACGCAACGCGCTTTACGTCTATCAACCGTCCAAGCCAAACCGAGGCAAACCGAGTCATGTGGAAGACGTTGCGCCCGAACCGGGCGAATCTGGTGATCTGGCAGTGGCTGCTGCTCGTGCTGTGCTTCGTGCTCTGGTACGTGCTGACGAGCCCGACACTGCTGCCCGCGTTTTATTTCGACGACCCGAACAAGGCGGCTTTCTTCTTCGGCGAACCGCAAAAAGTCTTGCTGCGGATCTGGGAATGGTTCACGACCGGCGAGATCTATCTGCACCTATGGATCACGCTGCTCGAGACCGTGCTCGCGTTCGCGCTCGGCACGGCGCTCGGACTCGGCGTCGGTTTATGGCTCGCGCTGTCGCCGCTTGCGAGCGCGCTGTTCGATCCATACATCAAGGCCGCGAACTCGATGCCGCGCGTGATTCTCGCGCCGATCTTCGGCGTGTGGTTCGGTCTTGGCATCTGGTCGAAGGTCGCGCTTGGCGTCACGCTGGTGTTCTTCATCGTGTTCTTTAACGTCTATCAGGGCGTGAAGGAAGTGAGTCCGGTCGTGCTCGCGAACGCGCGCATGCTCGGCGCAAACGGCAAGCAACTGCTGCGCTACGTCTATTTGCCGAGCGCGATGAGCTGGGTCTTTTCGAGCTTGCATACGTCGGTGGGTCTCGCGTTCGTGGGCTCGGTGGTGGGCGAGTATCTCGGCTCCGCGCGCGGCGTCGGCTATCTGATCCTGCAGGCCGAAGGCACGTTCGACATCAATACCGTGTTCGCCGGCATTCTCGTGTTGACCGCGTTCGCGCTGATTCTCGATGCGATCGTCGGCGTCGGCGAGCGGCATCTGATGAAGTGGCAGCCGAAGACCGGAGACACCGAAAAACTGTAGGCGCCGCAAACTTCAAAGCGCCAAAAAAAACAGCGTGGGCTCGCAGAGCCGCACGCTGTTTTTGTTTGAGCGAGCGCCGCTTCTCAGCGAGGCCGGCTACGGCGTGATCACCACCTTGCCGATCACGCGACGCTCGGCCATATCGCGCAGCGCGCGCGCCGTTTCATCGAGCGGATAACGCGCGGACACATGCGGCTTGAGCTTGCCTTCGCCGATCCAGCCGACCATCTGCCGGAACGCCGCATGATTGCGCTCGGGCTCGCGCTTCGCAAAGTCTCCCCAGAACACGCCGACCACGCTCGCGCCCTTGAGCAGCGTCAGATTGAGCGGCAGCTTCGGAATCTCGCCGTTCGCGAAGCCGACCACCAGGTAGCGACCGCGCCAGCCGATGCTGCGAAACGCCGGCTCCGCATACACGCCGCCGACCGGATCGTAGATCACGTCCGGGCCTTTGCCGTCGGTGAGCGTCTTGATGCGCTCGCGCAGGTCCTCGGTCGTGTAGTTGATCGTCGCGTCGGCGCCATGTTGCAAGCACACCGCGAGCTTTTCATCGCTCGACGCCGCCGCGATCACGCGCGCGCCGAGCGCCTTGCCGATTTCGACCGCCGCGAGTCCGACGCCGCCCGCCGCGCCCAGCACGAGCATCGTCTCGCCGGCTTGCAGCGCGGCGCGGTCCACCACCGCGTGATGCGACGTGCCATACGCGAGCGTGAAGGCCGCGGCCAGTTCGAGGTCGACGTCTTCCGCGAGCGGCACGCAGGCCGACTCGCTCGCAAGCGCCTGCTGCGCGAAGCCGCCCGAGCCCGTGAACGCGACCACGCGGGAGCCGGGCGTGAACTGCGTGACGCCCGCACCGACTGCGCGCACGATGCCCGCGACTTCCGAGCCTGGCGTAAAAGGCAGCGGCGGCTTGAACTGATACTTGTTCTGGATGATCAGCACATCGGGAAAGTTGACGGAGGCCGCCTTCACGTCGATCACGACATGCCCTGGCGGCGGTTCCAGATCAGGCAACTCTTCGACGGTGAGGCTCTCCGGCGGGCCGTACTGATTGCAGCGAATCGCGCGCATCGTGTCTCCATTCGATCAGAGTTCGCAATGGCTTCGAGTGTAATGCATGCGCACGACCGTACGTTTCGCGGGTTCGCGGTTCGGCGGAAGCAGGGCGCCGCGCATCGATCTGCATTTACTGCGCTGCGCACGAGCGCATAGGGACAAGACAACAAGCCCGCATTCACACACCAGCGCAAGCGCTTTGCGTGGCCTGCGCAACGCGCTTGCCGTGTCGTTCGCGCGCCATCTTTCCTCGGTTACAATCGCCGCATGCGAATCCTACTCAGCAACGACGACGGTTACCTGGCGCCCGGCCTCGGCGCGCTTTACGAAGCGCTCAAGCCGCTCGCCGACGTGACCGTGATGGCGCCCGAGCAGAACTGCAGCGGCGCGTCGAATTCCCTGACCTTGTCGCGGCCGCTTTCGGTTTTGCGCTCGGCCAATGGTTTCTACTACGTGAACGGCACGCCGACCGACTCGGTGCACATCGCGTTGACGGGCATGCTCGACCACACGCCGGATCTCGTCGTATCGGGCATCAACAACGGCCAGAACATGGGCGAGGACACGCTCTATTCGGGCACCGTCGCGGCGGCTACCGAAGGCATCATGTTCGGCGTGCCGGCCATCGCGTTTTCGCTCGTCGATAAAGACTGGGTGCATCTCGAAGACGCCGTGCGCGTCGCCGCGGAAATCGTCGCGCATTACCTCGCGCAGCCGCTGCCGGGGCATCCGCTTCTCAACGTCAACATTCCGAACCTGCCGTACGAGCAACTGCGCGACTGGCGCGTCACTCGTCTGGGCAAGCGGCATCCGTCGCAGCCGGTGATCCGCCAGACCAATCCGCGCGGCGAGCCGATCTACTGGATCGGGCCGTCGGGCAGCGCGCGCGATGCGAGCGAAGGGACGGATTTCCACGCGGTCGCGAACGGCCATGTGTCGATCACGCCGCTGCAGCTCGATCTGACGCACACGCAAATGCTGCCGGCCGCACACGACTGGGCGCGCGCGGGCAGCGGCGCTTCATGACGAGCGAGCGCGCGAAGCGCTTTCCACTCGGCCTCGAAGATCTGGTGCGCGAGCCGCGCCGGCCCGAAGGCCGTCCAGGGGAAGTGCGCGCGGCGGCGCTTGCCGCGAGTGCCGCGCTCAATGCGCGGCAGCAGCCGGCGAAGCATGGGCAGCCCGGTTCGGCTGGCAAGGCGCAGCCGAAGCAGGCGAGAGCGCCGGCTTCGGTCGCGGACAGATTGCCGGCCGGCACGCCAGCGAGGCCGCTCATCGTGACGCCGCCCAAGGCGCTCGCCGCGCCTGCGGTGAAGACGCCGGCGCGGCCGATTGCGCAGAGCACGGGCGCGCGTCCGTCGTCCGCGGTGAAGGGTGCAGCGTCGTCGTCTACGCGAGCCGCGAGCAAGGCCGTGAGTTCCTCTGCACCGTCCTCGCCGTCCGCCAAGTCCGTGACAAGCCGCTCGAACGAGCGCGGCGTGGCGCCGAACGTTGCGCTGAACCGTGCAACCGCATTGACGTCGGAACGGGTTCGCGAACGCATGGTCGAACGCCTGCGTGCGAACGGCATCACCGATCAGCGCGTGTTGAGCGCGATGTCCGTGGTGCCGCGCCATATGTTCGTCGATCCCGGCCTCGCGGTTCAGGCCTACGAAGATGCGGCGTTGCCGATCGGCCATCACCAGACCATCTCGAAGCCGTCGGTGGTCGCGCGAATGATCGAGCTCGCCGCAACGGGCCGTGCGCTGAACAACGTGCTCGAGATCGGCACCGGTTGCGGTTATCAGGCGGCGGTGCTGAGCCAGGTCGCGCGCGAGGTGTATTCGATCGAACGCATCAAGCCGTTGTCCGAGCGCGCGAAGACAAACTTGCGTCCGCTGCGAATTCCGAACATCCGGCTGCACTATGGCGACGGACGTTTGGGGCTGCCGTCGGCGGCGCCTTTCGATGCGATCCTGATCGCCGCCGCGGGCCTCGACGTGCCGCAAGCATTACTTGAACAACTCGCGATCGGCGGCCGCCTGATCGCGCCGGTCGGCTCGCAGGAAGGCCAGAACCAGGTGCTGACGCTCGTCGAGCGCCTTGGGCCGGCGCAGTGGCGCGAGTCGCAGCTTGATCGCGTTTTCTTTGTACCCTTAAAATCCGGAGTGATTTGACACCGATGAGTATGTTGCGCGCGATGCAAAGAACCAGCCTGAACGTCCCCATGTCCGTAACCCAGCGTAGCGTGTGCGTGCTCGCCTTGTCCCTGTTGATGACAGCCTGTGCATCCCGGCTCGATCAGGCGCCGGTCGTCGACCGCTCCGGCGGCGGCGTGCTCGGCACGCAAGCCGCGCAGGCCGGGCAGCAACCGGCCGTGCCGCTCGGCCCGCCGCCGCCTGGCTACTATCGCGTGAAGCCGGGCGACACGCTGTACCGGATCGCACTCGAGAACGGCCAGAACTACCGCGACATTTCCGCGTGGAACAACCTGACGAACCCGAATCAGATCGAGGTCGATCAACTGCTGCGCGTGGTGCCGCCGGGCGCGAACACCGCTGCGCTGACGCCGGGCGTCGCGACTGCGCCGCTCGGCAGTAACGGCGCGGTGCAAAGCGCGCCGCTCAATGGCGCGGCGCCGTCAACGGGCGCGGCAGCCGGCGTGGCAGCGCCGCCTATCTACGGCTCGAGCGCGAACAGCGCGGCGCTGACGCCGCCGTCGAGCGCCGCTGCAGCAAGCGATTCGACTGCCGGCGCGTCGAGCAACATCAGCTTCTCCTGGCCGGTGCGCGGCCAGTTGCTCGGCACCTTCAACGATTCGACCAACAAGGGCGTCAATATCGGCGGCGCGGCGGGCGAAGCGGTGAAGGCTTCCGCGGACGGCCGCGTGGTTTATGCCGGAAATGGGCTGCGTGGTTACGGCAATCTAATTATCATCAAGCATGACGCAACTTATCTCACCGCGTATGCACACAACCGCTCTTTGATGGTAAAAGAGGGGGATGCGGTCACGAAGGGGCAGAAAATCGCCGAGATGGGTAACAGCGATTCAGACCGTGTCATGTTGCATTTCGAAGTTCGCCGGCAGGGTAAACCTGTCGACCCACTGAAGTATTTGCCGCCGCAATAAGCGATACGACCATGCCGAAACCGAAGCGCCGCCTGCCGCAAGCCGAATCTGAAACGATCAGCAATGCCACGTCCGCTTCGGTGGACGACAGCGGCGCTTCGGAAGCGGAAGAGGAGCTCGTCGAAGAGCGCGAGCTCGACGAGCGCCCGAGCGCCGAAGAAGGCGGCGACGCGCGCGAAGGCGCAGCCGAGGTCGTGCCCGATGCGGACGACTTCCGCGCGCTGCTGCAAGCCGAGCTCACGGCGGACACGATCCAGCATTATCTGAATCGCATCAGCGTGAAGCCTCTTCTCACCGTCGAGGAAGAGCAGAAGTACTCGCGTCTCGCGAAGGCGGGCGAGTTCGAAGCGCGGCAAGTGATGATCGAGCGCAATCTGCGGCTGGTCGTCAGCATCGCTAAGGGTTATCTGAATCGCGGCGTGCCGCTGCTCGATCTGATCGAAGAGGGCAACCTCGGCCTGATGCACGCCATCGAGAAATTCGATCCGACACGCGGCTTCCGGTTTTCCACTTACGCGACGTGGTGGATCCGACAGAGCATCGAGCGCGCGATCATGAACCAGGCGCGCACCGTGCGCTTGCCGGTGCACGTGATTCGCGAGCTCAACCAGGTGCTGCGTGCGAAGCGCCATCTGGAAAAGAATTCGATGAACTCCGGCGAAGCAGCCGAGCGCCGCGACGCAAGCATCGACGACATCGCTTATCTGACCGGCAAGACCACCGACGAAGTCACCGACATTCTCGCGCTGAACGAGCACACCGCCTCGCTCGACGCGCCGCTCGATCTCGATCCGGCCAGCAGTCTGCTCGATCTGTTGTCGGACGACCAGAGCCAGTCGCCGGATGCGGAGGTTCAGCATCGCGAACTGGAAACGCTCACGCGCGCATGGCTCGCGCGTCTGTCGGACAAGCATCGCCATGTGATCGAACGCCGCTTCGGTCTGAATCACATCGAACCCGCCACGCTCGAAGAGCTGGCCGATGAAATGGGCCTCACGCGCGAGCGTGTGCGCCAGATCCAACAGGAAGCGCTCGTGCGGTTAAAGCGCTTCTTCGCCTCTAACGGCGTTCGCAAAGACGCCGTTCTCTGACTTGATGACACCGATTCTTGTTTTCGACATCGAGACGATTCCCGATGTCGCCGGCATCCGCCGTCTCGAAGATTTGCCCGCCACGATGAGCGACGCCGAAGTCGCCGAGCACGCGTTCGCCGCGCGCCGCGAAAAGACCGGCGGCGATTTTCTGCCGCATCATCTGCAACGCATCGCCGCGATTTCCTGCGTGTTTCGCGATAACAACGGCTTTCGCGTGCGCTCGCTCGGCACGCTCGAAGACGGCGAGGCGGCGCTGGTGCAGTCGTTTTATCGCGTGATCGAGAAGTACACGCCGCAGCTCGTGTCGTGGAACGGCGGCGGCTTCGACCTGCCGGTGCTGAACTACCGCGCGCTCGTCAACGGGATTCCCGCCTACCGGTTCTGGGATCTCGGTGAGGACGACCGCGAGTTCAAGTGGAACAACTACATCAGCCGCTACCACGCGCGCCATACCGATCTCATGGACGTCCTCGCGATGTACCAGGCGCGCGCCAACGCGCCGCTCGACGCGCTCGCGAAGATGTGCGGCTTTCCCGGCAAGATGGGCATGGACGGCGGCCAGGTGTGGCAGGCGTATCAGGAAGGGCGCATCGAGGAAATCCGCAATTACTGCGAGACCGACGTCGTCAATACGTATCTGCTGTATTGCCGCTTTCAGTTGATTCGCGGCGCGTTCTCCGCCGCCGAATATGCGGACGAGATCAATCTGGTCAAGAACGCGCTCGCACTCGAAACCGCGCCGCAATGGGCGGAATATCTGGCGGCGTTCGATCAATAGCCGTGGGGCCGCGTGCACGGAGCCGGGGCGTCGCTCGCGCCGGCTTCGTCTACAATCTCGCCTTTCCCCCAAGTTTGTCAGGAAGTAGCAGGTGTCCCGAACTGCCCACCATCGTCGCTCGCCGAAGCGCACGTCGAAATACCACAAAGCCGCGCCGGCTCCGGCGCCCGTCATTACCGGCAACGAGCCGGTCGTCGAAATCGTTTCGCTCGATATGGAAGCGCGCGGCGTCGGCCGCATCGAGTCCGAAGACGGCACGCCCGGCAAGGTGATTTTCGTCGAAGGCGCGCTGCCCGGCGAGCGCGTGAGCTACTCGACACATCGCAGCAAGCCGAAGTTCGAACAGGCCGAAGTGGTGCAGGTGTTCCGCGAAAGCGTGATGCGCACGAAGCCAAAATGCACGTACTTCGACATTTGCGGCGGCTGTTCTATGCAGCATCTCGACATTCGCGCGCAGGTCGCGGTGAAGCAGCGCGTGCTCGAGGACAACCTTCAGCATCTCGCGAAGCTGCGCCCCGAAACGGTGTTCCGGCCGATTCACGGACCGGCCTGGGGTTATCGCTATCGCGCGCGTCTCGCCGTGCGTTTTCTGCCCGAAAAAGGCGGCATGCGCATTGGCTTTCACGAGAAGAAGAGCAGCTACATCGCGGATATGAAAACCTGCGAGGTGCTGCCGCCGCATGTGTCGGCGATGTTGATGCCGCTGCGCTTCATGGTGCGCAAGCTGTCCATCTACGACCGCATGCCGCAGCTCGAACTGGCGGTCGGCTCGTCGGTCACGGCTTTTGTCGTGCGCAATCTCGAGCCTTTGACGCCCGCCGACGAACAAGTGCTGCGCGAGTTCGCCGACGAACACAAGGTGCAGTTCTGGATTCAGCCAGGCGGCCCGGACACGGTCACGCCGCTGTATCCGCTCGACGTGCAGCTCGACTACACGCTGCCCGAGTACGACATCCGCATGCCGTTCAAGCCGACCGACTTCACGCAGGTCAATCACGCGATCAACCGTGTGCTCGTGAGCCGCGCGCTGCGCCTGCTCGCGCCCGCGCGCACGGACCGCGTGCTCGATCTGTTCTGCGGCATCGGCAATTTCACGCTGCCGCTCGCGCGCATCGCGAGGGAAGTGGTGGGCATCGAAGGCAGCGACGTGCTGACCTCGCGCGCGCTGGCCAATGCCGAGCTGAACGGCGTGGCGGCGCACACGTCGTTTGCATGCCGCAATCTGTTCGAAGTCACCGCCGACGACATGCGCGCGCTCGGCCACTTCGACAAGTTCCTGGTCGATCCGCCGCGCGAAGGCGCACTGGCCGTCGCGAAGGCGCTCGCGGAAATCGCGCAAAGCGGCGATGGACCGCTGCCGAAGCGCATCGTCTACGTGTCGTGCAATCCGTCGACGCTCGCGCGCGACGCCGGTCTGCTCGTGCACGAGGCGGGCTACCGGCTGGTGGGTGCGGGCGTCGTCAACATGTTCCCGCATACGTCGCATGTCGAGTCGATTGCGTTGTTCGAGCGGGACTGATCCGGCTAGTCGATATGGCCAACCCATCCCGCTAACGCATAAAGCAAAACGCCACGACCGAAGTCGTGGCGTTTTGCTTTGCAACTCGTGTTCAGCCGCGGTTCAACCCGCGGTGCGGCTTAAAACTGCCACCACGACTTTTCCTTACCCGGCCTTGCATGACCCGTGACGTACGGGCTGTCGGGGAAGGTGCCGGCGAGCACGCGCTTCGTGTCGTCGGCGAGTTGTGGCTGGTTCAGCCTCTGATACGACAGCATCATGATGTGCAGCGCGTCTTCGATAGCCGGTGCGTTCTTGTATTCCTTCAACGCGAGCTGCGCGCGATTGATCGCAGCCACATACGCGCCACGGCGGTAGTAGTAATCCGCCGCATGGACTTCGTGCGACGCCAGCGCGTTCACGATGTAGCGCATGCGCTGGGCGGCGTCCGGCGCATATTTGCTGTTCGGATACCGGTCGACCACGACCTTGAACGCGTCGTACGACTCGCGCAGCGACTTCGGATCGCGCTCGCTCATGTCCTGGCCGGAAAAGCGGCCGAAGAGACCGAGGTCGTCGTTAAAGTGGATCATGCCTTTGAGATAGTACGCATAGGCGATGTCCGGGTGATCCGGGTGCAGCTGGATGAAGCGGTCGATAGCCTGATCGGCGGCCGCGGCTTCGTTATCTTTCCAGTTGCAATAAGCGACGTTGATCTGCGCCTGCTGGGCGAAGTGGCCGAACGGGTCGCGGCCTTCGAGCATTTCGAAGTACTTCGCGCACTTGCCGAAGTCGCCGCCGCTCAGGGCGTCGTTCGCCTCCGTATATAATTTGTTGTTGTTCCACGTTGCCGTTTCGTCGGTCTTCTCCGGCAGGCCGTGGCAAGCCGCAACAACCGCGACGGCTGCGGCACACGCAATGTATCCGGCCACTTTCCGGGCCGCGCTCTTCATGGCCTTCAAATTGATCGCCGCTTTAGTGATGGTGTTCAAGGCTCGCATTTTCCAGTCTAGCTTTACGTCCAGGTGACCCAGACTCAATGACCCGCTCAAATACTCCAGGCGCTGCAACCGGTGCCCGGAATAGCAACGAAGATTATAACGTAAGCGCCGACCCCTCCGACGCGTTGGGCCCCGATTCGCTCGACGACGACCTCCCCGCCGACGCGCTCGGCAAAGCCGCGCTCGCCAGCATGGTGCCGAGTGTGGCAAACCGTGTCGCGGACGAAACGCCGCGCAGTGTCGCGGTGCCCGACGAACTGGCAGGCGAGCGCCTCGACAAGGTGCTCGCGCGCCTTTTCCCCGAATTCTCGCGCAACCGTCTGCAAAGCTGGATCGAGGCGGAGCGCGTGCGGATCGACGGCAAGCCGGCAAAGATTCGCCAGCCGGTGCCGCTTGGCGCGACGATCGAACTCGTGCCGGACCTGCTGCCCGAACAGCTCGCGTTCACGCCCGAACCGGTGCCGCTCGAGATCGTCTACGAAGACGACACGCTCGTCGTCATCAACAAGCCGGCCGGCATGGTCGTGCATCCGGCGGCCGGCAACTGGAGCGGGACCGTGCTGAACGGTTTGCTGTACCGCTACGGCGACGCCGCGGCGGGCTTGCCGCGCGCGGGCATCGTGCATCGGCTGGATAAGGAAACATCGGGGCTGATGGTGGTCGCGCGCACGCTCGAGGCGCAGACCGACCTCGTGCGCCAGTTGCAGGCGCGCACGGTCAAGCGCCGCTATCTCGCGCTCGTGTGGGGCAACATGCCCGAGGAAGGCACGATCGACGCGCCCATCGGCCGCGATCCGCGCGAGCGCACGCGCATGGCCGTCGTGACCGGCGCATCGGGCAAACCGGCGCGCACGCATTTTCGGCGCGTCGATACGGCGATCTGGCAGCGTCAGCCGGTCACCGCGATTCACTGCGATCTCGAAACCGGCCGCACGCATCAGATCCGCGTGCACTGCGCGCATATCGGCCATCCGCTGCTTGGCGATCCGGTGTATGGGCGCGCGCGCGGCAAGCGCTCGGTGACGCCGCTGCCCGGCGAGTTCGCGCGCCAGGCGCTGCATGCATGGCGCCTCGGTCTGATTCATCCGAAGACCGGCCGCACGATGCAATGGCGCGCGGACGTGCCGGCAGATATCGCGGCGCTGTCGGCGGCGCTGGGTCTTGGTCGCGACGATGCGGGCGAGTTCGACGAGACGTACTATGAGGAAGACGGCTACGAGGCCGCGGACTACGACGAGCACGACGACGCCGACGAGCACGATCCGCACGGCGAATACGACGAGCAGGACGAGTCCGACGAGCACGACCAAGCCGACGAACCCGACGACCACAACCCACAGCAAGACAAGGACGATCGCGCATGACCAGCCTGCCCGAACTGAGCTTTGCCGATGTCGTGCAACCCGCGTGGAATGTGGCGCCGCGCGTGCGCGCGCTCGTCACAACGCGTAACGGCGGCGTGAGCAAGCCGCCGTTCGGTCGCTGGCGCGACGGCGCGGACGAACCCGGCGGCCTGAACCTCGGCATGAAGTCCGGCGACGATCCCGCCGCGGTCGCGGCCAATCGGGAGCGGCTCCTCACGCTGGCAGGCGTCGCCGATGCCGCGTGGCTCGATCAGGTACACGCGGCGCGCATCGTGCGAGCCGAGGACGCGCTTCGCGAAGCGCAAGCGAACGGCACGCCGACGCAAGCGGACGCGAGCGTCACGGATCGCGCGGGCATCGCGTGCGTGGTCATGATCGCGGACTGCATGCCGGTGCTTCTGTGTGACGAAACCGGCCGTGCAGTGGGCGCGGCGCACGCGGGCTGGCGCGGACTCGCGGCGGGCATCGTCGAGCAGACGGCCGGCCGCGTCGCCGAACTCGCCGGCGTAGAAGCGCACGCGTTGCACGCGTATCTCGGACCTTGCATTGGACCGCGATCGTTCGAAGTCGGGCCCGACGTGCGCGACGCGTTCCTCGACGGCGCGAATGCAAGCGAACGCGATGCAACCGCGAGCGCCTTCGTCGCGCATCCGCGAAACGACGGCAAATATCTTGCGGATCTTCCGGCGCTGGCTCGTCTGCGTTTGCAGCGGCTCGGCGTGACGCGCGTTGTCGGCGGCGACATGTGCACGGTCAGCGAGCGCGAGCGCTTCTATTCGTACCGGCGCGATCGTGAGACAGGGCGCATGGCCGCATTGATCTGGCTCGACAACGAAGCTCAGACACTCGGCGACTGAGACGAGCGAGACTCGCATTTTGCTGCGCTGCCGGAAGTGTCGAACGGAATCGTTTCGTCCGTTAATACCCGCATTAACACCGAGCAATAAATGTGAATTAAGCGCGGCAATACAGCGTTTTTTCGCAATCCGCCATTCGATTGACATATGTCTGAAAATGCCGGCCAGTGATACAGGGAAAACGATAATTAAAAAACTATCGCACTGCGGCAAAATCGGGAACAAGCATTGACATGCCTTGCGATGGGGAGCAAGAATGTTCCTCACAGCTCCTCGTACATGGGACAGGGCGTGACGAGGGCGCGAGCGATCGCCCACGTGCGCAAGAACCTGCCTCTCAACCGTCCGCAAGGACTTACCGGTCAAAAGCAGGTATGGCAGCTCCTCATTCCCCAGCTTCCCCCAGCACCGACTCCTCGAAGGAGCAAACGCAGCAGGCCGGCACCAGTGGCGCGAGCGGCGCCGCAGCGACCGCGGGCCTTCAGCCATTTTTCGACGCGTGGTTAAACGCCTGGCGCTCGTTGGGCGCAGGAACGGCAGCCGGCGGCAACGGCGCGCCGTTCGCGATGCCGCAATTTCCTCCAGTTCAAGGCGCGGCGCCGTGGAGCGTGCCCGGCATGCCGTCGATGCCATCGTTCCCTGGCATGCCTGATTTCAGCAAGCTCGCAGCGGGTGCTGCGGGTGCCGCGGGTGGGATACCCGGCATGCCGTCGTTCGCCGGTCTGAACATACCGGCCGCGGCGATTCCCCCTGAACGTCTGCAGAAACTGCAAGCCGACTACACGCGTGAAGCGATGGTGCTGCTGCAGCAGGCGAGCGGCGGCGGCGCGGCGCCGAAAGCGCCCGAACTCAAGGACCGCCGCTTTAGTTCCGACGCATGGAGCGCCACGCCGGCCTTCGCATTCACCGCCGCGTGGTATCTGCTGAACGCGCGCTATCTACAGGAAATGGTCGACGCGCTCGAGACCGAACCGAAAGTGCGCGAGCGCATCCGCTTCGCCGTTCAGCAATGGACGGCCGCGGCGTCGCCGAGCAATTTCCTCGCGTTGAATCCCGAGGCGCAAAAGACCTTGCTCGAGAGCCAGGGCGAGAGCTTGCGGCAAGGCGTGATGAATCTGCTTGCCGACATGCAGCGCGGCAAGATTTCGCAGACGGACGAATCGCGTTTCGTGGTCGGCGAAAATCTCGCGACCACCGAAGGCTCGGTCGTGTTCGAAAACGACCTGATGCAGTTGATCCAGTACAAGCCGCGCACGGCGACCGTGCGCGAGCGGCCGCTTCTGATCGTGCCGCCTTGCATCAACAAGTACTACATTCTCGATCTGCAGCCGGAGAACTCGCTCGTCGCCCATGCGCTCGATTCGGGCCACCAGGTGTTCCTGATTTCGTGGCGCAATGCGGACGCTTCCATCGCGCATAAGACGTGGGACGACTACGTCAGCGAGGGCGTGTTCACCGCGATGCAAACCGTGAGCAAGATCAGCGGACGCGAGCAGATCAACACGCTCGGCTTCTGCATCGGCGGCACGATGCTCGCCACCGCGCTCGCGGTTGCGGCGGCGCGCGGCGAACATCCGGCCGCGTCGATGACGCTGCTCACTTCGATGCTCGACTTTTCCGACACCGGCGTGCTCGATATTTTCGTCGACGAAGCGCATGTGCAAATGCGCGAGCAGACCATCGGCGGCAAGAACGGTGCGCCGGCGGGACTCATGCGCGGCATCGAATTCGCCAACACGTTTTCGTTCCTGCGTCCGAACGACCTGGTGTGGAACTACGTCGTCGACAATTATCTGAAGGGACGCACGCCGGTGCCGTTCGACCTGCTCTACTGGAACAGCGACTCCACGAGCCTGCCCGGTCCCATGTACGTCTGGTATCTGCGCAATACGTATCTCGAGAATCGTCTGCGCGAACCGGGTGGAGTGACGACCTGCGGCGAGCCGGTCGATCTGTCGAAGATCGACGTGCCCACCTTCATTTACGGTTCACGCGACGACCATATCGTGCCGTGGCCGTCGGCCTATGCGTCGGCGCCGCTCCTCACCGGACCGTTGAAGTTCGTGCTCGGCGCGTCGGGTCATATCGCGGGTGTCATCAACCCGCCCGCGAAAAACAAGCGCAGCTATTGGACGCTCGAGGGCGAGCAGAAGAGCTTGCCTGAGAACCCGGACGACTGGCTCGGCGAGGCGAAGGAAGTGCCCGGAAGCTGGTGGCCCGAGTGGACCACATGGCTCGATCAGTACGGCGGCAGGAAAGTGAAGCCGCGCGCCGCGGCGGGCTCGGAGGAATTCCCGGTCATCGAGCCGGCGCCGGGCCGCTACGTGCGCAAGCGCGAGTAAGAACACGATCTCAGATGCCACCCAACGCAACGGGGCAAGACGAGCTAGCAGGTTCACGAGCAACGAGATTTTTAACTTGACGGGCCCCGGCCTGATTGGCCGCGAAGCCCGGAGGATATGGAAATGACTGATGTTGTGATCGTATCGGCCGCGCGTACGGCAGTGGGCAAATTCGGCGGGTCGCTGGCGAAGATCGCCGCGCCCGAACTCGGCGCGACTGTGATTCGCGCGGTGCTGGAACGTGCGGGCCTGAAGCCCGAGCAGGTGAGCGAAGTCATTCTGGGCCAGGTGCTGACGGCGGGCTCGGGACAGAATCCGGCGCGCCAGTCGTTGATCAAGGCGGGGCTGCCCTCGGCGGTGCCCGGCATGACGATCAACAAGGTCTGCGGTTCGGGCCTCAAAGCGGTGATGCTCGCGGCCAACGCGATCATCGCGGGCGACGCGGACATCGTGATCGCCGGCGGTCAGGAAAACATGAGCGCCGCGCCGCACGTGCTGCCGGGCTCGCGCGACGGCTTCCGCATGGGCGACGCCAAGCTGGTGGACACGATGATCGTCGACGGTCTGTGGGACGTGTACAACCAGTATCACATGGGCGTGACGGCCGAAAACGTCGCGAAGGAATTCGACATCACGCGCGAACAGCAGGACGCGTTCGCGGCGCTGTCGCAGAACAAGGCCGAAGCCGCGCAGAAGTCGGGCCGTTTCGACGACGAAATCGTGCCGGTCGAGATTCCGCAGCGCAAGGGCGACCCGGTGCGTTTCGCCACCGACGAATTCGTGCGTCACGGCGTGACGGCCGAGTCGCTGGCAGGTCTGAAGCCGGCGTTCTCGAAGGAAGGCACGGTCACGGCGGCTAACGCGTCGGGTCTGAACGACGGCGCGGCGGCTGTGGTCGTCATGTCCGCGAAAAAGGCTGAAGCGCTCGGCCTCACGCCGCTTGCGCGCATCAAGGCGTACGCGAACGCGGGCGTGGATCCGAAGATCATGGGCATGGGTCCGGTGCCGGCGTCGAAGCGCTGTCTGGAGCGCGCGGGCTGGAGCGTGAACGATCTCGATCTGATGGAGATCAACGAAGCCTTCGCCGCGCAGGCGCTCGCCGTGCATAAGCAGATGGGCTGGGACACGTCGAAGATCAACGTGAACGGCGGCGCGATCGCGATCGGCCATCCGATCGGCGCGTCCGGCTGCCGGATTCTCGTCACGCTGCTGCACGAAATGCAGAAGCGCGATGCGAAGAAGGGCCTGGCTTCGCTGTGCATCGGCGGCGGCATGGGCGTCGCGCTGGCGCTCGAGCGCGTTTGACGACGATCCGCACGCCGACCGCGCATCAGGCGCCGTGCACGGTGTTGACGCGCGCCGCTTTGCGAATCCGGCGCGCGCTCGTGTGACGCCCGAGAGCGGGCTCGCCGGCCGGTCGCCCGGCGGCAGTGTGGACAAAGCATCAGGCGAGGGTAGAGGTAGCCGGCTGGGGCAGCCGGCCGGCGCCTCAAGAACGACAACGGAGTCTAGGTTATGACACAGCGAATTGCGTATGTAACGGGCGGAATGGGCGGCATCGGCACGAGCATTTGCCAGCGCCTGCACAAGGAAGGCTACAGGGTCGTCGCGGGCTGCGGCCCGAATTCGCCGCGCCGTGTGAAGTGGCTCGAAGAGCAGAAGGCGCTCGGCTTCGACTTCGTCGCATCCGAAGGCAACGTCGGCGACTGGGAATCGACCAAGGCCGCGTTCGACAAGGTTAAGGCCGAGGTCGGCGAGATCGACGTGCTGGTGAACAACGCGGGCATCACGCGCGACGTCGTGTTCCGCAAGATGACGCACGAAGACTGGACCGCGGTGATCGACACCAACCTGACCAGTCTCTTCAACGTCACGAAGCAGGTGATCGACGGGATGGTGGAGCGCGGCTTTGGGCGCATCATCAATATTTCGTCGGTGAACGGGCAGAAAGGGCAGTTCGGCCAGACCAACTACTCGACCGCGAAGGCCGGCATTCACGGCTTCACGATGTCGCTCGCGCAGGAAGTGGCCACCAAGGGCGTGACGGTCAACACCGTGTCGCCTGGCTACATCGGCACGGACATGGTCAAGGCGATCCGCCCCGACGTGCTCGAAAAGATCGTTGCGACGATTCCGGTGCGCCGCCTCGGCCGGCCGGATGAGATCGGCTCGATCGTCGCGTGGCTCGCGTCCGAAGAATCGGGTTTTTCCACGGGTGCCGATTTCTCGCTGAACGGCGGTTTGCATATGGGCTGAGCAAGCGGCGCGCCGCTCACGAGGCAGCGCGCCCCGCTCGGATGGTTCCGGCGGCGTCCCGTTGCGCAACGGCCCGATTGCGCAGCCGGCACGCCGTCCGCGCTTTACTTGCGCTCAAAGGCGTTACATGACTACTACTACAAAGAAAGCAGCCGAACGACTGATCAAGAAATATCCGAATCGGCGGCTTTACGATACCGAGACAAGCACGTACATCACGCTGACGGACGTCAAGCAACTCGTGCTGGACCAGGAGGATTTCAAGGTTATCGATGCGAAGAGCAACGAGGACCTGACGCGCGCGATCCTGCTGCAAATCATTCTGGAAGAGGAGAGCGGCGGGCTGCCGATGTTCTCGTCGTCGATGCTGTCGCAGATCATCCGTTTCTACGGCCATGCGATGCAGGGCATGATGGGCACGTATCTGGAGAAGAACATCCAGGCGTTCATCGACATTCAGGCGAAGCTCGCCGACCAGTCGAAGAACCTGTACGAAGGCAAGGCGATGAACCCGGAGGTCTGGTCTCAATTCATGAACATGCAGGCGCCGATGATGCAAGGCATGATGACCAGCTACATCGAGCAGTCGAAAAACATGTTCGTGCAGATGCAGGAGCAGATGCAGAACCAGGCGAAGTCGATGTTCGCGACGTTCCCGTTCACGCCGGGCGGCGCGAACTCCGCGGCACCGTCTGCTACCGCCACTCCGCAGGCGAATCCGGAGCCGGAGAAGAAGTGACGTAAGGTTGTGTCGGCGCTCGCGCTCGTTGCGGACGGCGGACGGCGGGTTAGCGAGCGGCTCAGGCGCGGGTGCGGGTCCGAACGCGTGCCCCGACGTGTGCCCCAACGTGTGCCCCAACGTGTGCCCAATGCGCGCGGTACAATAGCGGGTTGCGTGCGCGGGGCGCTGAATCTTCAGCAGTCGGGGACATGGGTTTCTGAGCCGCCTGTCCTTGCCACACCGCTTGCCGCACCATCCCCGATCCCCATTGTCGCCACGTCACCGCTATCCGCCGGATTCACCTATGTCGCAAACCACTTCTTCCGTCTCGCCGACGCCTTCCAGTCCGAAGGTAGGCTTCGTTAGCCTCGGCTGTCCAAAAGCTTTAGTCGATTCCGAGCAGATCATCACGCAGCTGCGCGCCGAAGGCTACGAGATTTCGGGCACCTATGACGGCGCGGACCTCGTGGTCGTCAATACCTGCGGTTTCATCGACGAAGCGGTGCAGGAGAGCCTCGACGCCATCGGCGAGGCGCTCAACGAAAACGGCAAGGTGATCGTGACCGGCTGCCTCGGCGCGAAGAAGAGCGCGAGCGGCTCGGGCCTCATCGAAGAAGTGCATCCGAAAGTGCTGGCCGTGACCGGCCCGCATGCGGTCGGCGAAGTGATGCAGCACGTTCACATGCATCTGCCGAAGCCGCACGATCCGTTTGTCGATCTCGTGCCGCCCGCGGGCGTCAAGCTCACGCCGCGCCATTACGCGTACCTCAAAATTTCCGAAGGCTGCAATCATCGCTGCACCTTCTGCATCATTCCGTCGATGCGCGGCGACCTCGTGTCGCGTCCGGTCGCCGAAGTGATGCTCGAAGCCGAGAATCTGTTCAAGTCCGGCGTGAAGGAACTGCTCGTTATTTCGCAGGACACGAGCGCCTACGGCGTCGACGTCAAATATCGCACCGGGTTCTGGAACGGCAAGCCGATCAAGACGCGCATGACCGATCTCGTCGGCGCGCTCGGCGAACTGGCCGCGCAATACGGCGCGTGGGTGCGTCTGCATTACGTGTATCCGTACCCGAGCGTCGACGAAGTCATTCCGATGATGGCGTCGGGCCCGTACAAGGGCCACGTGCTGCCGTATCTCGACGTGCCGTTCCAGCACGCGCATCCCGAAGTGCTCAAGCGCATGAAGCGCCCGGCCAACGCCGAGAAGGTGATGGAGCGCGTGAAGGCGTGGCGCGAGATGTGTCCGGACCTCACGATCCGCAGCACGTTTATCGCGGGCTTTCCCGGCGAGACCGAGGAGCAGTTTCAGACGCTGCTCGACTTCATCCGCGAAGCCGAACTCGACCGCGTGGGCTGCTTCGCCTATTCGCCGGTCGAAGGCGCAACGGCGAACGAGCTCGACGGCGCGTTGCCGGACGAAGTCCGCGAAGAGCGTCGCGCGCGCTTCATGGAAGTGGCCGAACAAGTGTCGGCCAAACGGATCGCGAAGAAGGTCGGCAAGACGCTGAAAGTGCTCGTCGACGAAATCAACGCCGACGGCGGCATTGGCCGCACGGCCGCGGATGCGCCGGAGATCGACGGCGTCGTGTATATCGCGCCGGCCGCGAAGGCGTCGAAGCGTTACAAGGTCGGCGACTTCGTGTCGGTGAAAATCACCGGCGCGGACGGTCACGACCTGTGGGGCGAGGTCTGAACGATGACCGTGAACACGCCCGCTAACCCGGACATTCTCGCGCTCGGCGAGGCGATGATCGAGTTCAACCAGTCGGCGAAAGGCGAGCCGAAGTATCTGCAAGGCTTCGGCGGCGATACGTCGAACTTCTGCATCGCGGCAGCGCGGCAAGGTGCGCGGACGGGCTTCGTGTCCGCGGTCGGCGCCGATCATTTCGGTCGGCTGCTGATCGACCTGTGGGAACGCGAGAACGTGGACACGGCGCAGGTGCGCGTCGATCCGCAGGCGTCGACCGGCGTGTATTTCGTGTCGCACGGTCCGGACGGCCACGCGTTCGACTATCTGCGCGCGGGCTCGGCGGCGAGCCGCTATGCGCCGCATGACCTGCCGCTCGACGCGATTGCCGCGGCCAAGGTCATCCATCTGTCGGGCATCAGTCTCGCGATCAGCCTGTCCGCATGCGACGCGGCGCTCGAAGCGATCGCGCATGTTCGCGCCAACGGCGTGCGCGTGAGCTTCGACACGAATCTGCGCCTCAAGCTGTGGCCACTGAACCGCGCGCGCGCCGTGATGCTCGAAGCGATCCGGCAAACCGACATCTGCCTGCCGAGCTGGGACGACGTCACCGAGCTGACCGGTTTGACGGGCCGCGACGAGATCGTCGACTTTCTGCTGTCGCACGGTCCGCGCGTGGTGGCGCTGAAGCTCGGCAAGGACGGCTCGTATATCGCGACGCCGGATGAGCGGCGCTTCGTGCCGGGCCACGTCGTCAATGCGGTCGATGCAACCGGCGCGGGCGATTGCTTCGGCGGCGCGTTTATCGCGCGGCTTGTTGAGGGCGATGATCCATTCGAAGCCGCGCGTTATGCGAACGTTGCGGCGGCGCTGTCCACGCAAGGCTATGGCGCGGTAGCGCCGATTCCTTCGCGCGCGGCGGTCGAAGAGATTTTGGCGGGCTGAGCGTCGTAAAGTCGCGATGCCGGTCACGCCGCAGCAAAACTATCGGTAGAGACTGAAAGAGGAGCGAACGATGCAACGGGACGTAGTGGTGGTGAGCGGTGTGCGTACGGCAATCGGCGGTTTCGGCGGCAGTCTGAAGGATATTGCGCCGACCGAACTCGGCGCGCGCGTCGTGCGCGAGGCGCTGCTGCGCGCCAACGTGTCCGGCGACGAAGTCGGGCACGTCGTGTTCGGCAATGTCGTGCATACCGAACCGAAAGACATGTATCTTGCGCGCGTGGCCGCGATCAACGGCGGCGTCGCGCAGCACACGCCCGCGCTCACCGTCAACCGGCTGTGCGGCTCGGGCTTGCAGGCCATCGTCTCGGCCGCGCAGAGCGTGCTGCTCGGCGACGCCGACATCGCGATCGGCGGCGGCGCGGAGAACATGAGCCGCGCGCCTTACTCGATGCCCGCCGCGCGCTTCGGTCAGCGCATGGGCGACGCGCGGCTCGTCGACATGATGGTCGGCGCGCTCAACGATCCGTTCCAGTCGATCCATATGGGAGTGACCGCGGAAAACGTCGCGCGCAAATACGAAATTTCGCGCGAAGCGCAAGACGCGCTCGCACTAGAATCGCATCGCCGCGCGGCGCACGCGATCACGAACGGCTACTTCAAGGAACAGATCCTGCCGATCACGTTGGCGTCGAAGAAAGGCGATGTCGTGTTCGACACCGACGAACACGCGCGCATGAACGCATCGGCGGAAGACTTTTCGAAGCTCAAGCCCGTGTTCGCGAAGGAAAACGGCACGGTGACGGCGGGCAATGCGTCGGGCATCAACGACGCGGCCGCGGCCGTCGTGCTGATGGAGCGCGGCGTCGCCGAGCAGCGCGGCATCAAGCCGTTGGCGCGGCTCGTGTCGTACGCGCATGCGGGTGTCGATCCGGCGTATATGGGCATCGGTCCGGTGCCGGCGACGCGCAAGGCGCTCGAGCGCGCCGGCCTGACGGTCGCCGATCTCGACGTGATCGAGGCCAACGAGGCGTTCGCCGCGCAAGCCTGCGCGGTCAGCAAGGAACTGCGCTTCGATCCGGCCAAGGTCAACCCGAACGGCTCGGGCATTTCGCTCGGTCATCCGATCGGCGCGACCGGCGCGCTAATCACCGTGAAGGCGCTGTACGAACTGCAGCGCATCGGCGGGCGCTACGCGCTCGTGACGATGTGCATCGGCGGCGGGCAGGGCATCGCGGCGGTCTTCGAGCGGATCTGAATTTTACGAACGGTGTCGCGAACGGCGCACAAGCTGTATCAAGCAATGAGGATCGACGGATGCGGGAAGTGAAATCGGTGGAAGGCGCGGTACGCCGGCGCGGCTGGGCGGCGACGAGTGTTGCCGCATTGCTGTCGGTGAGCGCGGTGGCCTGGTTTCCGGGCGCGGCCTGCGCGCAGAGCGACGCAGTCAAGGAACTTGCCGCACCGCCGCCGATCCAGTTGCCGCTCAAGCCGAGCCCCGAATTCGCGAAATTGCCGCGCTACAGCGGCACGCTCGGCTCGCGGCCAATCGTGCTGCGCCTTGGGCCGAAAGCCGACGATCCGGCGGGCGTCCACGGCGAATACCAGTTCGCGGATACCGGCGAAGTGATCCTGATCGCGGGGGACCGTGACGGCGACACGCTCGAAGTCGAGGAGTCGAACGACGGTACGCACATCACAGGGAACTGGGTCGGCAAGTTTGCCGCCGACGGTTCGCTGGCCGGCGAGCGGATGAACGTCGACGATTCCGACCCGCAGCCGTTCGATCTGAAGCCGCTGGCGGCGGGGCAAGCGGTGCCGGCCGCGGGTAAGCCGGGTAATGTGACTGCGCCTGCTGCAACCGCACCTTCGTTGCCGGCTCAATCCGCACCCGCAACCGGCGCGGGCCACCCGGTGGGCGGCGTCAGCAATCTCCAAACCGGCGAGTAATCGCGCCACGGCGCGAGCCTCGCGGCCCTTGCGCCCGCCGCGGCGAAAATCCGCCGACTCGTCTACTCTTGCGTGAACGGCGCGGCATTGTCCGCTCGTCGCATTGTCTTTTCATCGAATTCGCCATGACCCAATCAAAACTCAAGCGGGCTTTGCAAACCCGCATCGTGCAAGCCGAAGACCAACTCACGCCGGGCTTCGAGTCTTTCTCCGTGCCGGTGACGCGCGCGTCGACGGTCGTATTTCCCGATCTCGCGACGATGCGCGCGCTCGACTGGAAAAACGACGCGCAGTGGCGCTACGGCCTGCATGCGACGCCGACGTCGCTGGCGCTCGCGCAGCGCCTTGCCGCCATCGAGGGCGGCAATCACGCGCTGTTGCAGCCGTCCGGCTTGTCGTCGATTTCGAACGTGTACTTCGGGCTTGTGAAGTCGGGTGACGACGTGCTGATTCCCGACAACGTCTACTCGCCGAATCGCGATCACGCCGACTGGCTCGCGCGCGATTTCGGCGTGACGGCGCGCTACTACGATCCGATGATCGGCGCGGGAATCGCCGACCTGATCCAGCCGAACACGCGGCTCATCTGGCTCGAGGCGCCCGGCTCGGTGACGATGGAAGTGTCCGACGTGCCCGCGATCACGGCCGCGGCCCGCGCGCGCAACGTCGTCACGGCGATCGACAACACGTGGTCCGCCGGCCTCGCTTTCCGGCCGTTCGATCACGGCGTGGATATTTCGGTGCAGGCGCTGACCAAGTACCAATCGGGCGGCGGCGACGTGCTGATGGGCGCGACCATTACCGTCGATCGCGAGTTGCATCTGAAGCTGAAGTCGGCGCGCATGCGCATGGGCCTCGGCGTATCGTCGGATGACTGCTCGCTGATTCTGCGCAGCCTGCCGACCATGCAGGTGCGCTTTCAGCAGCACGACCGCTCGGCGCTCGCGCTCGCGCAGTGGCTGAAGACGCGGCCGGAAATTGCCGCGGTGCTGCATCCCGCCATTGCCGACTGTCCGGGCCATGAATTTTACGAACGCGACTTCACGGGCGCGGGCGGACTGTTTTCCGTCGTGTTCGACGCCCGCTATAGTGCGGCGCAAATCGACACGTTCTGCGAGTCGCTGGAGCTCTTTGCGATCGGCTGGAGTTGGGGCGGGGCGCATAGCCTCGTGATGCCGTACGACATCGCGTCGATGCGGACCGAGGCGCAATGGCCGCATCGCGGCACGCTGGTCCGGTTCTATATCGGCCTCGAGGAGGAAGCGGATCTGCGCGCCGACATCGAGCAATGTCTCGCGGCGCTCGCGTGAAGTTTAGGCAAACCTGATGTGAATTTTCCGCGCCGCGACGACGCAATGTTGCAGCGACACAAGCCCACTGGACTTCGGTTTTCAGTGGGCTTTTTTCTTATGCTTTGCCTCACTAGCTAGCCGTTCGGCTGAATAGCCGCGGCAGTGCGCAAACGCTACGATCGTGCGTATCCGACTTCACTGCCGAGCACGACCGCGAGCTTCGATGAACCTATTCTTCTGGATGTTGCTGAACCTCGGCGTGCCGATCGTCGGCCCTGTCTTCACGCTGGCGCTCGTCGCGCCGGCACATGGCTGGACGGTGGCGAAAGAATTGATCGCCGACTCGATCAAGGACGGACAACTGTTCTGGTGTGCGATCGGTCTGTGCGCTGCCGGAGTGTATGAACTGGTGACGGCGTTGGAGCACGGCAGCGCTGCCGCGCCGATTCTGGAGTCGGGGATCGTGGCTTTTTGCCTGCTCGCGTTTGCGTGTTCTATTGTGGTGATGACGTGTCTTCTGAGTACACGGTACGCCCGGCCGGCTGCAGCCTCTAACTCCGATACTGCGCGTCCGGCGGCGCGGACGTTCTCCCGAACGGCAATCGGCTGCTCGATCGCATCCACGTGTGCGGCCGCCCTACTATTGGCAATCCTACATATCTGCATCATGTCATTTATGGGATAGTCGGGCCGTTATACTGACCACTCAAGGAGGCACTATGAATAAGGTCGTAAGTTTTCTGGCATCGGAACAAAATCGCACGCGTCTTGTGAAGTGGTCCACCATCTTCATCGTCGTCGACGGGATCAGCACGGCTTTATTATTTCTTCTCGGGCTTCCGAGAAAATAACGTCGCCTGGTTGCGCCGTCAGGCGCAGCATTGGTTGACGATCATGCAGCCGTTTCACCTGGCCATCACATCATCGCACCGTCGCGTCGAGCTATCGCGCCGGTCCGTCGAACTGCATCACGCTTCAAACAACCGCAACAACCCGTCGAGCCCCACGTAGTTGAACGCCACGCTGGCCGCTTCGCGCACTACCGGCTTCGCACGGAACGCGACTGAAAGTCCGGCTTCCGCCATCATCTTCAGGTCGTTGGAACCGTCGCCCATTGCGATCGCGCGCGACGGCTCGATGTTCAGTTGCGCGCACGTCTCGCGCAGAGTGCGCGCTTTGACATCGGCATTGACGATTTCGCCGAGCACTTTGCCGGTCAGCTTGCCGTCGACGATCTCGAGCGTATTGGCGCGCGTGAAGTCGAGTCCAAGCCGCGCCTTCAGCTTCTCGGTGAAGAAGTTGAAACCGCCCGAGACGAGCAGCGTTTTCAGCCCGGCTTCTTTTGCGCCTGCCAGCATCCGCTCGGCGCCTGGCGAGAGTTGCAGGCGTTCTTCGTACACGCGTTCGAGCGCGCTCGCGTCGAGGCCCTTCAGAAGCGCCACGCGGCGCGTCAGGCTTTCGTTGAAGTCCTTGATTTCGCCGCGCATCGAGGCCTCGGTGATCGCCGCCACTTCGGCTTTCAGGCCGCAGAAATCGGCGATCTCATCGATACATTCGATCGTGATCAGCGTCGAATCCATGTCCATTGCCACGAGCCCGAAGTCGCGCAAGCGGCGGCCGCTTTCGACAAACGCGTAGTCCAGCCGATGCGTGCCGCAATAGACGCCGAGGTCGGGGCGCTGCGCGACGTCGGCGTCGGCAATGCGAATCGCGGTCGCATCGATGACGGTCGCGTGCGTGCCGCGTGCGAGCGCGACGAGCGTCTTGTGGTGATCGGCGGAAAGGGGCGCGGGGCTTTGGATGACGAGGTTCATGAACGACGCATTGACGCGGGAAAGGGCGAGCGCGCGAGGCGCGCGGAAAATGCCGCTATTGTAACGGCTCGGGGGCTAGGGGGCCGTCCTAGTGCTTTGCTGCCGCCAGCGAGCGCGTCTGCGCGCGTGAAACGCAAACAGGGCGTTGGCTCCAGTGCAATCCGCGTCCGCCCGGTTCATACTGGCGCATCAAACCACGCTCACGGCTCACTGCCATTGCATGCAGAAGCCGCCGCGAGATTTTGGCGTGAAGTTCAAACGGACTTCATTGCACTGAAGCGCCGCGAAGCAGTGGCAACGCACAGCCAACGTACAGGCAAAGCACACGCAAAACGCAGCGAGCGCCCGACCAAAACACGCCCCGCAACACACGAGCACAGAAACACACAACAAGGAGACAACGCATGTCCACGGCGACCGCCGACGCAGCCACCCTCGCGCGCAACTTCGATCTGCGCCACCTGAGCCCTGAGTTCTATGCGGACCCATACCCGGTCTATCATGCGCTGCGCGCTCACGAACCCGTCAAGCGCATGCCGGACGGCTCGCTCTTTCTCACGCGCTTTCGCGACGTCCAAGCGGTATACCGCGACCCGAAAACCTTCAGTTCCGACAAGACCGTCGAATTCCGTCCGAAGTACGGCGACTCGCCGCTCTACACGCATCACACCACGAGCCTCGTATTCAACGATCCGCCGCGCCATACGCGGGTGCGCAAGCTGATCGCCGGCGCGTTGACCGCGCGAGCAATCGCGGCGATGGAGCCGGGTCTGGTCCGGCTCGTCGACGGTTTGCTGGACGCCGCTGCCGAGCGCGGACGCATCGACCTGATCGGCGACTTCGCGTCCGCGATACCCGTGGAGATCATCGGCAATCTGCTCGACGTGCCGCATGCCGAACGCGCCCCGTTGCGCGACTGGTCGCTCGCGATTCTCGGCGCGCTCGAACCGTCGCTCACCGACGCGCAATTCGAGCGCGGCAACCGCGCCGTCAGCGAATTCGTCGATTATCTGCGCGGCCTGGTCGCGCGGCGCCGACGCGAGCCGGGCGATCCGCAGCACGATGTGCTGACACGGCTGATTCAGGGCGAGGCCGGCGGCGAGCAATTGTCGGAAGAAGAACTGCTGCAAAACTGCATCTTCATACTGAATGCAGGCCATGAAACCACCACGAATCTGATCGGCAACGGGCTAGTCACGCTGACTGAATGGCCGGACCAACGCGCGGCCTTGCTCGCCGAACCGTCGTTGATCGAATCGGCTATCGAGGAATGCCTGCGCTACGAGAGCTCGAACCAGCTCGGCAACCGCATGACGACTGTCGATACCGAAATCGGCGGCCAGCCGGTCGCGCGCGGCACGCCGGTCACGTTGTGCATCGGCGCGGCGAATCGCGATCCCGAGCAGTTCGCCGAGCCCGACCGCTTCGACATCCGCCGCGAGCCGAACCGGCATCTTGCTTTTGGCTTTGGCATCCATCAATGCGCGGGGCTTTCGCTCGCACGGCTCGAAGCGCGGATCGCCATCGGACGTTTCGTTCGACGTTTTCCGTCGTATCAGCTCGATGGCGAGCCGACGCGCGGCGGACGCGTGCGTTTTCGCGGCTTCGCGGAAGTACCGCTGTTGTGTCGATAGAAGGCGAGGCGGCAATACGCGGGACTCCGTAGTTCTTGCCGCCATCATGCAAGAGTTACAGCACGATGCGCGCCGATGACGGCGCGCCCGCGCCGTGCGTCGGCAGAGCGCCGTGGCATGCTTGCTGCTTCTCCTAGATTCCAGGCCCAGGGGAGCGCACGATGGCACACATGATCTGGAAAGGCGCGATCAGCTTCGGCCTTGTCCACGTACCGGTGCAGTTATATCCGGCCACGAAATCGGAAAAGGTCGGCTTCAATCTGCTCGACAAGCGCACGATCGATCCGGTCGGCTACAAGCAGATCAACAAGCGCACCGGCAAGGACGTGACGCGCGATAACATCGTGCGCGGCTTCGAGTACGAGAAGGACAAGTACGTCGTCCTGAGCGACGAGGAAATCCGCGCGGCCAATCCCGAGTCGACGCAGACGGTGGATATCCTCGCGTTCGTCGACGCCCCGGACATCTCCTTTCTCTACCTCGACACGCCTTACTTCCTGACGCCCGATCGCAAAGGCGAAAAGGTCTATGCGCTGCTGCGTGAGGCGATGAAATCATCGGGCAAGGTCGGCGTCGCAAGCGTCGTGCTGCACAACAAGCAGCATCTCGCGGCGCTGATTCCAGTCGGCCCCGTGCTCGCTCTGAACACACTGCGCTGGGCGGACGAGGTCCGCGATTTCGACGAATTCAAGTTGCCCGCCGAAGGTGCCAAGGCCGCCGGCGTGAGCGCGCGCGAGCTCGACATGGCGCAGAAACTGATCGACGACATGAGCGACACGTGGGACCCGTCGAAATATCACGACACGTTCCGCGACGACATCATGGCGCTGGTCGAGCGCAAGGTCCGCGAGGGCAAGACCGAGGAAATCACCGACATCGAAGCGCCGCGCGAATCGCGTCAATCGGCGGATATTCTCGATTTGTCCGACTTGCTGAAGCGCAGCTTGGGACGCGGTAAGAGCAAGCCCGCATCAGGCTCGCGCAAGCGTGCCGCCGACGATGAAGCCGCCGACGAAAACTCGGAGGCGGAAGAAGACAGCGGCTCGACGGCAGCGCCTAAAAAGTCACGCTCGACGCGCACGTCTCGCGCCAGCACGAGCGGCGGCAAGAGCGGCCGCGCCGCAGCGAAGTCGACGACGGCTTCGCGCAAACGCCGCGCGGCGGCATGACGACACGCGATGAACGACAGACTCGACCTCTATAACCGCAAGCGCCGCTTCGACGAAACGCCGGAGCCCGCGGGCACCGCCGCGAAAAAGCGCGGCAGCCGCGGCGCCACCCGGCCTGAAGTCGAACAGGGCCTGTCCTACGTGATCCAGGAACACCACGCACGGCGTCTGCATTACGACTTCCGGCTCGAACTGAACGGCGCGCTGCTGTCGTGGGCCGTGCCGAAAGGGCCGAGCCTCGATCCGTCGGTGAAGCGCCTCGCCGTCCACGTCGAAGACCATCCGGTCGAATACGGGACATTCGAAGGCGAGATTCCGCCGGGCAATTACGGCGCGGGCACGGTCATCGTATGGGACCGCGGCACATGGGAACCTGTCGGCGGCCCGGCCGAAGCGGCGCGCGCGTATCGCGCGGGCAAGCTCAAGTTCCATCTGCACGGCGACAAGCTGCACGGCGGCTGGACGCTCGTGCGCAGCCACATGCGCGGCGACGCGGACAAGGAACAGTGGCTCCTCATCAAGGAACGCGACGACGAGGCGCGCGACGAAAGCGAATACGACATTCTCGCCGAACGGCCCGGCAGCGTGCTGAGCGGCGCAGCGCCGTCTGCGGGGAAGGGAAAAGCCGGCAACCAGAGCGCCGGCAAAACCAGAACCGCCTCGGTGCGCGGCGATCCGAAGCGCCCCGACATCGTCGCGACACGCAGCAGCGAGTCGCTGCGCGAACTCGCCGCATCGCCCGCGATAGAAGGCGCGGTGAAGGCCAAACTGCCTGCCTCGCTGAAGCCTCAACTGGCGACGCTCGTCGACGCGACGCCGCCCGGCGACGACTGGACATACGAAATCAAGTTCGACGGCTATCGCGTGCTGGCCCGCATCGACGCAAGCGAGAAAACCCGCGGCGTGCAGGTCTTCACGCGCGCGGGCAACGACTGGACCGCGAAATTCAGCAAGCAGGTGAAGGCGTTCGCGCAACTGGGCCTCGACAGCGCGTGGCTCGACGGCGAAGCCGTGGTGCTCGACGAAAACGGCGTGCCGAGTTTCCAGGCGCTGCAAAACGCGTTCGATTCGAACCGTCCGCAAGACATTGTCGTCTATCTGTTCGACGTGCCGTTTCTCAACGGTTACGACTTGCGCGGCGTGCCGCTGCAACAGCGCCGCGCGATTCTGCGCGCGCTGCTGGAGCCCGTCGACGACAGCGTGCTGCGTTTTTCGAACGACTTCGAGTTCAGCGCCGACGATCTGCTGAAAAGCGCGTGCGACATGGCGCTCGAAGGCATCATCGGCAAGCGGCGCGACAGCGGCTATGTGTCCGGCCGCTCTGCCACGTGGATCAAGCTGAAGTGCCGTCGGCGGCAAGAGTTCGTGATCGGCGGCTATTCGGAACCGTCGGGCAGCCGCGCGGCGTTCGGTGCGCTGCTGCTCGGCGTGCACGACAGCAAGGGCAAACTGCGGTATGCGGGGCGCGTGGGCACCGGTTTCGACGCCGCGTTGCTGCGCTCGGTGAAGAAGGAACTCGACGCGCACGAAACGAAGCGCATGCCGTTCGCGAGCACACCGCGCGAGCGCAGCCGCACGCCCGTGCATTGGGTCGAGCCGGTGCTCGTCGCGGAATGCAATTTCGCCGAATGGACGAGCGACGGCATCGTGCGTCAGGCGTCGTTCGTGAGTCTGCGCAAGGACAAGCCGGCGCGCCAGATCGTCAAGGAAGCACCACGCAAGGGGGACGACGTGCAACAGCAAACCGACATCGAGGCCGACGCCGCGCCGAAAAAGCGTGCGGCGCGCGGCGAGGCCAACAAAACCGCCGCCAAATCCGCCAGCAAAGTGGCCACGAAAACCGCGAGCAAAGTAGCCACCAAAACCGCCACCCAAAACTCAACCGAACCCACCGCACCGCGAGCCAAAAAATCCTCGCCCGCCGAAGTCGCCGGGGTCCGCATCTCGCATCCCGACCGCGTCATCGACAAAAGCACCGGCGCGCGCAAGATCGACCTCGTGCAGTACTACGAATCCGTCGCGCAATGGATGCTGCCGCATCTCGTCGACCGGCCGGTGTCGCTCGTGCGCGCGCCGGAGGACATCGGCGGCGAGCTGTTTTTTCAGAAGCACACGCAGAAGCTGTCGATTCCAAACATCACGCAGCATCCCGGGCTCGATCCGGGTCATCCTCCGCTGATCACCGTCGATAGCGCGAAGGCGCTCGTCGGCGCCGCGCAAATGGGCACGATCGAATTTCACACATGGAACGGCGTGGCGTCGAACATCGAAAAGCCGGACCGCGTGGTGTTCGATCTCGACCCGGACCCGTCGCTCGGCTGGGACCGGATGATCGAGGCCGCGATGTTGACGCGCTCGCTGCTCGAGGAACTCGGCCTCACGTCGTTCTGCAAGACGAGCGGCGGCAAAGGTCTGCACGTGGTCGTGCCGCTCTCGAAACACGCGGGCTGGGACGAGGTGAAGGAGTTCTCGCAGGCCGTCGCGCAACACATGGCGACCACGCTGCCCAAGTACTTCAGCGCGAAGATGGGCGCGCAGAATCGCAAGCAGAAGATTTTCGTCGACTATCTGCGCAATAACCGCGGCTCGAGCACCGTCGCCGCGTTTTCGGTGCGGGCGCGTCCCGGCCTCGGCGTTTCGGTTCCGCTTGCATGGGACGAAGTCGCGCAAACGACGGGCGGCGACCAGTGGAATATCGAGAACCTGCACGAGAGGCTCGACGAACTGAAGGGTGATCCGTGGGCCGATTATGCAAAGACGCGGCAACGCATTGCGGCGGCGATGAGGAAGCGTCTGAGCGGCGCGTAGGTGAGCGTGGCTGCGGCTCGCTGGGCGTGGAGTATTTGGCCTATGTAGCCTATGTAGTCTACGTGACGTATGTCACGTTGTGATGTATGTGGCGGAAATCGCGTGCGTGACGTTGGCGGCATACGTGCCATACGCGGCGGCACGTCCTCACCACGTCACAACACGTCCTCGCACACATAGCACATCGTGACATATCGCCTCTGCCGCATTCTTTCAGGCACCTCAAACGCAAAAAAGGAGCCCACTATGAAGAGCACACCGCAATCGTCCGACGGCGACAAGCAAGCCGATCCGCACGCACCGAAGAATCCTCAGTCGCTGGAGGAAGCTGCCGCGCCGCTGCCGCATGAGAACGACCAGAATGCCGAATCGCAGAACGACGAAGATCCGCGGCGCGTCGGCAAGCAGGCACATCAGGACGTCGAACGCGGTCTGCAGGACACGGACCGCCGCGGTGGCGGCGAATATCAGGAAAAGACGCAGAACGACGCGCACGCCGACACCAATTCGGACGACAGATCGCCCGGCGCGGGCACCGGCAAACGCTGATTCGCGCGAGCGACGCTAGCTAGTCCGGCTGGACGTCCCAATAGGGCGGATCGCCGAAATGAGCGGCGAGAAAGTCGATGAAGGCAAGCGTCTTCGGCGGTACGAACGCGCGGCTCGGATACACCGCCCAGATCGCCACCTGCTCGGCGAGCGGATAATTTTCGAGCACGCTGACCAGTTCGCCGCTGCGCAAAAGCGACGCGACGTCCCAAGTGGATTTCAGCGCGATGCCGAAGCCGGCGAGCAGCGCATCGCGGATCACTTCGCCGTTGTCGCTGACGATGCGCCCGCTCACGCGCACGTCGAGCCGTCCGGCCGGCGTGTGGAAGGCCCAGTCGCGCTGGTCCGACAGAATGATGCATTCGTGCTGCGCGAGATCCGACGGATGATGCGGCGTGCCGCGCTCTTCGAGGTAGGAAGGCGCCGCGCACAACACACGCCGGTTGACCGCGAGCCGGCGCGCCACCAGCGACGAATCCTTCAGCGCGCCGACCCGGATCGCGACGTCGATACCGGCATCGACGAGATCGATCACCTGATCGGTCAGCCGCAGATCGACGCTCACGCCCGGATAACGGCGCAGGAATTCGCTGATGACAGGCGACACGTGCTGCCGTCCGAACGACGACGGCATCGACACGCGCAAGCGGCCTTGCGGCTCCACCTGGCCGCGTCCCACCGACGCGCGCGCGGCCGCCGCCGCGTCGAGCAGCGCTTCGGCGCGCGTCATGAACACTTCGCCGTCCTGCGTGAGACTGATGCGGCGCGTGGTCCGATGCAGCAGCCGCGCGCCGAGCAGCTTTTCCAGTTGCGCGATGCGCGAACTCGCGACCGCCGCCGACAGCCCGAACTCGCGTCCCGCCGCCGACACGTTCGCGAGCAGCGCGGCCCGCACGAACAGGGCGACGTCGAGCAGATCGAGGCGCTCGCGCTCGCCGGCAGCGGGGCGCGCATCACGCGATTGTGGAGCGGCAGCAAGGTCCATTCTTCGGAAAATCAAAAAGATGTTTCAGCGATTATGCCGCTTTTGTCGCAGTAAGAGGCGTCTTACGATCACGTCCATGGATCGACGGTTGTATTCGTCACACGCGCACACCGCCGGTCCTCATCCTTCAACTCTGACCTGAACAAACCAAGGAGCCTGTATGAAAGCCGTCGGCCTCTACCGCTATCTGCCCATCGACCACGAAGAAGCGTTGATCGACGTCGAGATTGCGCAACCGCAAGCCACCGGACGCGACCTGCTGGTGAAAGTCGAAGCCATCTCCGTCAATCCCGTGGACACGAAAGTGCGCGCGCCGAAGGACACCGTCGAGAAAGAGCCGCGCGTGCTCGGCTGGGACGCCGCCGGCACCGTCGTCGCGGCCGGCCCGGAGGCGACGCTTTTCAAGGTCGGCGATCCGGTCTTCTATGCGGGCAGCATCACGCGGCCGGGCGCGAACAGCGCGTTTCATCTCGTCGATGAGCGGATTGTCGGACGCAAGCCGGCATCGCTCGATTTCACGCATGCCGCCGCATTGCCGTTGACCGCGATAACAGCGTGGGAAGCATTGTTCGATCGCCTCGGCGTCTCGCCGCAGGGCGCGCACGAAGGCCGCACGGTGCTGATTTTCGGCGGCGCGGGCGGCGTCGGGTCAATCGGCATCCAATTGGCCAAGCAGCTCGGCAAGCTCAAGGTGATTGCCACGGCGTCGCGGCCGGAGTCGGCGAAATGGGCGAGTGAGCTGGGCGCCGATCACATCGTCGATCACTTCGGCGACATACCCGCACAACTGAAAAAGCTCGGCATCGAGCAGGTTGACTACGTGCTGCTCTTCAACGACACCGACGCGAATTTCCCCGCCGCTGCCGAGCTCGTCAAGCCGCAAGGCGGCATTTGCACGATCGTCGAGAACAGCAAGCCGGTGCCGGTCGAACTGCTGAAGGCGAAGAGCGCCGCGTTTCACTGGGAGTTCATGTTCACGCGCTCGATGTTCGGCACGGCCGACATGATCGAACAGCACAAGCTGCTGACGGAGGTGGCGCGTCTCGTCGATGCCGGAACGTTGCGCACGACGGTCGGCCAGCACCTGGGCGCGATCAACGCGGCCAATCTGCGTCGCGCGCATCGTCTGCTGGAGGAAGGGCGCGCGATCGGGAAGCTGGTGCTGAGCGGGTTTTGATGCGTGCGTTGTGACGCGGCTTTAGACGAGCCGCTCGTGATGAGGGGCTTTTAACGCGGCTTTCGATCAGCGGCTTGTGACGAGTGGCTGCTGACGCGGCTTCGATAAGCAGCTTCTCGCGCGGCTTTTCATGAGCGGCTTGCGACGTGCGGCTGTTGACGCAACTTCGACAAGCGGCCCCCGATAAAACGCGTCAGCGCAAGCGGGGTAACACCCGATGCCGCGCGAGCACGCGCGGCATCGCTTGGCGGTAGACTGGTAATGCATCATGCTAAAACGGTTGCGTGTCTCGCGTCCGTTGCCGGCTCCCGCACGCTGTATCTGGACCGTACCTGGGACCATGCGGGAGGGCCGGGCTCTGGCGGGCATGCAACGGCACAACAACGAGGTGACAGTATGAGCTCCAGCTTCAAACTCTCCGCCGTTCCAGTTGTCGCTTCTCTCGCTTGCGCGCTTTCTTGCGGCATGCTCGCGCCGGCCGCTCATGCGGCGACGCCGATCACGGTGACGTCGCAATCCGCGCTCGACGGTCCAATTCGCTACACGGTGCGCGTCACGTCGAAACAGTTCGGCAACTCGCAGGAAACCCGCACGATCCGCTCGGGCCAGTCGGATGACTTCACGTGGAAAACGGTGCCGCCCGGCGGCGCGGTGCCTGCCACCGATGCGTGCCCGAACTACGCGTCGCTGCCGCTCGACGCCAACGGCGCAATGATCCGCCAGACGCAGATTCGGCTCGCGCCGGTCGTCGGCGAAGACGGCACGGCGACCGTGCAACTGAGCTTCCAGGCGCACAAGCCGGACGGCATGAAGACGGTCACGGCCGGCGGCAAATCGCTCAAGTGTCCGAACGATGTCAGCATGAGCCAGGTCCTGCGTTTCACGATGCCCGTGAACGGCAGCACCAAATCCCTGACGCTCAGCGACGGCACGGTTGTCGCGATCAGCGCCAGGCGGTGAAGGGTTGGCCCGCGCCCGCCCGGCTCACCGCCGCCCAGCGCTCCGCTCCACCAGCCGCGCCGACAAAAACCGGTGCTCCGCCGAAAACAGCCGCCGGTAAGTAAGCAGCACGGCGCCCACGGTCCCGAGCGCCGACGACGCGGCGATCAGGAACATGATCACGATCTGATAGCGCACCGCCTGCAGCGGCGACTGGCCGGCCAGCACCTGGCCGGTCATCATGCCGGGCAGGCTCACGACGCCGACCACGGCCATCTGATTCAGCGTCGGCATCATGCCGGCACGCACGGCCCGACGCGCGGGCGCCTGCGCGGCTTCCCAGCGGGTCGCGCCGAGCGCGAGCGCCATGTCGACGCGGTCGCGGCGCGCGGTCAACTCCTCGGTCATGCGTTCGATGCCGAGCGATACGCCCGTGAGCGTATTGCCGAGGATCATCCCGAGAATCGGAATCGCATACTGCGGCTCGTACCACGGGTGAATGCGGATCACGACGAAGAGCCCAACCGCGGCCACCAGCCACGAACTTATCCAGATCGACAGGACGCTGTCCACGCGTTGGCCCGCGTAAGTGCGGCTGCCGCGCTGCGCGCCCGCGAAGCCGGCAATCAGCGTCATCACGATCATCAGGGGCAGCACGACGAACCAGTGGTCGTAGCGAAACACCCAACCAAGCACATAGCCGATCGCGAGCAGTTGCACGACAGTGCGCACGGCGGCCCATGCGAGCTTGCGCTCGAGATCGAGCTTGAGCGCAACCGATACCGCGCCGTTCACGACGATCAGCAACGCGGCGATCGCGACGTCCCAGAGCGTCAGGTTCTGCAAGGTCATCGGCTGGCTTCCTCGTGAGTGGAGGCGACGGCCGGTTCGTCGAGCACGCCAGCCTTCATCGTCAGATGACGCTCGCTCATGCGCGCGGCTTGCGCGGCGTCGTGAGACACCCAGATCGAAGCGCGCGCGTGCGGCGCGGCGTCGAACCAGGCGCGCACGAGCCCCTCGATGGCGTGCGATGACTCGGGGTCGAGCGACGCGGTGGGTTCGTCGAGCAGCAGCACTTCGGGCGCGAGTTGCAGCACGCGAATCAATGCGGTGATTTGCGCCTCGCCGCCTGACAGTTCGCTTGCGAGCTTGTCGAGGAAGCCGTTGCCGCGGCCTGCCTGGGCAACGAGACTCGCCGCCTGCTCGCGGTCAAAGCGCACATCGCGATACGCGCGCAGTTCGAACGGATAACGCAGATTGTCTTCGACCGTGCCATCGAGCAGAGCGGGCCGCTGCCGGATATACGCGACGTTGCGCCGATATTGCGGGATCGCGGCGCGCGCGACGGGTGCGCCTCGCCAGACGATGCGTCCCGCGTCGAGCGGATCGAGCAGGGCGAGCGCGCGCAGGAACACGCTCTTGCCGGAGCCCGACGGACCGGTGATGGCGACGCGGTCGCCGGCGTCGAGCGCGAAGCGCGTGGAGTGCAGAAGCGTCTGGCCGCGCGACGGATCGCGCCGCACGATGCCGTCGGCGAGGACGAGGGGGACGTCGGTCATGACAATGGACGAGGCGTGAGAAAACGCGATGAGCGATGCAGCATCATAAGGGCACCGAACGTACAGCATTCGCATGAGTCCGTGCCGCGCTCAAACGCGATCGCGACTCTTACGATACGCAATCGCCGGGCACAATATCTGCTGAACGATCGGCACCCAAGAAGAAAACGCGGAGCCGTTGATGGCAGGGTCGAGCACAATCGGAAGACGGGCCGGCAAAATCGTCGCATGGATACTGGCGATCATCGTCATTCTGATAGTGGCGCTCACGGTTTTCATTCTGACCTTCGACTGGAACCGCGCGCGGCCTTATGTCAATGACAAGGTCACGCAGGCCATCGGCCGGCAGTTCACGATCAACGGCGATCTGAAGGTCGGCTTGCGGCGTCCGGTCGGCGAGACCGGCTTGAAAAGCTGGGTGCCGTGGCCGCGCTTCTCGGCGGCGAACATCACCATCGCGAATCCGGACTGGGCCAAGCGCCCGCAGTTCGCGACACTCGACGAAATCGATTTCCAGGTGAAGGTGCTGCCGCTTCTCGCGCACGACATCGTGATCCCCGCGATCAATCTGGTGAATCCTTCCGTCGATCTCGAACGCATGCTCGACGGACGTAACAACTGGACCTTCGAGCTGCCGAAGTCGAAGACGCCGTCGCAGTGGAAGCTGCAGTTGCATGACATCGTGTTCGCGAAGGGCAACATCGCGCTGTCCGACCAGCAGAAGAAGGTCGACGCGCAGATGGTCGTCGATACGCTCGGCCAGCCGATTCCGATCGGCGAGGCGATGAAGCAGCAGGAAGAGGCGTCGCGCAAGGCATCGGCGGAAGCGGTGGGTAAGGACGGCGCGAAGAAGCTGAGCGCGCAGGCCGATGCGCAGGCGGCCTCGGCGGCGTCCGCTGCCTCCGCGGCCGCGGCGCGCGGGGCTTCCGCGACGGATGTGCATGCGTCGGGCACCACGGCGGCCACGGGCGCTTCGGGTGGGCTGGTCGCGGGCGGTTCGAAGGGCGCGAGCGCGACAGCGCGGTCAGGCGCGAGCGGCGCGGCGGTTGCATCGGCGGCGACGCCGAGCGATGCACGCGGCGCGAGCACCGCCAATGGAGCCAATGGAGCGAACCGCGCCAGCGATGCAAACGGAACGAGCGGTACGCATGAAGCCAACGGCGCCAACGAGGCCAGCAATACGAACCCCGCCAGCGCCCCCAACACCGCCCGCAACGGCAAACCCGACCTGCCGCCGTACGCGATCGGCTGGACCTTGAAAGGCACCTACAACAAGACGCCCGTGTCGGGCAGCGGCAAGGTCGGCGGCGTGCTCGCGCTGCAGGACGCGAACCGCCCGTTTCCCGTGCAAGCGGACGTGAAGGCGGGCGATCTGCACGTGGGTCTCGTCGGCACCATCACCGACCCCGCGCATCTCGCCGCCGTCGACCTGCGCCTGTGGGTGCAAGGCAGCAGCATGGCCAAGCTCTATTCGCTGACGGGCGTCACCTTGCCCGACACGCCGCCTTACGCAACCGAAGGACGTCTCGTCGGCCAGTTCAAAACGAGCGGCAACGTGTTCAAGTATGAAAACTTTACAGGCCGCGTGGGCGGCAGCGATCTGAACGGTTCGCTGACCTACACCGCGCGTCGGCCGCGCCCCTTGCTGCAGGGCGAACTCGAGTCGCGCCTGCTGCAATTCTCCGATCTCGCGCCGGTGATCGGCGCGGACTCGAACGCAAGCAAAGCCAAGCGCGGCGATGCGGCGAAGCAGCCGTCCAACAAGGCACTGCCCGTCGAAGAATTCCGCACTGACCGCTGGAAGGCGATCGACGCCGACGTGAAGTTCACCGGCCGGCGCATCGTCAAGAACGCCGATTTGCCGATCACCGACCTGTACACACACATCGTGATGACCGACGGCGTGCTGTCGCTCCAACCATTGAAGTTCGGCGTGGCAGGCGGCACGCTCGCATCGGACATTCATCTCGACGGTAGCGGCACGCCGCTCAAGGGACGCTTCGCGACTTCGGCGCGGCATCTGAAGTTGAAGCAGCTCTTCCCGAACTTCAAGACGATGCAAAACGCACTCGGGGAAATCAACGGCGACGCCTCGCTGACCGCGACGGGCAACTCGCCGGCCGCGCTCGCCGCGACATCGAACGGCGAGGTCAAGGCGCTCGTCACCGAAGGCACCGTGAGCCGCCTGCTGATGGAGGCCGCCGGCCTGAACGTGGCGAACGTCGTGTACGAGAAGCTCTTCGGCAATCGCGACGTGAAGATCAACTGCGCGGCCGCCGACTTCGTCGCGACCAACGGCGTGCTGGATTCGCGCGTGTTCGCACTCGATACCGACGACGCGGTGATCGACATCGACGGCAACGTCAACATGCGCGACGAAACGATGGACCTCGGCGTGCATCCGCATACGAAGGGTTTTCGCGTGTTCTCGCTGCGCTCGCCGCTGTACGCGAAGGGCACGTTCAAGAACCCGCATGTCGGCGTGAATGCTGCCGCGTTGGCCTTGCGAGGCGGCGCGGCCGTCGGCCTCGGCCTCATCAATCCGTTTGCGGCGCTGTTGCCGTTGCTCGCACCGAGCAACAACAAGCCGTTGCCGTGCGCGCAGTTGCTCTCGCAAGTGCGTCAGGCGCCGACTGCGCCGCCGCCGGGCAGCAAGCAGCAGCCGAAGCCCGCCATCTCGCTCGAGGGCGTGCCGGTCAACAAGCGTTCGTCGGGGGCGGGGGCAGGTTCGGGTGCATCGGCGGCTTCTGGCGCTTCGGCGGTTGCACCGGCAACGCGCAAGCCCGCGCCGATGTCGCCCGCGAGCGCCGCCGAATACAAGGGAAGCTGAGGCACATCCTTGTTTCCGCCGACTCGTGAAACTCGCACGTTCGGCGGCGGCCTTTCTTTTGTCTTTCTATGAAAGGCCAGCGTGCCTAGCGCAGCGAACGCGGCGTCGCGTCGCCTGCCGCGTCCTGCCGGCGAACTCCGCGACGTGCGCCCACGCGGGTCGCGCCGAACTCGGTCAGGATCTTGCCGCGAGCGCGGCTTGCGAATACGAGGAAGCCGAAGCCGTCGGCTTCATACCAGTAACCGCCGTTCTCGAGACCGTCGAGCGGCTGTTCCAGCGCATTCGTAATGGATTCGATGCAGCGCCGCCGCAGTTCGGCAGCGGCCGGGTAGGGTGGATGTGCGCCGCGCACGCTGCATAGGAGTACGTCGAGTCCCGGCAGCACGTGGGCATAAAGCACCGGCTCGTCTTGCGCCCGAGCGCGTGCGATCTTGGTGTCGAGTTGGCCGAAGGGTTTGAAATGCCGCAGTACCGCGAGGAACGACTCATCGCCGTCCACCTTCGCGCGTCTACGCTTTTTCGGGAAGGACATAAAAATTCGCCTGAAAAAGAATTGCAAGAAACGCAGCGTCCTCATGCGACAACTCCCGGCTTCGCGCGCCGCACGTCGATCTTTTATAGCATACGACAAGGCCGGATTCACGATGATTCGACAATCCCGCCGCCTCACCGTCTCCCGCACGAATCATGCCGAACCGCCTCGCCGTGCGCCTTAGCATTCGAGCACATCTGACTCCATCATAGACGCACGGCGCGCCGAAAAAACATCTCGCACCAATAAAAAAGTCGTTTTTATGTGGGTCGGCGCATCTTTGGGCCACGTTGAAATATTGCCGATTCACGTCGATAATGGCCCGTCCGGCTGGCGGGTTCCCGTGACTTGCCGCGGCGTGAACGACCTTCGGGCGACCATGAAATTATTCACCAAGGGTCTGTTGCTGATCGCAGTACCTAGCCTCGTCGAACTCGCGCTTCTCGGCGCCGTGTTCGATACGCAGGAAGAGACAGCGCAGGCCGCGCAATGGGTCACCAATAGCAAGCAGATTCTTTATCAGTCGTCGGCGCTCGTCGATCCGCTGCTGCGCCAGGCCGCACGCGTTCGAACCGGCATGGTGATCGGCGATCCGTCATTGCTCGACCGGCACACGGTGTGGATCGACATGAGCGATCGTCTGTCGAAGCTCGACGCGCTCGTGGCCGACACGCCGCAGCAAGTGCAACGCGTGCAGAACATGAGACGCGCGATCGACGCTTATCGCGCGCAGACCGCCACCGTTTCGGAGGCGTTGCATGAAGGGCGTAGCGGCAAGTCGCTGGCCGCGCTCGAAAGTGGTGCGCTGCCGCAGCCTATCGCGCTCTTTCGCGACGAACTCGCGGCATTCGGCGAAGAGGCCTCGCGTCTGGATGGCGAGCGTGCCGCGGCGCTCGCGCGGCGTCGCGAGCGTCAGCAATATGCATTGATCGCGGCAGTGATCGGCTCAATGCTGATCTGGGCCGGCACCGCAGTCGTTTTTGCGCGCAGCATCGGCCGGCGCTTCGAGGTGCTGACCGATAACGCGGAGCGCCTCGGCAACGGGCGGCCGCTTGCCGCGCGCCTGTCCGGCAACGACGAAATCGCTGCGCTCGACGCCGTGCTGCATCAGACAGGCGCGCGTCTGCGCGAGGCGGATGCCGAGCAGGCGTCGCTCAAGCGGCGCCTCGAAGCGCGTACGCACGAACTCGCCGGCGTCAATGAGGAACTGCGCCAGGAGACGCAAGACAACGAAATGTTTATCTACAGCGTATCGCACGATCTGCGCTCGCCGCTCGTGAACCTGCAAGGGTTCTCGAAGGAATTGCAGGTTTCGTGCGACGAGCTGGACGGTATCGTCGGCGAGGCGCGCCTGCCGGCAGCGGAACATAAACGGATGGCGCATATTCTCGACGGCGACGTGCGCGAATCCCTGCAATACTTGCGTGGTGCGGTCACGCAGGCGGCTGCGATTATCGAGGCGCTGTTGCGCATTTCGCGTGCGGGGCGGCTCGAGTATCAGTGGCAACGGGTGAGCGTCGCGCGCGCGGTGGCGCGCGTTGTCGACAATCTGCAAAGCGTCATTGACGAGCGCGGCGTGGTCGTCACCGTGCGTGATTTGCCGCCGGCCTGGGGCGACCCGGCCGCGATCGAACAGGTCTTCAGCAATCTGATTGGCAATGCGTTGAATTACCTCGACCCGGCGCGCATCGGGCGCATCGAGATCGGCGCGCTCGAGCCGGAGCCCGTCGAAGCGAACGGGCCGCGCGCCGTGCGCATGCGCACGTACTATGTGCGCGATAACGGCCTCGGCATTCCGGCCGCGTATATGTCGAAAGTGTTTCGTGCGTTTCAACGTCTGCATATCGACGTGGCAAAGGGCGACGGCGTCGGTCTCGCGGTGGTGCGGCGCACGGTGGAACGGCATGGCGGGCGAGTGTGGGTCGAGTCCGCGGAAGGTGCGGGATCGAGCTTTTTCGTCGTACTGCCGGAACAACCCGCGCGCCTCTGAGTCGCGCGGGCGCAATGAAAACTCGCAGCGCATGATTCGAGCGGCCTGCGCTCCAGCGCAACGCCGGCACTACGTGGCCTTACTTGGCCTTACTTGGCCTTACCTGGCGTGAACTGCCGTGAACTGGGAGAACGGAGGGCATATGAGTCACGGGGAAACGGTCAGCATCGTGTTGATCGAAGACGACGACGGCCACGCCACGCTCGTCGAACGCAATCTGCGCCGTGCCGGTATTTCGAATGGCTTCGTGCGCTTTCGCGATGGTCAGCAGGCTCTCGATTATTTCTTCGGCGCGCAGGCGGACAGCGAGAGCGCGCCGGGCGCGCATCCCGATGCTGAAGATCTGAGGAATTCCGTGGTTCTGCTCGATCTGAAGATGCCGCGCGTCGACGGCTTCGAAGTATTGCGGCGCCTGAAGGAGTCGCCGCAAACGGCCCCAGTGCCGGTGATCGTCCTCACCACGACCGACGATCCTCGCGAAATCGCGCGCTGCTACGAACTGGGCTGCAATGTCTACATTACGAAGCCAGTCGAGTACGATGCATTTATTGAAGCGGTGCGCCGCCTCGGGTTTTTCCTGCAAGTGGTGAAGCTGCCGTCCGGGCATCGCTTTGCGTCGCCATCATGACGTGCCTCAATTTGTTCACATACTCTATATATCTACCCGACGAAGATCGCGCATGACCGAAGAAGTGTCCACGCAGCCCGCCGCTTGTGTTCTCGTCGTCGACGACGACGAGGGCATCTTGCGTCTCGCGCGCAAGTCGCTCGAACGCGCCGGCTGCCGGGTCGCGGTATGCCCGAGCGTGGAGGCCGCGCGCGAACGGCTCGCCGCGGGCGGGCTCGACTTGCTGGTGCTCGACTATCAGTTGAGCGGACCGGAAACGGGCCTCGACTTCTTTCGCCGGCTGCGCTCCGAAGGCGTGCGGATTCCGGCCATCCTCGTGACTGGTTTTACCGACGAATCGCGTGTGATCGAAGCGCTGCGCGCGGGCGTGTCCGACGTGGTGCCGAAGTCAGGCGATTACCTCGATTACCTGCCCGAAGCGGTGGAGCGCGTGCTGTCGCAAGTGCGCCTGCAGCGCGCGTCGGACGAAGCATTGCTGCTGCGCGATCGCGAGCAGCACTACCGCGACCTGTCCGAAGCGCTGCCTCACCTCGTGTTGACCTGCAACGCCGCGGGCGACTGCGATTTTCTGTCGAAGCAATGGTACGACTACACCGGTCTCACCGAAAACAGCTCGCATGGTCTTGCGTGGCTCGATGCCGTGCATCCGGACGATCGCGAGGAAGTGCGCCGTAGCTGGCTCAAAGCGGTGGCCGGCAATGCGGGCACCTATCGGCACGAACTGCGCATTCGCCGCCATGACGGCGAATATCGCTGGTTCGACACGCGCATCGTCGCCACGCGCGACAACGAAGGCAACATCAGCAAATGGTTCGGCAGCTGCACGGACATCCATTCGGAGCGCGAAGCGATGCAGGAACGCGAACGGCTGCTCGCTTCCGAACAGGCCGCGCGCCAGATCGCCGAAGAAGCGAACCGCGCGAAAGACCGCTTCCTCGCGATGCTTTCACACGAGTTGCGTACGCCGCTCACGCCGGTGCTCGCCGGCGCGAGCGTGCTGGAGATGATTCCCGATCTGCCGGATCAGGCGCGCTCGAGCGTGCGCATGATTCGCCGCAACATCGAACTCGAAGCGCGCCTGATCGACGATCTGCTCGACCTTACGCGGGTAGCCAACGGCAAGCTGCGTCTGTCGCTGGAAACGGTCGACGTGCATGAGGTGATCGACAGCGTGCTCGAACTGTTCCGCAGCGAAATCCAGGTCAAGCAGCAGGACGTGCATGTGCACAAGGACGCGACGCATCACTACGTGCTTGCCGATCGCGCGCGCCTGCAACAGATGCTATGGAATCTGATTCGCAACGCCGCGAAGTTCACGCCTGACGGCGGCCACATCTACGTACGCACGCGCGACGAGCGCATGCATGTGCAGATTTCGGTGGAAGACACGGGCATCGGCATCGAGCCCGAACAGATCGGCAAGCTGTTCAACGCGTTCGAGCAGGGCGATCAGAAGATGACGCGGCAGTTCGGCGGGCTGGGGCTCGGCCTCGCCATCACCAAGGCGCTCACGGACGTGCATGGCGGCACGGTGACCGCACAAAGCCCGGGCCCGCACTGCGGCGCCACGTTCACCATCACGCTGCCGACGGCTGCCGCCCCCGCGCGCACCTCGCAGCCGGTGTTGCCCGACCCGGTGCATCCGGCCGGTGTACTTAACATTTTGCTGATCGAAGATCACGTCGATACTGCCGAAGTCATGGCGCAACTGATACGCACGCTCGGCCACGACGTGACGACGGTGGGCCGCGTGGACGACGCGCTCGCCGCCACGCAGTTGCAAACTTTCGATCTGGTGATCAGCGACGTCGGCTTGCCGGATGGCACCGGCCTCGACTTCATCAAGGCGTATCGCGAGCGTTCGAATGCGCCCGCCGTTGCGCTGACCGGTTTCGGCACCGACGAAGACGTGCGCCGTTGTCTCGCCGCTGGTTTCACATCGCATTTGACGAAGCCGGTGAACTTCGCGCAACTGGAAACGATGATCGAGAACGCGATCAATCTGAAGGCGCAGAAGGAAATGTGACGCGCGGCGCGTAGGTGTGGCACATAAGTGCGGCACATGAGAGCGCCGCACGGCAAGCATCGGTCGCCTAGCGCGGCGAGTTTTTCAGCGAGTCGCGGATTTCACGCAACAGCAGCACGTCTTCGGGCGGCGGCGGGGGTTCCGACGGCGCGGCAGCGTCCGGCTTACGCAGATTGTTGATGAACTTCACCATCAGGAAAATGATAAACGCGAGGATGATGAAGTTGATGAGCACCGTAATGAATGAGCCATAACCGAACACGGCAACGCCCGCTGTTTGCAGGTCTTTATACGATTCCGGACTGCCTTTGAAGCTCGGCGGAATGTCGCCGAGGCGAATGAACTTGTTCGAGAAGTCGAGGCCGCCCGTGGCGACGCCGACGACCGGCATGATCAGGTCTTTCACGACTGAATTGACAATGGTGGAGAACGCGCCGCCGATGATCACACCGACCGCGAGATCCATCACGTTGCCCTTAAGGGCAAATTCCTTGAATTCCTTGACCATGCTCATAGGGTTTTCCTCCCGAATATCGATGACTTAATCATACCAATCTCAGACGGATAGGCCAGCCCTTAGTTATAGCTTAGTGAGCGTAGTTCGGCTTGGTCGGCATGACTAGCTTAGTCGGGAAACTGCGACGCGCTGTGGCGCGCGCGTTCGATCTGCGCCGCGAAAGTAACCGGGTCGGTGTTGGTGCCGCACAGCAGAACGCCGACACGCTTGCCTTGCAGCTTCTCGCGCAGCGGTCCGAGCAGCGCCGCGGTGGCAGCCGCGCAAGCCGGTTCGACGGCGAGCTTCAGTTGTCCGAACAGGGTCAGCATGGCCGCGCGCAACTGGTCGTCGGAAACCGTGACGAGTTCGTCGATATGACGGCGGCACAGTTCATAGCTGTATTCCTCGGTATGCGGAGCCATCAGCGAATCGGCGATGCTGTGCATATGGCCCATCTTCACCGTGTGATTCGCGGCGAAGCTCTTGCCCATTGCATCGGCGCCTTCTGGCTCGACACCGAACACGTGGACGTCGGGATTCGCGAGCCGCATTGCCGTGGCGACGCCGGCCGCGAGACCGCCGCCGCCGATCGGCACGATCACGGCTTCGAGGTCGGGCGTTTGCGTGGTCCATTCGTAGCCGAGCGTGGCCGAGCCGAGCACCGTGCGATAACCGTTGAACGGATGCACGAAGTAGCGGCCTTCTTCCGCTTCAATGCGGCGCACCAGTTCGAACGCTTCGGCGAGATCTTCGGCGAACACAATTTCCGCGCGATATTGCCGGCACAGCGCGACGCGTGCCGGATTGGCCGCGCGAAACAGCACGACCTTCGCGCTGATGCCAAGCCGCATCGCCGCATACGCAACCGCTACCGCATGGTTGCCGCCCGATACGCAGGTGACGCCCGCGCTGCGCTGTGCTTCATCCAACGCGAGCAGGTTCGTGAACGCGCCGCGCGCCTTGAAGCTGCCGCCCGCCTGCAGCAACTCGAACTTGAAGTTCACCACCGTGCCTTCGAGCGACGCGAAGTCGAGCCTGTCGAACACCGGCGTTCGCGCCACCCACGGCGTCAGCGCGAAGTGCTGCGCGGCGATGTCGTCGAGAGTGGGGATCGGCTCGCCGTCGATCGTATGGTCGGTGTGCTGCGGCGTGGCGGTTGACATGGCGTGGGCGACAATGGGTTGATCGGGAAACGCGTGAGTGTCTGCTTCTTTCTCACGCGTTTTCAGAGCGCATGCGCTTCCACCGACATGCTGTGGATGAACTTGCGCAGGAAGCGTTCGCACTGCACGAGCTGATCCAGTGCGACGAACTCGTTGGCCTTGTGCGCCTGCTGAATGTCGCCGGGTCCGCACACAATGCTCGGAATGCCCGCCAGCGAAAACAGTCCGGCCTCCGTGCCGTATGCAACCTTGCGCTTGTCCTGATCCGCGGTGAGCGCGCGCACGAGTTGCGTGATGGCCGCCTGTTCGGACGAATCGAGTCCCGGCGCCGCGGCGATCTTCGTGATCTCGATGGCCGCCGATGGATGCTCGCGCAACATTTTCGGCAGCAGCGTTTCGCGCGCGTACTGGTCGATGCGCGCGAAGATCGGCTCCGGGTCGAGCGTGGGAAGGTTACGGAATTCGAACTGGAACTTGCATTCGGCCGGCACCGTATTGATCGCATTGCCGCCGACGATCGTGCTGGTTTGCGCGGTGGTGAAGGGCACGTCGTACAGTTCGTCGAACGGACCTTGCTCGCGGAACTGATCGGCCATGTCGCGGATATAGCAGATGAGGCGCGCTGCGTATTCGATCGCGTTCAAGCCCTTCGGCGTGAGCGACGAATGCGCCGCCTGGCCGCGCACGCAGCATTGATAAGCGTTGATGCCCTTATGCGCCACGATGGGCCGCATGCTGGTCGGCTCGCCGACGATGCAGCCGTCCGGCTTCACGCCGCGCTTCATCAGGTCGGCGATCAGAAGCGGTGCGCCCGCGCAACCCACTTCCTCGTCGAATGAAAGCGCGAAGTGAATCGGCTTGGCGAGCTTCGTGCGCTGCATTTCAGGAACGAGAGCGAGCGCCGCGCCGATGAAGCCTTTCATGTCGCAGGTGCCGCGGCCATACAGTTTGTCGCCGCGAATTTCCGGCTTGAACGGATCACTGTCCCATTGCTGACCGTCGACGGGCACCACGTCCGTGTGGCCCGACAAGACCACGCCGCCGTTCGTTTCGCCGTCGTGCGCGGGGATCGTCGCAAAGAGGTTGGCCCATTTGCCGCTTTGATCGTGCGTGAGCGTGGCGTCAATGCCTACGGCGCGCAACTCGTCGCGCACGGTTTCGATCAGACCCAAGTTTGGATTGCGGCTCACCGTGTCCATCGACACGAGCCGTGTGACCCAAGGCAGCGAGACAGGCGTATCGGAGGCGGAAGCGGATGATGCAGTGGCGGATGTTTGCGAGGACTGCGCTGAATCAGCGACGTGAGACATGACAAGACTCCGGCATTTGAGTCTTTCGATCATACCCAAAAATGCCGTGCCGTATGCGGCTTGTGTACGTTGAGTGTGCTGCTGCGCGCGGGTTGCGCAGCGCAGCATTGCGGAATAACGCTAGACGTAGGGCGGTTTTGTGCGCTGGGCCGCGCGTAACGCGTGCATCGAATGAACGCGCCCTACGCCGTGCGGCGTTTCAACTCAACTTACTCAACTCATCGCGCCGCCGTTGCCGCGGCCGTACCGCGGCTCGGCGACCCGAGTGCGCGCAAGGTCTCCTTGACGGTCGCGACGCGCACCGCAAGGTCGGGACTGCGCGTTTCGATACGCAGCTTGTCCTGGCCCGCGAGTTTGATGTGCTTGTGCTTCTGCACCATCTCGATGATACGCATCGCGTCGATTGGCGGATTCGGAATGAACTGCAAGCCGATCACGGCTTCGCCCGCGTCGATCTTCGAAATGCCCAACGGCTTCGCCGCCAGCCTCAACCGATGCGTCTCGACAAGCGCATGCGCTTGCGGCGGCAGCTTGCCGAAGCGGTCGATCAGCTCTTCCTGAATGCCGTCGATCGAATCGCTGTGCTCGCAATTCGCAAGCCGCTTGTAGAGCGACAGACGTTCCTGCACGTCGCCGCAATAGTCGGCGGGCAGAATCGCGGGCGCATGCAGATTGATCTCGGTCGTCGCGGCGAGCGGCGCGGTGAGGTCGGGTTCCTTGCCGTCCTTCAGCGCCTTCACGGCGTCGTTGAGCATGTCGGTGTAAAGCTGGAAACCGATCTCGTGAATCTCACCCGACTGCTTGTCGCCGAGCACTTCGCCCGTGCCGCGAATCTCCAGGTCGTGCATGGCCAGATAGAAGCCCGAACCGAGTTCCTCCATCTGCTGGATCGCCTCGAGCCGGCGCTGCGCCTGCTTCGTCAGACCTTGCGGATCGTGCACGAGCAGATACGCGTACGCCTGGTGATGCGAGCGCCCGACGCGCCCGCGCAACTGGTGCAATTGCGCAAGACCGAACTTGTCCGAGCGATGAATCAGGATCGTATTCGCGCTCGGCACGTCGATACCGGTTTCGATAATCGTCGTGCACAGCAGCACGTTCGCGCGTTGCGCGACGAAGTCACGCATCACGCGTTCGAGTTCGCGCTCGTGCATCTGCCCATGCGCGACCGCGATGCGTGCTTCGGGCACGAGCGCTTCAAGCATCTGCCGGCGATTCTCGATGGTCTCGACTTCGTTGTGCAAGAAGTAAACCTGGCCGCCGCGCTTCAGTTCGCGCAGCATGGCTTCGCGAATCACGCTTTCTTCCTCGCGACGCACGAAGGTCTTGATCGCCAGACGCTTTTGCGGCGCGGTCGCGATCACGGAGAAATCGCGCAGCCCTTCGAGCGCCATGCCGAGCGTGCGCGGAATCGGCGTGGCGGTCAGCGTGAGCACGTCCACTTCCGCGCGCAACGCCTTGAGCGCTTCTTTCTGACGCACGCCGAAGCGGTGTTCTTCGTCGATGATCACGAGCCCGAGCCGCTTGAACTGCACATCCGACGAGAGCAGCTTGTGCGTGCCGATCACGATGTCGACACTGCCTTCGTTGATCTGCTGGATCGCGGCGTTCACTTCCTTGGTCGACTTGAAGCGCGACAGTTCGGCGATGCGCACCGGCCAATCGGAGAAGCGGTCTGTGAAGGTTTGCGTGTGCTGTTCGGCGAGCAGCGTGGTGGGCGAGAGGAGCGCGACCTGCTTGCCGCCCATCACCGCGATAAACGCCGCGCGCAATGCAACCTCGGTCTTGCCGAAGCCCACGTCGCCGCATACCAGACGGTCCATCGGCTTGCCGCTCGTCATGTCGCCGATCACGGCGGCGATGGCCGCGGCCTGGTCGGGCGTTTCCTCGAAGCCGAAGCTCTCGGCGAACTTCACATAGTCTTTCGGCTCGAGCGCGAACGCGTGGCCCGAGCGCGCGGCGCGGCGCGCGTAAAGGTTCAGCAGCTCGGCGGCGGTGTCGCGAATCTGCTGCGCAGCCTTGCGCTTGGCCTTCTCCCATTGACCCGAGCCGAGCGAATGCAGCGGCGCGCTTTCCGGGTCGGCGCCGCTATAGCGCGAGATCACATGCAGTTGCGCGACCGGCACGTAGAGCTTGCTGTCGCCCGCGTATTCGAGGTGCAGGAACTCGGTTTCGCCTTCGCCCAGGTCCATCGTGACGAGGCCCATGTAGCGGCCAATGCCGTGCTGCGAATGCACGACCGGATCGCCGACCTTCAGCTCGGACAGATCGCGCACCATCGAATCGACGTTGCTCGCCTGTTCCTGGCGACGACGCCCCGCACGCCGCGCGAGCGGTCCGTAAAGCTCCGTTTCGGTGATGATCGCGATGCCGTCGACCGGCACCGCAAAGCCGTTCGCAAGCGGCGCGACGCCGAGCGAAAAACGCGCGTCGCCGGTGAGCCAGTCCTGGAAGCTGTCGCTCGACGCGGGCTTCAGATGATTGTCCGCGAGCAACTGCAATAGCGTTTCGCGGCGGCCCGCCGATTCCGCGGCGAACAGCACGCGGTTCGGCGTCGTGTCGAGAAACGCGCGCAAGGCCGAGACAGGATCGTCCGCGTGACGGTCGATCGCGAGATTCGGCAGCGGCGTCGCCCAGCCGCCGCCCGCGTTGGCCGGCAGCACGAGGCGCGCGAACGGCTTGGCGAGCGTGAAGAAATCCTCGTCCGTCAGAAAGAGGCGCTGCGGCTCGAGAATGGGCCGGTCGCGATCGTGCGACAGGAAGTTGTAGCGCTGCTTGGTGTCGTTGGTGAAGCGCCGGATCGCCGCGTCCAGATCGCCGATAAACGCGAGTTGCGCGCCTTGCGGCAAGTAGTGGAAGAGGGTGGCCGTCTCGTCGAAGAAAAGCGGCAAATAATATTCGATGCCCGCCGACGGCACGCCGTTGCCGATGTCCTTATAGATCGACGCGCGGCTCGGATCGCCCTCGAACGTTTCGCGCCAGCGGCTGCGAAACGCGGTGCGCGCGGCTTCGTCGAAGGGGAATTCGCGGCCCGGCAAGAGCCGCACGTCTTTCACCGGATAAAGGCTGCGCTGCGTGTCGGGATCGAACGCGCGGATCGAATCGACCTGGTCGTCGAACAGATCGATCCGGTAGGGCAAGGGCGAGCCCATCGGGTAAAGATCGAGCAGCGAGCCGCGCACGCAGTATTCGCCGGGGCGCACGACCTGGCTCACGTGTTCGTAGCCGGCCAGTGTGAGCTGCGCTTTCAGCTTGGCCTCGTCGAGGCGCTCGCCTTGCGAGAACGAGAACGTATAGGCCGCGAGAAACGACGCGGGCGGCATCCGGTACAGCGCCGTGGTGGCGGGCACGAGCAGGATGTCGCAGCGGCCCTCGCCGAGATCGTGCAGCGTGGCGAGGCGCTCGGAGACCAGATCCTGGTGCGGCGAAAAGGTGTCGTAAGGCAGCGTTTCCCAGTCGGGCAGCAGGCGCACGCGCGCGTCCGGCGCGAAAAAGCCGATTTCCTGCGACAGCCGCTGTGCATCGACCGCGCTCTCGCAGACGACCGCGAGCAACGGCACCTTCTCGCGATAGGCGAGATGGTAGCGGGCGATCAGCAGGGCGTCGGACGAGCCATGCGTGCCGTCGAAGGCGAAACGCTGGCCGGCCTTGACGAGCGCGACGGGCGGGGAGTACTGCGATGTTGCGGCGATATCTGGCATAGAAAGGAAAAGGCGGCCTCGGGCTCACACGAACCGGCAAGTTTACGCGTGTCGGGGCGTGGATGCGAAGGACCTATTATAAAATCCGTCCTTTACTTTGACCTCGCGGCATCCGCACTCGTGACTTCCCGTCTATTTGCCCTGATTCCGTGCGCAGGCACCGGCAGCCGTTCCGGCGCCGCGATGCCCAAACAGTATCGCACCGTCGCCGGCCGCGACCTGCTGCATTATTCGCTCGCGGCATTCGACGCGTGCAGTGAATTCGCGCAAACGCTCGTCGTCATTGCGCCCGACGACCAGCACTTCGACGCGCGCCGCTTCGGCGGCTTGCGCTTTGCCGTGCGCCGTTGCGGCGGCGCGTCGCGCCAGGCGTCGGTGCTGAACGGCTTGCACGCGCTCACCGAGTTCAACGCGCGCGACGACGACTGGGTGCTCGTGCACGACGCCGCGCGGCCGGGCATCACGCCGGGGCTGATCCGCACGTTGACCGGCGCGCTGAAAGACGACGCGGTGGGCGGCATCATGGCCTTGCCGGTCGCGGATACGTTAAAGCGCATCGACCGCGCATCGGCGGACGGCCGCATTGCCCGCACCGAATCGCGCGACGGACTCTGGCAGGCGCAGACGCCGCAGATGTTCCGCATCGGCATGTTGCGCGAAGCGATCTTGCGCGCGCAGGCCGACGGCCACGATCTCACCGACGAAGCGAGCGCGATCGAATGGGCCGGCCATGCGCCGCGGCTCGTGCAGGGCAGCCTGCGCAATTTCAAGGTGACGTACCCGGAAGACTTCGATCTCGCCGAGGCGATTTTGCTGCGGCCTTCGGCAGCGTGACCGGCGGTTTCATTTTCAGTGAATTCAGTGAACGGACTTGAGGACTTGACGCAGATGGATTTCAGAATTGGGCAAGGCTACGACGTGCATGCGCTGGTGCCGGGGCGTCCGTTGATTATCGGCGGGGTGACGATTCCCTATGAGCGCGGCTTGCTCGGCCATTCGGATGCCGACGTGCTGCTGCACGCGATCACCGACGCGCTGTTCGGCGCGGCCACGCTCGGCGACATCGGCCGCCATTTCTCCGATACGGATGCGAAGTTCGCCGGCGCCGACAGCCGCGTGCTGCTGCGCGAGTGCGTGGCGCGCGTGAAGGCCGCGGGCTTTTCGATCGCGAATGTGGACAGCAGCGTGGTCGCGCAGGCGCCGAAGCTCGCGCCGCATATCGAAGGCATGCGCGCGAACATTGCCGCCGACCTCGGCTTGCCGACGGAAAAGGTCAACGTAAAAGCCAAGACCAATGAGAAGCTCGGCTATCTTGGCCGGGGCGAGGGCATCGAGGCGCAGGCCGTGGTGTTGCTGGTCAAGGACTGACTGGCTTTTTATGCGGCCGCGAAGAGCGGCTCGCGCGGCGTCGACAAAGCCCTAAGCCGCGACGAAATCAACTGCCGTTATTCTGCGGCAATACACTGCGCGGCCGCATTGATCACGGCGGCAATCCGGCCCACGTCGCGCAACTGCGTCGTGCTCATGCCTTCGGCGACCAGCGTATCGAAGTGCGACTTCACGCAGAAATGACACTTGCCGATGATCGACGCGGCCAGCGCATACATCTCGAAGCGCCGCTTGTCCACGCCGCCATGCGACGCATAGGCGTTCATGCGTAACTGCGCCGGTTGCGATTTCAGATCCGCGTTGTCCGTCATTTCGACGTACGGATACCAGACGTTGTTCATGCCCATCAACGCGGCGGCGGTCAACGCGCCGTTCGTCTCTTCGGGCGAGAGCACGCCCGCGTTGCGAATCGCGTTGACGATCACCGTGCTCTTCGCGGCGAAAGCCGCGGCCAACGCGACGCCCACCGCATCGTTACCTTCCAGCGACGAGCGCGCGATCGTGCCGTCGAGATTCAGCCGGATGTCTTTCGCGTAGTCGGGCACGAGCGCCTTAATGGAAGACAAGAACTCCATTGCGATCTCCTATCGGGTTGTCGATAAAAAAGCCCGCGGCTTTTTCAAGCGTGGCGGGCCTGGGCAGACACGGCTTACAGCGTCGCGCCGCCGACTGCGCGGTTGCACGGACAGAGCTCGTCCGTTTGCAGACCGTCGAGAATACGCAGCACTTCCTCAGGATTGCGGCCGACGTTCAGGTTGTTCACCGAAACGTGCTGGATCGTATTGTCCGGATCGACGATGAACGTGGCGCGCAGCGCGACGCCCGCTTCCTTGTCGCGCACGCCGAGCTGGTCAATCAGCTCGCCCTTCACGTCGCCGAACGAATAGTGGTTCAGCTTGCTCAAGTCCTTGTGCTCGCGGCGCCATGCGAGCTTCACGAATTCATTGTCGACGCTGCCGCCGAGCAGCACCGCGTCGCGTTCCTCGAAGTCTTTCGCGAGCTTGCCGAACTCGACGATTTCCGTCGGGCACACGAAGGTGAAATCCTTCGGGTAGAAGTAGATGATCTTCCACTTGCCGGGGAACGACTGCTCCGTGATCTCTTCGAACGCCGAGACGCCGTTTTCCTCGTGGTTGTTAAAGCCAGGCTTGGCAGCGGTGACGGTGAACGCTTCGAGTTTGTCGCCAACGGTTTTCATGCGAGTGCTCCTTCGTGTGTTGGAAAAACAGCATGTTGAGGCTACCAGCTCGTCATCACGAGCGCGTGTCAGGCTTTTAACTATAGCTCTATGGAACTATCCGCTCAATAGTTTTTAACTAACAACCCGGATAGTTATTATTCAACGGGGCGGGCATTGGCAGTGCGCAGCCTGGTCCGATGTAGCCGGTGTCGCAAGGCGCGGGCCAAGCGGTTCACAGCGGGCTCGCAGTGGACTCAAGCGCCTTTGGCAAGCGGGAATTCGATCGTGACTTCGAGGCCGGGGCCCGGCGTGCGATTGCGCAAGCGCAGCGCGCCGCGATAACGGCCGACGAGCCGCTGCACGATCGCCATGCCGAGACCCGTGCCGTTCGCCTGCGTGCGAGCGGAGTTCACACGATAGAACGGCCGTGTGACGAGCGCGAGTTGATCTTCCGGAATGCCCGGGCCTTCGTCGACCACCGAAAGCTCGACTCGCGAGTGCGACACACGCGTCTCCAGAATGACGTGCGGAATGCCGTCGCCATCGCTCAAACCATATTTGCGCGCGTTTTCCAGCAGATTGCCGACGACGCGCCGCATGTCGGTCTCGTCCGCTTCGATCACCGCCGACGGCGCAAGCCGCGTGATCAGCCGCATGCTGTCCTCGCTTTGCATGCGCGCGGCGAGTTCGCTTGCGATCACCGACAGATCGACGGGCTCGGGCACGCGCTGCACCGGCCGCGCGTAATCGAGGAAGCGGCCGATGATCATATCCATCTGCTCGATGTCGTCGACCATTGCGTCTTTCGTGCTTTGATCCGACGGACTCATTTCTGTTTCGAGCCGCAGCCGCGCGAGCGGCGTGCGCAGATCGTGCGAGATGCCGGCGAGCATCAAGGCGCGGTCGGCCTCGAGCTGTTCGAGGTCCCGCACCATCTGGTTGAAACTGCGATTGGTTTCGGCGGCCACGCCCATGCCGCGCTCGGGCAGCGGTTCGGGCGACTGGCCCGAGCCGACCCGGCGCGCGGCCATCGCGAGACGTGCGAACGGCCGGTTCACGAGACTCGTGATGAAGGCCGCGCCGAATAGCGACAACGCGAGCGCGAACACGCCCCAGCCGGCCCATTGAAGGCCGGTTGCATTGTCGAGCTGATCGCGGTCGAGCGCGACCCAGTAATCGTCGTCGTCGATCTTGAAGCTGATCCACACGCCAGGGATGTCGTTGACGCTTTGCGCGATCACGGTGTCGTCGCCGAGACGGCCGCGAATGTCGTGTTCGATCAGCCGGTTCAGCGACTCGTCGGGCTGCAGCTTGAACTTGTCGGTGGTTTCGCGCGGATACACGCGCACGCCTTCATTGCTTTCCAGATCTTGCAGCAACGCGCGCCGCAGATCGGGATCGGAATAAAGGAGTGCCGTGCGTGTGAGCTTGACGATGGCGACGAGCTGCAACGCCACGCGCTGCGCGCGCGGCTCGCGCTCGATCACCCGGAAGCTCTGGAACCACGCGGCGAGACTGACTGCGATCAACAGCGCGATCAGCAGAAAGGTCCGCCAGAAAAGGCCGCCGAACGCGAGCGTCAGGAGGCGCCGGTCGATCCGCATGGGCCCTTCTTATCTGAAAACAAAAGCTTGAGGTGTGAACAAACTCAGGCTGCGCCGTCGGGAATGAACACGTAGCCAAGACCCCATACCGTCTGAATGAAGCGCGGGCTGCCCGGGTCGGGCTCGATCAGCTTGCGCAGACGGGAGATCTGCACGTCGAGGCTGCGGTCGAACACTTCGTATTCGCGGCCGCGAGCGAGTTCCATCAGCTTCTCGCGCGACAGCGGCTGGCGCGGATGACGCGCGAATACCTTGAGCACCGAGAACTCGCCGGTGGTCAGCGGAATTTCCTGGCCTGCCTTGGTGAGCGTACGGGTCGCGAGATTGAGCGCGAACTCGCCGAACTCGAAGACCTCGGTGGTCTCGGACGGCGCGCCCGGCAATTCCGACGGCGACTGACGGCGCAACACAGCATGAATTCGCGCGACCAGTTCGCGCGGATTGAACGGCTTCGGCAGATAGTCGTCGGCGCCCATTTCGAGGCCGACGATACGATCGACGTCTTCGCCCTTGGCCGTCAGCATGATGATCGGCGTGCGGTCGTTGCTGCCGCGCAGACGCCGGCAGATGGACAGGCCGTCCTCGCCAGGCAGCATGAGGTCGAGCACCAGCAGATCGAAGCGCTCGCGCACCCACAGCTTGTTCATGGACGGCGCGTTCTCCGCCACATAAACATTGAAGCCTTGTTCGCCGAGGTAGCGGCGCAGCAGGTCGCGCAGGCGCGGATCGTCGTCGACGACGAGGATTTTCGAAGGGTTTTTGGTTTCCATGGTCGGCATCTTAGCGCGATTAGAAAGTGGTGCGCGGTTGCATCATTTGTCGAGTTACAGTCAGTTACAAAATTTACCCTGCCTGTGGCACGGCGTAAAGCGACGCCAGTTAGACTCCTTTACTGAATGCGGCTGTTCGGTGGATACTTCACTCGACTAAAACCCACGCGCCCGGCTCGTAACCGGGTTTGTCACACGCATTTGAGGTCGCCGGTTGCCGCGCCACGAAGGGAACAACATGAAGGGAGGGGTTTGGCCGAATGTGCGCCTGAACGTGATTGCACTGGCGGTCGCCGGTACGCTCGCAGGCACATTGGGATCAACGCTCGCCCACGCCCAGCCTTCTGCCGACAGAGCTGCGAGCGCGCGCGCGCCCAGACCGAGTCCCTCAAAAGCAAACCGTCATGACTCGAACAGCGAGCGGCCTGCATCGGACGTGATGCTGCGCACCGCGGTTCCCCCCGACCTCGATCAACGCCGCCGCGATGGGCATATGACGCCGGACGAACGTCGTTTGCTGAGGCAGCATATCGAAGATGCTGTGCGGGAGCTTTATAAGCGGTAGGGTTTTGGTGGTGGTGGTCGTCGTGCTTGTTCTGGTTTTAGCGTTCCACGCTGTCTTTCCGTTCTTGTGCTGTCTTGTGCTTGTTCGCACTTGCATCGCTCTTCGCTGTGCTTCCCGTTCGTGATTTTGCAGTGCATGTCTTGCTCATCATGCTGACAAGGTGTGTCGAGTCTTGCATGTGGCTCGTGCTAGAAGCGGGCGGGCAGGGGAGCGGCATGGCGCATGCGATGCGTCATCGTGCGTGAAGATGCGGTCTGTCATGAACGCATCGTGCGCCTTGCACATTTGCTCGCCAGTGATTCGCGCATCCTTCCGGACGCCCCATGAAACGACGCAGCTTTCTCTCGATGAGCGCCGCCGCCAGCGCGGCCCTCTGGCTGCCTCGCACATTCGGCGCTGAGCCCGCCGCGCACAGGGCACGTCACGTTCCAGCGTTCGCACGCGATAACGGCAAGCTCCTGATCCTCATCGAATTGAAGGGCGGCAATGACGGTCTGAACACCGTCATTCCGTTCGCCGATCCGGCGTACTACCGGCTCCGTAAGCGCATCGCAATCAGACGCGAGCACGCGATTCAACTCGACGAACGCACGGCGCTGCATCCATCGCTCGAACCGTTGATGCCCTTGTGGCGAAGCGGGCAGCTTGCGATCATTCAGGGCGTCGGTTACGCGGCGCCCAACCTCTCGCATTTTCGTTCGATGCAGATATGGGACACGGCATCGCGCTCCGATCAGTACCTGCGCGAAGGCTGGCTCAGTCGCGCGTTCGACAGCGCGTCGGCGGCGGCTGGTTTTGCCGCTGAGGGCGTCGTGATCGGCAGCGCTGAAATGGGACCGTTGGCGCTGGGCGGCGGTGACGGGGCGCTTGCCGGTCGCGCTCAAGTTGTAGAGGCCGGGAAAGGCATCGCTCAACTATGTGGTCGGCCGCTGCGCGCACAAGACGCAACGCGACTGACGACCGCGTTTCCATGCAGCTCGTTCGGCGCGTCGATAAAGAGCGCGATGCAGATGCTCGCGGCCCGCGATAGGTTGCGCGTGCAAGCACAGCAAGGGCAGGCACTGCGACTACATGCTGCGCAAGCCGACACAACCGCCCCCGCAACCGCAATCCGCCTGACGCTAAACGGCTTCGATACGCATCAGAATCAGCCGGAGCGCCACCGTCTGTTGCTGACGCAATTTGCTGAAGGCTTGGCTGCGATGCGATCGGCGCTTGTCGAACTGGGCCGTTGGAACGACACGCTCGTGATGACGTACAGCGAGTTCGGGCGGCATCCGCGTGAGAATGGCAGCGCCGGCACGGACCACGGCACCGTGGCGCCGCATTTCATGATGGGTGGACGAGTGCTCGGCGGCTTGCACGGCGTGCCGCCGCAGTTGGCGCGGCTCGACGGCAATGGGGAGCTGCCGGTCGGCGTCGATTTTCGACAGCTTTACGCGACGGTGCTCGCGCGCTGGTGGCGTGTCGACGCACAGGCGATCTTGCGGCAGCAGTTCGAGCCACTCCCTTTGCTGCACATCTGACGACGGCGCGCGCCGCCCGTTACGCTTACTTTGCGCGCCACGCGATCCACAGCTTGCGGACCGGCGTCAACGCGATACGTTGATGCAGCACGTGATAACCGTCGCGCTCTATTTCATCGAGCAACGCGCCAGCAAGCGCGCCCTGCGCAAGCAGCGTGCGCTGCGAACGGCGCTCGCTGCGCGGCACCGCGGCGAGCGCGCTATGCAAGGCATCGCGGGCACGCTTCGTCTGAAAGCGCATGAGTTCCGTGAACGCATCCGAATATTTTCGATTGATCAGGTCCGCGGCTGTCACACTGAAGCGCTGCATTTCGTCAATAGGAATGTAGATGCGGCCGTGGCGCGCATCGTTGCCCGTTTCCGCCACGAGTTGTGCGAGCAGCAGCGCTTCGCCTAACGGCGTGGACCAGCCAGGAGCCTGCGCGCCGTCGGTGGGTGCGCTGGTGTGTGCGCTCGTGGATCCATTCGTGCTCGCCGCGCGCGCCACAAGCGCGGCAAAAGTGCCGCCGACCGCCTGCACGTAGCGGCGCAAATTCGGATAGTCCAGGTAACGCGCCTGGTCGAGATCCATCTCGAAGCCGCCAAGCAGCGTCTGCAACGCGGGGTATTCCGCTTTGACGTCGGGCAGCGAAGCCGCGAGCGCCTTTGCAACCGGATGCGTGGGCGAGCCCGCAGCCAACGCGCCGAGTTCGTTTTGCCACCACGCGAGCTTCGTGCGGCCAATCGCGGGGTCGCTCACTTCCTTGACCGTTTCCTCGAACTCGCGGCGCAGTGCGAAGAGCGCGGTCAAGCGCGGCTGACTGGCGGCCGGCGCTTGCCGCAGCGCGTAGTAGGCGCTCGATCCAGGGGGCGCCGCTTTTTGCTGGCAATATTCGTCGAAATTCACGGCTTGGAATGTGGGGAAGGGCAGGCGAAGTGAGCACGGCATGCGTGCGCGAAGCCGAAAATTGTAGCATCGGCGGGGCAACGGCAGAGGCGCGAGCCGGATGCCCGGCAGTTGCAGACAAGCGCGAATCAATGCGTTAGAATCTCGCGCTTACGCTTTTGGGCGCGTACATTTGAACGCGCCGGAAAGCATGCAGGACATCGGGCGAGACGTACAACGTTGGCCCGGCTGCGAGGGTGGCGAAATTGGTAGACGCACCAGGTTTAGGTCCTGACGCCCGCAAGGGTGTAGGGGTTCGAGTCCCCTCCCTCGCACCATTAACTTCTCGATATAGAGCGGTCTGCGGATTTCCTTGGCGTGGTTGACCGGCGGCCTTGAAGCGAATCCGGGATTGTCGGCACGAACATAACATCATCGAATTCCCTGACGTTGATGTGTTGCCGGAGCCGCGTATAGACATCTTCTGTCTTTCCAATGTATTGGATATTCCGCTGCCTCAAGAAGAAATAGAGTCCGAGAAATAGAGTCCGCGGCGCTAGGCCGGAATCGGAACCTGTTGAAGGCCTGCGCGCTCAAGAAGCTTTCCGTGCATCGCTGCATTCTTTTCGCCGTTTTCTTTTCCAAACTTATCCACGGTCTTTGCGCCTGAAGAATCGTCGCCGGCGCGCTTGCGCGCCGTTTGCCACACGCGGTAAACCTGGTGCGAGCCGGCGTACCGTTCGCGCGTCGTTGGGTCGATGAACAGCGGGCCGTCCGCTATGGCTCACCTGTACAAATGAGACCGTCGGTCCGGTTCCGCAGGTTATCAATCACTCGATATTCGGGAGTGCGGGCCATGCGTCGGGATCTCCACCCATCGCCACACACATGTCCCGCATGAGGTCCGTGCTGACCTCGATCCACTCGGGCGTACCGAACGGAACGTCCTCGGGATTCTTTTTGCCCTGCGCTGAGCGAGTGCGGCGCACGGTCGCGCTGACTTCCTTCATTTCATCGAACAGAAGGTAGTCCGGCTTGGTCGGTTCGTTATCTGCCATCTCTTGGTCTTTGGTATTTTTTTTGATTGATCGGAAAGATACTCCGATTTTCTGATGTCGTAACTTCCAATTTCGGAAAGTTGTGCCGTCCTGTCATGCGGGACGAATCAAAAGCGCGCCCGACAATCTGCTGGCGAGGCTGCAATCAGGAATTGACGGCGGCCTGAAGCGGTACGACGCCGAGTGTTCGCGATCGTCGCGATGTGTAGTGAGAACCCCCGTCAGGTCATTGCACTCGCCGGGGCTCTTTCTTGAATGGCTCCTGGGTGACTCTTTTTTGGTGACCCGGATAGGCGGCGCGCGCGATGCAGGCCCGTAGAGGCCCGCATGGCGAGGTCAGGCCGCTCAGACTTCCGGTGTGGCGGGCGGCGCCTGCGTGCCCGGCAGATCGGCTTGCGCGGCGCCCTCGAGAAAGCGCCGCGTCGATTCGAAAGCCTGCAACATCGGCTCGGGCCACGGCGTTTGCAGCATGACCGCCTGATGGTTTTCGAATGCCGACGACAACAGCTTCACCAGTTCCGGCGAACGCAGATGGCGCAACAGCACGCTTACCGCAATCGCCGTCGCCTGGCTCGCACCGGCCGTCTGGAGTTCCGACGCCGTGAGCGCCGCGACCTGTTTGTTGATGTCCACTGAAACTTCCCTGAATAGAGTTGGATGACTGGCTCGCGCGCCGCGCGGTTCATCGACCTGAATGGAAGCGATAACCCGGCGCACGCGGCGGACCCGGGATTTTGACACGGTTGGCGTTTTGCCGCGAAGACAGCGTCGCGATCAGTGAGAATGCGGCGCGCGGATAATCGCGTGCCGTTGTTCGGGTAATTGACTCGGCAAAGGCGCTGGCAAAAACGCTGACAATAACGGTTCGGTTCGTTAAGCGATTCGCTTTAATTAATCGGCGTGCATCAGCCGCATAATGAGCGATGAAATTTCGGCAAGTGTTGTCGGAGACGTGGCGACATCCGCGTTCAATTGGCTTGCCTGCCGCTCGTCATCATCTATCGGGGGATAGCTGCTTGAAAAGCCCGCTTTGCACGTCGCTTTGCATGTTATTCTGCGCGCCGATTTTCGCTGATTCCACATGCCGTATTCGCGGATAATCCGCGCGACCGAGGTTGCGATCAAACGGATATCGCCGGAAAACACAATAAAAGAGGGATGCGATGAGCGTGTTATTTGCCGTGCTGGGCGCGGTGGTCGGCATGCTGGCTTCGTTGTCGAACGATCTTCCGGTCGGCTACGGCGCATTGTTCGGCGCGCTCGCGGGCTTTGCGCTGGCGCGCTTGCGCAAGAGAAATCCAGCGGGCACTGCGCAGTCGCCATTGCCGGGCGCTACCGCCACGGATGCGCCCGGCGCGCCTCGTGACCTGGCGGCTCGCGTCGAGTGGCTGGAACGTGAACTCGTTTCGCTGCGCGGCGAGATCCGGCAATTGCATGAGGCAGCGGGTATTGCATCAGCCGACGACGACGCTCGAGCGCCCGCGCCGATGCACGCATCAGACGCCGCAACGATGCCCGATTCAGTTGCGGCAGGCACCACAGAGCATCGCTATGCAATCGCGGCGCAAGAAGCTGAGAAGCTCACGGCGAGAGCGTCGGCGGCGCTTGCGCCAGCGGGCGGGGAGGCGGGCGCGTCGATTGATCGGCAGACGGAAACGTCAACCGGCATGGACGCCGCCGCACAAACACAAGCACAAGCACAAGCACAAGCACAAGCACAAGCACAAGCACAAGCACAAGCACAAGCACAAGCACAACTCGACCCAGCCGCGCGCACCCAAGCCGACGCCGCCGCGCCAGCACAACCGAACCTCGCGGGCCTCCCGCAAGCCACTGCGACCGACACGGCACAACGCGCCCAACCGCAACCCGCCGCCGCTGCGCATACCCAACCTGACCTCGCTGCCCCCGCACAACCCAACCTCCCACCCGCACCTCCACGCGGCCCCGGCGTCGTCGAGCGCCTTTTCAAAGCAGGCCGCGACTGGCTCTTCGGCGGCAATACGGTGGTGCGCGTCGGCATCGTCGTGCTGTTCTTCGGCATTGCGTTCCTGCTCAAATACGCCGCCGACAACAGCCTGCTGCCGATCGAATTCCGCCTCGCCGGCGTCGCGCTCGCCGCGACGGCCTTGCTCGTGCTCGGCTGGCGCATCGGCGACAGTCGCGGCGCGTACGGGCTCGTGCTGCAAGGCGGCGGCGTCGGCGCGCTGTACCTGACGGTGTTCGCCGCGACCCGGCTCTATCATCTGCTGCCCGCCGGCGCAGCCTTGCCGCTGATGGTCGCGACCTGCGCGCTGAGTGCGTTCCTCGCGGTACGGCAGAATGCGCCTTCGCTCGCGTTCATGGGCAGCGCGGGCGGCTTCCTCGCGCCGCTCCTCTTGTCCACCGGCGGCGGCAGTCATGTGATGCTGTTCAGTTACTACGCGTTGCTCAACGCGGGCATCTTCGCGATCGCATGGTTCAAGGCATGGCGTCCGCTGAATCTGCTCGGCTTCGTCTTCACGTTCTCGATCGGCGCCGCGTGGGGCGCGACCGCATATCGCCCGGAACTCCTCGCGAGCACCGAGCCGTTTCTGATCCTCTTCTTCCTGATGTATGTCGGAATCGCGCTGCTCTACGCGGTGCGCCGCGAACTGACGCTCAGGCATTACGTCGACGGCACGCTCGTGTTCGGCACGCCGCTCGTCGCAATCGGCCTACAGTCCGCGCTGATGCGAGGCACCGAGTTCGGGCTCGCATGGAGCGCCGTCGCGCTCGCCGTCTTCTATCTCGCGATAGCGGGCTGGCTCGCGCCGCGCCGCGCGCGTCTCGGCCTGCTGTTCGACTCGATGTTCGCGCTCGCCGTCATCTTCGCGACGCTCGCCGTGCCGCTCGCGTTCACCGGACCGACGACGAGCGCGACGTGGGCAATCGAAGGCGCCGCGGTGACATGGCTCGCCGTACGGCAACGACGCCTCGTCGCGTTCGCCTTCGGCCTGCTGATGCAACTGGCCGCGGCGGGCGCGTTTGTCGTCGGCACGGTTTTGTCGTTCAGCCACGCGGCGAGCTTGCCGGTGCTGAACGGCGCTTATCTGGCAAGCGTACTGATCGCGCTCGCCGGCATCTTCACCGGATGGCGTTTGCACGGCCGCAGCGAAGCACGCGACTGGCACGCGTGGCTGCCGCAGATCGGCGTGGTCGCGAGTCTGTGGGGTCTGCTGTGGTGGGTGGGGGGCGGGCTCAACGAGATACAGAGCTACGTCCATGCGTACGTTCCGGACGACCGCGACCGAGTCGGCATCGCACTCGTCGCGCTGTTCGCCGCGTTGAGCGCATGGCTCGCTCATGGCGCGCGCCGCAAGCTGCGCTGGCCGCTCGCCGAGTGGCCGGCGCTCGCGCTCGTGCCTGTTCTCGCCGCGCTCACACTCGAACTTTTTGCATTGAACATAAGGCCGGTCAGCGGCTACGGCTGGCTGGTTTGTCTGCTGGTTGCAGTCGCCACTTACGCGCTTTTATGGCGTCAGCAGCGCGACGTCGGCGAGCGCATTCTCGCGCCGCTGCACACGCTGATGTTCTGGACCGCCGGCACGCTCGCCGCGCTCGAAGGCTACTGGGCGTTGCGCGCTTACGTGCCCGAAGGTGCATGGAGCTGGAGCGCGTGGGCGTATGGCTTCGGCGCGCTGCTGTTGCTGCTGGCCGGCGTGGGGCATCGTCTGCGTTGGCCGGTTGCGCGCTTCACTCGGGCCTATCAGGTGTGGGCCGCGGCGCCGCTCGCCGCGTTGCTGTGGGCGTGGACCATTGCAAGCGTGACGAGCGACGGCAGCGCCGCGCCGCTCTTCTGGCTGCCTATCGTCAATCCGCTCGACGTCGCACAGATACTCGTGTTCGTCGCGGGCGCAGTGTGGCTGCGACGGCTGCGCGCACTGGGCGTGCAATGGCATCCGCGCGCGTTCGATTATGCCGTGCTCGCGACGCTGTTCCTGTGGTTCAATGCGTTGCTGCTTCGCACGCTGCATCATCATTTCGACGCGGCGTACGACGTGACCGCGGTGCTCGCGTCGTTCACGCTGCAGCAGGTGTTCCTGGTCGGATGGAGCGCGTTCGCGTTCGCCGGTTTGTGGCTCGCGCGACGCGACAGCATCGTGCGCCTGTGCGCGATTGCGTCGACGCCGCTCGTGCTCGTGATGTGGCTGTGGACGTTCTACGCCAACCTGACGCAGGACGGCGGCGCGTGGGCGCGGCTGCCGTTATTGAATCCGCTCGATCTCGTGCAGGCCGTGGTCTTTGCACTGGCCGCGCTCTGGCTCGTGCGCGTTCACCGTCTCGGCGTGCCGCTCGACGGCTACCGGCTGCCGCTGCAAGTCGCGGCCGGGGCGACCGGCTTCGTGTGGTTGAATGCGATGCTGCTGCGCACGCTGCATCATTGGATCGGCGTGCCGTACGAGTTCGCGCAGATGTCCGAGTCGATGCTCGTGCAGGCGTCCGTCTCGGTCTTCTGGACGCTGTGCGCGCTGGCGGCGATGATCTGGGCGACGAGACGCGCAAGCCGTATCGTGTGGTTCATCGGCGGCGGGTTGCTCGGCGCGACTGTCGTCAAATTATTTCTGTTCGACCTGTCGCACGTGACGGGGATCGAGCGCATCGTATCGTTTATCGGTATCGGCCTGATGTTGCTGCTGATCGGCTACTTCTCGCCGCTGCCGCCCAAGCCGATGGTCAGGGAAACTGAACAATGAAGCATCTTCTGAAAGTGACGGGCTGGTGTGCCGCGCTCGTGTGCGCGTGGACCGCGGCGCCCGCGTGGGCCGAAGATTTCGCGCGGCACTTTGCGCTTCAGCTCGACGACGGCGCGGCCTACTACAGCGTGAGGCTGCCGGCCGCGGTCTATGCGGCCAGCCAGCGCAACGATCTCGGCGACGTGCGCGTTTTCAACGGCGCGGGCGAGCCCGTGCCGTACTCGCTCGAGGGGCTCCGCGAGCCGGCCCGCACGCCGCCGACGCTGCGTCCGGCCCGCTGGTTCCCGCTTCGTCCGGCCGCCGCAGGTCAGGCGGGCGCGCCGCTGGGCGTGACGATCGCCGCCGACGGATCGCTGCGCGCCACCGCCGCGCCGCCTGGGCGCGCGCAGCACGACACCGATCTGATCGATGCCGGTCAGGCGTCGCACGAAGGCCGCGCGAGCGCGCTGCTGATTCATCTACGCGACGACAATTACCAGGGGCGTGTGTCGGTCGAATCGAGCGACGATCTGCGCAACTGGCAACCGGCCGGCGATGCGCAACTGCTCAAGGTCAGCTACAACGGCAGCACGCTGAGCCAGGACCGGATCGAACTGAACGGTGCGCACGCGCGCTATCTGCGCCTGCGCTGGCTCGACGGCGCGCCGTACCTCGAATCGATCGACGTGGAAGTGCAGGCGGCCGGCGCGGGGCGCACGCAACTGGCGGACAGCCAGCGCGAGTGGCGCGAAGGCATCGTCGCGCGCGCGGGTCCGAAGGCCGGCGAATATTTCTTTAGCACCAGCGGTCCGTTTCCGGTCGACCGGCTGCGGCTCAATCTGCCGCAGCCCAACACGGTGGCGCCCGCGGTCGTCTATTCGCGCGGCGAACTGGGCGGGGCGTGGCGCGAGGTGTCGAATGCGACGCTGTTCCGTTTGCATAACGGGGACGTCGAACAGAACAATCCGTCGCTTCAATTGACGCCGGATACGGACCGTCACTGGCGCGTCGTTGTCGATGCGCGTAACGGCGGACTCGGCAGCGGCGTGCTGACTGTTGCAGCGGGGTGGCGTCCGGCGACGCTGACGTTCGTCGCGCGCGGATCGGCGCCTTTCACGCTTGGCGTGGGCAATGCGTCCGCGGTGTCGACCGCAGTCGGGCGCGACGAGTTGCTGATGGACGCGTCCTCGGCGATTGTCACCGCGCGCGTCGGCGAGCCGCTCGCGCTTGCGCCGAATGCGAATGCGCCGTCGCCGGCGAATGCGGATGCGTATCGCCGCTACGTGCTGTGGGCCGCGTTGCTGCTGGCCGTCGGTTCGCTCGCGGCGATCGCGTGGCGTCTGGCGCGCAGCGTGTCGCATCGGGTGCCGGCGGGCGATGCCGCGGCAAGCGCATCGGGCGCGATGGCCGGCGGTCTTGCAACTACGGCGGCTGCGGCAGCGGATCTAAACGGCCCGGCAGGTGCTTCGCCCCAGGATAATGCGAACGCGGTGTCCGGTGGTGCAGGGCACGCGCCGGAACCTGGGCATCGGCGCGAGAGCAACGACTGAAACACGCGTGCGTTCGCAACGAACGACACGCGTTATCCACCTCTGTTCATGAGCGCGGCATTCGTCGCAAATTTGAAGCGCCGCGCGCCATGTCTGACGCTTGCCGGTTTCAGACTCGAGCAGCGCTTCACGTGCTTCACGCGTCGCGCGTAGTCATCATCTCGATGACCTTGTCGAGCGCTTCGCCTAGCGCGAGCTTTTCGTTTTCGTCGAGGCAATCGAACAGGTCGCCATTCCACTTGCGCGCGATCGGCATCACCTTGCGATACAGCGCGCGGCCCTCGGGCGTGAGCGATACGAGCACCACGCGTCCGTCGTCGGCACTCGCTTCGCGTTTGACGAGTCCCTGTCTGATCAGACCTTCGGCGGCGCGGCTCGCCTGGCTCTTGTCGAGATTGGCATGCCTTGCGAGTTCCATGATCGAGAACGGTCCAAACGATCCCACCGACGCAATCACGCGAGCTTCCGGCAACGTCACGCCGAGCTTGTCCTGGTAGCGCTCGCTGATGCCGCGCTCAGCAAGCTTGTTGAGTACATGCAGACGATAAGTGAGGAGCTGTTCCAGGCCAGCTTTGGCGGAGTCCTTCATGGTCTTCCCGTGATGAGTGGCGTGGTTGTGGCGCTGTGATTGTTGCCGCAACCATGCCGCCTGGTCAACGCGCGCCGTACTTCAAACGCGTCAGTTGTTCGGCCTCATCCGCCAGGAGCCGCGCGGCGTCGCGAATCGCGAATTCAAGCGTGATCGGACCGGGTGCCGGCGAGAAGCAACCACTGAAAAATTCGGCAAGGCGCGGCAACGCGGCGGAGTCCACGGCGCCCGACAAAAGTGTCGCCGGCACGCCTGCGGCTTGCGCATGACGGCACGCGATGAAGGGCGCTTTGCCATGCAGCGTTTGCACGTCCGAGCGTCCTTCGCCGGTGATCAGCCAGTTCGCGCCTTCGAGCGCGGCGTCGAGGCCGAGTTGCCGCGCGACCGTTTCCGCGCCCGGCTCGAACTGCGCGCCGAGCATGTGCAGCGCGAAGCCCAGGCCGCCCGCGGCGCCCGCGCCGGGCAGATCGCGGGCACTGCGCCCGAGCGCCGCTTCGAGCAGATCCGCGTAACGGGCGAGGGCGGCGTCGATCGTCGCGACCTGTTCCGGCTTGACGCCTTTTTGCGGGCCGAACACCGCGGTCGCTCCATGCTCACCGGTCAGCGGATTGTCCACATCGGACATGCCGATGAATTGCGTGCCCGCGAGCCGCGCGTCGAGTTGCGACACGTCCACGCGCGCGACGCGAGCGAGTTGCTCGGGCGAGGGCTCGAGTTCCCCGCCTTGCGCATCGAAGAGCTTCAGCCCGAGTCCGACGAGAAGGCCCGCGCCGCCGTCGTTCGTGCTGCTGCCGCCGAGCGCGACGAAAAACCGCCGCACGCCCGCGTCGAGCAGCGCGCTGATCGCTTCGCCCATGCCGCGCGTGTTGCGCGCCTGAACCGGCACGCCCATCCCGACCGGGTCGGTGATGCCGACGATCTCCGCGGTTTCCACGATCGCGCTGCCGTCGGCGAGCACGCCGGTCAGCGCGTCGCGCACCGGCCCGGCCGCACCGCGCACGCTCAGCGTGCGGCGCTCGCCGCCGCTCGTCAGCATGGCGTCGAGCGTGCCTTCTCCGCCGTCCGCCATCGGGCAGATACGGACTTCGGCGTCCGGACGGGAACGCCGCACGCCCGACGCGATCGCCTGCGCGACCTGTTCGGCGCTGAGCGAGCCTTTGAAGGAATCGGGGGCGATGACGACGACAGGCGTGGACGGCGAATTCGGCATGGTGTCTCTAAATGGTTTGAATGGTTACGAGCCGGGAGGCGGCGGTGGAGCGGACGCGGCGCCGCTCCGAACGCGTTCGCTAGCTTATCAGCATGGCCGCGCCGACTAAATATGCCGAAAGGCATAGGCGGCATTGTGGAAATTGCGATCTGGTAGCGCGGCGGCATCGTCGGCGAAGTGCGAAACCGACTCGAAAACAGCCCGGAAAGGGCTCCGAATGCCGATAAAAACGCGCGTAATCATCGAATCCCGGCTAGGCGCGCAAATAGTTTGCTAAAATATTCGGCTCTTTGGACCCAACCGTGCTGCCGGCGGCCTGCAAGCCCGCGGCGCAGGCGCGCAAATGCGGCACGAGAAGATAACTGAATTCGCTCGAATAATTTTAGGACGATTGAAGCCATGGCTAACGTTGTTGAGAACCTCGGCAAGCTCGAACGCCGCGTAACGATTTCCCTGCCGAAGGACGCCGTGCAGAAGGAAGTGGACTCGCGTATCCGTCAACTCGCGAAGAACGTGCGCATGCCGGGTTTCCGCCCGGGCAAGGTGCCGCTCAAGATGGTGACGCAACAGTATTCGGGCCAGGTGGAAGCGGAAGTGCTGAGCGACAAGGTCGGCAAGGAATTCTTCGACATCAGCCGCGCCGAAAACCTGCGCGTCGCCGGTCAGCCGAGCTTTGCGCCGAAGGTCGACGCGACTGAAGGCGATTACGCTTTCGACGCGACCTTCGAGGTCTATCCCGAAGTGAAGCTGGGCGATGTCGCCACGGCTGAAATCGAGCGCACCACGACCACGATCACCGAAGCGGAAATCGACCGCACGCTCGAAATCCTGCGCAAGCAGCGCGTGCATTTCCACGCTCGCGGCGAAGCCGGCGAGCACGGCGACGGCGGCGCGGATACGGCGGCCAAGGAAGGCGATCGCGTGTCGGTCGACTTCGTCGGCAAGATCGACGGTGAAGTGTTCCAGGGCGGCAGCGCCGAAGACTTCGCGTTCGTGCTCGGCGAAGGCCGCATGCTGCCGGAATTCGAAAAGGCGGCTACGGGCCTGAAGGTCGGCGAATCAAAGGAATTCGACCTGGCATTCCCGGCCGACTATCACGGCAAGGAAGTGGCCGGCAAGACCGCGCAATTCACGATCACGATGAAGAAGATCGAGTGGCCGCATCTGCCGGAAATCGACGCTGAATTCGCAAAGTCGCTCGGCATTGAAGACGGCGATCTGACCAAGATGCGCGCCGAGATCAAGGACAATCTGGAGCGCGAAGCCAAGCGCCGCACGCAAGCCATCGTCAAGAATCAGGTGATGGACGCGCTGCTCAAGATTTCGGAACTCGACGTGCCGAACGCGCTGATCGAACAGGATCAGGAACGCCTCGTCGCGATGGCTCGCCAGGATCTGGAGCAGCGCGGCGTGCCGAACGCTAAAGATGCGCCGATTCCTGCCGCTATGTTCAAGGAACAGGCCGAGCGTCGCGTGAAGCTGGGTCTCGTGCTGGCCGAGCTTGTGAAGGCGAACGACCTGCAGGCAAAGCCGGAACAGATCCGCGCCGAAGTCGACGAATTCGCGAAAAGCTACGAAGACCCGAAGGAAGTCGTCCGCTGGTATTATTCGAACCAGCAACGCCTTGCTGAAATGGAAGCGTACGTCGTTGAAGCCAACGTCGTCGAATTCGTGCTGAGCAAGGCCAAGGTGACGGACAAGGAAGTGAGCTTCGAAGAACTGGCAAGCGCAACGGCGCAAGCGTAAGCGTCGCTGCAACGGCGTGCCGGCTGTCGGAGCGACGGCCCGCACGCCGTTTTTTTGTGCTGCATTTTTGTACTGCCTGTCGTGCAGTCGGCGCGCACTTGAATACGGGCTGGTCGACCACACCTGTCTAGCATCAAATATTTAGAATATTTCCAGACAAGGATCCATTGCATGACCTTTCGCGCCCAAATGCTGGACACGTTGACCTCCCAGTCGTCCCGGGATCTCGAAGCGCAGGCGCTCGGACTGGTGCCGATCGTCGTGGAAACGAGCGGTCGGGGCGAGCGCTCGTATGACATCTACTCGCGTCTTCTGAAGGAACGCATTGTGTTCCTGGTCGGCGAGGTGAACGATCAGACGGCCAATCTCGTCGTCGCACAAATGCTGTTCCTCGAGAGCGAGAATCCGGACAAGGACATCTACTTCTATATCAACAGCCCGGGCGGATCGGTTTCGGCGGGCATGGCGATCTACGACACGATGCAGTTCATCAAGCCGGACGTCTCCACGCTGTGCATGGGGCTTGCGGCGAGCATGGGCGCGTTCCTGCTGGCAGCGGGCGCGAAGGGCAAGCGCTTCGCGCTGCCGAACTCGCGCGTGATGATTCACCAGCCGCTTGGCGGCGCGCGCGGTCAGGCGTCGGACATCGAAATTCAGGCGCGGGAAATCCTTTACCTGAAGGAGCGGCTGAATCATCTGCTGGCGCACCACACCGGCCAGCCGGTCGAGCGTATTGCGCGCGACACCGACCGTGACAACTTCATGTCCGGCGACGACGCGCAAGCGTACGGTCTGGTCGATCAGGTAGCCCACAAGCGTCCTTGATCGGGTACGGATTTGCCCTAATTCGGGGCAAATCCGGCGCCTGATCGGTTGTGAAATAATCAAGACTCGTCCGAGCGCCTGCGGCAAACGCCGTCACCTTGCTCAGCCCCGCCGCGCCCAACTGCGAGGCTGGGGCAAACGGCGTATCATGTAATCGAGTGTCCGGAGGCTCACACATCTATGGCGGACAAGAAAGGTTCTAACAGCGAAAAGCTGTTGTATTGCTCGTTTTGCGGCAAGAGCCAGCATGAAGTCAAGAAACTGATTGCCGGCCCGTCGGTGTTCATCTGCGATGAATGTATCGACCTGTGCAACGAAATCATTCGCGACGAAGCAGCAGGCGCGGGTATCGAGGCGGGCTTGTCCAAGTCCGATCTGCCGAGTCCGCAGGAAATCCGTGAAATCCTCGACCAGTATGTGATCGGTCAGGAACGCGCGAAGAAAATTCTCGCGGTCGCGGTGTACAACCACTACAAGCGCCTGAAGCATCTCGACAAGAAAGACGAGATCGAGCTGTCCAAGAGCAACATCCTGCTGATCGGCCCGACCGGCTCCGGCAAGACCTTGCTCGCGCAAACGCTCGCGCGTCTTCTGAACGTTCCCTTTGTCATTGCGGACGCAACCACGCTCACCGAAGCGGGTTACGTGGGTGAAGACGTCGAGAACATCATCCAGAAGCTGCTGCAGAACTGCAATTACGAAGTGGACAAGGCCCAACGCGGCATTGTCTATATCGACGAAATCGACAAGATCAGCCGCAAGTCGGATAACCCGTCCATTACCCGCGACGTGTCGGGCGAGGGCGTGCAGCAGGCGTTGCTGAAGCTGGTCGAAGGCACGATGGCGTCGGTGCCGCCGCAAGGTGGCCGCAAGCATCCGAATCAGGACTTCATCCAGGTCGATACGACCAACATTCTGTTCATCTGCGGCGGCGCATTTGACGGCCTCGAAAAAGTCATCGTCGATCGTACTGAAAAGACCGGCATCGGCTTTGGCGCGAGCGTGAAGAGCAAGCAGGATCGCGACGCCGGCGAAGTGCTGCGCGAAGTGGAACCGGAAGATCTGATCAAGTTCGGTTTGATTCCCGAACTGATCGGCCGTCTGCCGGTGGTCGCCACGCTCGGCAAGCTCGACGAAGCGGCGTTGATGAAAATTCTCGTCGAACCGAAGAATGCGCTGGTGAAGCAGTACCACAAGCTCTTCAACATGGAACGGGTCGAACTCGAAATTCGCCCGGCCGCGTTGCAGGCTGTGGCGCGCAAGGCGATCCGTCGCAAGACGGGCGCGCGCGGACTGCGCTCTATCCTGGAACAGGCGTTGCTGGACGTGATGTACGATCTGCCGCAAATGAAAGGTGTCAGCAAGGTCATCATCGACGACAATGTGATCGACGGCGACGGCAAACCGTTACTGATCTACGAAGACGCGCCCAAAGTCGCGGGTTCCAACTGATCGGCTTCGGATACCGCAAAAAGCCGTTCATGGCGACGTGAACGGCTTTTTCGTTTATCGTGTGGTCAGAAAGATTGTTTTCACAATGGAGTCACTGAACCTTCGGAGTCACTGAACTTTTCCCACACGCGGAGGCTTGCAATATTTTCTGCCGGCCTCACCTATCGAACGAACTGATTCCACTCATGGGGAAATGAAATGTCAGGAACCCAACTCCTTCCGCAGGAACGCATTACGCTCCCGCTGCTCCCGCTGCGTGACGTAGTCGTTTTCCCGCACATGGTGATTCCGCTCTTCGTAGGCCGCCCGAAGTCGATCAAGGCTCTCGAGGCAGCGATGGAAGGCGGCAAGCACATCATGCTCGTCGCCCAGAAAACGGCTGCGAAAGATGAGCCGACCGAAAAGGACATGTACGAAGTAGGGTGTGTTGCCAACATCCTGCAAATGCTCAAGCTGCCCGATGGCACCGTTAAGGTGCTCGTCGAGGGTTTGCAGCGCGCGAAAACGCTTTCCATCGAAGAACAGGAAACGCAGTTTTCGTGCGAAGTCATGCCGCTCGAACCCGACCACGCCGACAGCGCTGAAACTGAAGCGCTGCGCCGCGCGATCGTGTCGCAGTTCGATCAGTATGTGAAGCTGAACAAGAAGATTCCGCCGGAGATTCTGACGTCGCTGTCGGGTATCGACGAAGCCGGGCGTCTGGCCGATACCATCGCGGCACATTTGCCGCTGAAGCTCGACCAGAAGCAGCACATCCTTGAGATGTTCCCGGTCATCGAGCGTCTCGAGCATCTGCTCGCGCAGCTCGAAGCCGAGATCGACATCCTGCAGGTCGAAAAGCGCATCCGTGGGCGCGTGAAGCGCCAGATGGAGAAGAGCCAGCGCGAGTACTACCTGAACGAGCAGGTCAAGGCGATCCAGAAGGAACTCGGCGAAGGCGAGGAAGGTGCGGATCTCGAGGAACTCGAGAAGCGCATCACGGCTGCCCGCATGCCGAAGGAAGCCAAGAAGAAGGCCGACGCCGAGCTCAAAAAACTCAAGCTGATGTCGCCTATGTCGGCTGAAGCGACGGTCGTGCGCAACTATATCGACACGCTGATCGGCTTGCCGTGGCGCAAGAAGAGCAAGGTCAACAACGACCTCTCGAATGCGGAACGCGTGCTCGACGAAGACCACTTCGGTCTCGAGAAAGTGAAGGAACGCATTCTCGAGTATCTCGCGGTCCAGCAACGTGTCGACAAGGTGAAGGCGCCGATTCTGTGCCTCGTTGGGCCTCCGGGTGTCGGTAAGACGTCGCTGGGCCAGTCGATCGCTCGCGCCACGAACCGCAAGTTCGTGCGCATGGCGCTCGGCGGCGTGCGCGACGAAGCCGAGATTCGCGGTCACCGTCGTACGTATATCGGTTCCATGCCGGGCAAGATTCTGCAAAGCCTGACCAAGGTCGGCGTGCGCAATCCGCTCTTCCTGCTCGACGAAGTCGACAAGATGGGCCAGGACTTCCGCGGCGATCCGTCGTCGGCATTGCTGGAAGTGCTCGATCCGGAACAGAACCACACGTTCGCCGATCACTACGTCGAAGTCGACTTCGATCTGTCGGACGTGATGTTCGTGGCGACGTCGAACTCGCTGAATATTCCGCCGCCGTTGCTCGACCGGATGGAAGTGATCCGTCTGTCGGGTTACACGGAAGACGAGAAGGTCAGCATCGCGCAACGTTATCTTTTGCCCAAGCAGAAGAAGAACAACGGCCTCAAGGATGGCGAGGTCGATGTGACGGAAACGGCGATCCGCGACATCATTCGTTACTACACGCGTGAAGCGGGCGTGCGTTCGCTCGAGCGTGAAATTTCGAAGATCTGCCGCAAGGTCGTGAAGATGCTTCTGCTGAAGAAGGCGGAAGGCGCGGTGAAGGTCGACGGCAGCAACCTCGACACGTTCCTCGGCGTGCGCAAGTACGACTTCGGTCTGGCCGCGAAGGAAAATCAGGTAGGCCAGGTCACGGGTCTCGCGTGGACGGAAGTGGGCGGCGATCTGCTGACCATCGAAGCCGCCGTGATGCCGGGCAAGGGCAATGTGATCCGCACGGGTTCGCTCGGCGACGTGATGAAGGAATCGGTCGAGGCAGCGCGCTCGGTTGTGCGTTCGCGTTCGCGTCGTCTCGGTGTCAAGGACGAAGCGTTCGAGAAGCAGGACATTCACATCCACGTGCCTGAAGGCGCCACGCCGAAAGACGGTCCTTCGGCCGGTATCGCGATGACCACCGCGCTGGTGTCGGTGCTGACCGGTATTCCGGTGCGTGCCGACGTCGCGATGACGGGTGAAATCACGTTGCGTGGCGAAGTGCTGCCGATCGGCGGTCTGAAGGAGAAGCTGCTGGCAGCGCATCGCGGCGGCATCAAGCTCGTGCTGATCCCGGAAGAAAACGTCAAGGACTTGACGGAGATTCCGGACAACGTGAAGAACGCAATCGAAATCGTGCCGGTCCGCTGGATCGACAAGGTGCTCGAACTGGCGCTCGAACGTGTGCCTGAAGCGTTGCCGGAAGAAGAGGCGAAGCCTGCGTCGCCGGTCGCTGCCGAACCCGGCAAGGACTCCGGCGCAACCGAAGTCGTGAAGCACTAAACCTTCAGCGGTAGTTTCGCTGCACAAAACCCGCGGTGTTATCGCCGCGGGTTTTTTATTGCCTGTTTTCTTTCGAGTGCAAAGAAAGTTGTCGCGACACGGTCTTCATTTGGGCAATGAAATGTGAGGCTGTAAACTGGTTGTGCGCGCATCGAAAGGCGCAAGCATCGCGGCGATAAGCAAGTCCGTTCGAATCTCTGCAAAATCAGGCTCAACCCCGGTTGACACGGCGGTTTCGGCCAATTCTAATGACTCGGCCCGGCGTTGCGCCGGCCACACGATGTCAGGCGCTGCACGCGCCGTTTCGCTTCTAAAACATTCGCGGGGGTAGGATGAACAAGACGGAATTGATCGACCACATTGCGCAGCAGGCGGAAATTTCCAAGGCTGCGGCCGGCCGCGCGCTGGACGCAGTGATCGGCGGTGTAAAAGGCACGCTGAAGAAAGGCGGTTCGGTGACGCTGGTCGGCTTCGGCACGTTCGCCGTCGGCAAGCGTACGGCGCGCACGGGACGCAATCCGCGCACCGGCGACGCGATCAAGATCAAGGCGGCAAAAGTGCCTAAATTTAGGCCTGGCAAAGCCCTAAAGGATGCGCTAAACTAACGGGCTTGCTGCTTCGGCAAAGGCAACAGCGAGGCAGCAGCATCAGAAGTCTGCGAAACGGGTGCTTAGCTCAGTTGGTAGAGCGGCGCCCTTACAAGGCGTAGGTCGGGAGTTCGAGCCTCTCAGCACCCACCATTCGTTTCGCGACCTGCTTCCACGCAGTTCCGTAGTGTTCTGCCGCAGTATCCGAAAACCCGCACAGCTATTGGCTCTGCGGGTTTTTTCTTGGCCGTGGCGCGGCGCGCAAGTCCACGAGCACCCACACCTGCGCTCCTGCGCCCCAGTTGCTATGCTAGTCACCATCGACCGGCACTGGAGCGAGCATGGCCGACCCGCGCGTTCATAGCGACCCACACCGCGCGCACGTTGTCGCTGCGCAAGCGAGCCCGTGCGACGAACTCATCATCCGCATGCAGCCCACCGCACTCGACAGCCCGTGCCGGCGCAAGCGTCTGGCGCTCGCCGCGACGATCCTCGGCTCGAGCATGGCGTTTATCGACGGCTCCGTCGTCAACGTCGCGTTGCCCGCCATTCAGAGCGAGCTCGGCGCGAGCGTCGCGGCGATGCAGTGGATCATCAACGCCTACCTTCTGTTTCTCGGCTCGCTCGTGCTGGTGGGCGGATCGATGGGCGACAAACTCGGCCATCGCACCGTGTTCATCGTGGGCATCGCGGTCTTCACGCTGGCTTCGGCCGCTTGCGGGCTCGCGCCGAACGCGGGCTCGCTGATCGCCGGGCGTGCGGTGCAGGGCATAGGCGCTGCGCTCTTCGTACCCGGCAGTCTTGCGATCATCGGGGCGATCTTCGACGGCGAAGAGCGCGGACGGGCAATCGGCACCTGGGCGGGTGTCGGCGCGATTACGTCGGCGCTCGGGCCAGTGGCCGGCGGCCTGCTCGTCGACGCATTCTCCTGGCGCGCGATCTTCTTTCTCAACGTCCCGCTTGCAGCGGCGACGATTGCGCTCGCGGTTTCGTCGGTGCCGAACAGCCACACGCCGGATGCCCCTCAACAGTTGGACTGGCCTGGCGCGCTGAGTGCGGCAGCGGGGCTCGCGGCATTGACCTATGGCCTGACCGAGGCGTCGGCGCGTGGCTTCGCGCATGCGCTCGTACTGTGCGCGATCGGCGTTGGCGCGCTCGTGCTGGCCGCATTCCTGATGATCCAAGCGAAGAGCCGTGACCCGATGATGCCGCTCGAGGTGTTCCGCTCGCGCGATTTCACCGGCGCCAATCTCGTCACGCTGCTGCTTTACTTCGGTATGGGCGGGGTATTTTTCTTCCTGCCGTTCACGCTGATCCGCGCACATGGCTACACGGCAACGGAAGCGGGCGCGGCGCTGCTGCCGGTGCCGGTCATCATCGGCTCGTTGTCGCGCTTGACCGGCGGCCTGACGACCCGCTTCGGTTCGCGGGTCCTATTGAGCGTTGGCCCGGCCATCGCCGGAATCGGCTTTGCGATGCTCGCGATGCCGTTCGTGCGCGGCAGCTATTGGGCCGGATTTTTCCCTGCGCTCGCCGTGCTCGGCCTCGGCATGACGATCACGGTCGCACCGCTCACGACGACCGTGATGGGCTCAGTGCCGGCTCATCGCACGGGCGTGGCGTCCGGTATCAACAACGCGGTCGCACGCGTGGCGAGCCTGCTGGCGGTTGCGGTGCTCGGCATCGTGTTTGTGTGGTCGCACGACGCGGCGCTGTCCGCGCGGCTGGACGCACTGCACGTTCCTCACGATGCACGCCAGAGCGCACAGTTATCGGGGTTGAACGCGGCAGCCGGTGCGCAAGCCGGCGGTGCCCATACGCCGCAGCAGACGCCGCAGACGCCGACGGCGCAAGCGGAAGCCGACGCCATCGTTGCCGCGCTGCGCGCAGTCGCGCTGGTGTCCGCCGCGTGCGCGTTCGCAGGAGCGGGGCTCGCGTTGGCAACCATCCAGCGGCGCAAGTGAGAGGCTTCGCTTCACCGGACGCGTTTGCTCGCGGACTCTCTGCTTCGATCTCCGGCTGAGACCGGGCGCCTTCAGGCAAGCAGCGATCAATCACGGCGCACTGGAATCATCCCGATTGCATGGCGCAAGAACGCGAGCCCACTCCCGATTCATTCAGCAAACCACGACCGTAAACTCGATCCCCGATTCAAAGCCCAAGGTCGTGCTCGAGAAGCGCGGGTCGCCATCGAGATATTGCTTGTACGGCCGAACCGCGTCTTCGGCTGTGTACATGTTGTCGGCGAGAACGATCGATCCGGGGCGCAGCAGGTGTTCGATCCGTTTGAACAGATCCAGATAGGCGTTGGCCCATACGTCGATGAACACCATGTCGAACGTGCCGTCCAGCTCGGTGACGGTCTGGAACACATCGCCTTCCCGCAGATCGACATAAGCATCGACGCCCGCCGTCGTGATGTTGTCCCGAAGACGTACGCACTTCAGCGGATCGACTTCAGTCGCTACAACGATGCCGCTGCCTGACGTGCGAAGAGCCTCGGCGAGATACAACGTGGACACACCGCACGAACTCCCGAGTTCGAGGATTCGAGCCGGTTTGTGCGACAGCACCATGTTGCGCAGGAACCGTCCCGTCTCCGCCGAGACGGCCAGCGAAAGAGGCGTGCCTTGCGAGGACTCGAAATCTTCGCTGGATAGCCCGAGCGTTTCGAGAAACCGGCCACGCAATCTGGGTGCGAGCGTTTCGTATTCGTCGGCGAGAGTCAGAAATTCCTCGCTCGATCCCTGAAACTGCGCGCATGCGCGGGCTATCATTTCTGACTGGCTCTGCTCGTGAAGCTCGCGCAAAAGCACTGTGGTTGATGGACTCATATGCGCTATGCCGTTCTGGCGAGCTTGATCGCGCGTTCAGGGCATGCCGTCACGCAAAGACCGCACGAGCGGCAGGCGTCCGCATTCGGCGTATAGGCGACCTTCATTCCATGCACGCGCTGCTTCAGGCGATGCATCAAACCGAGGCTGAGATAATCGGCCTCATCGATACGCCGGATCTCAAACACATTTTCCGGGCAAACGTTCACGCAATCGCCTTTGCCTTCGCAACGTCTCAGATCGACGACAGGCGCAATCACGCCCGGCTCCTGTTTGCAGTCGCGCATCGCGTTCTCGCGCATGTTCAATCCTCCTTGCGCGGGGCATGGCGCGAGCGCCACGCCGTCTGGAAATGCTCGCGTTCCTCGGGCGTCATCGCTTCCCATTTGCGCCAGTGACGCCGTTCGCGCCAGCCGCCATGTCCGCGGAATCCGCCAAAGAGAATGCGGCTCAAGACCAGCAAGCCCAACGCATGAGCGAAATCGATCGCACGGGCGCCGACGAATAGCGCCGGAATCACCCAATTCCATAGCGTCATGACCACCCACCCGAGCGCGGCGATGGCGACCACCACAAGCAGCGCTTTGCCGGCACATCTGATTCGGAATTTCATCCGTTGACTCCTTTAAATATCCAGTTCGTCGTAAATGACTTGCAGTCGAGCGCGCAAATGGAGAACCGCATAGCGTTTGCGCGCAAGCAGCGTATTAAGCGGCACGCCGCTTTGCGCGACCATGTCCTTGAAGGAACGTCCTTCGAGCTCGTGGGCGATAAATACGTCACGTTGATTGGGCGGCAACTCATCGAGCGCGTCCTGCAAAGCCTTCAGCAATAGAGCGCGAGCGTAGAGCGCTTCGGGACCGGCATCGTGCGCCGGCAGCGCGAGGTCGAGGCGGTATTCGCCGCCGGCGTCGTCGTCGGTCTCGAACGGATCGGGCAGCGGCTGCTCTCTTTTCTTGCGAAAACGATCGATGATGCGGTTGCGCGCGGCGCGGAAAAGCCACGCACTAGCCTGTTCGATCGGAGCGGGAAGCCGGTAAGCCTGCACGAATTCGTGGAACACGTCCTGCAGGATGTCCTCGGCATCGTCCGGGTCGCGTATTCGACGCCGGATGAAATTGACGAGCCTCGTGCGCTCACGCACCACGGTCGCGGTGATGTTGCTGTCTCGGTCGGTCATCGGCTGCGAGGTAGGTGGCGGTTCCATGCGCCTGAAGACGTTTCAGGAACGCGAATATTGTGGCGAGCGTGAAAAATGTTTTGTCGGGCGACTGCGGCCGCTCGTTGCCGCCGATAGAAGAATAATCAACTGTACGCGGCAGGACCCAGACGCGCAAACTGGAAACGTAAGATGGCCGTTAGCCGGACAAGCATTGACGTCGGCGCCGCGCATGAACTGCGCAACGTCTGCATCGTCTATCACACCGCAGGCCTGAGACGCTTGCCGCTGCCAACCACAATCGCCGAAAGAACCAGCAGCGCCGCGCCGGACAAGAAGGTCGCGCCGATCGAATAATGATCGAGTAGTGTGCCGCCTAGCTCCGCGCCCCCCATGATGGATAGCTGGATAGACGCAACCATCAAGCCTCCGCCGCTTTCGGGTTTGTCCTTCACGCCTTTTGAAAGCCACGTCGACCAAGCGACCGGAATGGCTGCATTAACGGCGCCCCACGCAATTGCCAGCAATGCCGCTGCGCCGAACGAGTGACCCGCGGGAAGCATGATGAGCGTCACGACAGCCAGTGCAACGGGCAAAGCCATCAACAGATGGAAGAGGCGTTTACCGATCAGTGCGCTCGCACCGTACGTGCCGGCGAAACCGGCGAGTCCCATGCCAAGCAGAAGGACTGATAGCCGTAGCACGCCGACGTGCGTGCAGGTTTCAAAGAACGGCCGGAAGTACGTGAAGACTTGAAAAGCGCCGGCAAACGTCAGCATGACGGCGAGCATTGCAAACGACACATGTGGGCGCCGCAGGAGTGCAAGCGCGTTCGCGCCGCCGTCTTGCGATGCGCGGGTTTTCATAGGCGGAAGCGTCACCAGCAGCATGACCAGATTGATTGCCACGATTGGGACGAGTGCCCAGAACACACCTCGCCATCCGATGACACTGCCCAGGTAACTGCCAATGGGTGCCGCAAACGACGTCGCGACGGCGTTGCCCGTATAAAGAACACCTAACGCCTTCGGCACCGATTCCTCGGGCACGAGTCGCATGATCGTTGCGGTTGCAAGCGACCAGAAGCCGCCTACTGTCACGCCGAGAAGCGCGCGAGCAGCCATCAACATCTCGAAGCTGCGGGCCTCGGCGATCAGCACCAACGACATCAGCATCAGCCCCGCGAGTCCGGCCAGCACATGACGTCGATCGAGACGGCTCGTCACCGAAGGAATGATCAGGCTTGTCGCGACAGCAAAGAGGCCCGAGATAGAAATGGCCTGGCCCGCCATACCGACTGACGCACGCAGGTCCGAGGCAATCGGCGTCAGAAGACTAACGGGCATGAATTCGGACGCTATCAGCATGGCCGCGCACATCGCCATCGAGGCGACCGCGCTCCATACCTGACGTCTGGAAATAGCGGATTGATTCGGCACTGTGGACATCGGATTTCCTCGTTCATCTTGCGCGCCGATTCGCTGCAGTACTTGAACGTGTTCCGACAAAAGGAATGCACGACCGGCCAACGAATTGGCAGTCGACAATGCCTGACTACGGCGTTCAGGCGCGACGATACGCGCTCAAGCAGTGAATGGACGTGCGAGTCGCCGGCGCTACGATCCGTTAAAGCAATGCAGCGGGCGCGTGTTGACTAAAAGACTGAAGTCAGCGAGTGAATGCCTGACCGATTGAACTTATTCTAGCTGCGCGGGCAGTTCGGATAAACCCAAGCCGGTCGATTGGACTTATGAGCTGTTGTGATCAATCGGTGCGGCGGATTGCGAGTCGGCTTAGCTTTGGTGTTTCAATGCATCGATCACAAGCGAGAAAGCACGCGACGTTTGACGGCGGCTCGGATAGTAGGCGCGGTAGCCGGGCCAGACTGGGCACCAGTCTCTCAAAACGCTTAGCAAATGGCCATTGCGCATGTGTTCGAGTACTGCGTCCTCAGGTACGAAAGTCAGTCCAAAGCCGTCCAGCGCGGCCTGGATCATTTGAGGCTGCGTATTGACGGTGACCTGTCCTGCAACGCGCACTTGCGTCTCTCTCTTTCCCTTTTTCAATTCCCACGCGTACAGCGCCTTCGTGGTCGTCATGCGCAAGCTAATGCATTCGTGGCGGAGAAGATCTTCCGGCGTTTTCGGAAGTTCTCTATTTCCAAAGTAGCCGGGTGAGCCGACGATAGCCATCGGAATGTCCGGGCTAATACGGACCGCAATCATGTCCTTTGCGACCTGATCGCCGAATCGGACGCCAATGTCATAGCGTTCTTCGACGATGTTCGAAAGACCGTAGTCGACGGTCACCTCGACCTTGATGTCCGGGTAGGACGGCAAAAGTTTTCGCAGCTTCGGCCAGATGACCGTCTCCACCGGATGATCCGTTGCGGTGATGCGAATGATCCCAGCGGGCTTGTCCCTGAAATCCGATAAAGCCGCAATGCTTGCATCGATTTCCTCGATGCGCGGCGCCACCGCCTGAAAGAGTTCTTCGCCCGCTTCAGTGGTCGAAACGCTTCGGGTCGTTCGCGTGAGGAGGCGCAGTCCGAGTCGCGCCTCGAGATCGCGGATGGTATGACTCAACGCCGATTGAGAAACGCCCAGTTTTGCCGCCGCACGCGTGAAGCTCTTCTCGCGTGCAACCGCGATAAACACAAGGATGTCATTCAGGTTTTCTCGAGGCATCTCGCATCATCCATTCTTTGTGAGCAAACATCCGGTGCCAGGGGCGAGCAGCGCGTTGCGTGTTCGAGCGTCGCTTCGATCTCGTGATTCATGAATGATACTAATAGGCTCAATGGAAGGCGTCTACTTAATCGAATCAGTAGAAATCCTTAAAGTGTGCATGAACCGAAGCGACGCCCGTTGCTTCATCGAAGCTATCGGGCAAACCTTGCCCATCTTTCCGGAGCTACGACCATGAAACGCAAACTTCAACTTGTTCTTATCGCAATCGCCATGTCCGCGCCTGTGCTCGCCTCGGCGCAATCGTCCGCTCAAGATCTGACGCGTGAGCAGGTCCGTCAGGAAACGGCCGACTACGCGGCAGCAGGATATAACCCCGCGCGCATGAATCCGCGGACCTGGGTGGACGACGCGCACGCAGCGTCCGCGAAGGTTACGCTCGCGAAAGCGGAACGCACGTCGAGTCAACTCGCGGCCAATAAGAGCGACGACAACGCTCACTGCAACTGATCGCTGTATTGCGCGACGATAGTTGTCTATCGGTTATCTGCCGACGCTCGCAAGCAAAAGAGGCTATGGGATGCGAGTCCCATAGCCTCTTTGTGCATGTTCGAGAAAACGACGGAACGGCATCGAAAGTTCAAAAGCCGACTACTGCACAGCTTCAATACGGACGCTGAACTCGCCGTCCATCTTCGACAGTTCTTCTATACCGGAAGTGAAGCGACCGAGATGAATCAGATCGTCGGAATGTCGAAACCCGCGATAGTAGGCCACGAGGTTTCCCCACGGCGCATACAACGCAAAGTCGCCTACTGAGGGTGTCAATCCAAAGGACGCGCCTTTGGTTGAGAGCTTGCGCGGAGGATAGGCGACTTTCTCCACTCCGTTGTAGTCCCGGAAGTTCAGCGTGAGCGGCAGCATGGAAGCCAAGTCGCGGCTGGCAGGGTTGTCGTTGAGTTCGACCTCCGCTTGCTTACCGTCGAAGCTCAGCCTGATTCGGGCCAGCGCGGTCGATTTGTTCGACATGGTTGCGGCTTGTTTTGCTGAAGCGGTCTGTACGTAAGCAGGATTCGTTTGGCTCTTTAATGCGGACGCGCCACGGCTCATAAAGGGGAGAGCAGTCGTTGCAAATGCAACAGCCAGTGCAACTGTTCGGCAAACCTTCGTGTCCAAATGCTGCTCCTTTGCCTGGGAAGTCCACGTCGCTGTCCACTTTATCCGAGAGTCTTCCTTAGATTAAGTTGCTGTGCTTTCTTGAGGCTATGAATCAGCGTCATCAATACAGCGCCGCGATGACCGCCGATTGCAGATCTTCCGCATGAACCATCAGCTCGCGAACCCGGCGCAGCGTCGGATACTGGTAGAGCAGGGCATGCCATTTCGGAGATTCGAGTAACTGCTGCCAGACTGGTTCTAGAGCGCTTGAATCGGCATCGTGTTCGGTAGCGAGAACATTTGCAAACACCAGACTGGCCTCTGCCGACAACAACTGCATACGAGCGGCGGCACCAAGCAAACGCGGAGTCGCTTCAGCAGGAGCGTCACAGCAATAGAGCACGGTCTTCGCGAGACTTGCGTCGTCCGTTCGCAGCGCGCTCAGTGAAGCGCCACGCACACTCACCGTGCCTTGCTGGGTGAGGAACGAATAGACCGTGTTTTCATCCGCGTGGGCAAGCAGATTCACACCGCGCAAAAGACGCGGGAAGTCGGTGGTCGCGGCGTCAACGGATGCCTTCGCCTCCACGAGCAGGCATACGTCCCAGGCCGCAGCTTCGCCATTCGCCTTTGCACGTCTTAACAGCACGACGTCCCACTCGGTTTTTGCACGCTCGTGGCTCGCGGGCATCGCGGCCGGCACGCGCATCGAGTTGACGATGCGATACGACGCGAGCGAGTCTTCCGCTTCATTCAGTCGTCGCGCCAATAGCTCGAGCGCGTGCGTGGCTAACGCTTCAACCTGGGCGCCGCGTTCTTTTGATGCAACGCCGAGGGCAATCGCCGCTGCGCTTCCCGGACGATGAGCATGCCGATCCCACAGCGACTGATATTGACGCACACGATCATCGGACGCGAGCAGTTCGAGACGCCGCAAGCGTGACAATTCGGGACTGTCGAGCAATTGCGTCAAGCTGCGCTCGAACGGAAACTCGCCCGAGCAATGCTCGACGCAAAGCCGCCGCAGCGTCGCGTCGAACTCCGACCACGCTCCCGACGCCGCGGACGCATGCAACAAAGCCAACGCATCACGTTGCCGCCCCGGCGGAGTTCGTTGCTGCTTCGCCGGATGAGCGATGGCGTTCACGGCCGCGTGAATCGTACGGCGGTCCCGCGCGGCACGCGCTGCCAGCGACGCGTACTCGCGCACCTCAGCCGTTCGATGACGAAACGCCATCGCCTGGAAAACGGGGTCGCCGGATTCGGCACGCATCGCGTCACGAATCATCTGAGCGAGCGCTGCGATGAAACGACGCTTCAATTCCGCATCGGGCGCTTCGCCGCGGACCACGGCTTCGCGAGCCCGCTCGATGACGATCGCGAGCGCCTCAGCAGGACTGGCATCGGGCGTCGGCGGAAATTTGCAGGCGTCGGCCGGCAAGCGATAACGCCGCACGACGCGATTCAGCGTGTCATCGAGCAGCGCAGGCACGCGTCGCGCTCACGCTTGCGGCGGCTGGCCGTTCGACGCGCTCAGACCGCCGTCGACGGGCAGATTCACGCCGGTCACAAAACGCGCGTCGTCGCTGGCGAGAAAAGCGATGACCGCCGCGATGTCAGCGGGCTCGGCTGCGCGGCCGAGTGGAATGCGCTCGCGAAACTTTGCCATCAGCTTTTCGTCGCCGAGCATGTCTTGCGTGAGGTCGGTGGCCGTCAGGCTCGGGCAGACCGCGTTGACTCGCACGCCGTCGCGGCCGTGATCCAGGGCAAGCGCCCGCGTGAAATTGGTGACCGCGCCCTTGGCCGCGTTGTAGAAACTCATGCCCCAATCGCCGCCCAGGCCGGACACCGACGACACGTTCACGATCGAGCCGCGCGCGTCGATCAAATGACGAATCGCCGCGCGGCTGCAATAGAAAACACCGTCGAGATCGGTCGACATGATCGCGCGCCAGTCGTCGAGCGAGGCTTCGTCGATGCGGCCAGTCGGCGCGATTCCTGCGTTATTGACGAGCACGTCGATACGGCCGAAGCGCGCGATTGCCGCGGCCATCAGTTGCTCGGCGGCCTCGTAGCTGGAGACATCGCAGGGGTGAACGAGCGTGCGTTGAGCGTCGAGGTCGCGCGCCACCCGCTCGAGCTTCTCGTGAGTGCGTCCGGCCAACACGACCGACGCGCCTTCTCCGGCAAAGCGACGCGCCGCACCTTCGCCGATCCCGGACCCGGCGCCTGTCACGACGACCACTTTCGAACTGAACCGGTTGTAGATGAGAGAGTCTTTCATGATGAAATGAAGATCGCTGTAAAACACCTTCGCGCCGCAAGCCGCGTTCCAGCCGATGCGCGAGCCGCAACGCATGAGCGGCGCTATGATGAAACACGCTTCTTCGCACTTAAGAGGAGTCCACGATGAGCGAGCGCATCGCAGAACTTTTCAGGCATTTGACGGCCGGCGTGTATGTCGTCGGCGTTGCGGATGGTAATCGACGCAACGCGTTCACCGCCAGTTCGATCATGCAGGTTTCGTTTTCGCCGTTGCTCGTCGCGATCACGATCGGCACGGACCACGAGTCGTACAAACTGCTGCGAAGCGGCCAGGTCTTCGCCATCAGCGTGTTGAGTGCGGACCAGCAGCCGCTCGCGGAGCACTTCGGCACGCAGTCGGGCCGCACCGTCGACAAACTCGCGTCCGTGTCGTGGCAACCCGGCAGGACGGGTGCGCCCTTGCTCCTCGAGGCGCTCGCGCACTTCGAGTGCGAAGTGGCGAGCGACATCGAGGCGGGGGATCATCGCCTGGTCATCGGCCGTGTCGTTGATGGAGCAATCATTCGCCGCGACGGCGAGCCGTTGATCTACGCGCAAACCGGCAATCTCGACGGCAGCGCGGCGCTCTATCCGGACCAGTTTGGCTAGCCGCGGGCGCGGGCTCACAAGCAGGTCCGCGAGTTTCACCAGCCATGCAGGCGGCTCCACGCGGCGAGTTCTCCCGTTGCTTGCAGCGCGTGATATTCGGGGAACTGCGCGCCCGTTGCACACGCGTGATTGGGGAGAACGCGCAGCCGGCTGCCGATCGGAAAACGTGCCTTCAGATCGCCGTGATCAGGAGCGTGGCCGGCATCGGCCGGTGCAAGAATGCCGTGCTCCTGGTTTGCGCCGATCATCAGATAGCCGTCGAGCGGAGTGCCGTCGAGCGTGCACGGCAGTCCATAGCCGAAATCGCGTGACTGCTTCGACGTGCCGCGGTCACGGCTCATGGCCATCCAGCCCGCGTCGACGATCACCCACGACTTGTCTTCCTGATGGCCGATCACCGTGGTCAGCACGCTCAGCGCGATATCGTCGATCGCGCACACACCGACGTTGTGCATCACGAGATCGAAGAATGCGTAGACGCCGGCACGCACTTCGGTGACGCCTTCGAGGCTGCGCGCGGCGAGCGCCGTCGGCGTGGAGCCGACGCTCACGCTCTCGCACGGAATGCCGGCCGCGCGCAGGCGTTGCGCGGCGCGCACGCAGCCGGCGCGTTCCTGTTCAGCGAGCGCCGCCAACGCTTCGGGCGTATTCAATTCGTAGCTCGAACCGGCATGTGTCAACACGCCGCCGACCTTGATCGCGCCCGCGTGCAGAATGCGGCCGATTTCGAGCAGCGCATCTTCTTCTGGCTTGAGGCCGGAGCGATGGCCGTCGGTATCCACTTCGATCCACACTTCCAGCGATTCGCCCGCTGTTTTGCAGAACTCCACGATGCCGAGCGCGGCGCTCGCATTGTCGACGACGATCTTCAGATCGCATCCCCGTTTCCGCAGCGCCATGACTCTAGGCAGCTTCGACGGAACGATACTGACCGCATAAAGAATATCGACGATGCCGGCCGCGAAAAAACTTTCCGCCTCTTTCAGCGTGGAAACGGTGATGCCCCGAGCCCCGGCGGCGATCTGCGCCTGTGCCACGTCGACGCATTTCGACGTTTTCACGTGCGGGCGGAATTTCACGCCGAGCGCGTTCATCCGTTCCTGCATCGCGGCAATATTCTTTTCCATCTTGCGGACATCGACGATGGCTGCGGGCGTTTCCTGTGAGTCTAGCGTCATGATGTTTGCGGTTTGTTCGGCGTGAAGTGGCTCGCCCAGGCGGCGAGAGAATCGAGTGCCGGCGATTCGATTTCCGGCCGCTGTGCGCCGGCGACGAGCGGCAGGCCGATCCGGTTATGCCAGTACGTCCGCAAGCCGACGGCAGCCGTACCGAACATGTCGTAACTGGAACCCGCGACGAATGCCGCTTGGTGAGGCAGCACGTTCAGCGCGTCGAGCGCCAACTCGTAGGGACGAGGGCTGGGCTTGTAGGCGCCGGCTTCTTCTGCTGTCACTACCACGTCCCATTGCACGGGCAGAATCGAGGCGGCTTGCCGGCCGAGTCGTGCCGAACAATTGGTGACCACTGCGAGCTTGCAGTGAGGCTGTAGCTGTTGCAGCGCAGCCAATGCGCCTTCCCACGGCGTCAGTTCGAGCCAGTTGTCCTCGAGCGCTTGCGGCGCGGAGTCGGGAAGGCCGACGTATTGCGCCGCGCGCTTGACCAACGTTTCGTATTCGACGTATTGGCCGCAGCCGTAGGTGAGGCGCAGGTACTCCGCGCGCCACGCTCTGCCTGCCTGTTCGGAGCCGGCGCAACGATTCCAGAGCGTCCACGAATCGAGCAGGGCGGTCAACAGGTCGAACAGGACGGCTTTCGGATAGCCCGGTTGAGGTGAGGAATCTTTCGCGGACATGGACGTTGATAACCAATCGGAATCCAGGGACGATTCGATTATAGGTTTCAGCAGCCCGCTGTGAATTTAGCTGCGCTAACTCAATGATTCAAAAAATATGAACATGCGATGCGCGCTCAAACGCGCCACGGCGGAAGCGGCTTGAAGCGCGCCTGCAGATACTGCATGAAATTCCGGGTTCTTCTCGGCAAGCCGGAACGGTTGTGAGTCAGCGCGATCACGTGGGCATCCGGTGCTTTCCAGGCGGGCAGCAGCCTCACCAGCCGGCCTTGCCGGATATCGTCCGCGACATCCCACTCGGAACGCAGGATGACGCCTCGCCCTTCGCACGCCCATCGGCGGATCACGTCGCCGTCGTTGCAACTCAGTTTCGACGTCACGCGGACGCTGCGGCCGGTTTTGCCTTTGCTGAAATGCCACAGCGACACGTCTTCCTGATTTTCGCGAAGGACGATGCACGGCAGTCCCGCGAGGTCGTCAGGCTGCTCGGGATTGCCGAAACGCTTCACGAAAGCAGGGGATGCGCAGACGAATCGCGCGTTCGGTGCGATCGTATGGCCGACAAGATTGGATGCGCGCAACTCGCCGATGTGAACCACGACGTCGAACCGGTCCGCCGCTTCGGTGAGCGGCTGGTCGGATAGCGTCAGCGCGACATCGACGTCGGGGTTCTCCTGCTGGAAATCGGCGATGACCGGTGCGAGGTAGCGCCGGCCGAAACCGAGCGGCGCATTGACCTTCAATGTGCCGACCAGTCCTCCATGATGAATCCGCAGATCTTCCAGCAGCGTGTCGAGTTGCTCGATCAGTTCCGCACCGCGCAGGCAAAGCAGCGTGCCTTCTTCGGTAAAGGTCAGCTTGCGCGCGGTTCTTTCGACGAGCCTGCTGCCGAGCTTCTTTTCGATCTGTTGCAGGCGCTGCGTTACGGCCGAAGCGGTGAGGCCGAGCTTGCGCGAGGCGGCGATCAGGCTTCCGTTCTGCTGGATGGTAAGGAGGAAGCGGATATCGGCGGTATCGGTCATTTGGGTGACGCTAACTGGATCAGTGACGGAGATTGGATTGTGAGCCGGACCGCTCAGGTACGCGCCGAACCTTGCCTGAATCGCATCGGGAGCCGCCCGAACCCCGGGACGCAAAAGTTGCGGACACGCGGCGCCTTCAGCTACAATTCATTTTTTGCCGCGATTTCGCCGCAATTTGGGCAGTCCCGGCAAGCTGCAGCTTGCAAGAAGAAGCGCAGCGAAGATGCAGAAGTGTGTAGTAGAAGGAGTGGTAGTTCAGTCGGTTAGAATACCGGCCTGTCACGCCGGGGGTCGCGGGTTCGAGTCCCGTCCACTCCGCCAGTATCCTTGAAAGGCGAACTCCGGTTCGCCTTTTTTATTGCCCGCTGTTGTAAGATCGGGCGTTCTGTTTTTGGCACTCACGCATGCTCGATTTTTTCCGTAATCACAAACGCCTGATGATGTTCATGCTCATCCTCGTCATTGTGCCGGGGCTGGGTTTTGTGGGCATTCAGGGCTTTCGCGGCTTCTTTGACGAAAGCGCAAACGTCGCGAGCGTCAACGGTCACAAGATCACGCGGGCAGAGTACGACAACGCGATGCGTCAGCAGCTCGACCGCGCGCGGCAGATGCTCGGCGCGCAGTTCGACATCAAGGCGTTCGACACGCCGGAGCGTCGCAGCCAGATGCTCGACGGCCTGATCGAACAACGCGTGCTGGCCGATGAAACGCAGCGCCTGCACCTCACCGCGTCCGACGACGCCGTGCGCCGCGTGCTGCTGAACGATCCGGTCATCTCGTCGCTGAAAAATCCGGACGGCTCGATCGACGTCGACCGTTACAAGCAGTTGCTCGCCATGCAGGGCATGACGCCCGATCAGTACGACGAGCGCGTGCGCTACAGCATCGCCACGCAGCAGTTGCCCGCCGCCATTCAGGGCAGCGCCTTCACGTCGAAAACGCTCGCGCAGCATTTGACCGAACTCGCCGAGCAGCAGCGCGAAGTGCAGGGCATCGCGTTCCATCCCCGCGACTATGCCGCGAAGGTGCAGCCTACCGACGCGCAGTTGCAGGCCTATTACGACGCCCATCGCAACGACTTCGCGACGCCGGCCACGGCGACCATCCAGTATCTGGTGATGTCGCCGGCCACGGTCGCCGCGTCGGTGCAGCCCGGCGACGCCGAGCTGAAAAAATACTACGACGACAACATCGCGCACTACCGCACTGAAGGCCAGGTGCGCGCGAGCCATATCCTGATCGCAGCGCCGAAAGACGCGAGCGCGGCCGACAAGGCCAAGGCGAAGCAGAAGGCCGACGAGTTGCTCGCACAGATCAAGGCGCATCCTGATCAATTCGCTCAGATCGCGCAACAGAACTCGCAAGACCCCGGCTCGGCGGCGAAGGGCGGCGATCTCGGCTACTTTGGCCGCGGCATGATCGCAGGCGGCAAGGCGTTCGACGACGCGGTGTTCGCGCTCAAGAAGGACGAGGTCAGCGGCATCGTGCAAACGGACTTCGGCTATCACATCGTCAAGGTGACGGACGTGAAGCCGGCCGCTACCAAGCCGTTCGACGAAGTGAAAGATCAGATCGCGCGCGACCTGAAGACCCAACTCGCCAGCAAGGCGTTCAGCGACGACTCGGAAGGTTTCACGTCCATCGTCTATGAGAAGGCGAAGAGCCTGCAACCGGCTGCCGACAAGTACAAGCTTCAGTTGCAGACGGCCACGGTCACGCCGCAGCCCGATCCGAAGCTGCCGCCCGACAGCCCGCTGAACAACGCGAAGTTCCTCGCCGCCGTGTTCGCGAACGACTCGGTCAATGCGCGCAACAACACGCAGGCAATCGACGTCGGCGGCAACACGCTGATCGCGGCGCGTGTCACCGACTACAAGGCCGCGGCCGTGCCGGCGCTCGACGCGATCAAGGACACCGTGCGTCAGAAGGTCATCGCGGCCCAGTCGAACGAAGCCGCGCATAAGGACGGCATCGCAAAGCTCGCGGAGTTGGAGAAGTCGAAGGCGACCACGGGTTTCTCGTCGCCGCTGAAAGTGTCGCGCAACGACGCGCAAGGCATGCCTCCGGCGGCCTTGAGCGCGATCTACAAGGCGGACGCGCAAAAGTTGCCCGCCTACGTAGGCGTCGATCTCGGCGACGATGGTTACGCGATCTATCGGGTGAACGCGGTCGTGACGGGTGGGGCGGTGGACCCGCAGCGTCTGGCTGCGGCTCAGCAGCAGATCGCGCAGGTGCAATCGCAGTCGGAAGCCGAGGCGTATGTCGAGGCACTGCGCGCCCGCTCGAAGGTGAAGCTGTACGGCTCGCTCGAAAGCAGCGGCAACGCGCAGGCAAGCGACCAGTAAGTCTCGCGTTGCAGCCTCGTTGCAGCCCGGTTGCAGCCTGTTAGTCAGCAGCACGCAAACGCAAAAAGCCCCGCAACGGCGGGGCTTTTTGCATTTCGCGACACTTTTCATTCGACAAGCTTCATTCGACAACTGAGCGCTCGTCGAACGATCCTGGCGCTGGTCAGCGCCTCGCGATTACAGGCACGAACTGATCGCGCCGGTGGCGTCGCTGCCTGCTGCGCCGTTTGCGCGGAAGCCGACCCACGAACCCTTGCCGGAGTATGAAGGACGCACGACAGCGGCCGCGCCGTTCGGCGGCTGCTGGCCAGGCACATACACGTCGACGGCCTGATCGTTAGCGAGCGTGTCTTGCGACACGACCTGCTGCTGCGAGCCGTCCGCCCACTTTTGCGCGATGCAGGTCGCCACGGCCTTCGGCGGTTGCTGGCTTTGTCCAACGGATTGGACGCCAGCCGGCGGTTGAGCGGCGCAGGCAGAAATTGCCACGGTCAAAGCGATTAACGGTAGGTATTTCACGTTATCTCCTCAGAAGTCGCTCAGAATCGAGCCGGGTACACGGGATTGCGAAGCGTGAGATAGAGCGCGCCGATCCGTGTTCCCGTGATGTCGGACACAAGTTGCTAGCCGCCTGCCTAGCGCGGCGAACTTGCACGAAGGAGTGGCTTCACAGCGGGCCACACGTTGTTCAGTAGCACTGGCTGTGCCTGCTGCGTCGGATGAATCTGGTCAGCCTGGAACATATCGGGCTTGTCGGCAATGCCGGCGAGCAGAAACGGCACGAGCGGCACGCGCAGTTGCTTCGCGAGCTGGCCATAGATGCCGTGGAACTTTTGCGTATAGTCGGGGCCGTAGTTAGGCGGCACGTACATGCCCACGAGCACGACCTTCGCGTGACCTTGCTGCGCCTCTTCGATGATCGTGCGCAGGTTCGCCTCGGTCGTGGCGAGCGGCACGCCGCGCAACGCGTCGTTCGCACCCAGTTCCACGATCACAATGCTCGGCTTCAAACGCTGCATCAGCGCTGGCAAGCGGGCTCGTCCGCCGCTCGTCGTGTCGCCGCTGATGCTGGCGTTGGCAACGCTATAATCGATTCGCTCTTCGGTCAGGCGCTGGCGCAGCAACGCAACCCAGCCCGTATCGCGGGGCAGGCCGTATTCGGCGGAGATGCTATCGCCCAATACGACGATCACCGGCCTGGCCGCTTCGGGCGCATTCGGTGCGTTGGGTGCGTTGGGTACATTAGCCGCGCGAACCGCGAAACTCGCCGATAGCAAGGCCGCGGCCAATACGACCGAGCCGATTACCACTGAGCTCGTTGCCGGAATAATGGCGTTGGCGCAACGCCTGATGGCGCGCACTTTCAACCTACGCCTCACCATGCTAAACAAAACTGATCCAGTCATTGAAGTGCGGGGTTTGTGCAAGAAGGTTAAGGATGCAACGGGCGAACTGACCATTCTCGACAACATCGACCTGGCTATCCAGGCCGGCAGCAGTGTCGCGATAGTCGGCGCGTCCGGGTCGGGCAAGTCTACGCTGCTCGGCCTACTCGCAGGATTGGACAGCGCGAGCGCCGGCTCGGTTCGTCTGCTCGGCCGCGAGCTGACGACATTGAACGAAGACGAGCGCGCGGCATTGCGCAGCGGCTCGGTCGGCTTCGTGTTCCAGTCGTTCCAGTTGATGCCGCATTTGACCGCGCTCGAAAACGTCACCTTGCCGTTGGAACTGCAAGGCGGTATCGGCACCCGCGAGGCCGCGCTGCGCGCGCGCCGGCTGCTCGAGCAAGTCGGCCTCGGACAGCGCACCGGTCATTATCCGAAGCTGCTGTCGGGCGGCGAACAGCAACGCGTCGCACTGGCGCGCGCGTTCGTCACGCACCCGGCCATTCTCTTCGCCGATGAACCGACCGGCAGCCTCGATGCCGCGACCGGCCACGCGGTGATCGACCTGATGTTCGAGATGAATCGCGCGAATGGCGCAACGCTGATTCTCGTCACGCACGACGTCGAACTGGCGCGCCGCTGCGATACGACAGTGACGATCGAAGCGGGGCGTCTGGCGTGAGCGAGGTGGAGGAGGCGCGGTTAACACCGCGCTCATCAGCGAGCTACAACCAGTAAGCGCGACACATGCCGTTAGGTCGAAAAAAAGCGGGCCGCTAAAGGCCCGCTTTCTACTTCACCCGGCACAGCGCATATCCGACACGCCGGCCGCAAGCATCTATTCGACCAGCGCACGAACATCAGCGCTTCAAAGCCGCCCGCGCCCTTGCGATCAACGCCGACGTCGATGAATCGTGTTTCTTTTCATCGACGCTTGCCGCGGTGAGATCGGCTTCAACCACCTTGCCGAGAATCTTGCCCAGCTCGACGCCCCATTGATCGAACGGATTGATGTTCCAGACCGACGCCTGCACCAGCACCTTGTGTTCGTACAGCGCGATCAACGCACCGAGCGAACGTGCGGTGAGCGCGTCGAGAATCAGCGTGCTGGTCGGACGGTTGCCCGGGAACACGAGGTGCGGCGCAAGCTCCGGCTTGTCCGGACCGGCGACCTTTTTCGCTTCTTCGAGCGTGCGGCCGAGCATCAGCGCTTCGCTTTGCGCGAAGCAGTTGGCGAGCAGCTTCGCGTGATGATTGACGAGCGGATGCTCCGGCGTCAGCACAGCGACGAAGTCGATCGGCACAATGGTCGGACCTTGATGCAGCATCTGGAAGAACGCATGCTGGCCGTTCGTGCCCGGCTCGCCCCACGTCACGGCGGAGGTCGGATAGTCGACCATCGCGCCATCCAGACGCGCCGACTTGCCGTTGCTCTCCATCTCCAGTTGCTGAAGATACGAAGGCAGGTAGTGCAGCGCTTCCGAATACGGCGCGACGAGATAGCTCTGCGAGCCGAAGAAGTTGCGATACCAGATGCCGATCATGCCGAGCAGCACGGGCAAATTCTTGTCGAGCGGCGCGGTGCGGAAATGCTCGTCCATGTCGTTGGCGCCCGCGAGCAGCTCGCCGAACTGCTGCGGTCCGACCGCGATCATGATCGACAGACCGACTGCCGACCACAGCGAATAGCGGCCGCCCACCCAGTCCCACATCTCGAACACGTTCTCTTGCGCAATGCCGAACTTGACCACTTCCGAAGGGTTCGCCGATACGCCGACGAAGTGCTTCGCGAGCGCGTTTTCCGGGCAGCCTTTCTCGATGAACCAGTCGCGCAGCGAGCGCGCGTTCGTCATGGTTTCGAGCGTGGTGAAGGTCTTCGAAACGATGATGGCGAGCGTCTCTTCGGGATCGATTTGCTGCATCACGTTGTAGAGATCCGCGCCGTCCACATTCGACACGAAGTGCGTGGCGATCTCGGGCGTAGCCAGATGATGCAGCGCGTGCACGACCATTTTCGGCCCGAGGTCCGAGCCGCCGATGCCGATGTTCACCACGTGGCGAATGCGCTTGCCCGTGTAGCCGGTCCACGCGCCGCTGCGCACCTGGTCGGCGAACGCGGCCATCTTGGCGCGCTCGGCTTGCACCTGCGCGTGGAACGGCGCGCTCGGGCTGCTCGCGCGCAGCGCGGTATGCAGCGCCGCCCGGCCTTCGGTCGGATTGACGACTTCGCCCGCGAACATCGCGTCGCGGCGCTTTTCGACGCCGGCTTCGCGGGCGAGTTGCACGAGCAGCTTCAGCGTGTCGTCGGTGATGCGGTTCTTCGAAAAGTCGGCCGCGAGACCGCCGCCGGCGAACGCAAAGCGTTCGGCACGCGTGGGCGCGGGATCGTTCTCGGGGGCGAACCAGTCGCGCAGGTGTGCATTGCGAATCTGCTCGTAATGCGTTTGCAGCGAGGACCAGGAGGGGAGCGAGTTCTGGGTCATAGCGTCCGTCTAACCAGGGGCACGAAGAAAGGCGCGCGCGAAGCGCCGCCAGGGATGATGCAACGATGCTGTTAGAGCGAGACCGCACGGCCGCGTTCGTGGTGAAATTTCAGAAGCTGCGGCACCATGCAGCGCTTCGCCGCGGTTCGTGGAATCCATCGCGATTCGCGAGGCACTGCATGCGACACGCTGCGAACATAATCGCTTAGCGCGGTCTATCTACACAGTGGGTCACGCAGTCACTCAGTATAGCGGCGTTGCGTGACAGGCGGCAGGGCTTTAGCCACCCGGTATAGGACGCCTCTTGCCGCACGCGGCGCGATGCCGCTCAGCGCGCCATCACTCATGATTGCGTCGACGGATAGAACATGCGGTTCATCAGGCTGCGCACCATCGGCGCGAGTTCGCCCGCCGTCAATCCGGCAGGGCCGTGACCTTGCGCGGTGAGCGTGTCGGCGGCCAGTCCGTGCAGATAGACGCCCGCGAGCGCCGCTTCGTAGCCCGGCAGGCGTTGCGCGAGCAAGGCGCCGATGATGCCGCCGAGCACGTCGCCGGTGCCGCCCGTCGCGAGCGCGGCATTGCCGGTCGGATTGATCGTGAGACGGCCGTCGGGGGCGGCGATCACCGTGCCCGTTCCCTTGAGCACCACCACGCTCGCGAAGCGCGCAGCGAGCGCGCGCGCCGCGCCGAGGCGGTCCCGCTGCACGCCGGCGGCGTCGGTGCCGAGCAGGCGCGCGGCTTCGAGCGGATGCGGCGTGAGCACGCACGGATCGCCTTCGACGCCGCGCGCGGTGACGGCCGCGGCCAACGCGGCGTCGTTCGAAATCAGATTGAGCGCGTCGGCATCGAGCAGCTTCGGCACGTCGAGTTGCAGCACGTCGCGCAGCACGCGCGTGGCGCGCTCGCCGTGGCCCATGCCGCAGCCCACCGCCAGCGCGTCCATTTTGTCGAGCGGCAGATCGTCGACGGCATGCAGCATCAGTTCGGGATGCGGCGGGTCGTAGGGCGGGGCGCCCGCGCCGAGCAGCGCGACGTGGACCTTCCCCGCGCCGCAGAAAAGCGCGGCGCGCGATGCCAGAATCGGCGCGCCGCACATGCCGGTGTCGCCGCCGACCACCGCGAGACTGCCGAACGTGCCCTTGTTGGTCGCGAAGTCGCGCGGCGGCAGGAACGTCGCGAACAGTTCCGGCGCGTTCAGCCGAACCGAGGCGCGCGCCGTGCTGTCGATGCCGATCGGCGCGACCGTCACCGCGCCGGCAAGATCGCGGCCCTGCGCGGTAAAGAGGCCCGGCTTTCCGGCGATGAACGTGACCGTGTGCGTCGCGCGCACCGCGGCGTCGCCGTCGCCGACGATCGTGCCGGTGTCGCTGTCGAGACCGCTCGGCACGTCGAGCGCCAGCACGCCGCCGCCATGCGGCCGCGCCCGCGTGCGCTGCGAAAGCCGGCGCGCGATGTCGGCGAACACGCCTTCCAGTGGGCGCGCGAGGCCAATGCCGAACATGCCGTCGACAAGCCACGTGTACCCATCGAACGAAGCAGGCGGCGCCTGGGTGATCGAGACGCCGTTCGCGCGCGCCGTGTCGAGCGCCCAGCGGGCGTCGTCCGGTTTCACTTCGACGGGCATGCACAGTTCCGTGGCGATGCCGGCCTTGTGCAGTTGCGTCGCGAGAATCAGCGCGTCGCCGCCGTTGTTGCCGGGACCGGCGATCAGCCAGACGCGCTGGCGGGATTTTTCCGTCGACGTGTCGCGCGTGATCTGTTCGCGCAGGAAGCTGGCGGCCGCCTTGCCGGCGCGGTCCATCAGCGTGTGCGCGGGCAGCGACGCCGCGGCTTGCGTTTCGGCGATCCGCAGATCGGTCAGCGTGAGCAGCGGCAGCGCGCGGTTTTGCGGGCGGATCAGCGTCGGCGGCGTGAGGTCGGCATCGGTCATGGCGAGAACAGGGCGAAGACAAGGCGAGCACCTTGGGTAAGGCGCGAGAGCTTCTGGAATCGCTATGGTAGTGCCGATGGACGCGCCGCGTGGCAGTTTGGCCAGGCGAGATGAGACGAGGCGAGATGAAGTGAGATGAGGCGAGCTGGTCTGCGGCCATGCAAAGCGCCGGCGGCACTGCTAGCGATGGCCGGGCGCGAACGGCATTCGCAAAACCGTGGCTACGTCCCACGGCCCGCGCAGCGCTTAAACCCCTTGCCCGAACCGCTCGGCCCGCAACGCGGCGAGCGTTTCCGCCGGCAGATCCGGCGTCTTGCCCGAGATCAGATCCGCGACCAGCTTGCCCGCTCCGCAGGCGACGCCCCAGCCCGCGGGGCCATGCCCGACATTGACGAAGAGCCGCGGATGCAGCGCATTGCCGACCACCGGCAGTCCGTCCGGCGACAACAGCTTGACGCCTTCCCACGGCAAGGCCGCCGAGATGCGCGCGGCGCCGGGAATCCAGTCGTGCGTGGCCTGGCCGAGGAGCGCGAGCGCTTCCTTGGTCAGCGCCTCGCCAAGCGGCTTGTCGAGCTGGTTGGCGGCTTGCAGGACCGCGCCGCCGGCAATCCGCAAACGGTGATTCATGCGGCTGATCGTGATGCGCTTGACCGCATCGACGATGGCCACGTGCGGCGCGCATTCTTCATGCGCGATCGGTGCGACCAGCGTGTGAATGCGCAACGGATAGAGCGGCAGTCGCAAGCCGAGGCGCTCGAGCAGCGCGAGACTGCCTTGACCGGCGGCGACCACGACGGCGTCCGCGTGAATCACGTCGACTTCGCGCGAACGGGAAGTTTCGCCCGGCCGCGACGCAAGTTCGACCGCCGCGCGCTGGCCGTCGAGGCGGATCGACGACACCTCGCAGCCGAGCATGAACTGCACGCCGCCCTGGTTGTCGAGCGTCTGCTTGATGAGCTTGGTGAAGAGCGGACAATTGGCGGTTCGTTCGTGATCGAACACGACGCCGCCCGCGAATTCCGGGTCGGTGCGCACCGAATGCTCGTAGGCCGCGCATTCCGCGGGACTGAGCACGCGATGCGGCACGTGGTGCAGCGCCAGCAGGCCGAGCGCGGGCTGCAACTGCTGCCACTCCTGCGCGGAACGCACCAGATAGAGCAGGCCGCTTGCCTGTTCGAACTCGTAGCCAAAGCGCGCTTCCATGTCCGCCATCGCCTCGCGCGAGGACTCGATGAGCGGCCGCAACATCTCGTACTGATGACCGAACTCGTCCGGCTCCTGCAACGCGGCGAGCTTCTTCACGAACTGGCGCGCCGGGCCGCTGAAGCCGGGCTTGCTGATCACGCCGTTTTTCGCGTTCTGCCGGCTTGCCATGAAGGTCGGGCCGAACCAGACGTCGAGCGGCGTCGGCAGGACCGTGCCGCCGTGACCATAGGTGGCGCCCTGCGCGACGGTGGCGTGGCGCTCGACGACGCATACCCGGTGGCCGGCCGCGCGTAGCTGATAAGCGGTGGCGACGCCAGCAATCCCGCCGCCAATGACGATGACATCCATTGTTCTGATTCGATTTGCCGGGGCGAGGCGCCGAGGCGTGACATGCGGCGCGGCCGCACCTCGCGCGCAGCCAAGACTTCCGGAACGAAGTCCGGCGCGGCTCGCGACGTGAGGCCGGCGCAAGGCCACGCCTTGCTCGCACCGATCTGATGAAAGGGCGAATGATAGCAGTCAACGACCGCGCGCGGCGCGCCGGAGCATGGCCGAGAGCGCCTCGCGGAGCGCGGGCGAGCCCACGGCGCGGGCCGCTGGAAGCCCGTTCCCGGGGTATAATCCCGGACTTCCTTTCCGCCTCATGTCGCCATCACGCGCGACTCTTCGGCATCATTGAGCGACGCAACGTCAAGTCCATGGCCCACTTCTCGTGTTTCCCCGGCGCTTCGGCCCTTTCCGATTTCCGTCAAACCCGCCTGCTCGAAACGCTCACGCGCATCGACCCGAACATCACGGGCGTGCGCGGACAATACCTGCACTTCGTCAACGCGCACGCTCCGCTTTCCGCAGAAGACAACGCGAAAATCGAGGCGCTGATGCACTACGGCCATCCGCTCGAAGAAGTCAAAGAGCGCGGCGCCGCAGAGACGTTCCTCGTGGTGCCGCGCTTCGGCACGGTGTCGCCGTGGGCGAGCAAGGCAACGGACATCGCGCATCTGTGCGGGCTCACGCAGGTGCGCCGCATCGAGCGCGGCGTCGAGTACACGGTCACGCTGAAAAGCGGGCTGCTCGGCGGCAAGAAGGCGCTCTCCGACGAAGCACGTGAGGCCGTCGCCGCCGCGTTGCACGACCGCATGACCGAGAGCGTCGCGCCGTCGCGCGATTACGCGCTGCATCTGTTCGACGAACTGCCGGCCAGGCCGCTGCAAACCGTCGACGTGCTGGGCCAGGGCCGCGGCGCGCTGGAAACCGCGAACACGGAACTGGGCCTCGCGCTCGCCGACGACGAAATCGACTACCTGGTCGACGCGTTCACGAAACTCGGCCGCAATCCGACCGACGTCGAACTGATGATGTTCGCGCAGGCCAACAGCGAGCACTGCCGTCACAAGATTTTCAACGCGGAATGGACCATCGACGGCGAGAAGCAGGACATCTCGCTCTTCAACATGATCCGCAATACCGAGAAGCTCAATCCGCAAGGCACGATCGTCGCGTATTCGGACAACTCGGCGATCATGGCGGGCGGCATGGCCGAGCGCTGGTTCCCGCGCACGCCGGAGCAGCTCGGCGAGAACGAATTGCCCGAGCACTATCGCCGCAGCGTCGAGCTCACGCACACGCTGATGAAGGTCGAAACGCACAATCACCCGACCGCGATTTCGCCGTTCCCCGGCGCCGCAACCGGCGCGGGCGGTGAAATCCGCGACGAAGGCGCGACGGGCCGCGGCGCGCGTCCGAAGGCCGGCCTCGCGGGCTTCACGGTGTCGAACCTGGAATTGCCCGACGCCGTCGAGGCATGGGAAAACGCGCGCGACGTTGCCGAGCCGCTCGCGCATCGCAATCCGAACAATAAGTACGAAGCGTATGGCCGCCCGGACCGTATCGCGTCGCCGCTGCAAATCATGATCGACGGACCGCTCGGCGGCGCCGCGTTCAACAACGAATTCGGCCGGCCGAACCTGGGCGGCTATTTCCGTGCTTACGAGCAGAATGTGGCGGGCCTCGTGCGCGGCTATCACAAGCCGATCATGATCGCGGGCGGCATCGGCAATATCTCGGATCAGCACACGCACAAGCACGACTTGCCGGAAGGCTCACTGCTGATTCAGATCGGCGGCCCCGGCATGCGCATCGGCATGGGCGGCGGCGCGGCGAGTTCGATGGCGACGGGCACGAACACAGCCGAACTCGACTTCGACTCGGTTCAGCGCGGCAACCCGGAAATCGAGCGGCGCGCGCAGGAAGTCATCAACGCGTGCTGGCAACTCGGCGACAAGAATCCGATTCTGAGCATTCACGACGTGGGCGCGGGCGGTTTGTCGAACGCGTTTCCGGAAGTCGTCGACGGAGCAGGCAAGGGCGCGCTGTTCGATCTGCGCAAGATTCAGCTCGAGGAAAGCGGTTTGTCGCCGCGCGAGATCTGGTCGAACGAGGCGCAAGAGCGTTATGTGCTGGCCATTGCGCCGGCCGATTTGCCGGCGTTCCAGGCCATGTGCGAGCGTGAGCGCTGCCCGTTCGCCGTGATCGGCACGGCCACGGCCGAGCGTCAACTGAAGCTGATCGATCCTGAACTGAAGGACGACAACGCGCATCAACCGGTCGACATGCCGATGGAAGTGCTGCTCGGCAAGGCGCCGCGCATGCATCGCGACGTCAAGCGCGTCGAGTCCAAACTGCAAGCGGTGGATGTGACCGGCATCGCTCTCTCCGAAGTCGCGGTCAGCGTGCTGCGTCATCCGACGGTCGCAAGCAAGTCATTCCTCATCACCATCGGCGACCGTTCGGTGGGTGGCACGACCGCGCGCGACCAGATGGTCGGCCCCTGGCAGGTGCCGGTCGCGGACGTCGCGATCACGACGATGGACTACGCGGGCTTCCGCGGCGAAGCCATGACAATGGCCGAGCGTACGCCGCTCGCCGTCATCAACGCGCCGGCGTCGGGCCGCATGGCGGTTGGCGAGGCGATCACGAATATCGCAGCGGCGCCGATTGCGTCGCTGGACAAACTCAAGCTGTCGGCGAACTGGATGGCCGCGTGCGGCGCGCCGGGCGAAGACGCGGCGCTCTACGACACGGTGAAGGCGATCGGCATGGAATTGTGCCCGGCGCTCGGCATCAGCATTCCGGTCGGCAAGGACTCGCTGTCCATGCGCACGAAATGGGAAGACCGCGGCGTCGCGAAGGAAGTGGTCGCGCCGGTGTCGCTCATCATTTCGGCGTTCGCGCCCGTCGAAGACGTGCGCCGGCATCTCACGCCGCAACTGCGTCGCGCGAGCGGTGCCGACGGCGTCGGCGACTCGGTGCTGATCGCGATCGACCTCGGCCGCGGCAAGCATCGGCTGGGCGGCAGTATCCTCGCGCAGGTCACGCAGCAGATCGGCGATACGGTGCCGGACGTCGACGAGCCCGAAGACATCAAGCGCTTCTTCAACGCGATCCAGTCGCTCAACAGCGACGGCAAGCTGCTCGCTTACCACGACCGCTCCGACGGCGGCCTGTGGGCGACGGTCTGCGAAATGGCGTTCGCGGGTCACGTCGGCGTGTCGCTGAACGTCGACATGCTGGTGCTCGACCCGCATCACGAGTCCGATTACGGCGACGCCAAAGACTGGGCGAAGCAGACGAGCGGCCGCCGCGAAGACCGCACGATCCGCGCGCTTTTCAACGAAGAACTCGGCGCCGTGGTGCAGGTGCGCGCAGCCGACCGCGACGTGGTGCTCGCCGCGTTGCGCGAACATGGCCTCGCGGCCTGCTCGCATGTGATCGGCAAGATCAACGACCGCGACGTCATCGAAATTTATCGCGATGCGAAGAAGGTCTACGAAGCGCCTCGCGTCGAACTGCATCGCGCATGGAGCGAGGTGAGCTGGCGCATTTCGCGTCTGCGCGACAACCCGGCTTGTGCGGACGCCGAATACGACACGCTGCTCGACGCCGCCGATCCGGGCATCACGCCGGTGCTGACGTTCGATCCCGCCGAAGACGTCGCCGCGCCGTACGTCGGCAAGAGCGCGCGTCCGCGTGTGGCGATCCTGCGCGAGCAGGGCGTGAACTCGCACCTGGAAACGGCTTATGCGTTCGACCGCGCCGGTTTCGACGCGCACGACGTGCACATGAGCGATCTGCTCGCGGGACGTGCGAACCTCGCTGACTTTGCCGGCGCGGTTGCGTGCGGCGGCTTCTCGTACGGCGACACGCTCGGCGCGGGCGAAGGCTGGGCGAAGGCGATCCGCTTCAACGCGCAACTCGCCGACATGTTCGCGGCGTTCTTCGGCCGCGCGGACACCTTCGCGCTCGGCATCTGCAACGGCTGCCAGATGATGAGCAGCCTCGCGTCGATGATCCCGGGCGCCGAAGCCTGGCCGAAGTTCACGCGCAACAAGTCGGAGAAATTCGAAGCGCGCTTTTCGCTCGTGCAGGTCGAGGCTTCGCCGTCGATTTTCTTCACCGGCATGGAAGGCTCGCGTATTCCGGTCGCGGTCGCGCACGGCGAGGGTTACGCGGACTTCTCGCAGCAGGGCGATGCGTCGAAGGTCGCGGTGGCAATGCGTTATATCGATCACCGCGGTCAGGCGACCGAGCAGTATCCGTTCAACCCGAACGGCTCGCCGGACGGCATCACGTCGGTCACGACGCCGGACGGCCGCTTCACGGTGCTGATGCCGCACACCGAGCGCGTGCACCGCGCGGTGCAGATGAGCTGGCATCCGGAAGGCTGGGGCGAGGGCGCCACCGACGCAAGCCCGTGGCTGCGCGTGTTCCAGAACGCACGGCGCTGGTTGGGCTGATCGCCTGGAGTGTAGCCGGTAGAGCCGTAGAACGGGCTGCCGCGTCTTTCGCGGCAGCCCGTTCCGCTGCGCCGAGCCGCAGGTCGCCGTCCTAGCCCTCGCGGCCGCTTCGCTCCACTTCTCTTCGTACCCGCTCGGGTACGAAACACCTCATTTCTCCCGCTTTTCACCGGTTTCGTATCCGCTCGGGTACGAAACACCCGGTTTCACCCCATTTTGACCCGCTTCGTATCCGCTCGGGTACGAAAACGGCTTTGAACCGCTTCGCTATGCCATAATGTTCCCGAGCGGATACGGACGGCGAGGGAGTCGAAAGTGCGGGAATCCGGAGTGTTGATTACTGACATTGCGCAGTTGGGCGAACTGGCGCGAGCATCGCGGCTCGCGCAAGGGCTCACGCGAGACGACGTCGCGCTTGCCACCGGCCTGTCGCCCAAATTCATCAGCCACATCGAGGCGGGCAAGACGACGGCGCAGATCGGCAAGGTATTGCATCTGCTTGGCGAACTCGGCATAACACTGCGCGCCGAGACCCCCGTCAATCTTCCCGCGGCCGCGGCCGCAGGTGCACCTCGTCGCCGGCGGAGCAATCGTGGCGGCTAGAACACTCGTCGCATACGCCAACCGCCGGCGCGTCGGCACCGTGAGCGATGAAAACGGCGTCTGGTCGTTCACCTACGACGAGGAATGGCTCGGCTACGGCGACGCGTTCGCGCTGTCGCCCGCTTTCGCGTTCCAGTCCGCGTCTTTTGTGGATGGCTCGAGCGAGAGGCCGGTTCAATGGTTCTTCGACAATCTGTTGCCCGAAGAAGAAATGCGAGCGGCGCTTGCTCGCGAAGCCACAGTCGATGCAAACGATGCCTGGGGTCTGCTCGCCTACTACGGCCGGGAATCGGCAGGCGCGCTGACTCTGCTCGCGGAAGGCGAGCGCGAGGCTTCGGGCGGTTTGCAACCGTTGTCGTACGCCAATCTCGACGCGCGCATTCGCGCCATGCCCGAACGCGCGCTGACCGCCACCGCACCCAAGCGCATGTCGGCGGCTGGCGCGCAGCAGAAGCTTCTTTTGACGTTAAGGGGCAATGCACCGGAGTACGAGCTTCTCGAGCCGCTAGGCAGCGAGCCGTCCATGCATTTGCTGAAGCCCGACATGCGAAGCACCGGCTATCCGCATTCGGCAATCAACGAATTTTTCTGCATGCGACTGGCGCAGGCGATGGGTCTGCCGGTGCCGCCCACGCATTTTCTGCGCGTGCCGTCGGCGTGTTATGTGATCGACCGCTTCGATCGCGACATCTCCAGCGAGCCGGTTCGGCGCCTGCACACGATCGACGCGATGCAGTTGCTGAACTACGACCGCAGCTTCAAATACCGGAACGCGAACGCGCAGGTGTTGAGCGATGCCATCGAGATAACCAGCACGCGAGCCGTCGCGCGGCTGCATCTGTTCCGTTGGGCCATCTTCAATGTGCTTATCGGCAATGCGGACTCGCATCTCAAGAACGTGTCGTTTTTCGCGACTTTCCGGGGCTACATGCTCGCGCCGTTCTATGACCTGGTGAGCACAGTCGTCTATCACACGCCGACTTACCAGCCGCACAATCAGGACCGCTGGCCCGACTGCGATCTGACCATGCCTGTCGGTCAGGCCACGCGTTTCGCCGACATCTCCAGGAAGAACATGCTCGAGTTCGGGCAAGCACTGCGCCTTCCTTTGAAAGGCTGCGAGAAATTGCTGGACGAAATGCTGGCACTGGCCGACGCGAAAGTCGCGAACACGCGGCGGGCCGTCGACGAAATCGCGCAGCCGAATGCCGGCGAAGTCCGCCTGCTCGATTCGATCGTTGCGATGCCGCTTGCTGAAATGAGCCGGGCACTGCGCAAATAAAAAGCCCCGTTCAGTCATCGACTGAACGGGGCCATGAAGCGAACCAGCTTGCCGCTTACTGGATCTTCGCGTTCTTGCGCAGACCTTCTTCGAACGCCTGCAGCTTTTCCTGCTGAATCTGCTGCACGATCTGCGGGCGCACCTGTTCCAGCGGCGGCGGCGTGATGCTGCGCACGTCGTCCACGCGGATGATGTGCCAGCCGAATTGCGTATGCACCGGCGTCTCGCTCATCTGGCCTTTCTGCAGATGCGTGGCCGCGTCCGCGAACTCGGGCACGTAGGCTTTCGGATCGGACCAGTCGAGGTCGCCGCCGTTCTTGCCCGAGCCCGGGTCCTTCGAATATTGCTTGGCGAGATCCTCGAAGCTCGCGCCGCCCTTGATCTTCGCGATCAGGTCCTTCGCCTGCTGTTCGTTGTCGACGAGGATGTGATGCAGGTGATACTCCTTGCCGCCCGCGTCCTTGATCAGCGCGTTATAGCGAGCGGTGACTTCCGCGTCGCTCGGCGTGTTCTTCTTCACGAAGTCTTCGATCAGCGCGCGCAGCACGACCGTTTGCTGGGCGACGGCGATTTGCGCCTTGATGTCCGGCCGATTCGGCAGCCCGCGGCGCAGCGCTTCCTGCATCAGGATCTCGCGATTCACGAGCTCTTCGCGCACTGCCATTTGCAACTGCGGCGTGTTTTGCTGGCCTTGATGAACCAGTTGATCGATCAGCGCGTCGGCGCGCGCTTTCGGAATCGGCGTGCCGTTCACCACGGCGATGTTCTGTGCGAATGCAGGTGCGGCCGCAAACGCAGCCAGCAATACCCAAAGGCGGGTTTTCTTCAAGGTCATCGGAAGGTTTCCTAGCGGGGCAACAAAGCGAATTCTTCGGGCGTGTAAGCCGTGATGGCAAGGGCATGAATGCCGCGCTGCATGGCGTCGGCCAGCGCATCATACACCATGCGATGCCGCGCCACGCGGGGCTTCCCGGCGAACGCGGCGGCCACGATCGTGACGCTGAAATGACCGCCGGCAGAGGCTCCGGCGTGGCCTGCGTGCTGCGCGCTGTCGTCGGTGATCTGGATCGACGCGATGGGCGCGAGCGCAGCCGTGAGGCGCGCCTCGATCAGCGCGGCGCGCTCGGCGGTGGTGGCGTGCATGAACACGTCGCTCATGTCATTCCTCCTTCATGTACTTCGACAGCCACAAGCTTTGCCCGACGATAAACACCACCAGACAGCCGGTCGCGCCGAACAGTTTGAAATTGACCCATTGGTCGGTCGTGTAGTTGTACGCGACGAACAGATTGAGCAGCCCGAGCAGCACGAAAAAGATCGCCCAGATGACATTCAGCTTGCCCCAGATCGCGTGCGGCAGCGTGATCTGCTTGCCCATCATCGCTTCGATCAGGTTCTTGTTGAAGGCCAGTTGCGAGACGATCAGCACGACCGAGAAAGCCCAGTACAGCACGGTCGGCTTCCACTTGATGAAGGTGTCGTTATGCAGCACGAGCGTCGCGCCGCCGAACACGGTGACGACGCCGAGGCTCACCCACAGCATCGGGTCCACCTTGCGATGGCGGAAGGCCACCCACGCGATCTGCACCAGCGTGGCGACGATCGCCACTGCCGTCGCCGTGAAGATGCCCCACACCTTGAAGGCGACGAAGAACAGGATGATCGGGAACAGATCGAACAGAAATTTCATGTGTGGACGGGGAATTCGGAGAGTGGGTCGGAGAGGCAGGGGCGCCGTGATCCGCCAACTGGCTGGCTGCGCCGGGCGCTCAGCTTCAGCATCACGACCGACGGCGCCTGGCGGACCGTGCAAGCGGCCGCCAAACACTCGTCGGGTCCCGCCATCAGCGCACGCGCTGCGTTACTTGGGCTCGAATTGTAACGCAGCCGAATTGATGCAGTAGCGAAGACCGGTCGGCGCGGGGCCGTCCTCGAACACGTGGCCGAGATGCGCGCCGCAGTTCTTGCATTGCACCTCGATGCGCAGCATGCCGTGCGAGCGGTCGGTCTTCTCCGCGATCACTTCGCCGTTGATCGGCTTGAAGTAGCTCGGCCAGCCGCAGCCGGCGTCGAACTTGGTGTCCGACTCGAACAGCGGCGTGCCGCAACAGACGCAGTCGTAGATGCCGCGATCCCAGTGATCGTGATAGCGGCCGGTGAAGGGACGCTCGGTGGCCGCGTGCCGCGTCACCTGATATTCGATGTCGGAAAGCTGCTTGCGCCACTCGGCGTCGTCTTTCTGTACGGCCGGGGCGTCGTGCTTGAGGTCGTCGGGATTGTTCATGGTCGGTTCCTCTCTCGGGCTTGGGTGGGAGCGCGGTTCGCGCGATGCGGCGACGCGCGCGTCACGACGAGCAGCTCACTTCGAGCGAGCTTGCCCAGTCGGGCGGCAAGCCGGCATACGCCTCATGCTCGGGCTGTTCGTCGAACGGACGGCGCAGCACGGCGGCCAGACGCTCCAGTTCGGAAAAGTCCTTCTCTTTCGCGCGGCGGATCGCCGTTTCCGCCAGATGATTGCGAAGAACGAATTTGGGGTTGACGCGGTTCATTGCAATGGCGCGCGCCGCGTCGTCGCGTGTTTCATGGGACAGCCGCGCGCGATAGTCGTTCGCCCACGCGTCGAACGAGGCGCGATCGAGGAACAGATCGCGCACCGGCGCGTCGCCGCTCGCATCGTGCTTCGAGAGACGCGCGAGATTGCGGAACGTCAGCGTGAAATCGGCGCGATTGGCGTGCATCACGTCGAACAGGCGATTCACGAGCGCCGCGTCGCCGTCCCGCTCGATCTCGAGTCCGAGCTTCGCGCTCATGCGCCGCTCGAGCGCCGGACCGAAGCGGTCCTTGAAACCGGCGAGCACCCGCTGCGCGTCTTCGATCGACTTGTCGCCGCGCACGCTTTCCTCGTAGCGCTCGCCGAGCAGCGGCAAGAGCCCTTGTGCGAGGCAGAAAAGATTCCAGTACGCGATTTGCGGCTGCATCCGGTACGCGTAACGGCCTTGCGAATCGGAGTGATTGCAGATGTAGCCGGCGTCGAAGCCGTCCATGAAGCCGAACGGGCCGTAGTCGATCGTCAGACCGAGGATCGACATGTTGTCGGTGTTCATCACGCCGTGGCAAAAGCCCACGGCCTGCCATTCGACCATCAGGTCGGCGGTGGACAGCACCGCTTCGTTCAGCAGCGCGAGATACGGGTCGTCGGCTTCGCGGCAATGCGGATAGAAGCGCTCGATCACATGATCGGCGAGCGCGCGCAGCGCGTCCGTGCGGTCGTTCGAATAGAAGTGCTCGAAGTGGCCGAAGCGCACGAAGCTCGGCGCGACGCGCGTGACCACGGCGGCCGTTTCGACTTCCTCGCGCCGCACCGGCTGATCCGAGCCGATCACGCACAACGCGCGCGTGGTCGGAATGCCGAGATGATGCATCGCCTCCGAGCACAGGAATTCGCGAATCGACGAGCGCAGCACCGCGCGGCCGTCGCCCATGCGCGAATAGGGTGTGCGGCCCGCGCCTTTCAGTTGCAGCTCGAAGCGCTGGCCGTCATGTTCGACTTCGCCGAGTCCGAGCGCGCGGCCGTCGCCGAGTTGACCCGCCCACACGCCGAACTGATGCCCCGAATAGACCGATGCATAGGGCAGCGCATCTGCCGGCCATTCGCGCGTGGCGTTGCCCGAAAACAGCTCGGCGAAGCCCGGATCTTTTTCGAGCCCCGGCTCCAGGCCGAGCATCGCCGCGGTCTCGGAAGAGAAACCGACGACGTACGGCGCGTTGAGCGGCGTGGCCGGCAAACGCGTGACAAATGTGCTGCCAAGCTGCGCGAACGCGTTTTCGTTGGAGGTGGAAAGAGCTTCGGAAAGTGCCGCCAAAGGCCCGGACAGGCCTGCAATGCTTGGGGAAAACGACATGTTGAGCGCCTCACTATTAACCGATATTGTAAGTCCGCACCCGCGGCGCTGCTGGCGGGCCGGCACGTAAGCCGCGCGGGCCGCGTGGCTGCCGATGCGTGGCGAGCCGCCGGCTCGCTTGCCGACTGCTTCAGCAATTTCACTGCCGCGGCGGATTTCCCGCGCACGGCGCTTTCCGATCCGCACTCTTTGAAAAGCAAAAGGCGAGGAGACGACTCTTTATGACGATGCCGCTGCTTGGCCAGATGATGGACGTGCCCCTCACCGTGTCCTCGCTGCTTGCGCACGCCGCGCGGCATTTCGGCACCGCCGAGATCGTGTCGCGGCGCATTGAAGGCGACATCCACCGTTATACCTATCGCGATTGCGAACGGCGCGCGAAGCAACTCGCGCAGGCGCTCATCGCGCTTGGCGTGCAGCCCGGCGAGCGCGTCGCGACGCTCGCCTGGAACGGCTACCGGCATCTAGAAACGTACTACGGCACGACCGGCTTCGGCGCGGTCTGCCACACGATCAACCCGCGGCTTTTTCCCGATCAGATCGCCTACATCGTCAATCACGCCGACGACGCCTACGTGCTGTTCGACACCACGTTCGCGCCGCTCGTCGACGGGCTCGCGCCGCAATGTCCGAAAGTGCGCGGCTGGATCGCGCTCGCCGACGAAGCGCATCTGCCGGCCATGCAAACGCCCGTGCTCAGCTACGAAACGCTCGTGAACGCGCACGACGGCGACTTCGAGTGGCCGCCCATCGACGAACGGCAGGCGTCGTATCTCTGCTATACGTCGGGCACGACCGGCAATCCGAAAGGCGCGCTGTACTCGCATCGCTCGACGGTGCTGCATGCGTTCGGCGCGTCCTTGCCCGATGCGATGGCGCTGTCCGCGCGCGATTCCGTGCTGCCCGTCGTGCCGATGTTCCATGTCAACGCATGGGGCATCCCGCACGCCGCGCCGCTCACCGGCGCAAAGCTCGTGTTCCCCGGCAAGGACCTCGACGGCAAGTCGCTGTTCGAACTCATGGAGCGCGAACGCGTCACGTATTCGGCGGGCGTGCCGACCGTCTGGCTCGGCCTGCTCAACTATCTGCGCGAAAGCGGCTCGCGGTTTTCGTCGCTGGAGCGCACGGTGATCGGCGGCTCCGCGTGTCCGCCGGCGATGCTGCGCAGCTTCGTCGACGACTACGGCGTGCAGGTCATTCATGCATGGGGCATGACAGAGATGTCGCCGCTCGGCACGCTCTCCAAACTTACGTGGGAACAATCGCAGCGGCCTGTCGCGGAGCAGCGCAAACTGCTCGAGAAGCAGGGGCATGCGCTCTATGGCGTCGATATGAAGATCGTCGGCGACGACGGACAGGAGTTGCCGTGGGACGGCGTCGCGTTCGGCGATCTGTACGTGCGTGGGCCGTGGGTGATCGACCGATATTTCCGCAAGGACGACTCGCCGCTCGTGGACGGCTGGTTTCCGACCGGCGATGTCGCGACCATCGATCACGACGGCTTCCTGCAGATCACGGACCGCTCGAAGGACGTGATCAAGTCGGGCGGCGAATGGATCAGTTCGATCGACGTGGAAAACGTCGCGATCGCGCATCCCGCAGTGGCCGAAGCGGCGTGCATTGCGTGCGCGCATCCGAAGTGGACCGAGCGGCCGCTCCTCGTCGTGGTCAAGCGCGCGGGCCTCGACGTGACGCGCGACGAACTGCTCGCGTTCTACAACGGCAAGGTCGCCAAGTGGTGGATTCCGGACGACGTCGTGTTCGTCGACGAACTGCCGCATACGGCGACGGGCAAACTGCAGAAGCTCAAGCTGCGCGATATTTTCCGCGATCATGTGCTGCCGTCCGCGCTCGAAGACCGCATGCACGAAGGCGATTGCCCGCTCGCCAGGGGAAACCCCGCCTGATCGTAAATTGAACGAACGTGCTTTTTTGTGTATTCTGCCTGCTGACACCGGAACCGCCGACCTAAGCTGAAGACGAAGGCCGGCGCATTCGAGTTGGGCCATTCGCCGGCTCGATCAACCGGACGGGCGGCGCGCGCTGCGCCGCCTCATCTCATGGATGCAATGCATCGCACGGAGGCAGGCAGATGGCAGTGGACTACACAACCCATGACGGCGTGGCCGTCATCACGCTGAACAATCCTCCCGTCAACGGCCTCGGCCTGTCGACGCGCGCGGGGATCGTCGAAGGCATCGAGCGAGCGCAACGCGATCCGGCCATCCGGGCCATCGTGCTGACGGGCGCGGGCAAGGCCTTCTCGGGCGGCGCCGACATCACCGAATTCAACACGCCGAAGGCGACCCAGGAGCCGACGCTCGCCACCGTCATCAAGACCGTGGAAGGGAGCGCCAAGCCGGTGGTTGCGGCCATTCACAGCGTCGCGATGGGCGGCGGCCTCGAACTGGCGCTCGGCGCGCATTACCGCATCGCCGCGCCCGGCGCGCAGATCGCATTGCCCGAAGTGAAGCTCGGCATTCTGCCGGGCGCGGGCGGCACGCAGCGTCTGCCGCGGGCAATCGGCCTCGAAAGCGCGCTCAACATGATCGTGTCGGGCGTGCCGGTCGACTCGCAGAAACTGGCCGGTTCCGGTCTCTTCGACGAACTCGCCGAAGGCGATCTCACGCAAGCCGCGCTCGCGTTTGCGCGCAAGGTCGGCGCGAAACAAGGCCCGCATCCGAAAGTGCGCGATCGCAAGATCGAGCATCCGAATGCCGAGGGCTTCATTCAGTTCGCGCGTAACAGCGTCGCGGCTATCGCGAAGAATTTTCCCGCGCCGCTCAAATGCATCGACGCTGTCGAGGCCGGCGTGAAAAACGGCTTCGACAAGGGCCTCGCATTCGAGCGCGAGTGCTTCGTCGCGCTCGTGCAAACGCCCGAGAGCCGCGCGCTGCGCCATGCGTTCTTCGCCGAACGCGCGGCGAGCAAGATTCCCGATGTGCCGGCCGATACGCCGGTGCGCGAGATCCGCCAGGTCGCGGTGATCGGCGCGGGCACGATGGGCGGCGGCATCGCGATGAACTTCATCAACGCGGGCATTCCGGTCACGCTGCTCGAGATGAAGCAGGACGCGCTCGAGCGCGGTCTTGCCACGATCCGCAACAATTACGAAGCGAGCGTGAAGAAGGGCAAGCTCAAGCCCGAGGCGCTGCAGGAGCGCATGGCGCTCATCACGACCACGCTTTCCTACGACGACCTGAAGAACGCCGACCTGATCGTCGAAGCGGTGTTCGAGGAACTCGGCGTCAAGGAGCAGGTATTCAGGCGTCTTGATGAAATCGCGAAGCCGGGCGCGATTCTCGCGTCGAACACGTCGACGCTCGATGTCGACAAGATCGCCGCGTTCACGAAGCGTCCGCAGGACGTCGTCGGCACGCACTTCTTCAGCCCGGCCAATGTGATGAAGCTGCTCGAAGTGGTGCGTGGCGAGAAGACCGCGAAAGACGTGCTCGCCACCGTCATGAAGCTCGCGAAAAAGATAAAGAAGACCGCGGTTGTTTCGGGCGTGTGCGACGGCTTTATCGGCAACCGGATGATCGAGCAGTACATCCGCCAGGCGCTCTTCATGCTTGAAGAAGGCGCGCTGCCTGCGCAGGTCGATCGGGCCATCGAAAAATTCGGCTTTGCGATGGGGCCGTTCCGTATGAGCGACCTGGCGGGCAACGACATCGGCTGGGCGATCCGCAAGCGCCGCTATCAGGAACAGCCTGACATGCACTACTCGAAAATCGCCGACCGTTTGTGCGAGAGCGGGCGCTTCGGCCAGAAAACCGGCGGCGGCTGGTACGACTACAAGGCGGGCGACCGCACCGCGTATCCGTCGAAAATGGTGGACGAAATGATCGTCGCTTATTCGAAGGAAACCGGTAGCGAGCGGCGCAAGATCGGCGACGAGGAAATCGTCGAGCGCCTCGTGTTCGCGCTCGTGAACGAAGGCGCGAAGATACTCGAGGAAGGCATTGCGTCGAAAGCGTCGGACATCGACATGGTCTATCTGACCGGCTACGGCTTTCCGCTTTATCGCGGCGGTCCGATGCTGTACGCGGATACCGTCGGGCTTTACAACGTCGAGCGCGCAATACGCCGCTACGCATCGCAGCCGAACGGCGACGCGTGGCAACTTGCGCCGAGCATCGCCGAACTCGCGGCGCAGGGCCGCACATCGTATCGACCGCCCGCACGGGGCTCGCCAAGTCATGGCGCGGCGGTTTCAACATGACCCACGGCGCGACGCTCGGCGGCCACGTGACGAAGGCCGTGGTCGAGCGCGCGAAGCTGGACCCGGCGCGCATCGAAGACGTGATCATGGGTTGCGCGAATCCGGAAGGCGCGACGGGCATGAACATCGCGCGGCAGATCGCGCTGCGCGCGGGCTTGCCGGTCAGCGTGCCGGGCATGACGGTCAACCGTTTCTGTTCGTCGGGATTGCAAACTATCGCGCTTGCCGCGCAGCGCGTGATCGCCGGCGAAGGCGATGTGTTCGTCGCGGGCGGCGTGGAATCCATCTCGTGCGTGCAGAACGAGATGAACCGCCACATGATGACCGAAGGCTGGCTCAGCGAGAACAAGCCGGAAATCTACTGGTCGATGTTGCAGACCGCCGAGAACGTCGCCAAACGCTATTCGATTTCGAAGGAACGTCAGGACGAATACGGCGTGCGCTCCCAGCAGCGCGCCGCAGCCGCGCTCGAAGCCGGCCGCTTCAACGACGAGATCGTGCCGTTGACGGTGCTCGCGGGCGTCGCCGACAAGGCAACGGGGCGTCTTTATACGAAGGAAGTCACCGTCAGCGGCGACGAAGGCATTCGCGCGGACACGACGCTCGAAGGCGTATCGAAGATTCGCACGGCGCTGCCCGGCGGCGTGATTACCGCGGGCAACGCGAGCCAGTTTTCGGATGGCGCGTCGGCTTGCGTGGTGATGAACGCGAAGCTCGCGGAGCGCGAAGGGCTGCAGCCGCTCGGCATTTTTCGCGGCTTCGCGGTGGCCGGCTGCGAACCGGACGAGATGGGCATCGGCCCGGTTTTCGCGGTGCCCAAGCTGCTCAAGCAGGCCGGTCTGAAAGTCGGGGACATCGACCTGTGGGAACTGAACGAAGCGTTCGCCGTGCAGGTGCTGTATTGCGCGGACAAACTCGGCATCGACCAGGAGCGCTTGAACGTGAACGGTGGCGCGATTGCGGTGGGCCATCCGTATGGCGTGTCGGGCGCGCGCCTCGCCGGACATGCGCTGATCGAAGGCAAGCGGCGCGGCGCGAAGCTCGTCGTGGTGACGATGTGCATCGGCGGCGGGCAGGGCGCGGCGGGCCTCTTTGAAGTGGTCTGAGGTCGCGTGATTACGGCATGCCGGCGCCGGACATCGGCAGGCTGAGCATGCCCTGATCGACGAAACGGGCGGTGCCGAATGGACCGCCCGCCAGCTTGCCGCGCAGAATATACGGAACCTGTCCCGACTGCGCGGCCCCGGCAAACGCAAAGGCCTGGCGCACCGCGGCGAATGCGGGCACCGTCAACGGCACGTTCAGCACCGTTTCGCCATAGCGCGGCACGGTGCCGGCTTGATCGCTGACGCCGCTCGCAAAAGAGTGGCCGTTCAGTTCGAGATCGAGCGACACGCCGTTGAAGCTCACCGCCGATTCGTTCGGATTCTGCACGCGCAGCTTGACGTTAAAGCGCACCTCCAGCCCCTGCCTTTCGAGCGGTTCGATGCCCGCCACGCTCACGCGCAACGGGTCGCCGCCGAACAGCCCCGCGCAGCCGCTGAGCGTCAGCGTGAGAACCGCGCACAACGCGGCGACGCGCAACAGACTCGCGCCGAACAGCTTGCGGACAAAGGACATGACCGGCACCTCGAAGAGCGGATGGGGTCATGCATTGTAGCGGGCGACAGGCGGCGCGCGGCAACGCATCAGGCAGCGCGCCGCAGCGTCGCTTTGAGAAACGCGGCGAGTTGGCGAATCCCATTCGCGTGCTGCGTATTGCTTCTAGCTGCTGCATGCGATGCGGGCAGTGCGAACGCCGCGGCTTTTCCATGCAACGCGCTGATCGACACCATGCTGCGTTCGATGGGCACGAAGCACTCGCCTTCGCTGAGCATGATCGATGTCGACGGAACCGCGTCGCCGAGCCACGACAGCGAATGATCGCGGACGACGAGGTGCAGATCGCCTTCGACCGCGACGACGGCGCTCCTCGCGCGCAGGTCGTGCAGCGCGACCTGGCCCGCGGCGAGACGGCACACATTGATGTTGGCGTGAGCTGACATAACGTTTCCTTTGGTGCGTTTGCATGCCATTCAGCTTATTGACCCGCTGCCACAGAAAACAGCCGCAGTCGCCGACGATCTGCACCGGTACAACGCGGCTCTTTGATACGCTGTATCGGTCGAAATGAGGTCGATGTGTATCTGTTGCCGCACGCGGACCGTGCGCACCATCGGCTCATGAGCCGATCAACCTGAACGCAAGCACAAAAGCCCATGCACGCGTACACCAGCATGCCCCTCGCGCCTCATGCACTCCCGGCGTCCTCGAACGATGCCACCGCGAGCGAACCGCTTTACCGCCAACTGGCGGCGCAATATCGCCGCGCGATTCGCAGCGGCGTGCTGCGCCCCGGCGAGCGCATGCCGTCGATGCGCGCCTTCATGCAGCGTCACGGCGTGAGCCTCGCGACGGCCACCGAAAGTTATCGCGTGCTCGAACGCGAGGCGCTGATCGAGGCGCAGCCGCGCGCCGGCTATTTCGTGCGCGCGTCGCAAAGCGCCGCGTTGCCCGCCGCATCGGAACCCGACCTCGCAACGATGCCTCGCGCCGCGCAGTTCGTCGGCATTCACTCGGTCATTTCAACCATCGTCTCGCAATATCAGCGCTATCCGGACGCGTTCAATCTGGGCGGCGCGACGGCGTCGCCAGATCTTTATCCGACCGACGCGTTGCAGAAAGCCGCGCTGCGCGCATTGCGCCGACGGCCGACGCTGTTGACCGCAGCCGGGCCCGATCAGGGCGATCCGGCGTTGCGCGCGATCATCGCGCGCCGTGCGCTCGACGCGGGCATCCAGGTCGGCGCGGACGACATCATCATGACGCACGGCGGCATCGAGGCGGTCAACCTGGCGTTGCGGGCCGTGACGCAACCGGGCGACACCGTCGTCGTCGAATCGCCGTGTTTCTTCGGCCTGTTGCAGGCGCTGGAGAGTCTCGGGCTGCGCGCGCTCGAAATTCCCGCGAGCCCGAGCACGGGGCTCGCCATCGAGGCGCTCGACTTCGCGTTGCAAACGCATCCCGACATCAAGGCCGTGGTCGTGGTGCCGAACCTGCAGAATCCGCTTGGCAGCGTGATGCCCGACGCGCACAAGGCACGGCTCGTCGAGTTGTGCGCGCGGGCAGGCATCGCGCTGATCGAGGACGACCCGTATCGCGAGCTGGTCGACAGCGCGCAGCCGCTGCGCTCGCTGAAGGCCTGGGACAGCGACGGCACCGTGATCCACTGCACGTCGTTCAACAAGACGCTCGCGCCCGGCATGCGCATCGGCTGGATCAACGGCGGGCGCTGGCATCCGCGTATCGGCATGCTGAAATTCGCGCAGTCGCGTCACAACGAGCAGTTGTCGCAAGTCGTGCTCGCGGAGTTTCTGCAGACCAACGCGTATGAGCGGCATCTGCGGCGCTTGCGCGACCGGCTGAGGATGCAGCGCGAGCGGATGGCGGCGGCGCTGGGCGCGTCCTTTCCCGAGGGCACGCGGTTCACGCCGCCCGCGGGCGGCATCTTCTTCTGGATCGAGCTGCCGCGCGAGGTGTCGTCGGCCGATTTCTTCGACGCCGCGCTGAAAGAGGGCATTCGCGTGATGCCGGGCACCGTGTTCTCGAACGCGGGCCGCTTCGATCACTTCATTCGCCTCAGTTGTCCAAGCACAGATCTGGATCTCGCCGATGACGCGCTGCGCCGGCTCGGACGGCTTGCGACAGCGATGGCGGCGCGGGCGTCGGCATATGCGTCGGCGGCAGACAAACCCACGCCTCTCTCCCACTGCGAAACGGCATAGCAGGTATCATTTCTTCTCTTCCGGCGCGTCGCGTCGCGCGTGCATGAAGGTGCCCGCATCGCCGCTGCATCAGCGCACACGCGCACGCGCCGCCGCACGTCAAGACAAGGAAAACCGAAAGCCGCAATGACCGATTCATCTTCATCCACTGCGGGCGGCGCGTCGTTGCCCGAAAGTCCCTTCGTCGACCGGCTCGGCGCACGGCTCGTTTCCGCTGCGGACGGCGCCAGCGAAGTGGTGCTGTCCCTCTTGCCCGAGCATATGAACACCTGGGACGTCGCGCACGGCGGCGTCACGATGACGCTCGCCGACGTCGCGCTCGCGATGGCCGCGCGCAGTCTCGCCGGCGACGGTGTCGGCGTGGTCACGGTCGAGATGAAGGTCAACTTCATGCAGCCAGGCCGCGGCGAGTTGCGCGCGACGGCGCGCGTGCTGCACCGCTCGACCACCATGGCCTATTGCGAAGGCGAGATCCGCGATAGCGAAGGCCACTTCGTCGGCAAGGCGCTCGGCACGTTCAAATACATGCGCCGCCTCGCCGTGGGCCGCGACGTGACGCGCCAGCGCTTGCGCAGCGACCCGTCGGCGAAACCCGGTCCTAGCGACGGTTGAGCGAGTGGCAAGGTGCGAGGCGGCAACATGCCCGAACATGCCATCGGCGAGCGCGACTTGCCATCGCTGATTCGTAATCGGTAGTCCACAATCCACAACCCAAGGAGACGATCGACATGCCACAAATCAACCGCCAGTTCCTGCTCGCTTCGCGTCCGCAAGGCGCTGTCACGCCCGACAACTTCCGTCTCGTGGAGACGCCGCTCGCGCCGCTTGCCGATGGCGAAATCCGCGTGCGCAATCACTACCTGTCGCTCGATCCGTACATGCGCGGCCGCATGAACGACAGCAAGTCGTACGCGGCGCCGCAGCCGCTCGATGAAGTGATGATCGGCGGCACGGTCGGCGAAGTGATCGAGTCGAAGAACCCGAAGTTCGCGGTCGGCGACAAGGTCGTCGCCATATTCGGCTGGCAGGAATACGGCACGTCGGACGGCGCGGGCGTGCAGAAAGTCGACGACACGCACGTGCCGCTGTCGGCCTATCTCGGACCCGTCGGCATGCCGGGCGTGACGGCATGGTATGGATTGAACCGGATCATCGCGCCCAAGGCGGGCGAGACCGTCGTAGTGAGCGCGGCGAGCGGCGCGGTGGGCAGCGTCGTCGGCCAACTGGCGAAGCGGGCCGGCGCGCGCGCGGTGGGCATCGCCGGCGGCGTCGAGAAATGCCGCTACGTCGTGGAGACGCTCGGCTTCGACGCCTGCGTCGACTACAAGGCCGGCAATCTGTATCAGGACCTGAAGGCGGCGACGCCGGACGGCATCGACGGCTGCTTCGAGAACGTCGGCGGCGAAGTGCTCGACGCGACGCTCGCGCGCATGAACCCGTCGGGGCGCATCGCGGTGTGCGGATACATCGCGGGCTACGACGGTCAGCCGGTGCCGCTCAAGCACCCGTCGCTGATACTGACGCAGCGCCTGCTGGTGCAAGGCTTCATCGTGACCGAGCATATGGACGTCTGGCCGCAGGCGCTCAACGAACTCGGCACGCTCGTCGCGCAGAAGAAGCTGCAATATCGGGAGACCATCGCGCAAGGGCTCGATGCCGCGCCCGAGGCTTTCATTGGTTTGCTGAAGGGCAAGAACTTCGGCAAGCAGCTGGTGAAGCTGATTTGAGTGAGGCTCGGCTCGGTGAGTGAAGCGTGAGTGGGACGCGCGAGTCGCTCATTGAGCCGTTTGTCGATGCGATGCGATGCGTTGCGTTGCGCGGAAGTCGCGGGTTGAGGGCATGCGGCAAAATCAGGCATCAAACGGCACGCAGCCGAAGTCACGGCAGTCGAAGTCGCGCATCGCGAATCACACATTCAAAAGCCACGCATTAGGCCCCACGCAAAAAGGAGTCGCCAGATGTTCGAATTCCCCGCCAGGGTCGCGGTCATCACCGGCGCGGCGAGCGGCTTCGGCCAGGCATTCGCGCAACGAGCCGCGGCGCTTCGCATGAAGCTCGTGCTCGCGGACGTGAACCCCGAGGCGCTCGCCCAGACCGTCGATGCATTGCGCGCCGCGGGCGCCGACGCGATCGGCGTGCCGACCGACGTATCGAACGCGGCGCAGGTCGAAGCGCTTGCCCAGGCCGCGCTCGATGCGTTCGGCAAGGTGCATCTGCTCTTCAACAATGCGGGCGTGGGCTCGGGCGGCTTCCTGTGGGAGAGTTCGGCGAACGACTGGGCCTGGGTGTTCGGCGTGAACGTGATGGGCGTCGCCCACGGCGTGCGCGCGTTCGCGCCGCTCATGCTCGCGCAGAACGAGCCGGCGCATATCGTCAATACGGCGTCGGTGGCGGGGCTGTTGTCGCCGCCTGCGATGGGCGTCTACAACGCGTCGAAGCACGCCGTCGTGTCGCTCACCGAGACGCTGTATCACGACCTGCAACTCGCGCAGGCCGGGCGCGACGCCAACGCCCGGGTCGGCTGTTCGCTGCTGTGTCCGGCCTTCGCGCCGACCGGCATCGCGGATGCCGAGCGCATGCGGCCCGCCGGTCTGCGCAACGAAAACGGCCCGACGCGCTCGCAGATCGCCGCCGGCAAGCAATTGCAGCGCGCGGTGCGAGCGGGCAAGCTGAGCGCGGCCGAGGTCGCCGCGCTCACGTTCGACGCCATCGCCGCACGGCGCTTCTATATCATCACGCACCCGGCCATCATGGCGACCGTCAAGCTGCGTCACGAGGACATCGAGCAGTTGCGCGATCCGACCGATCCGATGTCGCTGAAGCCGGAAGTGAGAAGCGCCAGCGAGATTTGAATGCGGTACGGAAGCCGCCCGCCCGAGCCGTCCCGCGAGTTCTCTTCAACCCACCTCACGTCACATGCCGTTGAATCCGAAGATCGAGCAGGTGCTCGACATGATCGCGCGCGCAAAGCGCCCGAAGCTCCATGAGATGACGCCGCAAGCGGCGCGCGCATCGTATGAAAAAAGCGCGCCGATTCTGGAGATCGCCAGCGCGCCGATGTTCTCCGTCGAAGACCTGCGTATTCCAACACGCGACGGCGCGACGATCGGCGCACGTCTTTACCACGCCGAAGAGCCGAGCTGGGCGAACCCCGCGCCCGCGCTCGTCTACTATCACGGCGGCGGCTTCACGGTCGGCAGCGTGAACACGCACGATGCGCTCGCGCGGATGTTCGCGCGCGACGGCCAATGCGCGGTGCTGTCGGTCGATTACCGGCTCGCGCCGGAACACAAGTTCCCGACCGCCGTCGACGACGCTTTCGACGCGCTCACGTGGCTGCATACGCACGGCGCGGAGTTCGGCATCGACGCGGCCCGGCTCGCGGTCGGCGGCGACAGCGCGGGCGGCACGCTGGCGACGGTGTGCGCGGTGCTCGCGCGCGACGCAGGCATCCCGCTCGCGCTGCAATTGCTGATCTATCCCGGCACGACCGGTTATCAGCAGACCGATTCGCACTCGCGCCTCGCCGACGGATTCCTGCTGTCGGGCACGACGATCCAATGGTTCTTCGAGCAGTATGTGCGCGATACGAGCGATCGCGACGACTGGCGTTTCGCGCCGCTCGACGGCACGCGCGGTGCGCCCGATTTCAGCGGACTCGCGCCGGCCTGGATCGCGACCGCCGAATACGATCCGCTCAGCGACGAAGGCGATGCCTACGCGGACAAGCTGCGCCGCTACGGCAACGCGGTGACGCTCAGGCGCTATCCGGGCATGATCCACGAGTTCTTCAAGATGGGCGGCTTCGTGCCCGAGGTCGCGCACGCGCATGCCGATGCCGCCGCGGCATTGCGCGCGGCATTCGGCGTCGACTGACTAGGCGATTTCCCGCTCGACGTTGAACGCGAAGCTGCGTTCGAAGTCGCCTGGCCGGACGATGCAGTGTGAGCCGTTGTCGTCGCTGCGCTCGGCCACCGCGACGCTGACCATCTCGCCGTTCGCGACGACGCGCAGCGCCGTGGTGCCGCGCGTGCCGTATCCGGGCGTTTCGATGAACGCCGCCGACAGCGCCCGTTCCCGCTCGAGCGCAATGCCGGTGGACGGCAACTCGGCGTCCGCGGCGACGCGCGGATCGCGCATCAGGTCGATCAGATGTTCGAGCGGCGGCATCGAATTGCGCGTGAGCAGCGCGCCCAGTTCGGCGCGCTTCCTGACGAGCTTCGGCCACGGCGTGTCGAGAATCGCGTTCGAGATGCCGTGCGTGCCCGGCGCGAGCAGCGCGGGCGCCAGATTCGAGCGATTGCAGTACCAGGCCAGCTCGCGGCGCGTCCAGTCGCCTACCAGCAGATTAAAGCCGTTGTACAGATCGCCGGTTTGCGCGACGCGGCGCAGATAGGCGAGGGGCGTTTCCTGTTCGCCGTCGTTTGCGTCGTGGTTTTCGCCGCCATTCCGTCCCGCGTCAAATGCGGGCTCCTCGCAAGCCAGCCAGTCGCTGACGAGCGTGCCGCGGGTCGGCGCGTCGGCGCGCATGTCGTGCGGCGCGCGGTAGTTGGTCAGCGCGGCGAAGCGTCCGTGGCGCGACATGCCGAGCCAGGTGCCGCCGCCGACCAGATCGCGGCCGGCCAGCACGCCCCGCGCGTCGTCCCACCAGCCGATCGGCTGGGCCGTGCGGTGGAAAAATTCGTCGCGATTCGCGGCAAGCGTGAAGAGCGGGCCGTCGACCGCATCGGGTCGCCAGTCGAACACGATCAGGCACATCGGGGGCGTCTCCCGGTTGTTGCTTCAATGTTGCTTCAAAACGCAATGGCGAACAGTAGTCGGACGAGGACGCCGGCAAAAAGCGGCGCGTGCTTCGAGCGCACTGCGCCGCTCATCTGCGTACCGCGGAGCGCCGTTCAAACCTCGGAGGGCAGTCCGTACGGCAGCGCGAGAAAGCGCAGCGCCGGGCCGTCCGCGGCGCCCAGATGCACCGAACCGCTTTCGAGCGCCGCGAGCTTGATCTCGACGAGCACATCGACGCCGCCGTCCCGCGCCGACGCCGCGTTCACCACCATGCCGCACGGCTGACCAGGATCGTCGGAGTGAAACAGCTCGACGCCCGCCTTCACGGTATCGAGCTCGCCCGCCACGTTCGCGAGCGACGTGCGCCGCTTGATCGTGCCGCGGTACTGGCTGCGCGCGACCACTTCCTGGCCAGGGTAGCAGCCCTTGCGGAAATTGACCGCGCCGAGCACGTCGAAATTGACCATTTGCGGCACGAACTGTTCGACCACCGGCTGCGTGATGCGCGGCTCGCCCGCGCGAATGTCGAGCCAGTCCCACACGGCCGGCGAAACCTGCGTGAGCTTCTCGCCGAGCGAGGGCAGATGCGCTTCGACCTGCGCCTTCGGCCCGATCCACAGATAACGGAGCCGCTCGAACGCATCCGGCACGCGAATCAGCGAGCCGGCCGCGCCGTCCACCTTGACGTGCACGCCGTCCGGCAACGCGTCGAACACGCCGGACAGCGCCTTGCGCACGTCGCCCGCGAGGCCGATCACCGCCAGCTCGCCGCTTGCATCGGCGAGCTTCGCCTTCGCGCGCAGAACGAACATGGAGAGGCGCTTTTGCACCGCCGCCTGTACGTCCTTTGAGACCAGCAGACGGAGCGTGTCGCCGCTGCGCCAGGTCAGGAACGACGCGAGCAGGCGTCCCTTCGCCGAGCAGTAGCCTGCGAGGCGCGCGTTGGCGGCGTCGAGGTGCTGCGTGTCGTTCGTCAACTGACCGTGCAGGAAGCTCGCGGCGTCGTCGCCGGTCGCGTCGATCACGCCGAACTGCGTGAGCACCGCGTAGGCGCCGTGCTGGAGGGCGGCGTCGAACTCATCGGCGGACGGACGCGGCCACACCGGCAGCGCCGTGACGGCCGCGGCTGACGGATGCACTGCGGGGTTAGCTGGGACAGTGCCTGAAGCGGTAGCGAGCGGTGTGTTCATGGATTCCGGGAACAGTCAATTCTGACTTTAGCTAAGGCAAACAAGTATTATATGCAGTCCAACCCTGCCACGTTTTCATGTCCCTCTTCAAGAAATGTTTGGTTGCCGGCTCGATTGTCCTCGTGCTGGCCGCAGCCGCGATCGCTGGCGGACACCACTGGGCCAACAGCCCGCTCGAGCTGAATCCCGCGCAACTCGACGTCACCGTCAAACCGCACAGCAGCCTGCGCAGCGTCACGCTGCAGCTCAATCGCGGCGGCGTGCCGGTCGAGCCCGAGCTATTCATCGTGATGACGCGGCTGCTCGGCCTGCAAAGCGAGCTGAAGTCCGGCAATTACGAGTTCAAGACCGGCGTGACGCCCTACGAAGTGCTGCAAAAAATCGCGCGCGGCGACGTCAACGAATACGTCGCGACCATCATCGAAGGGTGGACGTTCAAGCGCATGCGCGCCGAGCTGGACGCGAATCCGGCGCTGAAGCACGACAGCGTCGCGATGAACGACGCGCAGCTGATGAGCGCAATCGGCGCACCGGAAGCGTCGATCGGCAACGGCGAAGGGCTCTTTTTCCCGGACACCTATCTGTTCGACAAGAACACGAGCGACCTCGACGTGTATCGCCGCGCGTATCGTCTGATGCGCGTGCGTCTCGATGAAGCATGGCTCGCGCGCGCGCCGAACCTGCCGTACAAGACGCCGTACGAGGCGCTCATCATGGCTTCGATCATCGAAAAGGAAACCGGCAAAAAGTCGGACCGTCCGATGGTCGCGGCCGTGTTCGCGAACCGTCTGCGCGTGGGCATGCCGCTGCAGACCGACCCGACTGTGATCTACGGAATGGGCGAGAGCTACGCGGGCCGCATCCGCAAAAAAGACCTGCAGACGGACACTCCCTACAATACCTACACGCGCATGGGCCTGCCGCCCACGCCGATTTCGCTGCCCGGCGTCGCGTCGCTGCAGGCGGCGATGAACCCGGCGCAAACGAGCGCGTTGTACTTCGTGTCGCGCGGCGACGGCAGCAGCATCTTTTCCGACAACCTTGGCGATCACAACAAGGCCGTGGACAAATACATTCGAGGGCAATAAATGGCGCGCGGCAAATTCATCACGTTCGAGGGCATAGACGGCGCCGGCAAGACGACGCATCTCGCCTGGTTCCGCGAGCGGCTGGAACAGAAGGTGGCGGCCACCGGCCGCGCGGTCGTCATGACGCGCGAACCCGGCGGCACGCCGCTTGGCGAGCAGATCCGCGAAATCGTGCTGCATCAGAAGATGGATCTCGAAACCGAGGCGCTGCTGATGTTCGCGCTGCGCCGCCAGCATCTGGCGGAAGTGATCGAGCCGGCGCTCGCGCGCGGCGACTGGGTGCTGTCCGACCGTTTCACCGACGCGACCTTTGCCTACCAGGGCGGCGGGCGCGGGCTGCCGCGCGACAAGCTGGAAACGCTCGAGCGCTGGGTGCAGGGCGGCTTTCAGCCGGATTTGACCGTGCTGTTCGACCTCGCGCCGGAAATCGCCAACGAACGGCGCAGCGCGGCGCGCGATCCGGATCGCTTCGAGAGCGAATCGGCGGCTTTTTTCGAGCGCACGCGGACCGAATATCTCCGCCGGGCGGAAGAAGCACCGTATCGTTTCGCTATCATTGACTCTTCGCAGAGCATTGTCCGTATCCAGAAGCAGCTTGAAGAGTTGATTGCAAGCCTTTGATTTTGCACTAGTAATGTCAAATCCAGGCGAGCGCACGCCAAAGCTCCGGCAAAGCGTCAAATAACGCCCCCAACCGCTTGATTCGAAAAGACAAACGATGATTTATCCGTGGCAAGCCGATGACTGGAACCGCCTGCAGCAGTTGCGCGGCCACTGGCCGCATGCGTTGTTGCTGCATGGCCAGGCGGGCATCGGCAAGCTGCGCTTTGCGCAGCACCTCGCGCAGGGCCTGTTGTGCGAAGACCAGCGCGAGAACGGCGAGCCGTGCGGCGCGTGCGTCGCGTGCAACTGGTTCGTGCAAGGCAACCATCCCGATTACCGGATCGTGGTGCCCGAGGCGCTGGCCGCCGAGGCGGGCTTGGGCTACGGCGCCGACGACAAAGCGGACAAAGCCGACAAGGCCGACGCCGACGAGGGCAAGAAAACGCGTGCACCCAGCAAGGAGATCAAGATCGAGCAGATTCGCGGCTTGCTCGACTTCGTCGGCGTGGGCTCGCATCGCGGCGGCGCGCGCGTGGTCGTGCTGTATCCGGCCGAAGGGCTCAACATCGCGGCGGCCAATGCGCTGCTGAAGACGCTCGAGGAGCCGCCGGCGGGCGTCGTATTCCTGATGGTGTCGGCCCGCGTCGACAGGTTGCTGCCGACCATCATCAGCCGTTGCCGTCAATGGCCGATGAGCATGCCGTCGCCCGAAGCCGCCACCCAATGGCTCGCGGCGCAAGGCGTGTCCGAAGCGCCGGCGCTGCTCGCCGAGGCGGGCGGCGCGCCGCTCACCGCGCTCGCCCTCGCCAACGACGAAAACCGCACGCTGCGCGACTGGACGCTCAAGCAACTCGCTGCGGGCCCCGAGTGCGACGCCTTTGCGTGCGGCGAGGCGCTGCAGAAGCTGCCGGTGCCGCTCGTGCTCGGCTGGCTGCAGCGCTGGATGTACGATCTGCTCGCCCAGCGCGCGGCCGGCGCGCCGCGCTACTTTCCGCAGGCGTCGGCGGCGTTGACGCGTTGCGCGTCGCAGGCTGACGCGAGCGCGTTCGCGCGCTTCATGCGGACCGTGACGCGGCAGCGCGCGGTCGAAAATCATCCGTTGAACGCGCGGCTTGTGTTCGAGGAGCTGTTTCTGGGCTACCGCGAGCTTTTTGCATGACGCTCACGAAGCGCCATGCCGTCCATGCCGCAAGCGTCGTCTGAAGGACCGTTTGTTAATTTTTTACCCAGCCTCTCATTCCAATCCGAAAGCACCATGAGCCTGTCTTACCGCGATGCCACGCTCGACGATCTGCCCGCGATCGTCGCCATTTACAACTCGACGGTCGCGTCGCGCCAGGTGACCGCCGATCTGGAGCCGGTCAGCGTCGAGAGCCGGTTGGCATGGTTTCATGCGCACGGGCCGCAGAAACGTCCGCTGTGGGTCGTCGACGACGCCGAAGCGCCCGGCCGCCTGCTCGGCTGGCTCAGCTTTTCGGACTTTTACGGCCGTCCGGCCTATCAGCGCACCGCGGAAGTCAGCATCTATCTGGACGAGCGCGCGCGCGGCAAGGGCCTCGGCAAGCAGTTGCTGGCGGCCTCGCTCGCGGCGGCGCCGGCGCTCGGCATCGACACCGTGCTCGGTTTCATCTTCGGCCACAATGACGCGAGCCTGCGCCTCTTTCGGGGTTTCGGCTTCGACACGTGGGGGTCGCTGCCGCGCGTGGCCGTGCTGGACGGCGTCGAGCGCGATCTGGTGATTCTCGGCAAGCGGCTCGACGCGCAGGGCGCGGCAAGCTGATCCGCCTCAGGCATTCCTTTGCAGGACATCGTCATGTTTGTCGATTCACACTGTCACATCAATTTCGAAGGACTCGCCGACCGCCTGCCGCAGGTGCTCGAGAACATGCGCAGCCACGCGGTCACGCATGCGCTGTGCGTGTCGGTCGATCTGGAAACGCTGCCGTCGGTTCTTGAAATCGCGAGCCGGCACGACAACGTTTATGCGTCGGTGGGCGTGCATCCCGATCACGAGGACATGCGCGAGCCGAGCGTCGCCGAACTGGTCGAACTGGCCGAACATCCGAAAGTGGTCGCGATCGGCGAAACGGGGCTCGACTATTACCGCCTGGAAGGCCGCTCGATCGCCGATATGGAATGGCAGCGCGAGCGCTTTCGCACGCACATCCGCGCCGCGCATGCGACCGGCAAGCCGCTCATCATCCATACGCGTTCTTCGTCGGAAGACACGCTGCGCATCATGGCCGAGGAGCGTGCGAGCGAGCCGGGCGGCGTCATGCATTGCTTCACGGAGCCGTGGAGCGTCGCCGAGCAGGCGCTTGCGCAAAATTTTTACATCTCGCTGTCGGGCATCGTCACGTTCAAGAGCGCGACGGACGTGCAGGACGTCGCGCGTCGCGTGCCCTTGGAGCGCCTGCTGATCGAGACCGATTCGCCGTATCTGGCGCCCGTGCCGTATCGCGGCAAGCCCAATGAACCTGCGTACGTGAGTTATGTCGGACGTTTCATCGCGCAGCAGCGCGAGATGACGGACGAGGCGCTCGCCGCCGCGACGACGCAAAACTTCTTCCGCCTTTTCAAGATTCCCGCGCCGGCTGGCGCATAGAAAATGTAAGTAAATCAATAGGATAGGGCTTATCCCTAAAGTAAAATATGACATATTTCACATTAACCCACACACCGCATACCGCTGACACGACGGCCACGGCAGTCTCGTCCGTCCGCCGCGGTTTGTCGCGCACCGCCCTGGCCGCCACATTCGCCTGTGCCGCGCTGAGTTCGCTGATCGCCGCGCCGGCTGTGGCCGCGCCGATCGACTCGCTGATCAAATCGGTGAAATTCGACGACGTGGACGGCGTCAAGAAATTGCTCGCGAAGGGCATGGACCCGAACAGCGTCGACAACCAGGGCATGCCGCTGCTGGTCCTTGCAGCGCGCGAGAAGTCGGACAAGGTCGGCGCCGCGCTGCTCGCGAATCCGAAGACCAACGTTGAAATCGAGGACAAGGCGGGCGAGAACGCGATGATGATGGCCGCGCTGAACGGCGACCTGGAATTCGTCAAGCAACTGATCGCGAAAGACGCCGAAGTCAACAAGAAGGGCTGGGCGCCGCTGCACTACGCCGCCGCGAACGGCCACGACGACATCGTGAAACTGCTGCTCGACCATTCGGCTTACGTCGACGCCGGCTCCCCGAACGGCACCACGCCGCTGATGATGGCCGCGCGCGGCGGCCATGTGTCGACGGTGAAGCTGCTGCTCGACAACGGCGCGGACCTGACCGTGAAGAACCAGATCGGCCTGACCGCGCTCGATTTCGCGAAGACCTACAAGGAGCCGGACGTGGTCGAGGGCCTCACCGCCCGCCTGCAACAGATGCAGCAGAAGTAAGGCGCGCGGCGAAGCGGCTGGTGCGCGCTTTGCCGCTTATATGCCTGAAGATAGCGGCGGCTGCCTGCTGCGGCCCCGTAAAACAGTGCAGAATGACGACTTTGGCGCGCCTCTCGTGTGCGCGCCCTCGGGATGCGGCAACAGACCGCCTGATAAACGACCTGGAAAGGAACACCATGCTGCGGGCTTTGATTTTCGCCAGCGCGTTTGCCGTACCGTTGTCGGCGGCCGCGTTTACGGGAGGCGACCTCAACAAGCTGTGCACGAAGACCGACGTGGCGTCGCGCAGTGCATGCGCCGCGTACATTGAAGGCGCCGCCGACGGCATTTTCAACACGATCGACGCAATCGGCGGCACGACCGGGCCGCGCGTCGGCCAGTACTTCTGCCTGCCGCAAGACGCGCGTTCGGCGCAGTTGACGGATGCGGTGCGCAAATACATCGCGGAAAATCCGATTGTGGCGGGCTATAACGCGAGCACGGCGATTTCGCTGGGGCTCGGCAAGGCGTTTCCTTGCAAAAGCGGAAGCTGACTTGAGTTGATTTGAGCCGGCGCGGTTTGCGGCCTCGTGTAGCGGGGCGTGCGGGTTGCCAGCTTTGTTGTTTTGTCACAGGTTCTTGTCACTGAGTTTGCTCACCGCGTGCGCCGAATGCCGTGCACGCGTTCAACATGAGCCGGGGCGCCGCTTTGCGCGGTCGCAGCCGGCTTTGATAGCGGGGCGCATCGTTTGATCCGCGCTTTCGCGGGCGTGCCGGCCGGCGCCTCATCTCTACGCCGTCGCCGCGTCACACGCGGCCGGCCTGTCCCCATCCAAGCGAGGAGGAAACTGTCCTATATGGCTTTTCTCGATCGACTCGACCAGTTGGACCACATCGCCGAAGCGCCGCTGCATACCTGGCCCGGCGCGTTGCTGGTCTCGGTCATCGCCGTGCTGATCGCGATCGGCGCGCACCGCGTGGGCGCGCGCATCGTCACGCGGATCGCGCGGCCTTATCCGCTCACGAGTGTCGTGCTGCGCTATATCGACAAGCCGTCGCTGTTCGTTCTGCTGATTCTCTCGCTCGAAGCCGTCTGGTGGGAGGCGCCGGACACGCTCACCTTCATCGGCCCGTTGCGCGACGCCGCGGCCATTGCGCTGATCGGCGCGTTGACGTGGCTGTCGGTGCGCTCGGCGGCGGCCATCGGCGAGGCGATCATTCAGGCCCATCCGCTCGATACCGCCGACAATCTCCACGCGCGCCGCATCCATACGCAGGCGAGGGTGCTGGCGCGCTCGGTGATGCTGGTGATCGTGATCGTCGGCGTCGGCGGCGCGTTGATGACGCTTCCGAACGTGCGGCAGATCGGCGCGAGCCTGCTGGCGTCGGCGGGCGTCGCCGGTCTGGTCGCCGGTATTGCCGCGCGGCCGGTGCTCGGCAATCTGATCGCGGGTTTGCAGATCGCGCTGTCGCAGCCGATCCGGCTCGACGACGTTGTCGTGATTCAGGGCGAGTGGGGGCGCATCGAGGAGATTACCGGGACCTATGTGTCGGTGCGTCTGTGGGATCAGCGGCGGCTGATCGTGCCGCTGCAATGGTTCATCGAGAATCCGTTTTCGAACTGGACGCGCAGCAGTTCGCAGATCATCGGCACGGTGTTTCTGTACGTCGATTACCGGATGCCGCTCGCGCTGTTGCGCGAGGAACTGGCGCGCATCGTCGAAGCGGCGCCCGAGTGGGACCGTCGCGTGCAGGTGCTGCAAGTCACCGAGGGCACCGAGCGCTCGATGCAGTTGCGCGCGCTCGTCAGTTCGCTCGATTCGGGTCTGAACTGGGACCTGCGCTGCCGCGTGCGCGAGGGGCTGCTCGACTTCATCCAGAAGCACTATCCGCAGTATTTGCCGCGGGCGCGCGCGGAGGTGTCGGCGGAACTCGAAAACGGCAAGGGCGAACCGCTCGACTGGGTGCCGCGCGGCACGCGCACGCCGGCCGGCAGCACGGCGGCGCATACTGAGGCGGACCCGGTGGCAAGCCGGCCTGGGCCTGGGCCGTCGTCGGCGGCTGGGTCGCCCCACAAAGTGAAGGAAACGGCCTAGCGCGAGGTCAGAATCCGCGCGACGCTGCGCGGAACGCGGGCAGGCAGTGCTGCGACGATCGGAAGCGCGCAACCGAATTCGCTGAAATGTGCGCGCCGTGCGCTATCTGCCCTGGCCAACCGGCTAAACGATGCAACCGATCGTTCGCCAAAGGGTCGAACCGTCCACTCATTGAATAAACCTGGCGCGGCATGGCGTGCACCATGCAAAACGATGTCGACGCGTCCGCTGCGTGGCGGGCGCGGGCTGCACCCTGTCAGATGCCGCGCGAAACAAGGAGGACTTGCAACATGGGCCGACTGATCGTCGTGTCGAATCGCGTCGCTACGCCGACGGAAACCAAAGGATCGGCGGGCGGCCTCGCCGTCGGCGTGTTCGGCGCGCTGAAAGACGCGGGAGGCGTGTGGTTCGGCTGGAGCGGCGACGTGGTCAGCGAGACCGTCGCCAACGCGGGACCCACACTCGAGCAGGACGGCGCAGTCACCTTCGCGACCGTGGGCCTCACGCGCAAGGATTACGACCAGTACTACCGCGGTTTTTCGAACGCGACGCTCTGGCCGGTGTTCCACTATCGCAATGACCTCGCGCGCTACGAGCGCGAGGAATATGCCGGTTACCGGCGCGTCAACGCGTGGCTTGCGCACAAGCTCATCAAGCTGCTCGAACCCGACGACGTCATCTGGATTCACGACTACCATCTGATCCCGTTCGCCGAGGCGCTGCGCAGCGAGGGCATCACGAATCGCATTGGCTTTTTCCTGCACATTCCGTTTCCGTCGCCGCAAATCCTGCTGAATATTCCGCCGCACGAGGAGCTGGTGAAGTCGCTGTCGTGCTACGACCTGCTCGGTTTCCAGACCGCGACCGACGAAGAGGCGTTTCACGACTACGTGACGCGCCACGCGCGCGGCACGGTGTCGAACGGCATGGTGGAGGCGTTCGGCCGCAAGCTGCGCACGGGCGTTTACCGCATCGGCGTGTTTCCCGACGAGATCGCCGAACAGGCCAAGCGCTACGAAAGCCGTCAGCACGTGCTCGACCTGAAGCAGAGCCTGGAAGGCCGCAAGCTGATCATGAGCGTGGACCGGCTCGATTATTCGAAGGGGCTCGTCGAACGTTTTCGCGCGTTCGAGCATCTGCTGGAACGCTCGCCCGAATGGCGCGGCAACGTCACGCTCGTGCAGATCGCGCCGCCCACGCGGTCGGACGTCGCGACCTATCAGAAGATCCGCCAGGACCTGGAGTACGAAGCGGGGCGTATCAACGGCCGCTATTCGGGCCTCGACTACACGCCGATCCGTTATCTGAATCAGCAATACGACCGCTGGAAACTGATGTCGCTGTTTCGCGAGTCGCAGATCGGTTTCGTCACGCCGTTGCACGACGGTATGAACCTGGTCGCAAAGGAATATGTCGCCGCGCAAAACCCGGACGATCCCGGCGTGCTCGTGCTGTCGATTTTCGCGGGCGCGGCGGCGGAGTTGACGGGCGCGCTGCTCGTCAATCCGCACGATGCGATCGGCATGTGCGAGGCGTTGCAGCGGGCGCTGCAAATGCCGCTCGATGCACGGCAGCGGCGTCACGAGATCAACATGGCGGCGCTGCGCAAGAACGATCTGGGCGTGTGGCGCGACAGCTTCCTGCGCGACCTGCGCAGCGTGCCGATACAAAGACCGGCCGCGGGCGGAGGGCACAGGTAATGAGCTTGCGGCAATACGCAACATTCATCCCCGGGCAGCGGAGGTTGTCGGCCAGCAAGGCGCGCGTGCGCCCGCAAGCCTCGTATCTTCGGATGGCCGCGTGCTGAGTGCGCTCGCCATCGCGGGCTACCGGTCTTTGCGCGAACTGATCGTGCCGCTCGGCCGGCTGAACGTCATTACCGGCGCGAACGGCAGCGGCAAATCGAGCGTCTACCGTTCGCTGCGTCTGCTTGCGGAAACGGCGCGCGGCGGCGTGATTACGTCGCTCGCACGGGAAGGCGGCCTGCCGTCCACCTTATGGGCCGGTCCCGAACGCTTTTCGCGCGGCGTGCTGAGCGGCGAATTCGAGGTTGAACCCACAGCACGCAAGACGCCGGTGAGTCTCAGGCTCGGTTTCGCGGGCGAGCAGTTTAGTTATGCGATCGATCTCGGGCTGCCGCTGCTCAATAAGAGCACCCGTTTTATGCTCGATCCCGTCGTCAAGCGCGAATGCATCTGGAGCGGGCCGGTGCTGCGGCCGTCCGCATTGCTCGTCGACAGGCAGGGTCCGGCGTTACGCACGCGCGATGAAAGCGGCGAGTGGCAAACGGTGCCGCAGCCGGTTGCGAGTTTCGACAGCATGATGACGGAGTTCGCCGACCCGCGCTCCGCGCCCGAAATGATCGCGGTGCGCGAACAGATCCGCTCGTGGCGCTTTTACGATCACTTCCGGACCGACGTCGACGCCCCGGCCCGCATGCCGCAAGTCGGCACCCATACGCCGGTGCTCTCCGACGACGGCGCGGACCTCGCCGCCGCGTTGCAGACCATCCGCGAAATCGGCGATTCGAGCGCGCTCGACGCTGCGATCGACGACGCGTTTCCCGGCTCGCGGCTCGACATCGCCTCGCAGGACGGCCGCTTCGAAGTGCTGATGCAGCAGCACGGCTTGCTGCGTCCGCTGAAGGGCGCGGAATTGTCGGACGGCACCTTGCGCTATCTGCTGCTGGTCGCCGCGCTGTTGACTCCGCGCCCGCCCGCGCTGCTGGTGCTGAACGAGCCTGAAACCAGTTTGCATCCCGATCTGCTGCCGGCGCTCGCGCGGCTGATCGCGCGGGCCGCCGCGCACTCGCAGGTGCTCGTCGTATCGCATGCGGCGCGGCTGATCGCGGCGCTCGAACGCGAGGACGCGAGCGAATCGCTGGTGCTGGAAAAGCATTTCGGCGCCACGCGTCTCGCGGGCGCCGACGAGCGCGACATGCCGGCCTGGAAGTGGCCGTCGCGCTGAACCGCGCGGTGCGATGCGGCCTTTATTTCGGTGCCAGGCGGCTTGTAAGCTGAATGTAACAGCGCCCAGGAAATGCAATAACGGGCGCTTTTTAGTCCCTGCCAGGGAATAATGCTCCGATGCCTATGGTGCGCGCGTGCTGCCGCGGTGCACTGATCGAAGACCGGCGCTCAAAAGGGCGCCACTGACGGCGCCGCAAAACGCGGCCTCGGAACAAGCCGGGCACGAGCCGTCAGTTCACGGAGACAACTATGAAGATTGCGCAGATCGCCCCCTTGACCGAATCGGTGCCGCCGAAGCTATACGGCGGCACGGAGCGCGTCGTGTCGTACATCACCGAGGCGCTCGTCGAGCTCGGCCACGATGTGACGCTGTTCGCAAGCGGCGATTCCGTTACGAGTGCGAAACTGGAGCCGGTGTGGCCGCGCGCGCTGCGCCTCGACCCAGGCATTCGCGATCGCGTCGCGCCGCATATGTTGCTGATGGAACTGGTGCGCCGCCAGGCCGAGCAGTTCGACGTCCTGCATTTTCACCTCGACTATTACTCGTTCTCGGTGTTTCAGCGCCAGGACACGCCGTTCGTCACGACGATGCACGGCCGTCTCGACCTGCCCGAACAGCAGCCGGTGTTCGACACGTTCAGCTCCGCGCCGGTGATTTCGATTTCGAATGCGCAGCGCCATCCGCTGCCGCAGGCGCGTTGGCTCACCACCGTCTATCACGGCTTGCCTGAGCATCTCTACACGCCGCAGCCGGTCGAGCAGAAGTACCTCGCGTTTCTCGGCCGTATTTCGCCGGAAAAACGCGTCGATACGGCGATCCGCATTGCCGGTCGCTGCGGCATGCCGATTCGCATCGCCGCCAAGGTCGACGCCGCCGATCGCGAATATTTCGAGCGCGATATCCGGCCGCTGCTGGACTTGCCGTACGTCGAGTTCATCGGCGAAATCGCGGACAATCAGAAGGCGGAGTTTCTGTCGGGCGCGCATGCGCTGCTGTTTCCGATCGACTGGCCGGAGCCGTTCGGCCTCGTGATGATCGAGGCGATGGCGTGCGGCACACCGGTCGTCGCGTTCAACCGCGGCTCGGTGCCGGAAGTGCTCGAAGACGGGCTGACGGGCTTTATCGTCGAAGACGAGATCGGCGCGGTCGCGGCGGTCAACCGGCTGCACAAGATGTCGCGTGCGGGCGTGCGGCAGCGCTTCGAAGAGCGTTTCACGTCGCACCGGATGGCGCAGCAGTACGTGGATGCGTATCAGTCGGTGATCCGCGCGCAGAAACGTTCGCGCTTCAAGGTGGTGGATAGCTCGGGGCGTTGATCGCGGCGAGTGGGCGCGCGGTGCTGCTGTCTCGTTTGCTCGCGCGATCAGACAAAGCGGGATTGAGCGAAAACAGTAGAGAGAAACGAAGCCGGCGCTCGTGGCGAGCGCCGGCTTTTTTACTGCGAGAGGCTGTGCCGCGTGTGCGGTGAGCCGATGCCGGCATAGCGCACTAGGCGCGCTCGCGGCAACTCAGTTGTCGCGATGGCTGCATTACTACGGTTGCGTTCCACAACCCTAGGCCCAGCGGGACACATTGCGTGTCCCGCCGCAAAGACGCTATACCGCCTCAACCAACGCGGCGGCGGCTCGTCGAGCCATTGTCACGCTCACAGAGTCGGCCCGCGGACACAAACCGCCGGGGCCAACCCTTCGGCGTCAAATCTTCAGGCGCGAAACCTTGGTGCCTTGCAACGACAGGTCGCCCATCAACCCGGCGTTGGTCAGCACGAAGACCTCGACCGGCGCGGTTGCGGTGTTCGAATCGATCGCGCCGTTCGCACCCATTTTCACGAGCGCAACGGAGGCGTCGCCGCCGACCGACCAGCCGTCGGCATTGCGGAATTTGTCGAGCGCATCCTGCGTCATGAACAGGAAGATGATGGCCTTCGATTGCGCGCCCGCCTGGAGCCCGAACGAGCCGGAAACCGTGCTGTAGTAGCCGACTGAGGTGCCGGCGACGCGCAGCGCGCCTTCGCCGTATTGCCCGCCGACGATGAAGCCCGCCTGCAGCACCGACGGGAACACCAGCACGCCGCGCGCCTTGGCGACGAGCTCGCGCGAACCCTTCACGGTCGTGTACAGCCGCGACATGGTGCCGTCGACGTCGGCGTCGATCGAGCGGCGTTTGGACGAATCGGTGGCGGCGGTGTCGTGGCCGCCGGTGTTGGTTGTGCAACCGGCGAGAGCAAGGCCTCCGAAAGCGAGCGCAGCGGTAGTCTTCAACATGAAGTGTCGTCTTTGCATCGTTTTTCTCCGTATGGTTCCGGGGCGCGACCGCGAGCAAATCGCGCGGTCGCCTCTGAGTTATATCACACGGCACGCCAAAACGCGCCCTCGGTCGTAAGCCTCAAAGCCTTATGCGGCGGGGCTTTGAGGCAAATCGAAAAGAGTCTTCTGTAAATTTGACCGGTCGCCGGGCGACGCTCGCCGACCGCATCAACACGCAGAAACCGGGCCGCCGTGCTGCGGGTCGCGCTCGGTCGAGCCGCCGCGCACGCGAGCCGAAATCGCCGGATTCGCCCATTTTTACCGACTCCAGCGCTTCGCATTTTCTGTCGCGATCGGCTCGAAACTGTTGTCTCGACGCCGCAAATCCGAAGTCAGATGCGCGCGCTATCCGCCGTGATTGGCCGGACTCTTGACCGCCGGTGGCCGCCTGAGCGCGCGGCGCACCGCGCCGATCAACACGCCGATAGCAAACAGCGTGAGCGCCGGCACGATCCAGTAGCCGACGAACGCATGCCAGAGATAAGCCATCAGGGTGGAGCGGCGCACGCTGTATTCATTGCGGGCGTCCTGCTGACGCGGCGCGTTGGCCGCGAGCACGTCGGCGGGACAACCGGCGGCTTGCGCCTCTTCCGGCTTGCCGTGGCAGCGCGCGGGGGCGCCGGCCGCACGTTGCGCGTCGGTGAAATTCCAGGTGGTCAGCGCGCGGTCCAGGTCGACGGCGTTGTACGCCATCTCCTCGCGAATCTCGCTGACAGCAACGATCGCCACGGGCACCGCCCAGAACACGATGACGACCAGCCACCGCCTCAACCAGCGGTTTTTATGCTTCGATACCATCCTTGCCTCCAATCGATGCTTTGCGGCATCAACGACAAGATGGCGGCCCGTATGAATGTTGTGTGGGGTGGGCCGTCTCCGCAGCCATCATAGAAGAAAAACGGCGCGTTCGGGCGAGAGGACTGTGAAGGGCGGGCGAAGCGGGGAACGGAAAAGCGTAGGGGGTGTGGTGCGAAAGATCGGATGCGAGAGTGGGATGCTGGAGTCCGATGCGGAAAGCATGCGCCGCGCGAAGTGCGCGGCGCATGGTCGAGCGTGCTGGAAACCCGCCTGGTCGAATCTGGTTGGGTTTAAGCCAAGTTCAGTTAGCCGGCGCGGACGACAGGCAGCTCTTCATGAACGCCTTGCGATCGTCGCCTTTCTTGCCGGTGGCTTGCGTGTTGCATACCTTCATCTTGTCCTGCTGGCTCATCGGCGCGGCGGCCGGTTTCGCCGACAGGCACGTCTTCATGAACGCCTTGCGCTCGTCGCCTTTTTTGTCGCCGGCCTGCTTGTTACAGTCGGCCATCTTCGTCTGCTGGCTGTTCTGCGCGAATGCCGGCGAAACGAGGACGGCGCCGAGTACCAGGGAAGCGATTGCGGATTGGATTTTCATGTGACACTCCATCGGTGTGGAAACGTTTTTGGTCTTCATGCACGTGGGCGTCGACGGGATCCGGCATCCGGCCCTCGGCAAGTCCATTATGGCAAATGCTGTCTGCATCAACGGTCAAAACCGCGTTTGCGTTGACAGCCGCGCCCGCTGGTTTTCCCTGACCAGGCGGAGTGAGTGCGTATTTCAGGTCGATTGGCGTTGAATTGCAGCGAATCCGGACACGCGATTATGTTATGCATTGCAGATTAAACGATGATGCAATCGAGCTGCAATTCGCTACCGTATCGCCCACTGCGAGCGGTTGAAAAATTCGCGCTGCATTGTTTTTCTGCATTGTCCATTTGCTGCGGTAGCACATGAATGGCAATTGGTAAGGAAATTCGCAGGGAAATCCTTAACGGCTATTGACAGGTTGCCGTGTCCGTTCACCACCGGCGCTGTAGTGTTTTTTAAGGAGGAATTCGTCATGCACTATCTATTGATCTATGACCTCGTGCCCGACTATCTGGAACGGCGCGGTGAGTACCGCGATGCGCATCTGAAACTCGCATGGGAAGCGGCGGGGCGCGGCGAACTGATGTTGGGCGGTGCGCTGACCGAACCGGTCGACACGGCCATGCTGCTTTTTAACAGCGACACGCCTCGCGTCGCCGAAGCCTTCGCCCAGGCAGATCCGTACGTGCGAGCGGGGCTTGTTACACGCTGGCGCGTACGCGAATGGAAAACCGTGGCGGGCGAGGGCGCGGCGAATCCCGTGCGCTAGCCGTTCCATACACCACGCGGGCGATGCCTCAAGCGAGCGGCTCGCCTGCGTTGCCACATCGATGTCATCAAGCGTTGGCACCGTTGACTCGATGCGCGCGCAACGAACCTGCCGCACCGGCAGACAGACAAAGAATGCATGAATTATTGCGCCGTGATGCGGTCGAATTCGGGCGGCTTATTCGGCGTGTCTGCCGCATTTTTTAGCAGGCCTTTAGCGCGCATTGGCTGTGCTTTTTCGCGGGCTGTCGAGTGGGCAATAGCAATTCCGTCGCTATCGCATGAAGCATTTCCGTTACGGCATGACGTGAATTAAGCGAGTGAAAAGCATAAGTTTGTTTCTATCCGTAACACTTGTCTCGCCGATATTCACGCAAACCCTGGTGATGGTATGCTTCGTGCACAATTCTCCCATGCACGAGTGAGACCACGTTTTGTGCTTCGCAATAGGGATAAACCGCACTAACACAGGGCGGGGTTGACCAGCCAACAGAACGTACAAGACATATTTGTGCAACCGAGGGTGACACACGGATCGTGAAGGCTGAATCTGTGGTCCACCCAAAGCCGCGGCCCGGCCAGGCTGCGTGGAGAAAATCCATGTTTTTCGATGAGCTAAGCAATGACGAATGGGCGCTGCTATCTGCGCTTGTCTCCGATGAGCCGGCCGTCCGTCTGAACCGACGTGGGCGGCCTCGCGCCGACCCACGTGTCGTGGCCAATGCGGTTTTGTGGATCCTCACTACCGGAGAGCCCTGGTCGAAGCTGCCAGGCCGTTATCCGTCGGGGCCCACTTGCCGGCGCCGTTTCGAGGAATGGCAACTGAACGGCACGCTGCTCGAGATGGTTCGGCTTCTGTCCAGAACAGGGCGCACGTTCGCCTACGTGCCGCAGCCGGCGCCGCCCGTCGCGTCGAAACCCGCAGCGCCTGTCGCGGATACAACCAGCATGCGTGACGAGAGTCCGCGCGGCGTGTCGTGGAAAAGCCCCGAGTCGTGGCAGGCGCCCGGCACGAATGGCCACGCGGCCAACGCGCTGCACGAGGCTCAGGCGTCGCACGCGCGGCCCTGGCGTTCGGCCGATCCGATCGCGGATATCACGCGTCAACTGGCGGGTTTCGACCACGCCGCGCCCGTCGTCGCGCAGGATCGGCAAGATGCCTACGCTGCACAAGCCGCACATGCCATCGCGCGTGCGCCGGCTTTGCCGACTCCATCGGTCGCTTATGCGCCGCGCCCGGCGCTGCGTGCCGACTTGCGCGCGATGAACGAAGCCGGCGCGGTCGGTGCGGCCATGCAGGGTCTGGACGCGGCCATTGCATCGGCGCGCGGAATCTCGGGAGCGGCGCTGCAACGCAGCCCGCTGTCGACGGCTCTCGCGCCGCGCGGGCGGCAAGTCGCCGAGCGGCACGGCTATCTGATCTACGTCGCCGCCGAGCGGGTGCCGAACGCGATGTATCGCGCATGGGCGGAGATCATGAAGGACGGCAAGCGCGTCGAGCGTTCCGGCCTCGTCGGCCCGCGCTTCGCGGACGCCGAGGCGGCCGAGCATTATGCGTTCGAGTGGGCCGCGCAGTGGATCGATCGTGAATGCGCGATGCAGGCCGCGGCCTATGCAGCGCCGCAGGTACGGGCATCGCAAGCGTACGGCGCGCCGATGCATGGGCAGATGCACAAGCCCGTGTACACGTCGGACGTCTCTGCCGCTCACTCGCCGTATACCGCGCCGCCGGCTCGTCCGATGGCGGGCATGCGTCATGTGCCCGAGTCCGTCGCCGCGCATCATGGAGCGCCGTTGCATGGTCCGTTGAATGCGTTTCGCGGACCGCTGCGGCGCTACACGAGCGAACCCGCCGCGGCCGCCGTCGGCAGCGCGGTGAATGGCGGGATGACTAGCGCAAACGCATCAGCCAATGCAGCATCAGGCGCGGGCGCAGCACCAGGCGCAGCAACCGCAACGCCCGCCAATCCAGCCGCAGCAGATCGAGCAGAACGTTATCCGTCGTACACAGAACTCATCTCCCACGCGGGATGAGCACGCAGCACCCCGCGGCAGTCTGGAGCAACCGCCGCAGGATCCCGCTTCATTCGCTGTGATTCAATGCTGTTCCCGCAACCGACCTCGCGTGCCTGATGTGTGACCCAAGGCTTTACTGGCGTCCGTACGTGTCGTCGAAGCGCACGATATCGTCTTCGCCGAGATACGAGCCGGATTGCACCTCGATCATTTCGAGCGGCATCTTGCCCGGGTTCTCGAGACGGTGCGTGACGCCGAGCGGGATATAAGCCGATTCGTTTTCGGAGACGATAAAGCGCTCTTCACCTCGCGTGACGAGCGCGGTGCCGCGCACGACGATCCAATGTTCGGCGCGGTGATGATGCATTTGCAGCGAGAGGCGAGCGCCCGGCTTTACGACAATGCGCTTCACCTGGAAACGCTCGCCGGTATCGACGGAATCGTAATTGCCCCACGGGCGATGCACCTTGCGATGATTGGCCGCTTCGATGCCGCCTTCGCTGCGAATGCGGCCCACGATTTTCTTCACGTCCTGCACGCGCGATTTGTCGGCGACGAGAATCGCGTCCGCCGTTTCGACGACGACGAGATCCTGCGTGCCCACGCAGGCAATCAGGCGTCCTTCGGAATGCGCGAAGGTGGAGGAGGCGCCTTCGAACATCACGCGCCCGCGGCCCACGTTCTGCTCCGCGTCTTTCTCGGAGATGTCCCAGATGGCGTCCCACGAGCCCACGTCCGACCAGCCCGCCTGCAATGGCACGACCACGCCCGAGGCCGCGCTTTGGTCCTGGCCGAGTTGCTCCATCACGGCGTAGTCGATCGAATTGGACGGCGACGCGCTGAACGCATCGCGTTGCAGGCGGAAGAAATCGCCGTCAGCCTTGCCGCCCGCGTAGGCCGCTTCGCAGGCGTCGTGAATCGCCGGCTGAAAGTGGCGGATCGCCTTCAACCACGTCGATGCGCGCATGATGAAAATGCCGCTGTTCCACCAGTATTCGCGCGATTCGACATAGCGCTGCGCGAGTTCGAGATGCGGCTTTTCGACGAAGCGATCGAGCTTGTGCGCGGTGACCGAAGCACTCGCATCCACAGCGTCAGCCGCTTGCGTTTCATCAGGATTACCAGGCGTACCGATAGCCGCGCCAATGCGGATGTAGCCGTAGCCCGTTTCCGCGCGCGTCGGCACGATGCCCATTGTGACGATCTGACCCGCCGCCGCATGCTGCACGCCCGCGGCGACTGCGGCGTGAAAGCCTTCGAGATCGGTGACCGCGTGATCCGCGGGCATCACCACCATGATGCCGTCCTCGTCCTGCGCAGCAATGGATAGCGCGGCCACAGTCAGCGCCGGCGCCGTATCGCGGCCTACCGGTTCGAGAATCAGGCGAGTCGGTTTGCCGCTCGTGCGCAATTGCTCGGCGGTCGTGAAGCGTTGTTCCTCGTTGGCCACCACGACGAGTTGCCCGGCGAGCGGATAGCCGGCTTCGAGCGCGTCGAGACGGCGCGTGGTGGACTGCAGCAGCGAGTCTTCGCCGAGCAGGCCGATCAACTGCTTGGGATGCTGCTCGCGCGACATCGGCCACAACCTCGTGCCTGAGCCGCCCGCGAGAATGACGGGATGAACCTTCAGTTTGACGTGCGCGGACGTCGTCTGGGTGGGCCGGGTGTCGGCGGACGTGGCCGTAACCGGAGCGGTCATGATGGACTCCTCGGGACTGGATGGATGCGTCCAGTTTTATCACGAAGACCGAAATGAATAAAAGCCCGTTAATTGGAAACTATATATAAGCCGAATAGAGCTAACGTCTTGATGAACAAAAAATGTCGCGGCTATTTTATAAAAAGAAAAATTATGCGGAAATTAACGGCGGGCTATTTTTTTACCGCGGCGCCTGCACGAGAATGATGACGGCGCAAGACCGGGCGGGCATCGCCGGAAAGCGACAGAAAGGCCGCCGTTGCCCGTCATGAAGGCGCAAAAGCATGGTCAAAGCCGCTATTCCGGTAAAAAAACCCCACAAAATTCACAAAAAATTCCGAAATTTTGACCGATACATTTTGAGATTTTTGCAGCCTTGCGGCGCGAATTTTAATAACGCTTTATCTATACCTGTAGAAGGACATTCACTCATTCCGAGACACGTTTTTCGCCGCGGCCGAGCGTCCGGTTTAGCAAAGCGGAAAGCGTAATTGCAATTAGCACGGCTTCAATCGGATTCGCGTCGGGCAATTCATTTGCCGGCGCGGCTGCCGGCGTTTTTGCGTGCCACGCCCAAACGACCGTGCAGCGCATTGCAACTGGCCGGCGGATGCACGCAACGGACTAACAGCAGGATGGCACTTGACTGACGAACTGAGGGGCAGCACATGCTGAGCGTTCTATCGAGACTGATCGACATCGCGATGGTCGCGCTCGGCGCCGCCATCGCGGCGGCCGTGCACAACGGAGAAGTCGTGTGGCTGGACGACATGCAAAGCGTGTCGCTCGCCTTCGACGTGCTGCTCGTCGTCGTGTTCTTTCCCGCGCTCGGCATCTATCAGTCATGGCGCGGCAAGCCGCTCTACGACCTGCTGTGCCGCGTCGCGGGCGGCTGGGCGATGGTCGAAGTCACCGGCGTGCTGATCAGCTTCAGCCTGCATCGCGCGGACAGTCTGTCGCGGCTGTGGCTCGTCTATTGGGCGGCCGCGACCATCGTGCTGCTGATCGTCACGAAGGTGATCGTCTACTCGATTCTGCGCGGGCTGCGCCGCGAAGGCTTCAATCAGCGCGCGGTGGCGATCGTCGGCGGCGCACCGTATGGGCGCTTCCTGATCCAGCAGATGCGCAGCCGCCCGGACGCCGGCTTCAGCCCCGTCGTGGTGTTCGACGAGAACGGCACGATCAACCCTTATGAAGATCCCGACGCGGCCGCTGCGATAGAAGGCGTGCCCGTCGAACGCGACTATCAGCGCATGATCCAGCTCGTGCGCCAGCGCGCGATCCGCGAATTGTGGCTCGCGCTGCCCATCTCGAAGGAAAAGGAAATACATCGCATTGTGATGGATCTGCGCAACGACTTCGTGAACATCCGCTTTATTCCGGACGTGCGCAGCCTCACGCTCTTCAATCAGCCGATGGTGGAGCTGCTCGGCGTGCCGGCGATCAACCTCGCGGCTTCGCCGATCACCGATTTGCGCGTGCTGCCCAAGCGCATCTTCGACCGGCTGTTCGCGCTCGCCGCGTTGACCGCGCTCGCGCCGCTGATGCTCGGAATCGCGGTGCTCGTCAAGCTCAGCTCGCCGGGTCCGGTGTTCTTCCGCCAGAAGCGCAAGGGCATCGACGGAAACGAGTTCGAGATCTACAAGTTCCGCTCGATGAAAGTACACAAGGAAGAGGCCGGCAAGATCACGCAGGCCACGCGGCGCGATCCGCGCATCACCGCGGTCGGCGCATTCCTGCGGCGCACGAGCCTCGACGAACTGCCGCAATTCATCAACGTGCTGCGCGGCGAGATGTCGGTGGTCGGCCCGCGTCCGCATGCGCTCGAACACGACGACATCTACAAGGATCTGGTGAAGGGCTATATGCACCGCTACCGGATCAAGCCCGGCATCACCGGATGGGCGCAGATCAACGGCTATCGCGGCGAAACCGACCGCATCGAAAAAATGATGGGCCGCGTCAAGCTCGATCTGTACTACATGCAGCACTGGACCTTCTGGCTCGACATCAAGATCGTCGTGCTGACGCTGTGGAAGGGCTTTGTCGGCAGCAACGCATATTGAACACTCACTCCAAACTCCTGCGAGGTAATACATGAACCTGACGATCATCGGTAGCGGCTACGTAGGCCTCGTGACGGGCGCATGTCTGGCCGACATCGGCCACGACGTGTTCTGTCTCGACGTCGACCGGCGCAAGATCGACGTGCTCAACGGCGGCGGCGTGCCGATTCACGAGCCGGGCCTGCAGGAGATCATCGCGCGCAATCGCAAGGCCGGACGCCTCACGTTTTCGACCGATGTCGAAGCGGCGGTCGCGCATGGCGACATCCAGTTCATCGCGGTCGGCACGCCGTCGGACGAAGACGGCTCAGCGGATCTGCAATACGTGCTCGCCGCGGCACGCAATATCGGCCGCCATATGACGGGCTTCAAGGTGATCGTCGACAAATCGACGGTGCCGGTCGGCACCGCTTCACGCGTTCGCGACGCGATCGCCGAGGAGCTTGCCGCGCGCAACCTCAGTCACATGTTCTCGGTGGTGTCGAACCCGGAGTTCCTGAAAGAGGGCGCGGCAGTGGAAGACTTCACGCGGCCCGACCGCATCGTGCTCGGTTGCGACGAAGACGTGCCCGGAGAAAAGGCGCGCGAGTTGATGAAGCGCCTCTATGCGCCGTTCAATCGCAATCGCGAACGCACGCTGTACATGGACGTGCGCTCGGCCGAATTCACCAAGTACGCGGCCAACGCGATGCTCGCCACGCGCATCTCGTACATGAACGAGCTGGCGAATCTCGCCGACCGCGTCGGCGCGGATATCGAGGCCGTGCGCCGCGGCATCGGATCGGACCCGCGCATCGGCTACGACTTCCTGTACGCGGGCTGCGGCTACGGCGGCTCGTGCTTCCCGAAAGACGTGCAGGCGCTGATCCGCACAGCCGCCGATCACCACGCGAATCTGCGCATTCTCGAAGCCGTGGAAGCGGTCAACGACACGCAGAAGAAAGTGCTCGGGCAGAAGATCGTCGCGCGTCTCGGCGAGGACCTGTCCGACCGCACGTTCGCCGTATGGGGCCTCGCGTTCAAGCCGAATACCGACGACATGCGCGAAGCGCCGAGCCGCCCGCTGATTGCCGAACTGCTGCGCCGCGGCGCGCGCGTGAAGGCGTACGACCCGGTCGCAATCGACGAATCGAAGCGCGTGTTCGCGCTCGATCTGAAGGACGTGCCGCAGCAGCACGCGCGTCTGCAGTTCGTGAACGAAGAGATGGAAGCAGCGCAAGACGCCGACGCGCTCGTGATCCTGACCGAGTGGAAAGTCTTCAAGAGCCCGGACTTCAATGCGCTCAAAACGATGCTGAAAACGCCGCTTATTTTCGACGGCCGCAATCTGTACGAACCGGACGCGCTGCTCGAACTCGGCATCGAGTATCACGCGATCGGACGCCAGCATGCGCTGCGCAATGCGCCCGCAAGAGTCGGCGTGAACGGTCTGCCGCCCGTGCATGGCGATACGCACGGCGGTACGCAAGCGGATGCGCTCGCCGTGGCCCAGGCCGGCCAATAAGCCTGCCTGTCACGCCGCCCGCACGCACTACGCGCCTCATCACGGAGCCCGACATGTTCGCCAATGTTCTGATCGTCTGCCACGCCAACGTGTGCCGTTCGCCGGCCGCCGAAATGCTGTTCAAGGCGCGTCAGGCGTCGGCGTCCATCGCGTTTCATTCGGCGGGCATCCGCGCGATGAACGGCCACGGCATGGACCCGGTGATGCGGCGCCTGCTCGCCGAGCGCGGCGTCGCGTCCGGCGCGCATCACTCGCGGCGGCTTGACCGCCGGCTCGTGCGATCCGCCGATCTCGTGCTCGTGAGCGAGCGCGCGCAGATCGGCGAAGTCGAAGCGCTCGATCCGGCTTCGCGCGGCAAGGTCTTTCCGCTCGGCAAGTGGGAAGACCTGGCCGACGTCGCCGATCCGCACGGCGGCGAGGAATCCGCTTACAGGGAAAGTCTCGTGCTCATCGAACATCTGGTCATGGGATGGCTGAAAAAAATATGCTGATGAAAACACTCGCTACACCTACATTCGCGAACCCGAAAACGAAGCTCACCACGAAGTTCGCCGCCACGCTTTTGCTGACGTCCTTTCTGTCGGCCTGCGCCACCGCACCGGGTAATTACCTCGACACGTCGCGTCTGAAAGACGACGGCCAGCACCAGACTCAGAGCCAGTCCGCCGAAACCTATCCGGTCCATGTGATCGACGCGAGCGTCGTTGCGGCTCAGGCACAGGCCGAAGCCAGCGCACCGCCGCGTCCGTTGCCGACCTCGACCTTCAGCGATCCTTCGCAGTACGTCTACCGGCTGTCGCCGCAAGACATTCTCGGCATCACCGTGTGGGATCACCCCGAATTGACCACGCCGCAGGGCAGCACGCTGTCGGCGGGCGGCACGAGCACGCAGACCATCGCCGGCGCGTTGCAGCAGCCGTACACGGCCGCGTTGCCGGGCCAGGCCGATCCGTACGGCCAGACCGTCGCCGCGGACGGCACCATCTATTTCCCGTTCGTCGGCCGCGTCATGGCCGCGGGCAAGACCGTCGGCGAGTTGCGCGATCAGCTTGCGCGCGGCCTCGTGCGCTACATCCGCAATCCGCAGGTCGATGTGCGCGTGCTGTCGTATCGCGGCCAGAAAGTGCAGGTCACCGGCGAAGTCAAGACGCCGGGCCCGCTCGCGGTCAGCGACGTGCCGCTCACGCTCGTCGATGCGCTCACGCGCTCGGGCGGCACGACTGCCGACGCCGACATCCAGCGCGTGCGCCTCACGCGCAACAAGACGCTTTACGTGCTCGACGCGAACCGCATGCTCGATGCGGGCGACACCACGCAGAACGTGATGCTGCAAAACGGCGACGTCATCAACGTGCCGGACCGCAGCAACAGCCGCATCTTCGTGATGGGCGAAGTGAAGACGCCGATTCAGGTGCCGATGCTCAAGGGCCGTCTGACGATCGCAGACGCGCTCACGCAAGCCGGCGGCATTCTCGACACCGACGCCAATCCGCGGCAGATCTTCGTGATGCGCGGCATGCGCGAGCATCCGACCACGCCGGACGTGTACCGCCTCGACATGACGCAGCCCGACGCGATCATGCTGTCCGCGCAGTTCCAGTTGCAGCCGCTCGATGTCGTGTATGTGGGCACCGCCGCCTCGACCACGTTCAACCGCGTGTTGCAGCAGGTGTTGCCGAGCGTGCAGACGCTGTTCTACCTGAAGCAACTGACGCGCTAACCAGATACGGGATCGAACTGTGAGCAATCAAATCTCTCCACACATGGCCGGCCCGATCAGGACCGAAGAAGAGGACGTGGTCCTCGGGCAACTGGTGCAGGTGATCCTCGACGACATCTGGTGGCTTATCGCGATCGCGGCGGCGGTCGTCGCGATTGCCGGCGCGTACTGCGTGCTCGCCAAGCCGATCTATTCGGCCGATGCGCACGTGCGCGTCGAGCAGGCCGACAACACGTCGCAGGCGCTCACGCAAACGCAGACCGGCGCCGCGATCACGAGCGGCTCCAGTTCGCTGCCGACCGACGCCGAAATCGAAATCATCAAGAGCCGCGGCGTGGTGGCGCCGGTCGTCGAGCAGATGAAGCTGAACTTCAGCGTCACGCCGAAAACGCTGCCGCTGCTCGGCAGCATCGCCGCGCGCGTCGCGACGCCTGGCGAGCCGGCGAAGCCGTGGCTCGGCTTGTCGTCGTATGCATGGGGCGGCGAGGTCGTCGACGTCGATTCGATCGACGTGCTGCCAACGCTCGAAGGCCAGAAGCTGACCATGAAAGCGCTCGACGGCGGCCGCTACGAACTGCGCGCGGAGAACGGCGCGTTGCTGCTGCGCGGTCAGGTCGGGCAGCAGGCGCAAGGCGGCGGCGTGACGATGCTGGTCAGCAAGCTGGTCGCGCGTCCGGGCGAGGAATTCACCGTGATGCGGGCGAACGATCTCGACGCGATTAGCGCGTTTCAATCCGCGATCAGCGTGCAGGAGCAGGGCAAGCAGACCGGCGTGATCCAGATTTCACTCGAGGACAAAAACCCCGAGCATGCCGCGCTCGTCGCCAACGCGCTCGCGCAGTCGTATGTGCGTCAGCACATCGCGAACAAGCAGTCCGATGCAAGCAAGATGCTCGACTTCCTGAAGAGCGAAGAGCCGCGCCTGAAGTCCGATCTCGAACGCGCCGAGGCCGCGCTGACCGCGTATCAGCGTCAGTCCGGCTCGATCAACGCGAGCGAGGAGGCGAAGGTTTATCTCGAAGGCAGCGTGCAGTACGAACAGCAGATTGCCGGCTTGCGTCTGCAGATGGCGCAGCTCACCGAACGTTACGGCGACGACCATCCGATGCTGAAGGCCGCACGCGAGCAAATGGCCGAGCTGCAGGCGCAGCGCACGAAATACGCGGACCGTTTCCGCGATCTGCCGGCCACCGAGGTCAAGGCCGTGCAGTTGCAGCGCGACGCGAAGGTCGCGGAAGACATCTACGTGCTGCTGCTCAATCGCGTGCAGGAGTTGTCGGTGCAGAAGGCCGGCACTGGCGGCAACGTGCATATCGTCGATGCCGCGCTGCGTCCCGGATCGCCGGTCAAGCCGAAGAAGGCGCTGATCCTGTCGGCGGCGACGATTCTCGGGCTGATCGCGGGCACCGGCTTCGTGTTCCTGCGCCGCAATATGTTCAAAGGCATCGACGACCCCGAGCATATCGAGCGCGCATTTCGTCTGCCGGTGTTCGGCCTTGTGCCGATGAGCGCCGAGCAGACGCTGCTAGAAAATGGATTCGCTCGTGGCGGCGAGCGCCTGCGTTCCGTGCTCGCCAATGCGCGGCCGAAGGACGTCACCGTGGAGAGTCTGCGCAGTCTGCGCACGTCGATGCAGTTCACGATCATGGATGCAAAGAATCGCATCGTCATGCTCACGGGACCGATGGCGGGCGTCGGCAAGAGCTTCCTCACGGTCAACCTTGCCGTGCTGCTCGCGCATTCGGGCAAGCGCGTGCTGATGATCGACGGCGACATGCGCCGCGGTGTGCTCGAACGCTACCTCGGCGGCACGCAGGAAAACGGTTTGTCGGAATTGCTGAGCGGTCAGATTTCGCTGGAGGAGTCGATCCGCGCGTCGGAGATCGAGAACCTCAGCTTTATCTCGTGCGGGCGCCGTCCGCCGAATCCGTCCGAATTGCTGATGTCGCCGCGTTTGCCGCAATACCTCGACGCCCTCGCGAAACGCTACGACGTGATCCTGATCGACACGCCGCCGGTGCTCGCGGTGACCGATGCGTCGATCATCGGCGCGTATGCAGGCTCGACGTTCTTCGTGATGCGTTCGGGCATGCACAGCGAGGGCGAGATCATCGACTCGCTGAAACGTCTGCGCGGGGCCGGCGTGCATGTGCAGGGCGGCATCTTCAACGGCATGCCGGCGCGCGCTCGCGGCGGCTATGACCGCAGTTACGCGGCGGTGCAGGAATATCTGAGCACGTAACCGGAACGGCCTCGGCTAGCGAAACGCATCGCATCAAGGACTCAGCAACAAGGACATCGCAATGAAAGTGACGGTACTGGTTCCGACTTACCGCCGCCCGGCCGACCTCGCGCGCTGCCTCGCGGCGCTGCAACGGCAGTCGCGCGCGCCCGACGAAGTCGTGGTGGTCGCGCGCGCCGACGACGACGCGACGCATACCTGTCTGCGCGATCCGGCGGTGCCGGGCAAGCTGCCGCTGTCGGTGGCGCTCGTCGACGTGCCCGGCCAGGTCGCCGCGCTCAATCGCGGACTAGACGCCGCGAGCGGCGACGTGATCGCCATCACCGACGACGACGCAGCGCCGCATCCCGACTGGGTGCAGCGCATCGCCGCCGCGTTCGAACGCGATGCGCGGCTCGGCGCGCTCGGCGGCCGCGACTGGGTGCACGAAAAAGGCCGCGTGCTCGACGGCGAGCGGCCATTGGTCGGCAAGGTCACCGCGCACGGCAAGATCATCGGCAATCATCATCTCGGCGTGGGCGGCGCACGCGAAGTCGACATCCTGAAGGGCGCCAACATGAGCTATCGGCGCGACGCGGTGCGCAACATCCGTTTCGATGCACGGCTGCGCGGCGCGGGCGCCCAGGTTCACAACGACATGGCGTTCAGCCTCGCGGTCAAGAACGCCGGCTGGAAGCTGATGTACGACCCGCGCGTGGCGGTCGATCATTTCCCCGCCGAACGTTTCGACGACGACCGCCGCGACGCGCAGACCATGGCCGCGTTGCGCAACGCCGCGTTTAACTTCCATCTGATTCTGCGCGACCAGTTGCCGCCGCTGCGCCGCGAAACCGCATGGTGGTGGTGGACGCTCGTCGGCACCAAGGTGTATCCGGGGCTCACGCATGCGGCGCTCGCGCTGCTGTCAAAACAGGCGCGTTTGAAGCTCTCGCGCTGGCGCGCGGTGCGAACCGGCGCGCACGAGGCGCGGCGCGCATTGTCGCGGACCGCGTGAAGCGGCGGTTCATGCAAGCGGCACGCAGCGGGTTGGACGCGTGGGCATCGGCATCGGCAAAGGGAATCTCTACATGACTACCAAGGTTCACGTTCATCTGTTTTACGGCGCCGATCCGCGTTTCTATCGACCGGGCGACAACATCGGTTGCCTGTACGGCTATCACCACGCCGAGTCCGACGCGTTCGCGCTCAGCTATTCGAAAGACGCGCGCGAAAACAAACCGGTGCGCCTCGCGCGCCGGGCACTGAAGGCGGCGTTCGGCTTCGATTTCATTCACACGTGGCGCAATCGCGCGGACATGTTGAGTGCCGACGTGATCTGGACGCATACCGAGCAGGAATGGCTTTCCGCCGCGCTGATGCTTCTGCTGAGCGGCCGCAAGGCCGGCGCGAATGCGTCGCCGCTGCTGCTTGCGCAAAGCGTGTGGCTGCTCGACAAGTGGCCTTCGTATGGCATCGTGCGTCGCTGGCTGTATCGCAAGCTGATGACTCGCGCCGATCAGTTGACCACGCTCGCCAGCGAGAACGCCGCGCTGTGCAAGCGCTATTTCGATCGCGACGCGAAGCCGTTGCTGTACGGTCTGAACACGCGCGACTTCCCCGTGAAGACGCCGACCGAATGGAAGCCGCATTCGCCGATCCGCATCGCCGCGATCGGCAACGACCGCGACCGCGACTGGGAGACGCTCATCAAGGCATTCGGCAACGACGCGCGCTACACGGTGAAGCTCGCCACGCGTCGCCGGATTCCCGCTTCGCTGCGTGCGCCGAACGTCGAGATCGCGCTGTTCTCCGGCATCAAGAAACAGCATGAGTTGTATGACTGGGCCGATGTGATCGTCGTGCCGCTGCGGCCGAATACGCACGCGTCGGGCATTACGGTGATGCTCGAGGCGGCGGCGGTCGGCAAGCCGATGGTCGTGACCAACGTCGGCGCGTTGCAGGATTATTTTCCGGCGAGTGAGGCCTTCTACATTCCGCCATTCAATCCGCCCGCGTTGCGCGATGCCGTCGATCAGCTCGCCGCCGCGCCAATGGATGCACTGAGACAGGCGCAAGCGGCCGCCGCCGGTTTGCTCGCGCGCGATCTCACGACCGAGCATTACGCGATGCAGCACGTGCGCATCACGCAGGAGATGCTACGGGCACGCGCTGGGGTGCGCGGCCGGGGCGCGCAGAGCACCGACGCGGACAAGGCCGCAAGCAAGGCCGCGAATAGCGCCGCAAGCAGGCAAGCGCAGGCCGGCGCCGCGCAAGAATCGCGCGGAGGTCTGTAAGCGATGTCGATGTTCCCGCGAGCGGACTTTCCGCCTACGCCCGGCATACCCGGCATGTCCAGCGCTGTAGAGGCGGCGGCCGTGCAGGGCGCAAGGCGAGGCCGCCGCGAATGGCTACCATCGGCGATGCTCTGGCTCATCACGGCGGTGCTGATCGTCGCGCATCAAGGCACGGTGTTGACGCTCGCGTTTCCCGTTCTCGCGATTCTCACGGGCCTGTGGCTCTACTTCAAAAGCCCCGCGCGCTACATCGGCTTCATGTGGTGGCTGTGGTTTCTGAGCCCGGAAGTGCGGCGTCTCGCCGACTGGTCGAAAGGCTCGTTCACACCGACGAGCCTGATCCAGGTCGCGCCGCTCGCGGTCACGATGATCAGCGCACTCTCACTATTGCGCTACTACCGGCTGCTCGGCCAGCGACGCGGTCTGCCTGTGCTGCTGATCCTGCTCGGCCTCGTCTATGCGTATCTCGTCGGCGTGGTGTCGAGCGGTCCGCTCGCGGCCACCTACGACCTCGCGAACTGGCTCTATCCGATCCTGATCGGCTTTCACATCATGGCGAACACGCGCCAGTATCCGCAGTATCGCGACATCATCGTCAACACGTTTATCTGGGGCATGCTCGTGATGGGCGGCTACGGCCTGATCCAGTTTTTCATCATGCCGCAGTGGGACGCGCTGTGGATGCTCGGCTCGCAGATGAACTCGCAAGGCGATCCCGTGCCGATGGGCGTGCGCGTCTTCAGCACGATGAATTCTTCCGGACCGTTCGCCTTCGCGATGATGGGCGCGATGGTCTACGTGATGGCCGCCACGCATCGCGTGCGCTGGGTCGCGGCGGCGCTCGGCTTCTTCTCGTTTGCGCTGAGCCTCGTGCGTTCCACCTGGGGCGGCTGGGTGATCGCGCTGCTGATCCAGTTGATCAAGTCGAACAACAAGGTGCGCTTGCGGATCGTCGCGAGCGCGGTACTGCTTGCGGGGTTATGCGTGCCGCTGCTCGCGGTGGGTCCGGTGGCCGAGCGGATGCAGGCGCGTCTGTCGACCATCGTCAATCTGAACGACGACCAGAGCTATGCCGCGCGCAACGAGTTCTACGCGACCTTCGCGAAGACCGCCTTCACCGATGTCTCCGGCGAAGGCATGGGCGCGACCGGCACCTCGACGAAACTCTCGAACGACGGCGGCCAGCTTGGCCAGTACGGCAACTTCGACAGCGGCGTGATGAACATACCGTTCGTGCTTGGATGGCCCGGCACGCTGCTCTATATGTCGGGCATCGTGTGGCTGCTGACGCGCGCGGTGCTCGCGTCGTTCAGATTGCGCCACGACAAATACGTGTCCGCGTGCCTGAGCCTGTGCCTCGCGACCTTCGCGATGCTGGTGTTCACCAATTCGCTCGTCGGCACCGGCGGGCTGCTGCTTTTCATGAGCGTTTTTTCGATTCTTTCCGCGGTGCATTACGACAAGATCAACCGCGTCAACGCGGTCAATAGCCCATCGCGCACGCCAATTTTCCACGGAGGCACTGATTGAGAGTCGCCATTGTCACGCACGTTGTGCGCCATAACGACGGCCAGGGGCGCGTCAACCATGAGATCGCGCGCGCGGCGCTCGACGAAGGCATCGGCGTGACGCTGATCGCTTCGCATGTGGCGCCCGAGCTGCTCGTTCATCCGAATGTCCGCTGGGCGCCGATCAAGATCGGCCGCTGGTGGCCCACCAATCTGCTGCGCCAGCAGGTGTTCGCGTTCAAGAGCGCGCTGTGGCTGCGCGCGCATCGCCGCGAATACGACGTGCTGCATGTGAACGGCTTCATTACGTGGATGCCCGCCGACGTCAACACATCGCACTTCGTGCATAGCGGCTGGCTCGGCAGCAAGTACTACCCGTTCGGGCTGCTGAAGGGCGTGTGGTCCGCGTATCAGTCGATCTATACGCGCTGCAATGCGATGCTTGAGCGCTGGGCCTACCGGCGCTCGAAGGTGATCACGGCGGTCTCGCAGAAGGTCGCCGATGAAATCCGCGCGATCGGCCTCACGCCGGATAACCGTGTGGATGTGATCTATAACGGCGTCGATACGCAGGGCTTCGCGGCGGCCACCGGCGACCGCGCGAAATTCGGTCTGCCGTCCGATGCGTTCCTGCTGCTGTTCGTCGGTGACTTGCGGACGCCGCGCAAAAACCTCGGTACGGTGCTGGCTGCGCTCAAACATTTGCCCGAGCATGTGCATATCGCGGTGGCCGGTTTCCTGCCGGGCAGTCCTTATCCGGACGAAGCGAAGGCGCTCGGCATCGCGCATCGCGTGCATTTTCTCGGACTCGTCAAAGAGATGCCCGTGCTGATGCATTCCGTCGATGCGTTCGTGTTTCCATCACGTTATGAGGCAATGAGCCTGTCGCTGCTCGAAGCGATGGCCGCGGGTCTGCCGGTCGTGACCGCGCGCACCGCGGGCGGCGCCGAGATCATCACGCCGGAGTGCGGCATCGTGCTCGACGATCCCGACGATCCGCGCCTGCTTGCTGCCGCAGTCGCGCGCCTTGCCGCCGACGACAACGCGCGCCGCAACATGGGCAAAGCCGCCAACGAACTCGCGACCGGCTTCGGCTGGGCGCGCATGGCCGCGCAATACATTGCGCTGTATCGGCAGCTCGAAGGGCAGCAGAAAAATCGCCGGCGCAGCGAAGCCGACGCGGCGGCGGTCGCGAAGACCGACGCGCTGACGCTCAACTCGCTGGCCGGGCACAAGAGCGGCGAATGAAGCGACGGCGCGTCGGACACGCGACCATCGCAATCCAACGAATACCTAACGAAATCGACAAGGGGCAATGACAATGACGACGAGCTCAATCAAATCGCTGCAGATCGGGATGCACTGGTTCCCCGAGCGCGCGGGCGGCCTCGACCGCATGTATTACTCGCTGGTCGGCGCGCTGCCGGGCGCGGGCGTCGCGGTGCGCGGCGTCGTGGCCGGCTCGCCGAAAGTGGCCGCCGATACCGGCGGTGCGATCAACGGCTTCGGTTCGGCCGGGCAATCGCTGCCATTGCGCTTGATGGCCGCACGCCGCGCGCTGCGCGAGGAGATCGGCCGCTCGCGTCCCGACGTGATCTCGTCGCACTTCGCGCTCTATACGTTTCCTGGGCTCGACGTGACGCGGGGCATTCCGCAGGTCTCGCATTTTCAGGGACCGTGGGCCGACGAAAGCCATGTCGAAGGCGCCGATTCGCTCGGCCAGCGCGCGAAGCGTTATCTCGAGCAGTCCGTGTATGCGCGTTCGTCGCGGCTCATCGTCTTGTCGGAGGCGTTCGGCAAGATTCTGACTTCGCGTTATCGCATCTCGCCGGACCGTGTGCGCGTGGTGCCGGGTTGCGTCGACGTCGAGCAATTCAATCTGCCGATCACACCGGCCGAAGCGCGCCTGAAACTGCAATTGCCGCAGGATCGTCCGATCGTGCTGGCGGTGCGGCGTCTCGTGCGGCGCATGGGTCTGGAGGATCTGATCGACGCGGTCAAGCTGCTGAAGGCGGCCCATCCGGACGTGCTGCTGCTGATCGCGGGCAAGGGGCGTCTCGCGGACGAATTGCAGGCGCGCATCGACGAGGCCGGTTTGCAGGACAACGTGAAGCTGCTCGGCTTCGTGCCCGATCAGCATCTCGCGGCGTTGTATCGTGCGGCGAATATCAGCGTGGTGCCGACGGTGGCGCTCGAAGGCTTCGGGCTCATCACGGTCGAGTCGCTCGCGTCGGGCACGCCGGTGCTGGTAACGCCGGTCGGCGGCTTGCCGGAAGCGGTGGCGGGGCTGTCGCCCGATCTCGTGTTGCCGGAGACGGGCGCGCAAGCCATCGCAGCGGGTCTTGCGGGCGCGCTAAGCGGCAGGCTGAAGCTGCCGGACGCCGACGCGTGCCGGCGCTATGCGCGTGAGAACTTCGATAATTCGGTGATCGCGAAGCGCGTGGCTGCGGTTTATGGGGAGGCGATTGGGGCGGGTGGGGTGCATTGAGCTTTGTGACGGGACGAGACGCTACTACGTGGCCCGGCTGCCGTCCGCATTGAGCAGCCGGAATTCCGCCGGCGACTCTTCGAACGCGTGTGCGCTGCGCATGGCGGGCACGACTGCTTCAAGTTCGGCATAGTCGAAGCCCGCGCACCACGCTGCCATTCGTGCGAGGGAACTGATGAGCGGCTCCGGACGGCCGCTTTGTGTGAGGGCTCTCAGGCAGTCCACGAACTGCGGATGGAAAAGCGTGGGGATAATGATGCGAGCGCGCTCGCCCCGCGAAAGCTCCGCATTCATGATCAGCCGCGACAGACGCCCATTGCCGTCCGCGAAGGGATGAACTTCCGCGATCAGAAACAGATAAAAAATGGCCCGCGCGAGGCCCTCGGGGACGGTCAACGCGAGGCGAGATCCTTCGGCGAGCGTGCCGCGAACGCGAGAGGGCTCGACGAACTGCGTGGTGCCCGCATAGTTTGCCTCGAGCTTCAGATTGCCAGGGTCTACTTCAGGTCTGCGCTCGAGCATGATCCGATGGCGCTCCTGAAGCACGTCGATGAAATCTTCACCGACTGGCGGCACTATTGCGCGGGTCTCGGTGCGATACGCCAGATTGAATACGCCCAGGATGTCGTGTGAATCCTTGGGTCTTTGCGCAACGATCTGATTGCGCAAGACGATGCCTTCCGCTTCCTCGACAGAGAACCGTGTTCCTTCGACATAGTTGGAAAAATACGATTCAAGAAACGCGAAATGGATGCGGCTGTCACCCCCAACGGCCACGTCCACGATGTCGGGCAACACCGCCGTGCGTAGCGCGGTTGCCAGCGTGCCGAAGAGCGTCATGCGCGCCATGTCGATAGGCGCGCCCTGGGCGATAGCCAATCCAGCCTTCGTTTTGAGCACGCCCTTTGAATGCGTGCTCAGCAGCGCGCCTATCAGTCCGTTGAGCGTCTCATAGCTCGTTGCTGCGCCGAGCGGTTCGACAAGTTCGCGAGCGCGATCCCGAATCTGGTTGAGGCCTGGCTCTTTGTTCGCGCTCAGGCAGGCAACGAGGCGTTCTTCAATCTCCTCGCGCGACGCCCGCGTTGCGGCCGCCCCCCGCGCGAGATTTTCGAGTAGCGCACGTTCCTGCGAGGCCCAGTAAAGATCGAGCGATCCAAGCCGCAGATCGCGGGGCATAGGCCCGGGGCCTTTCATCAGCACGAGCGTGAGGCCGGGGTAGGTGATACGCCGGTTAAACCGCGTGGGATGGGAGAGTACGACTTCATTGGCCGCGGTGATGCCGCCGGCGAATGCGCTACGGTGGGAGACTACCGCGCCAGGCACCGCGTGCGCGGCGATTTTCTGCCAGTTTCGGCGAATCCGCCCCGCGACCTCTTCCTGATTACCGGGCTCGACGTAGACGCCTCGCGCGACGCGCAACAGGCCGCCTTCCTTCGCGCGCCTTTGAAGCGTGCGGTCGAAGCCGGTGTCACCGGCCGCGAAGACAATTTCATCGGATTGTCGTTTTTCGACTTCGAGGGAGGGCATGGAGCCGGGAATTTGTCGTTAACCAGCTTCCATTCTACCGGTTTTGTCGTTTACCAGCTAAAACGCTATCCGGGAGGCGTGTCGTTTACCAGCTAATCGGCACGGGCGGATTGGCGAATTTGTCGTAAACCAGCTAAGGAACGCGGATAAATGTCGTTTACCAGCTTACGACGTGCTCTCCGACCGCGACACGCGGCTCTCGCGTGCCGGCCCCCACAGCCGTCACGCCGTCCCCGCGCCCCTTACCTCAAAACGTCTCCTGATGCTCATTCCGCCCAAGATCCGCGTGAACCATCATGTGACACAGTTGCTCGAGACTCGTCCGCGGCTCCCAGCCTAGCTTCTCGCGCGCCTTGTCCGCGCAGCCGATCAGCAGATCCACTTCGGCCGGCCGGTAGAACTTCGGATTCACGCGCACGAGCGTCTTGCCGGTCGCCACGTCGATACCCGTTTCGCGCTCTTCCTTGCCCGACCATTCGAGTTGATAACCGGCCGCTGCGAACGCCATGCGCACGAAGTCGCGGACCGTTTCAGTGCGGCCCGTCGCGAGCACGAAGGTGTCGGGCTCGTCGGCTTGCAGCATGCGCCACATGCCTTCCACATATTCAAGCGCGAAGCCCCAGTCGCGTTTCGCGCCGAGATTGCCGAGCTCCAGCACGTCCTGCTTGCCGAGCTTGATCTTCGCGACGGTGTCGGTGATCTTGCGCGTCACGAACTCGCGGCCGCGCAGCGGCGATTCGTGATTGAACAGAATGCCGCTGCTCGCAAATAGACCATACGACTCGCGATAGTTGATCGTCGACCAATGCGCGAACAGCTTCGCCACGCCATACGGACTGCGCGGATAGAAGGGCGTGTCCTCGCGTTGCGGCACCGCCTGCACGAGCCCGAACATTTCCGACGTCGACGCCTGGTAATAACGCATCTTCGGATTGAGGATGCGGATGCCTTCGAGCAGATTCAGCGCGCCGATGCCGGTCACCTCGGCGGTCGTCACCGGCTGATCGAACGAGACGCCCACGAAGCTTTGCGCGGCGAGGTTATACAGCTCGTCGGCCTGCGCGCCTTCGAGCAGACGCAGCGTCGAGCCGAGATCGGTCAGATCGTGCTCGACGAGACGCAGATTCGGATGATCGAGCACGCCCAGCTCGCGCATGCGCCAGAAGTTGACGGAACTCGTGCGCCGGTAGGTGCCGGTCACGTGATAGCCCTTGTCGAGCAGCAGCTTGGTCAGATAGGCGCCGTCCTGTCCGGACACACCGGTGATGATCGCTTTGCGTGGTTGGCTCATAGCTTGCCTTCGATATGGGTAAAAGAAAAAAAGAGCACCTCAGAGCGTGCCATCCAGGAGCCGCCGCACCAGCGGTTCGACGACCTCGGCATCCTGCTCGGCCTTGAGCCGGTACAAGCCCGGCTTCGGATGCGCGCCGTCGGACATCAGCGTCTTCCAGTCCGGCAGGCTGCTGATGTACGCGAACTGGTCGACGAGCGGCACGTGCTGCTCGGCGGCGACGCGGCGCGTCACCGCGACCATCGACGCGAGCCGCGCGTTGAGCCGGTTATCGGGCATCGGATTCGACGTTTCCAGCACCGGCTCCTTGCCGAGCGCGCGAGCCGTTTGCACGAGCGCGCTCTGCGCTGCGTAGAACTGCTCGGGCGTCTGGTCCTGCATCACTTCGTTGATGCCGTAGTTGATCAGCACGATTTGCGCGGGCGATGCCGCGAGCCGTTCGCGCCACGGCAAACCGGCCGTCGGCCCGGCGCGGCGGTTGCCGGTGCCGTCGCGCAATTGCGTCGCCATCGTGCCGCCGACGCCGTAGTTGACGACGTGCACGCGCTCGCCGAAATGCATCTGCAGCTTGTCCTGCAGATAGGCCACGGCGTTTTGCGCTTGCGGCGCGCAACGGCCTTCGCTGCATGAAATGCCGAGCGTCGTCGAGTCGCCGTAGGCATCGATCACGATCTGGTGCTGCGTGGCCTGAGCATGCCCGGTCGTTGCGGCAGTGAGCGCCGTGAGCGTGATGAGTGCGGTAAGCGGCGCGAGCATCGCTGCCGCGGCGGCCCATGCGCGGCGCTTCATGCGTGCGACCTCATGCGCCACTTCATGTGCCACTTCATGTGCCAATTCATGCGCCACTTCATGCGCCACTTCATGCGCCACTTCATGCGCCACTTCATGCGCGGCCGTGCGGTGCTTGCGGCGCGGCGCGCGGCACACTCGCACCCGCGCCGGCCGTTGCGTGCGAACTGCCGCGCGAGCCGAAAATCAGCCGCTTCTCGAACGCGAACCATGTGACGCTTGCATAGGCGAGGGTGATCGCGAGCGCAAGCGCAGCGGTCACATAGCGGCTCATGTTCAGCGGCCACAACGCATACAGCACGCTCAGGTGAATCAGGTAAATCGTGTAGCTGATCGTACCGATGTACACCAGCACCGGATTGCACAACAGCCGTTTGACGATGCCCCGGCTTTGCAGGGCGATGACCACGACGGACGTGCAAAGCACCAACGAAATGCTGTAAAGCCCCGCGTTCGACAGCGGCGTATTGGCCGCGCGAAAACGCGGAAAATGCAGATGCAGCCACGCGAGCGCCGCGAGTGCGGCAATCACGCCGAGCACTGCGAGGCCCTTGAACGGTTCGAGCGCGTCACGATCGCGGCGCACGGCGACCGCGAGCAGCGCGCCCGCCGCAAGCAAATCCATGCGAAAGGGCGTCAGGTAATAGATCGGCCAGAACGAATCGAACCACGGCGTGGCCACCGCGCGCAGCACCGGCACGAGCAGGATCAGCGCGGCCGCGACCCACGCGAGCACGCGCTCGGGCACGAGCAGAATCACGAACGGCCAGACAATATAGAACTGCTCTTCGACGGCAAGCGACCACAGCACATTCAGGCTGTCGTGTCCGCTCTGGTTGAGCGCATCGCCGATGTTGGTCGCGAAGAACGCATACCACTGCCAGTGCTGCGCCCAACCGAAGCCGAACAGGATCGACGACACCACCATCAGCAGCAGATACGGCGGCAGAATGCGCCGCGCGCGGCGTGCATAAAAATAGCCGAAGTACGACTGCCCGCGCGCCTTGCGTTCGAGCAGGATGCCGGTGATCAGAAAGCCGCTCAGCACGAAGAACAGATCGACGCCCATCCACAGCGGCGCTTTCAATGCGTGCTGCGCGAACACCGCGAGCACGGCGATCGCACGCAAGCCGTCGAGCTGCACGATGCGGCGTGAATGAGAAGGCGCTATGGGCAGGGCGCTAGCAGTCATGAACCGTCCATGGTGTGAAGCGGATAAAGCCGCGAGAAGCCGCAAGGCATTGCGAAAGACGCGTCGCGCCGATAACGGCCGCGATCCGGAGCGCAATCGGAATGCAATCCGGCTGCAATCGATTCTAGGCAAAAGAAAATCGCGAAAAAACGCGAATGAAATGGATAAGTGAATCAGATTGCAACAGGGTGTTTCGTTATCCATTTGAAGGCGGTTTTCATGCTTGTCTTGTACTTCGAGCGTGAGCCAAAGCTCTGCGTGAATTCGCCGGATCGGTGAAGCGGAGTCGGTAAAACATGGGCTCATGCATCCGCAAGCGTGTTCCTTATACAGCATGGCACGGCCAAATTTTCTTTTAATCCATTTTTAAATCGATTTCTTTATCCCGGCATAAAGCCGGGAATATTTTTGAATTATTTTTGACTTTCGTCGCCGACTTTTGTACGCGTAATGTGAACCGTGCGGATTGGGCGGCCAAGGACGGCGCGTGCGCCGAGCATCGCATTTCGACGTGGCTTATGCGGCCTGCGTGGCATAGGCGAACGTTCGCGCTTCGTCTTTCATCGGCAACTTGCGGCGCATGCCGTCACCTTCATTGAATGCCTGTGTGTGCGGATAGCAGCGTACGTCTGTGAGGCTCGCGCGCGCTCGCCTATCAGCCTCATCGTTTTTAAAGCATCGATCCGTATCGACTGGAGGACATACCTTGCTGCGCTTCACGTTCAAACGCCGTCTCGCGATATTCGCGTGCGCTGCCGGGCTGGCCGCTCTATCGGCCGGTTCGATCGCGCGTGCCGAAACGGCGTTGAACGCAAAGACGTCGTGGATCGGCAATACGTTCGGCTTCGGCGACGGCACCTGGACGCAAATCAACATCACAGCAATTGCCGTCGCGCCCGACGGCAAGGTCTACACGAATGCGCCGTGGGACGAAAGCGGCGCGGAGGCAAGCGTCTATCAGAACGGCAAGATGCTCGGCTTCGCAGGCGGCACGCACGGTTGGGGCAACAGCGGCGGCAATGCGATCGCGATCAATCGCAAGTATGCGTTCGTCGCAATTGCAGTCGGCAACGAAAAAGGCCGGCTCGTACAGCCGGGCGTGTGGCCGGAGAAAGGCAAGGAGTGGTTCGGCATCTCGCGCCGGCAGATCGGCGATCCGAAACGCGCCGCACCGTTTCAGCCTGCGGCGAAGAGCGCCGATCCGCATGCGCAACTCGCAGCCGGCTTCCTGATGATGAACGAAGTGCCGACCGGCACGAGCGCCGAAATCGGCGGACTCGCGGCGAGCGAAACGACGCTCTACGCGGCGAACACCGCGCGCGATCGCATCGAGGTGTACGACGCGGAATCGATGCAACAGAAGACCACGTGGAGCGTGCACGAACCGGGCCGCCTCGCGCTTGCGCCGGACGGCACGCTATGGGTGCTGAGCGGCACGCGCAACGATCGCGCGCCGCATGTCGAGCACTACACGTCAGGCGGAAAACGTATCGACGAGAACTTCGAACTGCCCGCCGATACGGTCGCGGTCGACGTCGCCGTCGATGCAACAGGCCGTGTGCTGATCGCCGATAACGGCCCGCGTCAGCAGGTGCTGTTCTTCAGCAAGAAGGAAGGGCGCTACGAAGAGAGCGGTTCGCTCGGCGAGCGCGGCGGCATTTTTAGCGGCGTCGCCGGAAGGCCGGGACCGCGGCGTTTTAACGGACTCACCGGTGTGGGCGTGGATGCGCGCGGCAATGTGTACGTGTCGACCAACGGCATCGGTCCGCGCTATGAGCCGATCGGCGCGGGCCTTGGCGCGACGCTCGAAAGCTACGCGCCCGACGGCAAGCAGAACTGGCTCGTTCAGGGACTGCTTTTCGTCGACGGCGCGTGGATAGATCCGTCGCGTCCGGACAGCGTTTATACAGGCAACAAACGCTTCGAACTCGACCTATCGACACCCGCGGGACAGGACTGGAAATATGTCGGATTCCTGTCCAACCGATTCAAGTATCCCGATGATCCGGTCTTTCACACCGACCAGTATCCGGGCCTGCCGATCGCCCGCAAGCTGAAGGGCCGCACGTTTCTGTATCTGACGGACATGTATGCGGATCATCTGAAGATCTATCGCTTCGATCCGCAACACGACGGCGAGACGGCGATTCCGTCGGGCTTTATCGCGGGCCGAGAACGTGCGGTCGTGAAGGTGCCGAACGCGCCGCCGGGCGGCGACTGGATCTGGCGCGACGCAAACGGCGACGGCAAATTTAATTCCGACGAGTTCGCGCTCAACACAACCGGCACGAAGCTCGCGGGTGGCTGGGGCTGGTGGGTCGATAGCGCCGGCGACATCTGGCGCACACGCGATACGAAGGGCATTTATCGCTTCCGCTTCGGCGGCATCGATGCGAAGGGCAACCCCGTCTATTCGTATTCCGACCTCACGCAATACCCGGTGCCGCAACCGTTCGCCGAACTGCATCGCGCGATTTACGAACCCGACACCGACACGCTGTACGTAACAGGTTATACGCAGGACACGCCGGCCGACCGCGGCTTCTGGAAGGAAGTGGGCCGCGTGCTCGTGCGCTACGACAAGTGGTCGAGCGGCAAGCCGGTGCAGCGCTATTCGATCACGCTCCCCTGGCAGACGCAGAGCAAACCCATCGCGACGATTATCGGCCTCACGGTCGAAGGGCAATACATCTTCGGCGTCGAACCCGTGGGCGCCGTGCACGTGTGGGACAAGGACAACGGCCGCGAGGTCGGCGTGATTCGGCCGGGCCCCGAAGTAGGCCGCGCGTCCGGCTGGGTCGATGTGCCCAACGGCATCAGCGCGGCGAAGCGAAGCAACGGCGAGTACCTCGTGTTCGTCGAAGAAGACGCGCGCGGCAAGGTGCTCATGTACCGCTGGAAACCGTGACGAATTACCAATCGCAGTCGAACCCAGGGCATCCGATGGACAAAGGCATTCTCAAGAACGTAGCGATCAATTTCTTCGGCCTCGTGCTGCCGACTTTCGTCTCGCTCGTGACCGTGCCGTCGTATATCAAACTGCTGGGCGTCGAGCGCTATGGCGTGATCAGTCTCGTGTGGACGCTGATCGGCTACTTCGGCATTCTCGATCTCGGCATGAGCATGGCCGCGCAGAATCACATTTCGAAAGCGCGCGCATCGGGCGACAAGGACGAAAGCGCGCGCGTGTTCTGGAGCGCGACGTGGCTCAATCTCGGGACCGGTGTAATCGGCGGACTGATCATTTATTTCGGCGCGTTTCTCTACACCGCGTATTTCACGAAGGTATCGCCGGAACTGCAGCACGAGGTCTACATGGCGTTGCCGTGGCTCGCGGTGGCGATTCCGCTGGCCAATGTCTCGTGGGTATTCGCAGGCGCGATCAACGGTGCGGAACGCTTCGGCGTCTACAACACGAATCAGACGATCGGCACTTTCCTGTTCCAGCTCTTGCCGCTCGGCGCGGCGCTCTGGCTCGGCGCGAATTTGCAGAACGTGCTCGCGGCAGCGGTGTTCGCACGCATACTCGCCGCGATCCTGCTCGGCCGTTCGGCGCTAAAAGTGCTTGAAATACGCAGTATTCTGCCGCCGCAGCTCGGCGTGGCGAAGGGGCTTTTCAACTTCGGCGGCTGGATGCTGATTGCGAGCGTCACCAACATGATCGCCGAATCGCTCGACCGCGTGATGCTCGGCACCAGTCTCGGCGCGCGCTTCGTCACGTATTACACGGTGCCGCAAAACCTCGTCACGCGTTTGAACATCGTGCCCACTGCGATGGTGCGCACGCTGTTTCCAAGGCTCTCCGCTGTGGGCCGCGCGGACGCCGACACGATCACGCAGCAATCGCTTGAATTTCTCAACGGCGTGTTCACGCCTGTCGCGCTGATCGCGATGCTCGTGCTCGAACCGTTTTTGCATCTATGGGTGGGCAATGAGATTGCGACCGTCGCGGCGCCGGTGGGACGCATCATGATCGTCGCCGTCTGGCTCGTCGGCCAGGCAAACGTGACGCGCATCCTGATCCAGTCGCAGGTCAATCCGGCCACGGCCGCACGCGTCGGCCTGTTCGAATTGCCCTTGTTTGCAGGGGCTTTGTGGTTCGGCATCGCGCATTTCGGACTGACCGGCGCGGCGATCGCGGTGGCCGGCCGCGCACTTTTCGACTACGTCGTGCTGCTGCGGCTCTCCGCAATCCGCGCGCGGCAGATCGCGCTCGACATGCTCGCTCACCTCGTTTTCCTGCTGGCGAGCCTCTGGCTCTCCGGCTTCCTGCCCGGCCTCGCGATGGCGATTGTCGCCGGCGTACTGATGGTCGGCGCGAACATCGCCTGGTCCATCACGATGACTCCCGCATTGCGCGATCTAGCGCGTTCACTGCTGTTGCGACTGAATCCGAGGAAAAGCGCATGAACCACGAAGTCCTTGAAGAAGCCGTGCTGCAACCGCCGACGCGCAGCGCACTGGCCGAACTGACCACGGCTCCCGCTATAGGCACGCCTTCGCGCGCCGCATCACGCGACAATAAAACCGTGCGCGTCGCGATCGTGCACGACTGGCTCGTCACCTATGCAGGCGCGGAGAAGGTGCTGGAACAGATCGTCGCGTGCTTTCCGGAGGCGGACCTGTTCAGCCTCGTCGATTTTCTCGACGACCGCAGCTTCCTGCGCGGCAAGCCCGTGACCACCTCGTTTATCCAGAAGCTGCCGCTCGCACGCACGAAGTACCGCACCTATCTGCCGCTGATGCCGCTCGCCATCGAGCAACTCGATGTGTCCGCGTACGACGTCGTGATCTCTAGCAGCCACGCGGTGGCGAAGGGCATTCTCACCGGGCCCGACCAGGTGCATATCAGCTACGTGCATTCGCCGATTCGTTATGCGTGGGATTTGCAGCATCAGTACCTGCAGCAGTCGAAATTGACGAGCGGCCTCAAGTCCGCGATGGCGCGGCTGATTCTGCATTACATCCGCAACTGGGACATCCGCACGGCGAATTCCGTGGATGGCTTTATCGCGAACTCGGAGTTCATCGCGCGGCGCATCAAGAAGGTTTATCAGCGCGATGCGCAAGTGATCTTTCCGCCCGTCGACGTCGATGCTTTCACGCTATGCACGGAGAAGGACGACTTTTATCTGACCGCGTCGCGCATGGTGCCGTACAAGAAGATCGATCTGATCGTCGAGGCGTTCGCGCGTATGCCCGAGCGCAAGCTCGTGGTGATCGGCGACGGTCCCGAGATGCAGAAGATCCGCGCGAAGGCGGGCGCGAATGTCGAGATCATGGGCTATCAGCCGTTCGAGGTGCTCAAGGACCGGATGAGCCGCGCGAAGGCGTTCGTGTTCGCCGCAGAAGAAGACTTCGGCATTTCGGTGGTGGAGGCGCAGGCGTGCGGGACGCCGGTGATCGCATACGGCAAGGGCGGGGCGCTCGAAACCGTGCGCGACGTGGCCGAGCCGCGCGCGACCGGCATGTTCTTCGACGAGCAAAGCGCGGACGCGATCATTGCCGCGGTCGAGCGTTTCGACGCACACGTCAAGCGTTTTTCGCCGCTGGATTGCCGCGCGAACGCCGAGCGTTTCTCCGCGGCCAATTTCCGCGAGCGCCTCTTCGCACACGTTCGCGCTGCGGTGCCCGCGCTGCGCAACGCAACGCTGCCGCCATACGTGCCGTATGTACCGGAGCGCGCTGAACCTGCGGCGAACGCGCCGCGCATTCTCGCGGTCGATCAAAGCGGCGTGCTGGGCGGCGCCGAATTGTCGCTGCTCGAGATCGTCAAGGCGCTGCGTTCGCGCATCGAGGTCGTGCTGTTCGACGACGGCCCGTTCCGCACCGCGCTCGACAAAGCGGGCGTGAGCGTCGAGGTGCTCGACGCCGGCGCGCTGCGCAACGTGCGCAAGCAGGGCGGCTCGCTGCCGAAGGGCGCGGCGCTGAAGGGTTTGTTGTCGCTCGTTCGGGCGACGGCCAAACGCGCGCGCAATGCGCAGGTGATCTATGCGAACACGCAGCGCGCGATGGTGATCGGCGCGGTCGCGGGCAAGCTCGCGAGGCGGCCGGTGGTCTGGCATCTGCGCGACATCGTGAGTCCCGAGCATTTCGGCGGCAAGCAGCTTGCGATCATCAAGTGGTGCGCGCGCCTCGGCCTTAGCCATGTGATCGCGAATTCGGCGGCATCGGCGCGTGCCTTTGCCGAACTCACGCAGTTCGACGACAAGCGTATCGACGTCGTATTCAACGGCATTTCCGCAGCCCCGTTCGACGCGTTGCGCGACGTGCCGCAAGCGACGCTGCGCGAGCGCCTGAACCTGCCGCAGGATGCGTTTCTGGTCGGCTCGTTCAGCCGGCTCGCGCGCTGGAAAGGCCAGCATGTGCTGCTCGAAGCGATGGTCCTCAATCCGCACATGCACGCGGTGCTGGTCGGCGCGCCGCTCTTCGGCGAGGATCAGTACGAGATCGAACTGCATGCGTTCGTCGCGGCGAACAAGCTCGGTGGCCGCGTGCATTTCCTCGGCTTTCAGCACGATATTCCGGCGTGCATGTGTGCCGTCGATGCGGTCGTGCATACGTCGATCACGCCCGAGCCGTTCGGCCGCGTGATCGTCGAAGGCATGCTCGCGCAGCGGCCCGTGGTGGCCGCACGCGCGGGCGGCGTGCTGGAGATCGTCGACGACTACGAGAACGGCGTGCTGTGTACGCCAGGCGATGCGCATGCGCTGGCCGACGCGTTGGCCGAACTGCGCTCGAATGCGGAACTGCGCGAGAGGCTCGTTAAAAACGGCTACAGGACGGCGCTGAGCCGTTTCGGCACGGAAGCGTATGTCGAGAGCGTCGAGCGGATTCTGAGGCGCGTGGCGGCGTCGGCGAAGAAGTCTGCGGATGCGTGACGCTTGAGGAAGGAGCGGGCGCTCGCGGTTGTGAGCGCCGCTTGCGTGAAAGAAAGAAAGCGGAGCATGAGTCAGCGACGAACTCGCCGGCCTTGCTCCGTTTTTTTTTCAGGAACGTTACAGCGCGCTTTTCGTTTTCGGTTTGAAACTGGCCGACCACTTCATCGCCGGCAATTCGACGAGACGATAGAACACATACGCGGCAGGCACCGCGACGAGCATGTACCCGAACGACGGCCAGATCGACATCTGCAACGACGAGCGGAACAGCAGCGACGAAAGCAGCACGAAGATCGGCAGATGAATCAGATACAGCGAGAAGCTGAAGTCGCCGAAGCGCGACAGCAGCCGCAGGCCCCAACCGGCGCGGCCGCTGCCGTTGCCCTTATTGCGGTCGTTGGGTTCCAACGCCTTGTACAGATAGAACGCGAAGCCGATCGCCCACAACTGGAACGCACCGTACTGACCGAAATGAAACGCCGCGCAGCCGAGCGCGATGCAGGCCGCCGCGAGCGCGTAAAGCCACCGCGACGAACGCGTTTGCAACACGCTGTGCGCCTTCGCGTCGGCGATCCATGCGCCGAGCGTCCACGAAAACCAGTATGACGTGAAGAACTGAATGTCGTGCCGCTCGAGCGCATAAGCCGACACGACATTGACCACGCCGACTATCGCGAGCACCGACGTCATGCCGATGCGCCGGCGCAGTGCGAACAGCAGCGGATAGATCGCATAGAACTGCACTTCGAGCGAAAGCGTCCACAGCGCGCCGTTCGATCCATAGGTCTTGCCGGCCACGCCTTGCAGCGAAAACAGATTGACGAGAAATGCCTCGAGGCCGATCTCGCGAATCTTGTGGCTCACAGGTGGCAATTGCAGACTGAACCAGTCGAGTGCGAACGTCAGCAGCAATGCCGCGAGCAGCACCGGATAGATGCGCGCAAAGCGGCGCGCCCAGAAGTTCGCCGCGCCGAGCCGGTAAGCGGGATTGGCGGCGAGCCGCAATGCGGCGCTGCGATGAATGCAGTAGCCGCTGATCACGAAGAAAATCGGCACGCCGGCCGAGCCCCACGCAATCGGAAAGGTCAGATAGGCGGCAATCGTATTCAGGCTGAATGAATGACCGGCGTTCTGGTGAAAGGCCTGCATGCCGACCCATTCGATCTGCCGGCAATGGAAGTACGCGACGAGCAGCGCGGCGAAGCCTCGCATTGCGTCGATCACATGTTCCTTGCCGGCGCTGTCGGCGCGCGCGTCGCTTTGCGCGCGCGGCGCGGCGGGTTTTGCCGCGGGTTTTGACGTAGGAGACAGGGGCAGGGATGAGCCGGCGGCATCCAGTGCTGAGTCGCTCATGCGCGGTCCTTTATTCGAAGTGGTGCAATGCGGATTCGCGCGATGTGCGCGCGGTGCATCACATGCTAGTGCACCGCGCGCACCAAAAATGGATAAAAAAATCGGCCATATTCTCCATTAAAAAGGCCATTTTGTGACGAATTGTAATTAGACATGACGAGCCGTATCGAATAATTATTTATCCGTTTTGTCATGCTAATTTGAAGCACGGATTCTCCTGATGAGAGGTGAAGTCATGAACCTGCATTTGCTGGCCGGCCTCGCCGTGCTGCTGATCCTCGTCGCCGCCTCCGCCTACCGGGAAGCGCTGCGTAATGAGCCGATCCGCCGTTTTCGCATCAATCCGGGCAAGCTGCCGCAACTCGACGAAAACGAAGAAGCCCGTTCGTAAAGCCGGCCGCGGCACGCCTCGTTGCGCGCGGACTCGCGCGCGCGGCGCGAGAAAATCCACGAGTAAATTTTTCGCAACTGCTTAAAAATAATTCGATTTTGCAATGTAATTGTTGCCTGTCTTGCGCATTACACGCCGCTCCAATGGATGCAAACCGGTTTTATTAAGCATTGTTTGAGAAATTTCACGCGTGATCTCGCGTGGCTTTTTTGTTAGCCTTTCCGGCGACGTCGAGCGGCCGCCATGCCCGCGACACCAATTTCTAACCGATCTGGGAATGCCTACCATGCTGAAAGTCACCAAAGCCGTGTTTCCCGTAGCGGGCCTCGGGACACGATTCCTGCCGGCTACCAAGGCAAGTCCGAAGGAAATGCTGCCTATCGTCGACAAGCCGCTGATTCAGTATGCTGTCGAAGAAGCGATTGCTGCCGGCATCACCGAAATGATCTTTGTCACGGGCCGCAGCAAGCGCGCTATCGAAGATCATTTCGACAAGTCGTATGAGATCGAGGCCGAGCTCGAAGCGCGCAACAAGCAGAAGCTGCTCGATCTCGTGCGCAGCATCAAGCCCGCTAATGTCGACTGTTTTTACGTTCGCCAGGCCGAAGCGCTCGGTCTCGGTCATGCAGTGCTGTGCGCGGAAAAGCTGGTCGGTCAGAGCCCGTTCGCGGTGATTCTCGCGGACGACCTGCTGCATAGCTCGAAGCCGGTCATGAGCCAGCTTGTCGATACGTTCAATCACTATCACAGCTCGGTGATCGGCGTGGAAACCATCGCGCGTGAAGACAGCCGCTCATACGGTGTGGTCGACGGCCGCGAGTGGGAAGACAACGTGATCAAACTCTCGGGCATCGTCGAAAAGCCCGCGCCGGACAAGGCGCCGTCGAACCTCGGCGTAGTGGGCCGCTACGTGCTGATGCCGACCATCTTCAAGCATATTCGCGCGCTGAAGCCCGGCGCGGGCGGCGAATTGCAGTTGACCGATGCCGTGCAGTCGCTGCTCACCGAAGAGCAGGTGCTCGCCTATCGCTACTTCGGCACGCGTTTCGATTGCGGCAGCAAGCTCGGCTATCTGAAGGCGACGGTGGAGTTCGCGCTGCGTCATCCGGAAGTCAAAGACGAGTTTGGAGCCTATTTGCAGGCTTATTTGCAGGCGAACGCGCACGGCGTGCCGCCGGAGTACACGGCTGAAGCGGCCTGATTCGGGCGGCGGTCGCTGCGGTCCACACGTAAATCACGCAGAAAGCGCGCAATACATCGCGCGCATTGAAATCGGGCGCCTCGCAGCAACGAGGCGTCCGTCTTTTTTTGCGGCTGCCGCTACTCGAACTTCAACGCTGTTCGCGCAGCGGCGAACCTCACGCCCGGTCCTGCTTCACTTCGAGCCGGAACTTGTGCAGCAACGGCTCGGTGTAGCCGCTCGGCTGCTGACGTCCTTCGAACACGAGCGCCTGCGCGGCCTTGAACGCAATCGTGTCGAAGCCCGGCGCCATCGGCGTGTAGAACGGATCGGCGGCATTCTGCTGATCGACCACTTTCGCCATGCGTCTGAAGGTCTCCTCGACCTGCTCGCGCGTGACCACGCCGTGATGCAGCCAGTTGGCGATGTGCTGGCTCGAGATACGCAGCGTCGCGCGGTCTTCCATCAGGCCGACGTCGTGAATGTCCGGCACCTTCGAACAACCCACGCCCTGATCGATCCAGCGCACCACGTAGCCGAGAATGCCTTGCGCGTTGTTGTCGAGCTCGGCGCGGATTTCATCGGCGCTCCACTTCGCCGTTTCGACGACGGGAATCGTCAGCAGGCCGTCGAGCAATTCGTCGCGCACCTTCGCGTAATCGGTGCGCTCGAGTTCCTGCTGAACCGCCTGCACGTCGATCTGGTGATAGTGCAGCGCATGCAGCGTCGCGGCCGTGGGCGAGGGCACCCACGCGGTGTTCGCGCCGGCCTTCGGATGCCCGATCTTCTGCTCGAGCATCGCGTGCATCAGATCGGGCATCGCCCACATGCCCTTGCCGATTTGCGAGCGGCCGCGCAGCCCGGCATGCAAACCGACCAGCACATTGCTGCGCTCGTACGCTGCAATCCAGGTGCTCGACTTCATATCGCCCTTACGCATCATCGGGCCGGCTTCCATCGCGCTGTGCATCTCGTCGCCGGTGCGGTCGAGAAAGCCCGTATTGATGAACGCGACGCGCTCCGATGCCTCGCCGATACACGCGAGCAGATTGACGCTGGTGCGGCGCTCCTCGTCCATGATGCCCATCTTGATCGTGTTGCGCGGCAGCTTCAGCAAGTCTTCGACGCGCGCAAAGAGCTCGCTCGCGAACGCCACTTCAGCCGGACCGTGCATTTTCGGCTTCACGATATAGATGGAGCCGGTGCGCGAATTGAGCCTGTTTTTGCGGTCGTGCAGCGCGCACAGCGTCGTGATGACCGCATCGAGAATGCCCTCGGGAATCTCGGCGCCGTCTTTCGTCAGCACTGCCGGATTGGTCATCAGGTGGCCGACGTTGCGGATAAAAAGCAGCGAGCGGCCATGCAGTTTGACCGGCGTCTTGCCGTCCGCGCCGACGTATTCGCGGTCCGCGTTCAGACGGCGCGTGAATGTCTTGCCGTTTTTCGTGACCTCTTCGGTCAGATCGCCGTTCATCAGGCCGAGCCAGTTGCGATAGAGCTGAACCTTGTCGCTCGCGTCCACGGCCGCAACGGAATCTTCACAGTCGATGATCGTGCTCACCGCCGCTTCGACCACCACGTCCTTGACATGCGCGGCGTCGGTCTTGCCGATTGAGTCGTTCGCGTCGATCTGGATTTCGAGGTGCAAGCCGTTATGCTTGAGCAGCACCGCCGAGGGCTCGCTCGCGTCGCCCTGATAGCCGATGAACTGCGCGGGCGCAGCAAGCTCGCTCGTGCCGTTTTTCAGCGCGACGACGAGCTTGCCGTCCTGCACGCTATAGCGCGTCGCGTCGGCATGCGAGCCGTTCGCGAGCGGCGCGGCTTCGTCGAGAAACTTGCGGGCATAGGCGATGACCGCCGCGCCGCGCACCGGATTGAAGCTCTTCTGACGCTCCGCGCCGTTGGTGTCGGGAATCGCGTCGGTGCCGTAGAGCGCGTCGTACAGGCTGCCCCAGCGCGCGTTCGCCGCGTTCAGCGCATAGCGCTGGTTCGACAACGGCACCACCAGTTGCGGACCGGCCTGTTCGGCGATTTCAGTATCGACGTTCGCGGTTGTCGCCTTCACGCCGGCCGGCGCGGGCACGATATAACCGATGCCTTCAAGAAACGCACGATACGCGCCCAAGTTGCGCACCGGGCCCGGATTCGCGCGATGCCAGTTGTCGAGTTCCGTTTGCAGGCGATCGCGCTCGGCGAGCAGCGCGCGGTTTTTGGGCGCCAGCTCGTGCACGAGGGCGTCGAAGCCCGACCAGAACGCGGCGCTGTCGATTCCGGTGCCGGGCAGGGCTTCGGTTTCGACGAACTGGTCGAGATTGGCGGCGACCTGCAAGCCGCCACGCGGGTTCATCTGAGTCATCGACTGCTCCATCTGTCTGAGTGGGGCCGATGTGGGGTATCGGCCCGCGTTGGGGCTACTGCTGACAAGCTGTCTGCTGCTGTTGCTGCGTTCGGTTCGCGGATCATGCGATCACGACGGCATTCGTGGCGCACGCGCCATGCTCATGGCCTTGCCGACATCAGACGCCGAGCGCCTGAATGCCGGCCTTCGCGATCTGCGCATCCTGATCGGACTTTACGCCCGACACGCCGACCGCGCCGATCACCTGGCCTTCGACGATCACCGGCACGCCGCCTTCCAGCGTACCGGAGAGCGGCGCGCTGAGAAACGCGGTGCGGCCATTGTTGATCATGTCCTCGTAAACCTTGGTTTCGCGACGGCCGATGGCCGCGGTGCGGGCCTTTTCGGTCGCGATATAGGCGCTCGCGGGCGCGCTGCCGTCCAGACGCAGCATGCCGAGCGGATGGCCGCCGTCGTCGGACACGACGATCGCGACGGCCCACCGGTTCTTCTCGGCTTCGGCACGCGCGGCTTCGAGGATGCGGGTCGTTTCGGCGATGGTCAGTACGGGTTTGCTCAGCATAATCAGGTTCCTGTCTCGTTCATGGTAGGGAGGCTTTGTGCCACTTCTTCCGGCTCGTGCGCATGTTCATGCTTGCAGTGGCTATCAAACGGGGCATAAAGCGCGGGCCGCGTCGACAGCCATGCTGCGTGCCAAGCTTTGGGATTTTACTTCCACGAGCGGCGGGAGGAAACGGCCGCCGTCCCAAGCTTGCGGCTCGAAAGGAACAAGCGGCGCGATTTGCCGATTTACAATCGCCCAAGTGCCTCATAAAAACCAGCGAGAACCCCACATCATGCCGACCATCAGCGAGCTATTTGTCTATCCGATCAAATCCTGCGCGGGCATTGCGCTGAATGAAGCGCGTCTGCTGGCCACGGGGCTCGAATACGATCGTTACTGGATGGCCGTCGATTCAAACGGCGAGATGCTCACGCAGCGCGCGTATCCGCGCATGGCGCTCATCAAGGTGGAGATTGCGGATCATGAACTCGTGATCCGCGCGCCCGGCATGAGCGAGTTGCGCACGCCGCTCGACGCCGCGCAACTCGGCGCTGTGAACAAATTAACTACGAAGGTATGGCGCGACGCGGCTTACGGACTCGACACCGGCGACGAATGCGCCGCCTGGTTCACCGCGTTTCTCGGCATGCCGGTGCGGCTGCTGCGCTTCGATCCCGAGCGCGAGCGCATTGTCGATCCCACCTACACGCAGAGCGTGGGCGGCGCCACGACTTATTTCGCCGATGGCTTTCCGTTGCTCGTGATCGGCCAGGCTTCGCTCGACGATCTGAACACGCGTCTGAACGCGAAAGGCGCGCCGTCGATTCCGATCGACCGGTTTCGTCCGAACATCGTGCTGAACGGGCTCGATGCCTATGAGGAAGATTATGTGGAGACGCTCGGCATCGACGGCGCGCAAACCTCGGGGCCGCGCGTCGAACTGCGCCTTGTGAAGCCATGCTCGCGCTGTCCGATGCCGACCATCGACCAGGCGAAGGGCGAGCGCGATCCCGAATGGCCGAACGAACCGACCGACACGATGAGCGCCTATCGCGCGAATCCGCAGAGGAACGGCGCGGTCACGTTCGGCAACAACGCGGTCGTCGCGAGCGGGGCGGGCACGTGGCTGCGCGTGGGGCAGACGGTCGAAGCGGAGTTGGGCTTCGGCGATTAGCTGGGTTTTGCAGCGCGGCCGCGCGCGTGACGTGCGTCACGCAGCCCGAGCACGCGCCGATTCATCGTGCGATGCCGCGTCTTGCACCCACATCGCTTCCACACTTTCGCCGATCGCATCGCCCACCAGGATCACGGCGGGACTGCCGAAGCCCTCGTCGGTGGCATCCGCGGCGAGACGATCGAGGCGCGTCAGCAAGCGCCGTTCATTCGCGCTGCCGGCCCATTGCACGACTGCTGCGGGCGTGTCGGCGGGCAGGCTCGCGAGCAACGCTGCGGCGAGGCTCTCGATCCGCCGCATGCCCATATAGATGGCAAGCGTGGTGCGCGTCGCGGCGAGCGCGGCCCAATCGGGTTCGCCGTGATCCTCTTTGTGCGCGGTGACGAAGGTCACGCCATGACAATGGCGACGGTGCGTGAGCGAAATGCCGAGGCCCGCCGCGGCAGCAAAACCCGATGAAATGCCGTTCACGATCTCGACCGGAATGCCGGCCTCGCGCAGACTCGCGAGTTCTTCTCCCGCGCGGCCGAACAGCAGCGCTTCGCCGCCTTTCACGCGCACCACATGCAAGCCCTTCTGCGCGTAGCGCCGCATCAGGCGCTCGATAAAAGCCTGCGGCGTCGAGCGGCAGCCGCCGCGTTTGCCGACGCGAATCACGCGCGCTTGCGGCGCGAGCGACACGATCTCGGGATTGGCCAGGTCGTCGAGCAGCACGACGTCGGCGGCGGCGAGCGCTTTCGCGGCCCGCAGCGTGAGCAGATCGAGTTCGCCTGGGCCGGCGCTCAATAACGTGACCTTGCCGGAGTTCGTGTTCATCGCGATGTCCTTTTGATTCTCTGGTGGCCGACGGCTTTGGTGTGCCTCGCGTGCCGCCGGCGCAAAAACAAAAACGGCGTCCTCTCGCGATGATCACGAGGGGACGCCGTTGTCCGATGCTGCTGCGTTGCTTGCTGTGTTGCTGACTTGTTCGATGCGTCGCGAGGCACTGCGTTGTGTCTCGCGCGATGGTCGCGTGTTGCGCTCCGGCTGCGTTGCCGGAGTCGAACGTTGCACGCGACGCGCATCGTGTTTATGCAAGGAGCAGGCCAACGAAGCGCTTGCGCGGTAATGACGTGCGTATTCGTTGGACGCAAAGCGCCGATGACTCGCGCGCCGACGCTCGCGCTCCCGCATTCGAGTCGCCGTTGCACGCTTGAAAAAGCCGGGTAGGGAGCGCGCTTCCCGCGCCGCCGATCCACGCACGTTTCGCACGCACACAGTGCTGCGTCGCACCATCGCTGTGCTGACGTGCATCGAAATACGTCGCGCGTCGAGTCCTTCATACGATGCCGCGATTCCTCGCAAACCACGCGCTGCAAGGCTCACGAGCCTATAAAACCCGATTGGCACAGCCCTTGCATTTAACGGTGCCATCGGATCAACGACGATCCGCCGTGAGCGCACACAAAGCGCTCGCCGCAGCACCCAGGTCAGGACAACGGCGTCCCCCGAATTCAGTCATCGACTGGGTTCGCGGGACGCCGTTTTTATTTCCGGCGCCGCTTTGCCGATGACGGCAGCGCGGCAGCCGATGCCCAGCACATTGAGGAAACCGCGGTCATGAAAATCATCGTTATCGGTCACGGGATGGTCGGTCACAAACTGGTCGAGTGTCTGGCGCAAGAGGCCGCGCACGGCCTCGACATCACCGTGCTGTGCGAAGAGCCGCGTCCCGCGTACGACCGCGTGCACCTGTCCGAATTCTTCGCGGGCAAGTCCGCAGACGACCTCTCGCTTGTCGAGCCCGGCTTTTTCGAGCGCGAGAACGTGCTGCTCAAACTGAACGCGAAGGCCGTTTCGATCGATCGCGACGCGCACACGGTCGCGCTTTCCAGTGGCGAGACGCTTGCCTACGACAAGCTCGTGATGGCCACCGGTTCGTCGCCGTTCGTGCCGCCCGTGGCAGGCCGCGAGCGCCGCGATTGCTTCGTCTACCGAACTATCGAGGATCTCGAAGCGATGCAGGAATGCGGCGCGCGCTCGAAGACGGGCACCGTCGTCGGCGGCGGGCTGCTCGGTCTCGAATGCGCGAAGGCGCTGCGCGACATGGGCCTGCAAACGCATGTGGTCGAGTTCGCGCCGCGCCTGATGGCCGTGCAGGTCGACGAAGGCGGCGGCCGCGTGCTGCGCGCGAAGATCGAGGAACTCGGCGTGACGGTCCACACGCAGAAGAACACCACGGCAATCGTCGACGGCGAAGCCGGCACGCACCGCATGCAGTTCGCCGACGGTTCGCATCTGGACACCGACATGATCGTGTTCTCCGCAGGCATCCGTCCGCGCGACGAACTGGCGCGTGCATGCGGCCTCGAAGTCGGCGCGCGTGGCGGCATTTCCATCGACGCGGCGTGCCGCACGAGCGATCCCGACATCTACGCAATCGGCGAATGTGCCGCATGGAACGGCATGGTGTATGGCCTCGTCGCGCCGGGCTACGACATGGCGCGCGTGGCCGCGAAACATCTGCTCGGCGACGACGCGGCCTTCGCGGGCGCCGACATGAGCACGAAACTGAAGCTGATGGGCGTGGACGTCGCGAGCATCGGCGATGCGCACGGCACGACGCCGGGCAGCCGCGCGTACCAGTTCAGCGACGAGCGCAAGCAGGTCTACAAAAAGCTGGTCGTCTCCGAATGCGGCAAGCAGTTGCTGGGCGCGGTCATGGTCGGCGACGCGAGCGAATACGGCACGCTGCTGCAGATGATGCTCAACGGTATCGAGCTGCCCGAGTCGCCCGAATTCCTGATCCTGCCGCCAAGCGACGGCGCCGCGAAACCGGGCCTGGGCGTCGACGCGTTGCCCGACACCGCGCAGATCTGCTCGTGCAACAACGTGTCGAAGGCCGAACTGTGCGCCGCCGTTTGCGCGGGCGCGACCGACATCGGCGCGTTGAAATGCGCGACCACGGCGGGCACGTCGTGCGGCGGCTGCGTGCCGCTCGTCACGCAGGTGATGAAGGCCGAGATGAAGAAGCAGGGCCTCGCCGTGAACAATCACGTATGCGAGCACTTTGCCTATTCGCGCCAGGAGCTCTATCACATCGTGCGAGTGGAAGGCGTGCGCAGCTTCGGCGAACTGCTGTCACGGCACGGCCACGGTCTGGGCTGCGACATCTGCAAGCCGGTGGTGGCGAGCATTCTCGCGTCGTGCTGGAACGAATTCGTGCTGAAGAAAGAGCACGCGTCGTTGCAGGACACGAACGACTACTACCTCGCGAACATCCAGCGTGACGGCACCTATTCGGTGGTGCCGCGCATGCCGGGCGGCGAAGTCACACCCGACGGCCTGATCGCCGTCGCGCAGGTCGCGAAGAAATACGGCCTCTACACGAAGATCACTGGCGGTCAGCGCGTGGACCTGTTCGGCGCGCGCGTCGAGCAGTTGCCGCTGATCTGGGAAGAGCTGATCGCAGCCGGCTTCGAATCGGGGCATGCGTACGGCAAATCGCTGCGCACGGTGAAGTCGTGCGTCGGCTCGACGTGGTGCCGTTATGGCGTCGGCGATTCGGTCGGGCTCGCGGTCGAACTCGAGAACCGCTACAAGGGCTTGCGCACGCCGCACAAGATCAAGTTCGGCGTGTCGGGCTGCACACGCGAATGCGCGGAAGCGCAGGGCAAGGACGTCGGCGTGATCGCGACCGAGAAGGGCTGGAATCTCTATGTGTGCGGCAACGGCGGGATGAAGCCGCGGCATGCTGAACTGATCGCGTCGGACCTCGATCGCGAGACGCTCGTGCGCTACATCGACCGTTTCCTGATGTTCTATGTACGCACCGCCGACCGTCTGCAACGCACCAGCGTGTGGCGCGAAAGCCTGGAAGGCGGGCTTCAGTATCTGATCGACGTGGTCGTACACGACAAGCTCGACGTCGCCACGGAACTCGAAGCGGACATGCAGCGCGTGGTCGACACATACGAATGCGAGTGGAAGAAAGCGGTCACCGATCCCGAGACGCGCAAGCGCTTCCGTCACTTCGTCAACAGCGATCAGGCCGACAGCACCGTGACGTTCGTTCAGGAGCGCGGACAGATTCGCCCGGCCACGCCGGAGGAACGTCAGTCGAAGCTCGCTGCGATTCCTGTCGTAGTCGAAACCGTTTGATTTTTAGCGTCATCGAAAATGAGGAGCTCCGCCATGAGTAACGACCGCTTGCCGCAAACCTGGACCCCTGTTTGCACGCTCGACGACATCGTTCCGAACACGGGCGTCTGCGCGCTCGTCAAAGGCGAACAGGTCGCCGTATTTCACGTGAACACGGACCAAGATCAGGCCGCCGTGTACGCGATCGAAAACTTCGATCCGGGCTCGCGCGCGGCCGTGCTTTCGCGCGGGCTGATCGGCAGTCTCGGCGAGCGCGTCGTGGTGGCTTCGCCGATCTACAAGCATCACTTCGATCTGCGCACCGGCGAGTGCCTCGAAGCGCCCGCGCATTCCGTCAGCGCATTTCCCGCGCGCGTCGAAAACGGCCAGGTGTGGGTCGCCGTTTGAGCCGGTACGTTTCACCGCTGCATAAGAACGGCCCGCATGGCACAGACGTTGCATTGACAGCGCGGGGTCCAAACAGAGTGATCATTCCGGTGCGCGGCGAAGCATACGGCCAGCCGGGTGATCGAAAATCAGTTTAATGAGGATGTCTGATGAAAAACGTGATGAGCTCGCTTAAGAGCGGCGATTGGCGCGCGCTGGTGGCGTGTTTCCTTTATTTCGACACGGGCTTTACCGTGTGGGTGCTGTATGGCCCGCTCGCGCCGTTCATCAGCAAAAGCATTTCGATGACGCCGGCGCAGCAGGGCCTGCTCGTCGCGGTGCCCGTGCTCTCCGCGGCGATCCTGCGCGTGACGCTCGGCAACCTCTATCAGTCGGCGCACGGCAAGCGCATTGCGCTGCTCGGCGTGCTGCTCTCGGCGGTGCCGACCATCGTGTTGCCGGTGCTGCCGTTCGTTCCGTCGTACACGCTGCTGCTTGTGCTCGGCGTGTTTCTCGGCGTGGGCGGTGCGAGCTTCGCGGTCGCGTTGCCGATGGCCGGCAGCAACTATCCGCCGAAAGTGCAGGGCCTCGTGCTGGGGCTTGCCGCTGCGGGCAACATCGGCGCGGTGCTCGACGGCTTCCTGTTTCCGCAGCTCGCCACGCACTACGGCTGGCAGGTCGCAACCGGCGGCGCATTGCCGCTGCTCGCGATCGCCGCGATCACGCTGTACTTCTGGGCCAACGACTCCGGCGTGAAGACAGGCAGCGTGCTGCGTGCCTTCGGCGGTTTCGCGGTGACGCTCGTCGGTCTGATCGTGCTCGTGCTGCTCGTCGAAGCGGGCATCTTCGGTTCGGGCAAGACCGGCGTGCTGCTGTTGCCGGTGATCGGCGCGCTGCTCGCGATTGCGGTGCTGCCCAAGCGCTATCGCTCAGTGCTCGCGGAGCGCGATACGTGGGTCATCATGCTCGTGTACAGCATCACGTTCGGCGGTTTCGTCGGCATGTCCTCGTATGTTTCGCTGCTGCTCACCAACCTCTATCAGCTCTCGAAGATCGACGCCGGCCTCTTCATGGCGTTGCTCGCCGCAACCGGCGCGCTGGTGCGTCCGCTCGGCGGCCTGATCGCCGACAAGGTGTCCGGCGTGCGTGCGCTGACGGTGCTGCTCGCGACGATTTCGCTGTGCGACCTTGTGTTCGCGGCAGTCATGCCTTCGCTCGCAGGCGGCATCGCGCTGCTGGTGTGCCTGTACCTGGCGTTCGGACTCGGCAATGGTGCAACGTTCCAGCTCGTGCCGCATCGCTGGGCTGGCCGCACGGGCTTGATGTCGGGCATCGTCGGCGCGGCGGGCGGGATTGGCGGTTTCTATCTGCCGGTCGTGATGGGTATCGCGAAGGAAAGCACCGGTTCGTATCAGATGGGCTTTGCGACCTTCGGCGCGCTGGCCGCCTGCGCGTTCCTCGCGATCGTCGCGCTGCGCCGTCCGTGGATGGCGTGGTCGATGCAATCTGCCGGCATGCACGCGCATGCTACGGAGTGATGCGGCGCTTTGATCTGAACCTTCACAAACAAATAGCGTGAGCACGATAGAACGGATTCAGACAGTGCGGGCCGACGCAGCGCAAACCGACGTGTCCAGCGAAGTGTTGAGCTCGTTGATCAACATCGCTGGGCGTCAACGGATGCTCTCGCAGCGCATCGTCTTCAAGGCGATGCTCGCGCTGCGTCAAAGCGACGGCGCGCTCGCGATCGCGCGAGACACGCTGCGCACTTTCGCGGACAGTCACGCGGCGCTCGTGCAAGGCCGCGATGGTCTGCCGGGGCTCTTTTCACCGGCGCTGCGCGAGGCCTTTCACGGCACGGGCAGTGACAAAGACAAGGGCAACGGTAGCGGACACGTCGCGAAGAAAATCGCCGACTTCATCGCATTGGCGTCGGCCGCGCTCGACGAGATAGGACGCAACTCGGCACGCGACTCGGCACGCGCTGAAGACGCCGTGCAGGCGTTGATCGCTTGCGCCGATCCGTTGCTGAACGACCTGCATGGCATCACGGCTGTCTACGAACAGGAGAGCCGGCGCATTGCCCGCTTGCAGAAAAAAGAGCAGCAGCAATTGATCGAACGAATCAAGTCGATCGCGAAGGAAGCGCATATCGTGTCCTTCAACGGTCAGATCGTGGCGAGCCGCACCAATGTGACCGGTCGCGAGTTCGCGGTCGTTGCGGGCGTGATGACTTCGATCACGAAGGAACTCGAGTCCGTGGTGAGCGCGTTCGTGAAGAAGACCGCGTCCGCCTGATCCGCGCGCCGAGGTCTGCCGACACGATGCTATCCCGGCTATGCTTGACGTTTTCGCCAACGTCGGGTCAGCCATATGAACAGCGGATCGCAAACGGTGTGGGAAACGGTGTGGCAGACGGCCAAGGGTGAGTTCTCGGACCTCGGCAGCGCGGCCGATCTGACTCAGGTGCTGATGCGTCTCGGCATCGCGCTCGTGCTCGGCGGCGTGATCGGTTTCGAGCGCGAGATCTCGCGGCGCGATGCCGGCATGCGCACGCATATGATGGTCGCCGTGGGCGCGGCGCTATTCGTCGTGGTGCCGCTGCAAGCCGGCTTTTCGCAAGACAATATGAGCCGCGTGCTGCAAGGGCTCGTGTCGGGCATCGGCTTTCTCGGCGCGGGCGCCGTCATCAAACTCAGTGCGCAGCGCGAGGTGCGCGGCCTGACGACGGCCGCAAGCCTGTGGCTGAGCGCGGGTGTCGGCATGGCGGCGGGCCTTGGGCGCGAAGCCACCGCGATTCTGAGCGTGGTCATTGCGCTGCTGATTCTCTCGAGCGCGCGGCTCGTGAAAGGCCGCGCGCATCCACGAAAATAAGCGTGCGTCGACGTTAGAACTTATGACGCAGCGCGACTCGCGCGGCGACCTGCGTACCCGTCGACGACGGCGCCTGCACGCCCGGAATAAACGCGTTATCGAGGATCGAATGCGTCGAGTCTCCCGTGACCTTCTGATACACGCCCTGCACGTAAACGTCCGTGCGTTTGGACAGGTTGTAGTCCGCCATCAGACCGGCCGAATGAATCTTCGGCTTCACGCCGCCTGACGACGCGTCGTAATTCTCCATCGTGTACACGTACTGCGCACCGACGAAGAACGCGGGCGTGAACTGGTATTTGCCGTTCACTTCGAAGTTCTGGTACTTCAGCGTGTTCAACGTCACGCCCGCCGCCGCGAGCGGCACGCCGATATAGCCGTTGCCCGTTGGGCTCCTGTAGCTGGAGTTCGTATAAGCGAAACCGGCGGTGGCCGAGCCGAACGTGTAGTTGATGCCGCCGCCGAAAATCCGCATGCGTCCGGCGATGAAGCTCGCGTCGTTCGCCGTGATTGCGCCGGTCGCGCCCACGCCGGGGTTATTCGCCTGCAGATAGGCGGCCGCAATCAGAAGGCCGCCGGTCGCGTACTGCGCGCCGAAGCTGTACGCGCGATTGTTCGCGAAGTTCGTGTCGTTGCTGAAGCTGTAGACGCCGCCGAACTGCAGGCCCGCGAAGTTCGGGCTCGCGTATTTCACGCTGTTGCCGAGGCGAAACGAGTTGTCGGTGTTGTCGTTGTCGTACGGATGCGCGAACAGATAGCCGGCCCAGTTGCCGTTCGCCGTCGTCTGCGCGAGGTAGTCGACGACGGAGTCGTACTGTCGTCCGAACGTGAGCGTGCCGAACCGGTTGTCGCTCAAACCCACGTACGCCTGGCGGCCGAACATGCGGCCGCCCTGGCCGAGCCGCCCCGAATTGATGTCGAAGCCGTTCTCCAACTGGAACACGGCCTGCGTCCCGCCGCCCAGATCTTCCGAGCCCTTCAGGCCCCAGCGGCTGCCTTGCGCGTAGCCGCTCGCCATTTCCCACACTGCACCGTGTCCGGCGTTGTTGGTGTAGTCGAGGCCTTCGTCGAGCACGCCGTACAGCGTCACGCTGCTTTGCGCGAAGGCGCAGGGACTGGCCAGCGAGGCGAGGGCGGCGATAGCGCCCGCAATGGCCTTGGCACTAGCCGTGGCGAACAGGTTCTTTCTCATCATCGTGAACTCCAGACGTTGGTAATGAGCGGCCGCGCATGAGGACTCGGCGCGGCCGCTGCTTTTTGGCGAAGCCCGGATTCTGCTATTCGAGATGCGGCTCGCGTATGAGGCACATCCCTGGATAAACGTGATTTTTTCGAATGTTTGTCCCGCGAATTATTCGCTTGTGGCCGGTAATCAGGCCGACAAAAATTCCGTCCATGCACTTTTGCATGAAGACGGAAACGCAAGGCATGCGTTTTCCGCAGGCAAGAAAACGAAGGAGACGAACATGCGACTCGACCGGAACTATGTGAACGGCCGCTTTCTCGAACCGGCCGCCGATGCCGGTTCACCCACGCATCAGGCGTTGATCGCCGTCCACAACCCAGCGACCGAAGCGCTCATTGCGCACGTCACCGCCGCGACTCGCGCGGAAGCCGTGGCCGCCGTCGATGCCGCCGCGCTCGCGCAAAAGGCGTGGCGCAAGCTGCCGTCGGTGGAACGCGGCGCGTGGCTGCACAAGCTCGCCGACGCGCTCACCGAATGCGCGCCGGCCATCGGCGCGGCGCTCGCGCTCGAATCGGGCAAGAGTCTCGCCGATGCCACGAACGAAGCGATCTACGCCGCGCAGATCACGCGTTACCACGCAGAGTGGGCGCGGCGCATCGAAGGCGAAGTGATTCCAAGCGATACGCCCGACGAAAACCTCGTGCTGCATCGCGAGCCGATCGGCGTGGTCGCGTGCCTGATTCCGTTCAACTACCCGGTCTACACGTTCATGCGCAAGGTGGCGCCCGCGCTGATCGCGGGCAACACGGTCGTCGTGCGCCCAAGCAACAACACGCCGACCTCGGCGTTCGAAATCGCGAAGGCCGTCGAGAAAGCCGGTTTGCCCGCAGGCGTCGTCAACATTCTCGCGATGGATCATGCGACCGCCGAAGCGCTGTGCACGCATCCCAAGGTCGGCATGATCACGTTGACGGGCAGCGTCGGCGCAGGCCGCAAGGTGCTCGATTACTGCAAGGCGAATATCGCGAAGCCGTCGCTCGAACTGGGCGGCAAGACGCCGGCCATTATCGAAGCCGACGCCGATCTGGAAAAAGCCGCGCGTGAACTGGTCGCGTCGAAAACCACGCACTGCGGCCAGCTTTGCACGGCGATCGAACGCGTCTATGTGCAGGAAAGCGTGCATGACCGCTTCGTCGCGCTGCTCAAGCGCCACATGAGCGCAGTCGAGTTCGGCGACCGCGGCGAACAGCCGTCGCTGATGGGTCCGCTCGTCAATGAAGCATCGCGTCAGTCGATTCACGCGATGGTCGCGCGCGCGGTTGCAGCAGGCGCGACGCTGGAAACAGGCGGCAAGCTGCCGGCATCGACGGAACGCAAAGGGTTCTTCTATCCGGCCACGTTGTTGTCGAACTGCCGGCAGGACATGGAGATCGTGCAGGAAGAGACCTTCGGCCCCGTGATGCCGGTCGTCAAATACCGCACGCTCGACGAAGCACTCGAGATGGCCAACGATCACCAGTTCGGTTTGTCGTCGGTGCTTTACACCGAGAACTATCGCAGCGCGATGAAGATCGCCAACGGCATCGAGGCGGGCGAGTTGTATGTGAACCGCACGCCGGCCGATCCGTATCAGGGCTTTCATGCGGGCTGGAAACGCTCGGGGCTCGGCGGCGACGACGGCAAGCACGGCATGCTCGAATTCACGCAGACGCGTCTTGTCGTCATGAAGTACTGATGCAAACACGCAGCAAAACCGCTGCTCATTCATAACAAAACATCAAAACATATTGGAGACTCACGGGCCGCTCATGCGGAGCGGGGTCTCTCAGGAGGCTCACGTGTCATCTCAACCCGTCCGATCCGCTTCGAACGCCGCAGCGCTGGCGTTAAACGAAAACGACCTGCAAGCCGCGCTGCAAAACACCAGAGCGCGCCGTTATACGCAACTGATGTTGCTGGTTCTCGCAGCCGGCGCGATCTATCCGATCCTGTATCTGCGGCAGGTTTATCAGCCGACGATGCTCGAAGTGTTTCATATCACCGATAGCCAACTCGGCTATCTGTATTCGTCGCTCGGCACGATTTTTCTGCTGAGCTATCTGCCGAGCGGCTGGCTCGCGGATCGCATCGCGCCGCGCCTATTGATCTGTTTTTCGCTGATCGCGACCGGCGCACTGGGGCTCTGGTATTCGACCGCGCCTTCGTTTCAGATGCTGATGCTGATCTTCGGCGGCTGGGGCTTGTCGACGGGCCTGACGTTCTGGGCCGCTGTCATCAAACGCGTGACGATGATCGCCGGCGCCGACGAGCAAGGCCGCTTCTTCGGTCTGCTCGACGGCGGGCGCGGGCTCATCGAGGCGATGCTCGCGACGGTCGCGATCACGCTCTTCGCATGGGCGACGCAGACGAAGGGCGAGTCAGTCGCCGCGGGTTTCAGAATGGTCGTCTACATGTACGCGTTCTTGTGCATTGCGCTCGGTGTGGTGCTGGTTCTCGTGAAAGACCCGCAAGGCGAGCAGGGCGCGCGTGACGACGCGGCCAATCGCGCTGCGCGCCGGCGCAACAACGTGCTCGCCGATCTCGCCACGCTCGCAAAGATTCCGGAGTTGTGGCTCGTCGCGGCGATCGTGTTCTGCGGCTACCAGGTGTTCTGGGCGACGTATAGCTTTTCCGCCTATCTGCACGAAGGCGAAATCGGCCTGACCGTCGTCATGGCCGGCACGATCACCACGCTCAAACTGTGGATGCGGCCGATTGGCGGCATTGGCGGCGGCTTTCTCGGCGACCGTTACTCGAAGGTATCGGTGCTGGTCATCGCGCTGTTCCTCGCCGCGCTGTCCCTGCTCGGATTGATGGCCGCACCACGCATTGCGAGCCACGTATTGCTGGTGTTCCTCGTGCTGTTCATCGGCATTCTGACCTACGCGATTCGCGGGCTTTACTGGTCGCTGCTGGACCGCTGCAACATCCCCGTTTCGACGATGGGCCTCGCCATCGGCCTCATCTCCGTACTTGGTTATTCGCCCGATGTATTTCTGCCGCTCATCAACGGTTATCTGACGCAAACGTTCCCCGGCGTATTCGGCTATCAGCTGTATTTCGGTTATGTGGCGGCGATGGCTGCGCTCGGCGGTTTTGCGGGGCTCGCGTTGAGAAACATGCTTAACAGGAAAGAGGTTGCGTAAATGAAAGTTGTCTCCCTCGAAACGCATATCGTTGCCGTACCGCCGCCGCACGTGGGCGGCATGTACTGGATCTTCGTCAAGCTGAAAACCGACTGCGGTATTGAAGGCGTCGGCGAAATCTATTCGGCGACGTTTCATCCGAAAGCAATGACGCATATCGTCGACGATGTGTTTGCGCGCTATCTGCTCGACAAGGACCCGCATCATATTGAGCGCTTGTGGCGCGAAGCCTATTCGAGCGGCTTCACGCAACGTCCCGATCTGACGATGATGGGCGTGGTGAGCGGCCTCGAAATGGCGTGCTGGGACATTATCGGCAAGGCGGCAGGCAAGCCGGTTTACGAATTGCTCGGCGGCATGGTGAATCAGCGTCTGCGCTCATACACGTACCTATACCCGAAGAACAGCCGCGGCGAATACGACTACGACGATCCCGATCTTGCCGCCGAATGCGCCGCCGGGAATGTGAAGCGCGGCTTTACCGCGGTGAAGTTCGATCCGGCCGGGCCGTACACGGCGTACTCGGGGCATCAACTGTCGATGGAAGTACTCGACCGCTGCGAGACGTTCTGCCGCCGCGTGCGTGAAGCGGTGGGCAGCAAGGCCGATCTGCTGTTCGGCACGCATGGACAGATGGTGCCTTCATCGGCAATCCGTCTTGCGAAGCGCCTCGAAAAATACGATCCGCTATGGTTCGAGGAACCCGTGCCGCCCGGCCAGGAAGACGCGATGGCGCAAGTCTCGCGGCACACGAGCATTCCGATTGCAGCGGGCGAGCGGCTGACTACCAAGTACGAATTTTTCAAGCTGCTGCAAGCGGGCGCCGCATCGATTCTGCAATTGAACGTGGCGCGCGTGGGCGGTCTGCTCGAAGCGAAGAAAGTGGCCGCGCTCGCCGAGGTGTATTACGCGCAGATCGCACCGCATCTGTACAACGGTCCGATCGGTGCGGCCGCAAGCATTCAATTGGCGACATGCACGCCGAACTTCCTGATTCAGGAAAGCATCGGCACGTGGGACGGTTTTCATGCGGCGGTTTTGAAGAAGCCGATTCAATGGGAAGACGGCTACATCATTCCGTCGCGCGAACCTGGGCTTGGCGTCGAGCTGAACATGGAAGTCGTCGCACAGCACACGCCGTACACGGGCGAGCGTCTGCATCTGCAAATGGCCGCACAACCTGCCGACGTGAAAGATCTCGCGCCGGCCAGGGGTTAGAGCATGAACTACGATTACATCATCGTCGGCGCGGGTTCGGCGGGCTGCATTCTCGCTAATCGCCTGTCGGCGTCGGGCCAATATTCGGTGCTGCTGCTCGAGGCGGGCGGCAAGGACAGTTCGTTCTGGTTCAGGATTCCAGTGGGCTTTACGAAGACCTACTACAACGAAACCTATAACTGGATGTATTACAGCGAGCCGGAAAAAGCGCTGGATAACCGGCCTATTTACTGTCCGCGCGGCAAGGTGCAGGGGGGCTCCGGCTCCATCAACGCGATGATTTACGTGCGCGGGCAAGCGAGCGATTTCGACGATTGGGCGGCAGCGGGCAACTCCGGCTGGGCGTTTCGCGACGTGCTACCGTATTTCCGCAAGCTCGAATCGCATCCGCTTGGCAATACGAAGTATCACGGCGCCGATGGGCCGATCCGCATCTCGCCGATGAAAGACGCCGTGCATCCGATTTGCCACGTCTTTCTGAAGGGCTGCGATCAGGCCGGCTATCAGCGCAGCGACGACTTCAACGGCGCGCAATTCGAAGGCGCCGGTATCTACGATGTGAACACGCGCAATGGTCAGCGCTCGTCGAGCAGCTTCGAGTATCTGCATCCGGCGCTCGCGCGGAAAAATCTCACGATCGAGCATAACGTGCTGGTCGATCGTGTGCTGTTCGACGGCGAGCGGCGCGCGATTGGTGTGAGCGTCACGCAGGAGGGTGTCGTGCGGCGTTTCATGGCGAACCGCGAGGTGATCTTGTGCGCGGGCGCGGTCGATTCGCCGAAGCTCCTGCAACTGTCCGGCGTCGGCGACAGTGCGCTGCTCACGAAGCACGGCATCGCCACCGTCAATGAGTTGCCCGCCGTCGGCCGCAATTTGCAGGACCATTTGTGCGTGAGCTTCTACTACCGCGCGAACGTCAAAACGCTCAACGACGAAATGCGGCCGCTTCTCGGCAAGCTCAAACTTGGGCTGCAATATCTGCTCACGCGCAAGGGGCCGCTTGCAATGAGCGTGAATCAGTCGGGCGGTTTTTTCAAAGGCAGTGAACGCGAGGCGCAGCCGAACCTGCAGCTTTACTTCAATCCGCTGTCGTACCGCATTCCGAAGAGCAGCAAGGCGAATCTCGAACCGGAGCCGTACTCGGGCTTCCTGCTCGCATTCAACCCTTGCCGGCCGACGAGCCGCGGCTCGATCGAAATCGCGTCGAATCGCGCGGCCGACGCCGCGAAGATTCGGCTGAACGCGCTCAGCACACAGAAGGACATCGACGAGGTGATTCAGGGTTGCGAACTCGTGCGCAAGATCATGGGCTCGCCGGCACTGAAGGAGATCACAGTCGAGGAAATCTCGCCGGGGCCGCAGGTCGCGTCGCGCGAGGACTTCCTGCAATATTTCCGCGAGCAGTCCGGCTCGATCTATCACCTGTGCGGCTCGTGCGCGATGGGCGACGATCCGCGGACGTCGGTGGTGGATGCGCGTTTGCGCGTGCACGGCATGGCGGGCTTGCGCGTCGTCGATGCGTCGATCTTCCCGAACATCACGTCCGGCAACATCAATGCGCCGACGATGATGGTCGCGGAGAAGGGCGCCGACATGATTCTCGAAGACGCTGCCGCGCATGCTGCGCGCGAGGCTGAGGTGGCGGAGTGGGCTAGCGCCGCTTGAGGGGTGTCGGCGTTGTGTTGAAGCTGACGAGGACAGCGCGCCGATGCAATGCGATCGGCGCGTTTTTTATCGGCACTCTGTGAAAAACAAACGCGGTTGACGCCGCGCGTTTCACTACACGTTAGACGTCGCCGAGCGGCATCGCCTCCGACCCTTCGAAAGACCGTTCGCCCAGCCAGATTTCCTGTTGCAGCCAGTCGCGAAACAGCGCGACGTGCGGCAGTTCCTCCTGCCCGGCGCGCGTCACGAGCCAGTACGACTGATGGCCGTCGACGTGCACGTTCAGCACCTGCACCAGTTGCCCGTCGGCGAGTTCACGCGCGACCATGTGACGGTCGGCGATCGTCACACCGAGGCCGTCGATGGCGGCACGAATCGCGTGGTCGAGCAGATCGAATTCATAGCCGCCGCGCGTATCCACATTGTCGATTCCGGCCGCCTTCAGCCAGTGTTGCCAGGTCAGGTAACGCTGATCCGCGCTCGCCAATACGTGCAGCAGCGTGAATTCGTTCAGATCGATCGACGCGCGCCCCGCCTGGCGCGCGAGCAGCGCGGGCGCGCAGACGGCGACGTGCCGCTCGTTCATCAACAGACGATTGTCGAAACCTTCCCACTCGCCGTTGCCGAAGCGTATCGCGCAATCGAGCACGCCGGATTCCGCGAGCTTGTCGTCGATGCGCGTCGACAGGCTCAGTTCGAGATGCGGGTGCGCGTCGCGCAGCCGGCCGAGACGCGGCATCAGCCAGCGGCTCGTGAAGGTGGGCGGTGCGTTGATGCGCAGCCGGTTACGATGCGTTTTCTCCTGCAGGCTGCGCACCGTCAGTTCGATACGGTCGAACGATTGCTGCAGCGCCTGCAACAGCACGCGCCCGGCGGCCGACAGTTCGAGATGGTGATGATGGCGTTGCAGCAGCGTCTCGCCGATTTGCGCCTCGAGTTGACGCACTTGCCGGCTCACGGCGCTTTGCGTGACGTTCAGCAATTCCGCGGCGCGCGTGAAGCTGCCGGTGCGGCCAGCCACTTCGAAGGCTTTGAGCGCGTTCAGCGCCGGCATTTTGCGTTTCAAGATGTTCGACCGGGAGAGGGAAGCGCGACGCGCGATGTGCCCGGTATTTTAGCGGCTGGGGAGAGCGAGGCGAGGTGGTTTGGGCGGGTGTTTTTACGGAGGGGACGCGGAGGGAAGGCGTGTCGCGCAGGTGTTTTCGCGGGTTTGAAGAGATGGCGGGCACGGCGAAGCGCGAGATGCGGACTTGCTGCTGAAACGGCTTCCCGCACCGCCAGAGTTCGGCGTCGGGATTCGTGCGAAACGTTCGTTTTTAGACTTGCGGGCAAAAAACGCGCGGCGGCGCCAGCTTGCCCTCTCGATACCAATCAGTCCGCCGTCCGCCGGTCCGCCAGCGCCTTCTCGCAGTCCGCGAGAACCTGCCGGACGAGCCGCGCTTGCGGATCGAGTTCGTCGGTGTCGAGAATTTCCTCGACGGCGTCGCGGGCCCAGTCGGTGTCGACGAAGCGCGCGTGCCGGCGGGCGATTTCCAGCGCGGTGGCCGACAGCTTGGCGATGGCGAGCCAGTCGGCCTCGCGCGCGCGCCGGTCGAGCCATTTGTGGGCGGCCTGCACGTGGAACGCCGCGTCGGGCCAGTCCTCGTTGAGGTAGTAAGCGCCGAGGCTGCCGCATGTGAGCCAGCACAACAGCTCCAGACGGTCCCGCGGACTCAGATGGTGGCGTACATCACTCATGGCGACGCTCGCTGCGGTAAATTGCTTTCCGGGGGAGGCGGCGTGCAGCCGTCCTCCGCATGGATTAACAATATCACGCAGAATTCATCAGCGGCAATTCCCGGGCGTACCCTGGCGCACGCGGGGCGGCGCTTTGTTCGGGCGCTGGTTTAACGGCGGCCCACTCGCCCCGTTGGCACAAAACAGGACACGAGCGCGAGGCGCGCGGCAGCAAGGAGCAGGAGCGGGTAACGAGACGCGCGGCAAGCAACGCGCCCAACCGCGCAGGCACCCGCCGCGCCCCAGCGGAAAACCCGCCAACGCGCTAACGTAACGTTTCCCGTCCACCACCGCATTCACGCCCCATGCTGCAGATTCTCGGCAAACCTACCTCCATCAACGTGCGCAAGGTGCTGTGGACCTGCGCGGAACTCGGGCTCGCGTTCGAACGGGAAGATTGGGGCGCGGGGTTCCGTCCAACCAACGTCCCCGAATTTCTCGCGCTGAATCCGAACGCGATGGTTCCCGTCATCAGGGACGGCGACTTCGTTCTATTGGAGTCGAACTCGATCATCCGCTATCTCGCGGGGCGCTATGGCGGCGAGTGGCTTTATCCGGCCGACCCGCGCGAACGCGCGCGCTGCGACCAGTGGATCGACTGGCAGGCAAGCGAATTGAACCGCTCGTGGAGCTACGCGTTTCTCGCGCTCGTGCGGCAATCGCCGGCTCATCGCGATGCGCAGCAGATCGAGGCGTCGCGCGCGAACTGGGCGAAGCACATGGCAATCGTCGAAGGACAATTGCAGCGCACCGGCGCATTCATCGCGGGCGACGCCTTCTCGCTCGCGGACATTCCGATCGCACTATCGATCAACCGTTGGCTCGAAACCCCAATTGCACGCGACGATCTGCCCGCGGTCGACGCATACATGACGCGCCTTGCGTCGCGCGATGCGTATCGCGAGTACTGCCGCAACGGCACGCCGTAAGCGCGACAGCATCAGCGAACGAGGGGAGAAAAAGCAGAGGAGGAAGCAAACGAGACAAACAATGCGGGGCGCAGCGGCCCCGCATTCTCAAAACGCGGCTAAAACCCGCAAAAACTCAGACCTGAACGAGCCGCGGAATCTGCACGTCGGGATTCACGTCGGCCTCATAGTCGACGCCCGCAATCTCGAAGCCGAACAACCGCAGAAAGTCGGTCTTATAGCCGGCGAAATCCGTGAGTTCGTAGATCGTGTCGTTCGTCACCTGGCCCCACAGCGCTTCCACGCGTTGCTGCACTTCCGGGTCCAGTTCCTTGTAGTCCGCGCGCAAACGGCCTTCTTCGTCGATATGCGGCGCCGCGCCGTACAAGCTGTCCTTATAAAGGCCATAAACCTGCTCGATGCAGCCTTCGTGCGTGCCTTTCTCCTTCATCACCTTGAAGAGCAGCGACAGATAGAGCGGCATCATCGGAATCGCGGAACTCGCCTGCGTGACGACCGCCTTCAGCACCGACACGCGCGCGTCGCCGCCTTTGGCCGCGAGCTTCGCGCGGATATCGAGCACCTTCTGGTCGAGGTCCTTCTTGGCCGCGCCGATCGAGCCGTTCCAGTAAATGTCGTGCGTGATCTTCTCGCCGAGGTAGGTGAACGCGGTGGTCTTCGCGCCGTCCGCGAGCACGCCCGCTTCGAGCAGCGCGTCGATCCACATTTGCCAGTCTTCGCCGCCCATCACCGCGACCGTGTGGTCGATTTCGGTTTGCGTGGCGGGTTCGAGCACGGTTTCCTTGATCACTTCCTTGTCGGTATCGATGCCGCGCAGCGTGACTGCCTTGCCGACCGGCTTGAGCGTGGACGTGAACACCTCGCCGGTTTTCGGATGCGTGCGCTTGGGCGCGGCGAGGCTGTAGACCACGAGGTCGACCTGGCCGAGATCGCGCTTGATGACTTCGATGGTGCGCGCCTTCACTTCGTCGGAAAACGCGTCGCCGTTGATGCTCGTCGCGTAGAGGCCCTCGGCGGCGGCGAACTTCTCGAACGCCGCGCTGTTGTACCAGCCTGCCGTGCCGGCCTTCGATTCACTGCCGCCGCGCTCGAAAAACACGCCGAGCGTGTCCGCGCCGCAGCCGAACGCCGCGCTGATGCGAGCGGCCAGTCCGTAGCCCGTGGATGCGCCGATCACGAGCACCTTCTTCGGACCGTTCGCAATGGGACCGCGTGCCTTGACGTAGTCGATCTGTTCCTTGACGTTGGCCTCGCAGCCCGTCGGATGGGTGGTTACGCAGATGAAGCCACGCACGCGCGGTTTGATGATCATGAAGCACCTCTTGTCGGAATTGGCGACATTATAGTGGCCCGCGCGGCTGCTGGCGCGGCACGCGGGATCGGCTGCGGGGAGCGGCAAACAGGCAGCAGACGAGCAGCACACGAGCGGCGAGCGAGCAACAAACGAGCGGCGAGCCGCGGCGAGAACCGGCAAAGCCGCCGAAAAGCACCGGCAAAGCAGCAACAAACGCACAACAAACCCGTAACAAACCCGCAACAAAGCCACCGCCGTCCCACGGCTGCACGGGCAAAAATCAGCCCAACCCGCACATCTTGGTAGGATTCAGCCTTTTCCCGCAGACGGTAGCCAGCGTGAAGCGCCTTATTCCCCTGATTCTGGAGACACTCGACCGAGGTCTGACCCGCGTGAACCCGCTCGTGGCCGCGGCGCTGTGGCATCTGCGCCATCCGACCCGCCGCGGCGTACTCAAGGCGTGCGCGGCGCTTCCGCTGCTGTTCGTGCTGTATGTGCTGGTCCTGATTCCGTTCACACCGGGCATCGGCGATATTCGCAAGGCGAAGATCGAGCAGCCGGCGCGCATTCTCTCGGCAGACGGCAAACTGCTCGCCGAGTTCAAGCCGTCCAACCGCGAGTGGGTCAAGCTGAAGGACATCTCGCCGAACGTGGTCAATGCGCTGATCGCTACCGAAGACCATCGCTTCTATCAGCATTTCGGGCTCGACTGGCGGCGCACGGCATCGGCCGCGCTGCATACGTTTTCTGGCGACCGGCAGGGCGGCTCGACCATCACGCAGCAACTCGCGCGCAATCTTTATCCCGACGAAATCGGCCGCGCGCCGACGCTCACGCGCAAGCTCAAGGAAGCGATCACGGCCTTCAAGATCGAAGCGCTCTATACGAAGGACGAGATCCTCGAAACCTACCTGAACACCGTGCCGTTTCTGTACAACGCGTACGGCATCGAGATGGCCGCGCGCACGTACTTCGACAAGTCGGCGTCGGAGCTGAACGTGCTCGAAAGCGCGACGCTCGCGGGCATGCTGAAGGGCAACAGCTATTACAACCCGGTGCTCAATCCGGAGCGCGCATTGCAGCGGCGCAATACGGTGCTCGCGCAGATGGTGAAGTTCGGCAAGCTCACGCCCGCCGCGTATCAGACGCTCAGTAAAAAGCCGTTGCGCATCGACTTCGAGCGGCAGACCGAGCCGCCCGGACCCGCGCCGCACTTCGCGCAGCAACTGCGCAAATGGCTTGCGGCATGGGCCGACCGCAACGACTACAACCTGTATTCGGACGGCCTCGTGGTGCGCACCACGATCGATTCGCGTCTGCAGACGATGGCCACGCAGGCGGTCATTTTGCAGGGCAACCAGTTGCAAGGCATCGCGAATGCGGCGTGGGGCAGCCGTGCCGGTTGTTCGAACGGCAAGGACCTGCTCGCGACGTTCCTGCGCGAAACGCCCGACTACCGCGCCGCGAAAGACACGGGCCTCTCCGACGACGACGCGCTCAAGCGCGTGTCGGCGAACCGCGGCCTCGTGCAGTCGGTATGCGAATCGAAAACGCGCGTGCAGGCCGATTTTCTCGCGATGGACCCGCGCAACGGCCAGATCCGCGCGTGGGTCGGCAGCCGCGATTTCAGCCAGGACCCGTTCGATCATGTGCAGCAGGCGCGGCGTCAGCCGGGCTCGACCTTCAAGCCGTTCGTCTACGCGGCGGCCTTCGAGGCGGGCGCGAAACCGTCCGATACCTTGCTCGATCAGCCCGTCGAAATTCAACTCGCGGGCGGCGAAGTCTGGCGTCCGGGCGACGAGGACGAACCGAGCGAGCGGCCCATCACGCTGCGCGACGGCCTCGCGTATTCGCGCAACCGCATCACCGCGCAACTGATGCAGACAGTCGGTCCGAACAAGGTCGCGCGGCTCGCCCGCGCGATGGGCGTGCGCGACAGCCCGCTCGAGGCGGTGCCGTCGCTCGCCCTGGGCACGAGCCCGGTCACGCTGAAGGAAATGGTCTCGGCATACGGCACGATCGCCAACCTCGGCGGATACGTGGAGCCGGTGATGGTCACGCGCATCGAGGACCGCAACGGCGAGGTGCTGGCCGACTTCGCGCCGACGCCGCCGCAGCAGGAACTGTCCGCCGATGCGGCGCGCACGCTCGTCGACGTGATGCGCGACGTCGTCAATCGCGGCACCGGATCGGCGATACGCGGACGCTTCGGCGTGCGCGGCGACGTCGCCGGCAAGACCGGCACGACGCAGGGCAACGCGGACGGCTGGTTCATCCTGATCCATCCGCAACTCGTGGCCGGCGCGTGGGTCGGTTTCAACGACAGCCGCGTGACCTTGCGCAGCGATTACTGGGGGCAGGGGGCGCATAGCGCGCTGCCGATCGTCGGCGATTTTTTCCAGCGCGCGCAGCGCTCGAAGCTCGTCGACACGCGCGTCAAATTCGACACCGAGCACCAGCCTGGCTGGTTCGCCGAGCGTTCGGAGCGGTTGCGGGCGTGGTTCCAGCAACTGTTTCCGTCGACGGCGCCGACGGTCAAGCCGGATGCGGCGGTGACTGCGCGGAATACGACGCGGCGCGCGCCGGTTGAGGTTGTTTCGTCGGAGGCGGGGGCGGCTGCGTCGAGTGCCGCGGCGGCAGCCGCGGCGGCGAGCGAAGACACGCGGGCGCTGCCGCCGTTGCTGACGGCGCCTGGCGCGGCTTCAGGTGCGGCGGTTCTGAATGAGCCGGTCCACGGCGAAGCGCGCGGCGCCGGCACAGCGGCGTCGGCACCGACGCCCACGCCCGACGACGTGATGCCGCCGGATGCGGTGAGCGTCGAAGGTCAGCCGAGCGGAGCAGGTGCGTCGGAGTGACTGTCGACGCAAGCCACGTGAGCGTCGCCTAATACTCCGCCACGCCAGGCCGCCCCGGCGCTTCCCGCTGCGCCGCGCCCGCCGACGTCTCCAGTGCGGTATCGTGATGCAGCAGCAGCGCGGCCGCCGCGCCGACGAGTCCCGCGCCTCCGAGGCACAGGAGGCCCGCGCCGAAGCCGCCGGTGCTGTCCTTGATCCAGCCCATCGCGTAAGGTCCGAAGAAGCCCGCGAGGTTGCCGAGCGAATTGATCGCGGCGATGCCGCCCGCCGCCGCGGCGCCCGAGAGGAACGCGGCCGGCAGCGTCCAGATAACGGGCAGGCAGCCGAAAATGCCGAAGCCGGCGATCGACAGCGCGATCATTTTTTGCACCGGATTATCGAGCCCCGCCGACGCCGCGATGCCAACCGCGGCCACCGTCAGCGCGAAAGCGACATGGCGTTTGCGTTCGAGCTTGCGGTCCGAATGACGTCCCCAATAGACCATGCTGATCACGCCGACGATATACGGCAACGACGTCACGAAGCCCGTCTGCAAGTTGGTCAAGCCGAACGACTTCACGATCTGCGGCAGGAAAAAGCTCAAGCCATAATTCGTTGCGTTTGCACCGAAGTAGATGAGCGCGATGGCAAGCACCCGCCGATTGAAAAGCGCTTCCTTCACGCTGAATGCATGCGCGGCCTCGCGATGTTCGCGCTCCTGCTTCTGACGCGCGACGAGCCATTCGCGTTCGTCGTCGGCAAGCCAGGTTGCGTCGGCCGGCTTGTCGGTCAGGTAGAACCAGACCGCGAACGCGAGCAGCAGCGCGGGCGCCGCTTCGATCAGATAAACCCATTGCCAGCCGGCGAGCCCGCCGAAGCCATCCATGGAGAGCAGGGCGCCAGAAATGGGCCCGCCTATCACCGTGGATAACGGAATCGCCGCCATGAAATAGCCGACCACGCGGCCGCGATAGGCGGCCGGAAACCACAATGTGAGCAGGAAGATGACGCCGGGAAAGAAGCCCGCTTCAGCCACGCCGAGCAGAACGCGCAAGCCGTAAAAAACATGCGCCGCCGAAAACCCCGTGTATTGCGCGATATGTGGGATATACGCCATCGCGCCGGCGAGCAGGCCCCACGTGAACATGATTCTCGCGATCCAGCGACGCGCGCCGAATTTCTCGAGTAGCAGGTTGGACGGCACTTCGAAAAAAAAGTACGCGATAAAGAAAATCCCCGCGCCGAAGCCGAATGCACTCGCGGAAAGGCCGAGCGCCTTGTTCATCTGCAGCGCGGCGAAGCCGACGTTCACGCGGTCCAGATAGGCGATGAAATAGCAGACGATCAGGAACGGCACGAGCCGAACCGTCACACGTTTCATGGTACGTGCTTCGAGTTCCATCGATGTCTCCTCCAGTTCATTGTCCGGATGGTTCAGAAGATGCCGTTACAGACTAGTCGCTCGGCCACGTTTCGGGAAGTGCTTTAAACAGTCCGCGCGCGCCAATGCGTCGAGGCCGCGGTCAGTAAGCGCACGCGGATTGTTCGGGCGAAGGCAACAGTGTTTTCGACCCATGAGGCTGATCTCCAGCGGCAGATTCAGGATAATTCGATTCGCGGAAAAACCATCTAACCGATCTGCGACGACTCCGTCGGCGGATCACGCAACGATCAGCAAACTCAGGTACATCATGTTGAATAAGCTACGCGATTGGGCGCGCGTCGCTCTCGCAGCGCTCGCGACAGGCGGCGCGCTTGCCGGCTGCGCATCGTCGACGCATGTCGTCGCAACCGATAAACCCGGCACGTACACGGTCGCGGCGAGCGCGACGGGCGGGCGCATGGCATGGGCCCGCGCACACGGCGAGGCGCTGAACGAAGCGCGCGATTACTGCGAGCGCCTCGGCATGCAAAGCAGTGTCAAGGAAGAATCGGTGAGCGGGGTGGCGATGCTGACGACGCACGCGTCTTCGCTGAACTTCGAATGTCATCCGAAGTTCTAGAACGAAGCGCGTGCGGCAGGGGTGTTGCGCGGTTGGCGCTGCGGTTGCCGCTTATTTTGCGGCTTATTGGTAGCTTATTTCTTGTGGTCGAATGTGACGAGCTTGTTGTCGTTTGAGTCGGCCACGAAAATGGCGAGGAGGCGGGCCGGCTCTGTATCGCTCGCATTTTCGCTGACGGTGTGATGCGCGCCCGGCTTCTCGATCCAGTGCTCGCCCGCATGGAAGACCTGCGCTTCCTTGCCGTCGACGCCGCTGCGAATTGCGCCCGACAACACATACGCGACCACGAAAGCCTTTCCGTGCCGATGCGGCGACGACTTGCCGCCCGGCGCGTAATCGACCACCAGCGCAGTCATTTTCTTGCCGGGCACGTTGGCGATCGCTTCGGCGAAGGCGGGCGTGATGGTCTCCGCAGCGGCGGCGGCAGCGGCGGCGGCTTGGCCGGTTGAGTCGGCGGCAAGCGCGGCTTGCGAGGTGGCGAGCATGCCGAAACCGGCGAACGTTGCCGCGGCGATCAGGGTACGTAGTTTCATTGCGTCATCTCCGAGTCTGCGTCTTCATGTTGTGCGGCGTCTGCGTTATTCGCATGCGAAGCCGCGTTTGCCGAATTGGCCCAGCTAGCCGCCACCGCCGATAATTCGTCGCGTGCGCGTTCGAGCGCTTCGGCTCGTGCTTCCTGATTCGCGAACTGCAACGGCTGGGCATCGACGAACGTCGGCGCCGCGACGCCGAGAAATCCGAACGCGGCTTTGAGCGCGGGCGTGAGCGCGTCCATCGACGCGTACGGCGAGCCCGGCCGCAAGTCCGCGCCGCGGCTCGTGATGAACAGCACTTTCTTGCCCGCGAGCTGGCCGACGATGCGGCCGTCGTCGCCATGCTTATAGGTAACGCCGGCGCGCGAAATCGCGTCGACGAACGTCTTGAATGCGGACGGCATCGACCAGTTGTACATGGGCATCGCGAACACGAGCGCATCGGCGGCGAGCACGCGCTGGCAGAGCGCATCCGACGCCGCGAGCCGCGCCTTCATGGCCGGCGTGCGCTCGTGCGGCGCCGCGTAGATTGCGATCGCGAACGCTTCGTCGACGTGCGACGGCGTATCGACGGAGACATCGAGATAATCGACTTCCAGGTCCGGGTGCCCGACGCGCAGACGTTCCACAAAAAAACGGCTCAACGCCCGCGAGTTCGAACGCTCGCGTTTCGCGCTGGCATCGACATGCATGAGTTTCATCGTCGGTTCCTTCAGGGTTGAATGGGTGATGTCAGATTAGAGCCTGGAGTGGCTTTGGGAAATGACCGGTTTTTGGGAAATTGAGGTGGCCAGTTCGCGTCGGCGGGCGGACATTTCTAAAAAGCTCCGCCATGCGATTTGTTGATAATTTATCTTATGTCAAATCAACTATTCGACGGCGCGCATAGTTCATCACCTCCGATCCATCAGGCACTGCGGTGCAGCGCTTCTAACCGTCGCGTATGATTGTTAGCCCATTCCGGCGACGTACCCTATCCCATCCGATGTTCGACCTTCAGACCAGCCACGCCACGCTGCGCATTTTCGATGCGGTAAGAGCCCTCGCTTTCATCGGCGATCTGAGCATGGGACAGCCGACCGATCATTCGTTGCGCACGGGTTGGCTGGCAGTACGGCTCGCACAAGCGGCCGGACTCGAGGCCTCGGCCTGCGACGCGGTCCGCGAGGTGTCGCTGCTACGTTGGTCGGGTTGCACGGCAAACGCGGCAGGGTTCGCAACAGTGTTCGGCGACGACATCGCGGTCCGGACCGCGATGCTCGAGAGCAGGCCCGGCATCGCGGAGACGATTGGCGGCGTCGGCGCCGCGATGATGCCTCTCGCGCAAACTCACTGCGAAGTATCCGGCGAGGTCGCGCGAATAATGGGGCTTTCGAGTGGGACCGAAACGGCGCTGCGCCACATTTTCGAAACCTGGGACGGCAGCGGCTTGCCCGCACAACTCGCCCGCGACGCGGTGCCGATATCCGTACTCGTCGTCGCGCTTGCTGGCGATCTGGAGGTGTTCAGCCGCACATATGGAGTCGAAGCGGCGCTTGCGCTGATCGAAGAACGCGCCGGCACGCGGTATCCGGAGAGCCTCGTCGCAGTCGCGACACGCCACGCCGGCAGTTGGCTGACGGAACTGGAGCGCCAGGCGCTGGATGATTTTGACGTCGTGCTCGCGACAGCCGATATGCAACGGACCACGTCGGCGGAATTGATCGCCGACATCATCGATCTGAAATTGCCGTGGATGACAGGCTTTTCACGTGCGGTCGCAATGACGGCCGCCGAATGCTACGCACGATTCACGTCGGATGACGCAGCAGGCGCGCTTGTCTATCGGGCTGGATTGATTCATGGCATCGGCAGGGCCGCCGTGCCCAACGAAGTGTGGAACCTACCTACTCGCTTGTCGCCGAGCGCCTGGGAAAAGGTGCGGCTCGTGCCCTACTGGACGGAGCGCGCCGGCAAGCAAACCGGCTCGCTCGGCGAAGCCACCGTGCTTGCGTCCCATGCGTACGAGCGGCAAGACGGCTCCGGGTACTTTCGCGGCGTGCGCGACCCGGCATTGACGTTGGAGGCTCGCGTGCTGGCTGCGTCGGTGGCATGGGTTGCGTTGCGCTCGACGCGCCCGTGGCGCGCCGCGCTGACCGATGAGGCGGCCGGACGCTTGCTGCAAGACGAGGCTGCCAATGGCCGGCTATGCCGCGAGGTGGTGGACGCGCTGGTGGCGGAACGGGTCCCCGTCGCAAGGCGCGCGGCAAGAAGTGTGTCACATGGTCCGCGTCTGTCTGCGAGAGAGATCGACGTCCTGCGTGCGATCTCGCGAGGTGCGAGCAACAAGCAAGCCGCGCAGGAATTGACGATGAGTCCGAGCACGGTGCGCACCCACGTCGAGAGCGTGTTTCGCAAGCTCGAGTGTTCGACACGCGCGGCAGCAACACTCAAGGCGTCGACGATGGGCTTGATCTAGATGCATGGCGTTGCCCTGCCCTCAGCGAGACGATCCGGCCAGCACAATGTCCGGGACGCCGCCCGCCTGGACCGTGAGATAGACAACATCCTCATTCGTCTCGTTCTTGACGTGGTGAACGGTGCCCGGATCAACCGAGTAAAATTCGCGCACCTCGGTGCTCTGAACCTGACCGTCGATATTCAACTCGACGGTCAAGACGCCCCGGATCACGAGAAACCGGTCACTGACATTCGTGTGGTGATGCCACTGCGTTTCACCGCCGGCTTGAACCGTCGTTTGCAGGATCGAGCACCCTTCCTCGCGCAATAGCGTCTTGTACTGCACCTTGCCGTTGGCAAGCGGAATATCGTTGTCATTCATTTCATTCTCCGATGCGAGTCAGTAGCGTGTTGTGTCGCCGCGGCTCCAACGGCATCATGGCAGCCGACTGATCGCTGAGGTATCGGTCGAATGACCGATACGCGCGAGCGTGCCTCTAAAGCACGTTTCCGTTCCAGTCGAAAGAAGCCGGAATAGCGAAATTCTGCGCGCCCGAAAACACCTTGACGCAAAGCGAAGCCGGTTTTCAAGCCCAGCGAGATACTCCGCTGTCCGAATCAATCTGTTAATCAGGCTTTACACGTGTGTCGCAGTGACGAACCAGCGCCTCCCATCCCGCCATCGTCATCTCAGCGACGGCCTGGAGTTCTGCTCTTTCGGCGCCGTCCCGCGCCCGGATCGCCATACCGCTTTGTACTGTTTGCAGGAACCTCGCGAGTTTCACTATATCCACGGATTCCGGCAACTCACCCTCGGCAACGGCCCTTTCCAGGCGCGACACGAGCACATCAAACGCTCCACCTCGCGCGGCCCGCATCAAGTCGCCGAGCTCGGCATGGCCGTCGCTCCCGACGCTCCCCAGTGTGACCATGCAGCCGTGTGGCAGACCGCAATCTGCCCCAGTCATCGCCGCGGCTGAGTCCCACAGATAGGCGAACGCCGCTTCGCGCGCTGTGACCGCCTTGCGAAAGCTTCCCAGCACCAGATGCTCGTAGGTCTCCGAGTAAAACCGCATCGCTTCGGCATATAGCTCGTCTTTCGATCCGAAAGCGGCATAGAGGCTGGTCGGGCCGACGCCGAGCGCATTGGTCAGGTCTGCGATTGAGGTCGCCTCATAACCCTTGATCCAGAAAAGTCTCATGGCTTGCGCCAATGCAGCCTCGCGATCGAAAGCGCGTGGCCTGCCGCGGCCACGAAGTGGGCGTCCAACGGTGCTCGGAGATCTCTCTGATTTTTTTTGCATCGATCACTACACAAATATCTTGACTGTCTGTGCCGCCGATTCTACCATTTATGCATCGATCACTACATAAAAGGCGGACAATGAATAACAATCTAGTCGGAAAACGGGCATTGGTCACCGGCGGCTCCCGGGGCATCGGCGCCGCGATCGCACTTGCGCTTGCAGAAGAAGGCGCGGACGTTGCGCTAACGTTTCAGAACTCAGCCGAGCGCGCGCAGGCAGTCGTGGCGTCAATCGAGAAGCTAGGCCGCCGCGGTGTCGCGATCCAAGCCGACATTGCCGATCCGGCCGCCATCAGGCGATCGGTCGATGAGGCCGTTGGCGCGCTGGGTGGGCTCGACATTCTCGTCAACAACGCTGCCATCGCTCGCTACAACACGATCGCCGACTTCGACCTGGCGGACATCGACGCTCTCCTTGCGGTCAACATCCGCGGTCCCATTCTCGCGACGCAGGCAGCCATCCCTCACCTCAAAGCGGGCGGTCGGATCATCACGATCGGCTCCGCCGGAGCTGATCGCATCGTGGGCGCAGCGGGAACGGTCTACTACATGACCAAGTCCGCACTACAGTCGTTCACACGCGGGCTGGCCCAGGAACTGGGCCCGAAAGACATCACTGCCAACCTCGTTCAACCGGGCTCGACCGATACCGAAATGAACCCGGCTAATGGCGAGAGCGCGGACTTCCAGCGCAGCCTCGCGCCGCTCGGGCGCTTCGCCGCGCCGGCTGACATCGCTGCGGCCGTCACTTTTCTTGCAAGCCCGGCGGCAAGGCATGTCACGGGAACAATTCTCACGGTCGACGGGGGCTTGCTGACTTAGGTCGGTAATGCACGATTTTTCGGCGCTCCAAAATTGCCGAGTGCATACATCCCAACAATGCATCCACGCTCACCAATCCAGAAAACAATTTGACGGCATCACCGGCTCGTATATGCTGGTTAACAGGCGATCGTGATACCGCCGTCGGAAAACACGTTCATCACTTTTTCCGACGCAGCGAATACACGATCCATCCGACGCGCAGCTTCTGTCAATGCCCCGTGCGATCAAGGCAGCGCGTTCAATACGTTCAACGTCGCTAATCGAGTGTCATCGTGAGAGTCCGTGGCCCTTTGGTGAGATGGAACCGCAGTCACGCGAGTTGTCCGCGCGCTGACGGCGCCATCGCCAACGGCAGCAGCGGCAGCCTTGCGTTCCGCCGCTTCCTGTCCGTCTTCAAGATCGTCTTTACAATCATCTCCCGCCGTTCAGTTCGGCGTCACAACTCTATCTCCGCGCGCGCCTTCATCGCGGTGCGTACAGACGAAGTCGCGTCGCTGTTGCCCTAGCGCCTCCCTCCTTTTTGCCGTTCGATCCGTCCGTCTGCGTGAACGCGTTCGCCTGAATCGCGCGTTTGCTTGCGTGCGGCGTTGCCTGACGTCCATCCGTCGCGCACGCGTGCGCCCGCTCGCGCATCGCGGCGGGCGGCATCGAACGGCTCATCAGATCGTCACGCGCGGCGCGTTCCGTTGACGGCGACCGCCTGCCCTGCTCCGAAGCCTTGAAGCAGGCCGTGCGGCCGCGAACTCGCGCCCCGCCGTGTTTCGAAGAATGTCGCGCCGCATTTCGCGGCCGGATAAACACATCTATTCGTTATGCGAACTAAACCACTGGTTGCCATCAGCGCCGACAGAACGACGACAGGCATGCATCCATCACACGTGGCCGGCGAAAAATACATCGCGGCGATCGTGGACGGCTCGCGAGCGCTCGCCATGCTGCTGCCCGCGTTCGGCGAGCGTCAATCGGCGCAAGACGTGCTGGCCGCAGTCGACGGCCTCCTCTTCACCGGCAGCTATTCAAATGTCGAGCCGCACCGCTACGGCGGCGAGCCGCACGAACCGGACACGCTCTACGACGCGGCCCGCGACTCAACGACGCTGCCTTTGCTGCGCGCCGCAATCGAAGCGGGCGTGCCCGTACTCGCCGTATGCCGAGGGTTCCAGGAAATGAACGTGGCATTCGGCGGAACGTTGCACCAAAGCGTGCATACGAGTGCGGGCTTTGCCGACCATCGCGAGAACAAGGCAGACAGCCTCGACGTGCAATACGCGCCCTCTCATTCTATTTCTCTCGCGCCAGGCGGCTTATTGCAGCGCCTCGCATGCGGCGCAAATGAAGCGCGCGTGAATTCATTGCACGGCCAGGGCATCGAGCGATTGGGCGCGGGCCTCGCGATTGAAGCCACCGCGCCGGACGGGCTGATCGAAGCGGTCAGCGTAAAAAACGCGCGTGCTTTCGCGCTTGGCGTGCAGTGGCACCCCGAGTGGAAGCATGCGAGCGACGCGCTCTCCACCGCGATTTTTCGTGCGTTCGGCGACGCGTGCCGCAACCGGCTACGCATGACGACGAGTTACGGCGCGTCATCCGTCGCCGCGAAGCAAGGCTAACAGTAGCGCTATAAAACCGAGAGAAAAATCATGCATGACATCGACGATTTTCTGAAGAAGCACCATGTGACTGAAATCGAAGCGATCATTCCCGACATGGCCGGCATCGCGCGCGGCAAGATCATTCCGCGCAGCAAGTTCGAATCCGGCGAGTCGATGCGCTTGCCGCAAGCGGTAATGATCCAGACCGTCACCGGCGATTATCCGGACGACGGCACGCTGACCGGCGTCACCGACCCCGACATGGTGTGCGTTCCGGACGCCACGACAATCCGGATGATTCCCTGGGCCGTCGATCCAACCGCTCAGGTGATCCACGACTGCGTGCACTTCGACGGCACGCCCGTTGCCATCTCGCCGCGCCGCGCGTTGCGCCGTGTGCTGGAGCTGTATCGCGCGAAAGGCTGGAAGCCCGTCATCGCGCCCGAACTCGAGTTCTATCTGGTCGACATGAACAAGGACCCGGACCTGCCCTTGCAACCGCCGATTGGCCGAACCGGACGTCCCGAGACCGGACGCCAGTCCTATTCGATCGAAGCGGTCAACGAGTTCGACCCGCTCTTCGAAGATATTTACGAGTACTGCGAGGTGCAGGAACTCGAAGTCGATACGCTGATTCACGAAGTGGGCGCCGCGCAAATGGAGATCAACTTCATGCATGGCGATCCGTTGAAACTCGCGGACAGCGTGTTCCTCTTCAAGCGCACGGTGCGTGAAGCCGCCTTGCGTCACAAGATGTACGCGACGTTCATGGCGAAGCCAATGGAAAGCGAGCCGGGGTCGGCGATGCATATGCACCAGAGCCTCGTCGATGAAGAAACCGGCCGCAATCTTTTCACCGCCGCGGACGGCAAGCCGACCTCGCTTTTCACGAGCTATATCGCCGGTTTGCAGAAATACACGCCGGCATTGATGCCGATTTTCGCGCCGTACATCAACTCGTATCGGCGGCTGTCGCGCTTCATGGCCGCGCCGATCAACGTCGCGTGGGGCTACGACAACCGCACAGTCGGCTTTCGTATTCCGCATTCCGGGCCCGCCGCGCGCCGCATAGAAAACCGCATTCCGGGCGTGGATTGCAACCCGTACCTTGCGATTGCGGCGACGCTCGCGGCCGGCTATCTGGGCATCACGCAAAGACTCGAAGCCACCGAGCCGCTGCTTAGCGACGGCTATGAATTGCCCTATCAATTGCCGCGCAATCTCGAAGAGGGTCTAACGTTGATGAGCGCATGCGAACCCATTGCCGAAGTACTCGGCGAAAAATTCGTGAAGGCCTACCTCGCATTGAAAGAGACCGAATACGAAGCGTTTTTCCGCGTGATCAGTTCGTGGGAACGCCGGCATTTGCTGCTGCACGTCTAACGCACACAAAGCCAACAAGCCAAACACTGGAGGCAACATGAGTTACCGGACAGAAGACATCGCTTATGTGCAGCCGGCGCAATCCGCGGCGAACACGCCTGCCGCGCAGCAACGCACTACCGCCGATTTCCGCGAACTCGATGCCGCTCACCACATTCATCCGTTCTCTGATATGGGCGCGCTCAATCGCAGCGGCAGTCGCGTGATCGTGAAAGCGCACGGCGTGTATCTGTGGGATTCGGACGGCAACAAAATTATCGACGGCATGGCGGGTCTTTGGTGCGTCAACGTCGGATACGGTCGCAAGGAACTCGCGGATGCGGCCTATCGGCAGATGCAGGAACTGCCCTACTACAACACGTTCTTCAAGACCACGCACCCGCCGATAATCGAGTTGTCGGCTTTGCTCGCCGAACTCGCGCCCGAGCCGTTCAATCACTTTTTCTACTGCAATAGCGGCTCGGAAGGCAACGATACGGTGCTGCGCATCGTTCATCAATACTGGGCCACGCAGCGCCGGCATTCGAAGAAGATCGTGATTGCGCGCAGAAACGGTTATCACGGCTCGACCATCGCAGGCGCGACGCTCGGCGGCATGGGCTATATGCATGAGCAGATGCCGTCGAAAGTCGAGAACATCGTGCATATCGATCAACCGTATTTCTTCGGCGAAGCAGAAAGCGGCCAGACGCCCGAGGAATTCGCGCTGGCTCGCGCGCAGCAACTCGAAGCAAAGATCCTCGAATTTGGCGCTGAAAACGTGGCCGCGTTTATCGGCGAGCCGTTCCAGGGCGCGGGCGGCGTGATCTTTCCCGCGTCGACTTATTGGCCGGAAATTCAGCGTATTTGCCGCAAATACGACGTGCTGCTAGTCGCGGACGAAGTGATCGGCGGATTTGGGCGCACCGGCGAATGGTTCGCTCATCAGCACTTTGGTTTCGAGCCCGATCTCATCACGCTCGCCAAGGGACTCACGAGCGGCTATGTGCCGATGGGCGCCGTCGGTTTGCACGATCGCATCGCAACCGCGATTATCGACAACGGCGAGTTCAATCACGGCCTTACGTACTCCGGTCATCCTGTGGCCGCCGCCGTTGCGGTAGCGAACCTCAGGTTGCTGCGCGACGAGAAAATCGTCGAGCGCGTGAAGACGGACACCGGTCCGTACTTCCAGAAAAAACTGCGTGAGACGTTCGCCAATCATCCGGTTGTCGGCGAGATTGCCGGTGCCGGACTCGTGGCCGGCTTGCAACTCGCGGAACAACCTGCATCGCGCAAACGCTTTGCGAATGGCGGCGATGTCGGCACGCTCTGCCGCGACTTCTGCTTCAACGGCAATCTGATCATGCGCGCAACCGGCGACCGCATGCTGTTGTCGCCGCCGCTCGTGATCAGCAGGGAGGAAATCGACGAGATCGTTGCGAAGGCGAAAAAGGCCGTCGATGCAACAGCGCGGCAACTGGGCCGCTTATAACGGATTGCGGCTTCAGGCATGCGCGTAGGCGTCAGGCACGCGCATGCCGCTGACGCTCACGCCGACGCCGACGCTGAAAAAAGCGCCGCAACGGCGGTTCGTGACACTTCGCATTTTCCGCACCTTAACTTCGCGATTAACAGGTTTATCCGATACGGATACTGCCGCAGACTGGGCTCATCATCAACACGGACATTGTCCGCGAAAGGACCCGATCATGCGAAGCTATCCGCTTAACAGCAAAGAGGCAGCAGCCCGTATCGTCGCGCTTGCGCTCACTTCGGACGGCCATGTCTGCAGTTCGGAAGAACGCGCACTCGAGAAGCTCGACATAGCCGGCGAACTCGGCCTCGCGCCGGCGCAGTTCGCGCAGATCCTGCAGACGCTGTGCGAGGACCGCTCGATCGCGCGGCTATCGTCCGCGCCACCGATGGGCCGCCTGGACACCGCGCTGCTCGCCACGCTGATCGACGAAATCGACGATCCCGCGCTGCGCCGCAAGGTCATCCGCCTATGCGTCGCGGTGACGGTCGCCGACGACTATCTCGCGGACGGCGAAATCGCGCTGCTCGCCGCGGTGTTCGATGCGTGGGGACACGAACTGAAACCGGTCGCACGTCGCCACGGCTTTCCGTCGCATGTGATGCGCAATTACGAGCGCGCGCTCGCCATCACCTGAGAAGCCAGCGCATGATGCTGCCCGCGGCGCGAGCGGATTGCGTGAATCTCTTCGACCACGCCGTCCGCGCGGCCGAGCGGGCGCAAACCGCGCAGCAGCGACAACTCTTCCGCGCCCAGTTCGGCGAGCGGAAACACGCCGAGGCCGCGCGCGGCGAACACCGCCATCAGCGCGCTGTCCTCGAACTCGCCGACGACGCGCGGCCGGATGCCGTGCGAATCGAACCAGCGATCGAGCCGCGCTCGCAACGCGGCGTGACGCGTGGGCAGTAGCACGGGCAAATCGGCAAGACAGTGCGGAAAACTCGCGCGCGCGGATTTGCGCACGATTTCCGCAGGACCGTACCAGTCGACGGGCGAGCCGACGAGCCGCTGACTCAGCACACGCAGATCGGAATTGTGCGGCGCCGGCTGACACGCGAGCACCAGATCGAGCCGATGCAGCGCGAGTTCGGACAGCAACTGCGCGGGCTCTCCCTCGTGACACAGCAGCCTGAGCGACGGCGTGCCGAGCACGGGCGCGAGAAGCGCATGCGCCGCGAGCTTTGAAATGCCATCGGACAGGCCGACCGCAAGGCGCGCGACGCCTTCGCCGCCCGCCTCTTGCATGTCGTCGAGCAGCGCCTCGCCGAGCTGAAAAATCTGCTCGGCGCGGCTGAACGCGGTCTCGCCGGCTTCGGTCATCGCGACGCCGCGGCCGGCCGGTTTCAGCAATTGCCGCCCGATGGATTTTTCGAGTTCGCGGACCTGCGCGCTGATGGTCTGAACCGCCATATCGAGCCGCTCGGCTGCGCGCGCAAAGCCGCCCTCCTTCACGACGATCCAGAAATAGTACAGGTGACGGTAGTTGAGCATGGCACGGCCGGTGGAAATCATGTTCGAAAAAACCGATATATCGATCAGCTTAACACTGGTTTATCCGATCCACGCATTTGGCGATCATGATCGCTATCGCATCGCTATTCCACCGTTATTCAACCCCATTCGCCGACGAACTCATGGACACCCTGCTCACACTCGCTGCCGATCCCGCCGCATGGGTCGCGCTTCTCACGCTCGTCGTGATGGAGATCGTGCTCGGCATCGACAACCTCATCTTCATCTCGATCCTCAGCAACAAGCTGCCCGTGGCGCAGCGCGCGCGCACGCAGCGTCTCGGCATCATGCTCGCGCTCGTGCTGCGGCTCGGCCTGCTCGGCACGGTCGCATGGATCGCGCAACTGACCGCGCCCGCGATCACGCTGTTCGACCACGCGTTTTCATGGCGCGATTTGATTCTGCTTGGCGGCGGCCTGTTCCTCGTGTGGAAAGCGACGCGTGAAATGCACCATCACGTCGTGCACGCGCAGGCGGACCACGAAGACCGCAGCGCGGGCAGCACCGTTCAGTTGACCGTGGCGAGCGCCATCGGCCAGATTCTGCTGCTCGATATCGTGTTTTCAGTCGACAGCATCATCACGGCGGTCGGCATGACCGACCATTTGCCGATCATGTTCCTCGCGGTCATCAGCGCGGTCATGGCGATGCTGTTCGCCGCGCGCCCGCTGTCGCAATTCATCGACCGCAATCCGACCATCGTCACGCTCGCATTGAGCTTCCTGCTCGTGATCGGCATGACGCTGATTGCGGAAGGCTTTGGAACGCATGTGCCGAAGGCCTATATCTACGTGGCGATGGCTTTCTCCGCGTTCGTCGAGGCAGTGAACATGCTCGTGCGCCGCTCGAAGTCGAAGCGCGCTGCGGGCACCGCTCGATGAGCGTTTCCACCTCTCGTAACAAGGAGCGACACCATGAAATGCCCTGCTTGCAAAACGCCTGACCTGCTGATGACCGAGCGCCGCTCGATCGAAATCGACTACTGTCCCCAGTGCCGCGGCGTGTGGCTCGACCGCGGCGAGCTCGACAAGCTGATCGCGCAAGACACCGCCGAAACAGCCGCGCCTGCCGCAGCCGCTCACGCGCGCCCGAGCCACGACGACTATCGGGATCGCGATCGCGGGCATGTCTACGACGATCAACGCCGTTACGACGATCATCGATCGGGTTATCGGACGCACAAGAAAAAGCGCTCGATTTTCGACGTGTTCGACTTCGATTGAGCGCTTAAACCTGCGTCATACGCCTCGCGTGGCCCTGCTACTTCGCGCGCGCTTGCGGCCCGTCACCGCGCCGCGTCGCAATCGGCTCGGCCACGCTGCAGAGCAGCAGCAGACACAGCAGCGCCGTGCCGACCATATACAGAAACACGCTCGTCCAACTGAACTTGTCGAGCAGAATGCCGACGACAAGCGGGGCGCATGCGCCGCCAATCTGCCCGACACAGTTCACGATGCCGAAGGCCGTCGGATAAGTGGATTTCGTCGCGAGTCCCATCGGGTACGCGGAATAGCCGGCGAAGCCGATGCCGAGCATCAGGCCCGCGAGCATCAGCGCGACGCCGAGATACGCGACGCTGTCCGGCGCGTCGATCAGCAGCAGCATCATCAGCATGGTGCCGAGCGCGCCGAGCATCATCATCGGCTTGCGGCGGCCGGCGAGCAGCCGGTCCGATATGACGCCGCCGAGCATGTTGCCGGCCACCGCGCCGATAAACGGCGCCGACGCGAGAAAGCCCATTTTTACCGACGCAAAACCCTTGACCGTGACGAGGTACGTTGGCATCCACGACATGAAGATGTTGCTGATGCCGATCATGCAGCCATAGCCGATCGCGACGCCCAGAATATTCCATGATCCGAACACCTGGCGGATCGTCTCGAGTTGCGCGACGGGCCTGGTCCGATTGAACGCATCGAGATACGGAATACGCGCGACTTCATTGCGGCGCGACGCGGCTGCGCCCTGGCCCTGGCGCGGGGTATCGTCGGCGATATAGCGCTGCTCGGCTTCCGAACAGAAGCGGTTTTCACTGGGCGAATTCGTGACGAGAACCATCCACACGAGAGCAAGCACAAGGCCCGGCACCGCGAAGACATAAAAGATCTCGCGCCATCCCCACAACTGGATCACGACGATGCACACCGACGGCACGATCAGCGGCCCGAGCTTGGACGCGGCGATCCACAGGCCGGTGGCCGTGCCCTTCTCTTTCGCGGGAAACCAGCGGTTGATCACGTTCGTGCAGCCGATCCCCAACGGACCCTCGGATAACCCGAGACCGACGCGGTACGCCTGGAGCAGAAACACCGACGACGTCGTGCCCATCAGCCCGGTAAATACCGACGTGAGAATCATGAAGACCGAAAACAGAAAGCCCGTGGTCTTTTCACTGAGCCGCTTGTAAAGCAGGCCGACGGGTATCTGCACGAAACCGTACGCAAACGAAAAGAGACTCACGATGAGTCCCGCCTGCGTGTTCGTGATGCCGTACTCCTTTTTCAGGTACGGCAGCGCAAAGCCGAAATTGGCGCGGTCCGCGCAGGCAATCGCCCAGATGCAGAAGATCAGCCCCATCACGATCCAGCGGTGGCCCGTGCGCTTTTGCGCAAGCGGTGCGGCTTTTGCATCCGCGACCACACTCTCCGCATTATTCATGGCGAATCCCTCGCGAGCTTGCGTCGGGACGGGAATGCAATTGCGAGTGCAACAGCGGGTGCATCGGTAAAAAACCTGATGCAGCGAGAGGCGTCATGCAGCGGCATGTTTTCACGCTTTGTCTCCGATGTATTTAGAAATTATTAGCCGCTTCCCTTGAGGAAGCAGGCGAAGGAATGCTCCTTCCGACGCTTCGATTCTGCGGGCGGTGTCATGGGCCGTCCAATCTTTTCTCGCTATTAATTGATGCCTGGATTGAATCACCGGCGAGCGCGCCGTTACGCTTCGATCCGTGGATCAACTGATAGCGTTTTGGGATTGGACGCGATTCGTGAAAGGGCCCATCATCCGCCGGCATCGCGACTGGATGCGTGCGCCGCTCGCCGCGCCGGCCGGATCGTCGACTACAACAAGGAGCGCCGCTTTGAAACCGAACATTCTGCAACTGAACCCGATTCTGATTCCCGCGATCAACGACACGCTCGCATCGCGCTACACGGTGCATCGCCTCTTTGAACAAAATGATAAGGATGCCTATATCAGCGAGCACGGCGCGTCGATCCGAGGCGTTATCACAGGCGGCCACACCGGCATTTCGAACGACCTGATCGAGCGCTTGCCCGCTCTGGAAGTGATCGCGGTCAACGGCGTGGGCACCGATGCAGTGGACCTGGCATTCGCGCGCTCGCGCGGCATTCCGGTGACAGCGACATTCGGCGCGTTGACGGAAGATGTCGCCGACCTCGCGATCGGTCTGATGCTCGCGGTATGCCGCGAAATCTGCGCGGGCAACGAGTTCGTCAAATCGGGCAACTGGCAGAAGAATCCGCATCCGGGCGCGTTGCCGCTGTCGCGCCGCTTGAGCGGCAAGCGCGTCGGAATCGTCGGAATGGGCAAGGTTGGGCGTGCGATTGCGCAGCGCGCGAGCGCGTTCAACTGCCCGATCTCATACACGGATTTGCGCCGCATGGACGATGTGCCGCATCCGTTCGTCGCCGATCTGCTGTCGCTCGCGCGCGGTTGCGATTTTCTCGTGCTGGCCGCCGCCGCCGACAAGGCGCAAGGCATCGTCAATGCCGCCGTGCTCGATGCGCTCGGCAAGAACGGCTACCTGATCAACGTCGCGCGCGGCAAGCTCGTCGTGGAAAGCGATCTCGTGCAGGCGCTGCAAGGCGGCGTGATCGCGGGCGCGGGACTCGACGTGTTCGTCGACGAACCAAACGTGCCGCCTGCGCTCTTCGACATGGACCGCGTTGTTTTGCAGGCGCATCGCGCGAGCGCCACGGTCGAATCGCGCACCGCGATGGGCGAAATGGTGCTGGCAAGCCTCGAACAGGCGCTTGCAGGGCAGCGTCCCGAGGGCAGTCTCACGACCTGATGCAGCACCGGCCCGCGGCTTGCCGCGGCGTCCGGATCGGATGGGGAGCGCGCGCACCTATAATGAGCGTCGACTTCCCTTCCATGCCGATACAAGAATGCTCGATCTCGGACAAGTGCGTTGCTTCGTCGCCGCGGCGACAGAACTGAATTTCAGACGCGCTGCCGCGCTGCTGCACATGACCCAGCCGCCATTGAGCAGACAGATTCAACTGCTCGAGGACAACCTCGGCGTGAAGCTGTTCGAACGCATTGGCCGCACCGTCAAGCTGACCACCGAAGGCCGCGTGTTTCTCGCCGACGCGACGCGTCTGCTCAATCTTGCCGAGCAGGCCGAAAGCACCGTGCGGCGCGCGAGCAAGGGCAAGACCGGGCGCGTGCGGCTCGGTTTCACTGGCGCGGCCGGTTATGAGCTGATTCCCGAGTTGCTGGTCGCCGCCGCCGACGTGCTGCCCGAGATCGACGTCGTATTGCTCGAACTCGTTTCCGCCGCGCAGATCGAAGCGTTCGCCGCGAATGCAATCGACCTCGGCTTTCTGCGTCCGTTGCAATCGAGGCAAAAGCTGGAGTTTCTGCTCGTCGACGAAGAGCCGTTGATCGTCGCGCTGCCGAGGCGCCACGCGTTGTGCCAGTTCGAGCGGATCGAACTGAAGCAACTCGACGAGCAGCCGTTCATCATGCATTCGCCCGCGCAAGGCAAGTACTTTCACGACCGCATCATGGGCATGCTCGCGGCCGAAGGCGTGAATCTGAACATCGCGCAATACATCGATCAGACGCCCACGATTCTGTCGCTGGTTCGCGCGGGACTCGGGCTCGCGATTCTGCCCGCGTCTGCGCAACGGTTTCATTACGACAATGTGGAGTTCCGGCATATCGCCGGCAACACGATTCACGCGGAAATGAGCATGGCCTGGCGCGCGGATCAGGACAATCCCGCCGTCACCGCGTTCCGTCTGATGGCCGCGGAATATTTCGCGAATGTGGCGAATGTGGCGCGCACGTAGCAAGCCGCGCGGAACCAATAGCCTCTCGCGCGACCAGGTATAGCGCTTGCGCGACGTTGCATCACTCCTTCCCCTTCCGTTACGGGACGAATGCGATGATCGTGCACCATCTCAACTGCATTTCGACCTGCCCGCTGGGCGGCCGCCTGATGGACGGACGCACGCGTTCGCTCGCCGAGCGCGGGTTGCTCACCTGCCACTGCCTGCTGGTCGAAACCTCCGCGGGGCTCGTGCTGGTCGACACCGGCTTCGGTCTGCGCGACGTCGCCGATCCGCGCTCGCGGATCAGCCGTTTCTTTCTCGGACTCGTGAGCCCGGATTTCCGCGAGGAAATGACCGCGATCCGGCAGATTCAGCGGCTCGGTTTCGATCCGCGCGACGTCACGCATATCGTGCTGAGCCATCTCGACTTCGATCATGCGGGCGGCCTCGACGACTTTCCGCACGCCACCGTGCACCTGTTGCGCGTCGAGCGCGATTACGCGTTCGAGCAAAGAACGTGGATGGACCGGCAGCGGTTTCGTCCGCAGCAGTGGTCGACGTCCGCGAAATGGCGCGTGTATCAGGCGAGCGAAGGCGAAACGTGGAATGGCTTTTCGCGCGTGCAGCAATTCGACGGACTGCCGCCCGAACTGCTCGTCGTGCCGTTGCGCGGACACACGTTCGGTCATGCGGGCATCGCCGTAAATACGACGGGCGACCGGTGGCTGTTCAACGCGGCCGACGCCTATTTCCATCACGCCGAAATGCATGCAGAACCGCATTGCACGCCGGGGCTGCGCTTTTATCAGTGGATGCTCGAAAAAGATCGCGCGGCGCGCTTCGATAATCAAAGCCGGTTGCGCGAACTCGCATTGACGAGCCAGGCGGTGAGCGTGTTTTGCAGTCACGACGTGACCGAGTTCGAACGGCTCGCGAAGCGTCCCGCGAACATGCCGGCGCGCCGGGCCGTCGACACCTCTGCCGCCCCGCACGCGGCCTGGTCGTCCGACAATCGCACGGCATAGCGCCGTCAACAAAAGAACAGACAACAACGAAGAAGCCGGCGCGCCAGCCACCGCGCCTGCGATGAAATCCAGTATGCTGAGCGCTTCAGCCGCCCGGCTCGAATGGATGTCGTCCTTCGCCCTTCTTCGTCATGAATCTTTCCTTTGAAGTCCTTCAGGTGCTTGACGCCGTCGATCGAACCGGCACCTTCGCGAGCGCCGCGGAAACGCTGCATAAGGTGCCGTCGTCGCTCACGTATCTGGTGCAGAAGCTCGAGCTCGATCTCGGCGTCAAGCTGTTCGATCGCAGTGGCCGGCGCGCCACGCTCACGCATGCGGGGCGCGTGGTCGTCGAGGAAGGCCGCCGTTTGCTGGCCGCAGCAGAAGATCTGGAATGCAAGGCGAAGCGCATCGAGCAAGGCTGGGAGTCCGACCTGTACGTCGCCGTCGACGAGATCATTCCGTTCGCGCTGCTGTGGGATCACGTCGGCGAGTTTTATAAGCTCAAGCTCGACACGCGCCTGAATCTGTCGACGGAAGTGCTGGGCGGTTCGTGGGACGCGCTGCTCACGCGCCGCGCGGATCTGATTGTCGGCGCCGCGGGCGATCCGCCGCCGATTCCGAATCTCGTCGCAAAGCCGATCGGCTCTTTGCGGCACGTCTTCGTGGTCGCGCCCGATCATCCGCTCGCAAGCATGCCCGGACCGCTGACGCTCGACGTGGTCGCGCGCTATCGCGCGGTGGCGATCGGCGATACGTCGCGCAAACTCGCGCCGCGCACCATCGCGCTCGCCGACAATCAGGAAGTGCTGACCGTGCCGACGCTCGGAACCAAGCTCGCCGCGCAGTTGCGCGGGCTCGCTGCGGGCACGATTCCCGAATGCCTCGCCGTCGAGGCGCTCAGGAACGGCGACCTGGTGCAGAAAGAAGTGCTCGGCATGCGCGAGATCACACATTTTTATCTGGCATGGCGCGACGACGAGACGGGCAAGGCGCTGCGCTGGTGGGTCGAGCGTCTCGATCATCCCGACCTGATCGACCAGGCCGTGCAACGGCAAATGCTCGACATGCAGATCAGTCCGCCGTGATGCAGACGCACCCGTGACGCGGGCGTGACTCAGGCGTGACTCAGGCATAACCCAGGCCGCTCAAAGCCAATGCCGCGCGCCGGCTAGCATCCTTCGCTCACTCTCGGCTGCCGCGAACGCCTGACAGGCGGCGCACTCGCCTCGCCTTCTCTGTGCGCGCATTGCGGCACCATTGCGGCCGAAGCCCTCGCGGTTTCGAGCAGTTGCAGCGCTGCTCTGAAGTCGTCGAAATCGAGCCCCTGGGTGAGTTTCGCGCACGCCGATTCGATCAGGCGCACCGCATCGGCAGCACGCCCTTGCGCGCACCACAGGCGGCCGAGACTGGTGGCCGCGCGCAACTGCAACGAAGCGCAGCCTTGCGCGAGCGATTCCTCCATTGCCGCCGTCAGGCACGCGTTCGCATCCATCGCGGCGCTGCCAATTGAAAACACATTGGCATCCTGAAGCAGCAACTCGCCCTGCACGCGCCGCAGTTCGACCACATACCAATGGTCGCCGCTTTCGTCGCATTGGGCCAGCGCGCGCGTCACCGCGGCGATGGCTTCCTCGCGCCGTCCCGCGCGGCCCAATGCGAGCGCGTACTGCGCGACCAGCATCGCGCGTTGCGCGGCGTATTCGAGCGCGTCGAGTTCGTCGAGCGCCGCGCGAAATGCCTGGAGACGCGCGGGGCTCACGTCGTCGAATGAACGCAGGTACTCGTGGAAACAGCGCGCGCACGCTTGCGAGACACCGAGGCCCGTGCGCGCCGATACATCGCGCAGCAAGGCAATGGCGTCTGCGGCCCGCTCGCGTTGACCCGACAGCAACGCGAGCGGAATCTCCGCTTCGACGAGCACGTAGCAGGTGACGATCGCCTGGTCTTCCGCGCACGCGCTCGCGACGCAAGCCTGCGCCAAATCCAGCGCCTCGTCGCGCGCGCCCTGGAACCACAGCAGCCGTGCAAGCGTCGCGCGGCCGACCACGCCCTGATCGATGGATTGACCGAGCGGCAAACCGTGCTGCAACGTATCTGCTTGCAGCAGAAAGCGTTCGAGCGACGCGCGCGCCTGCTGCTGATTGCCCGCGTAATGCCACGCTATGCCGAGAAGCCGCGCGGCGAGAATGCCGTTGCTCGTGTCGCCGGTCTGCGCCGCGAGCGACGCAAACCGATGCGCGAACGCCAGCGCATTGCGCGCCGCGCCCGACGACTGGCTCGCGTTCCACATGCCCCACAACGCGCGCGCTTCGAATGCGCGATCGGCAAGCGCGATGGCGAGCGCCAGCACCTCGGCCCAGACCGCGAGCGTTTCGCGGTTCGGTCCGTTGACGTAGACAAGCGCCGCACCGAGCGCCGCGAGCAGTTGCATGCGCACGCGCAGATGCCGCGTCGACCCCGACGCGCCATGCGTATGCGCGACGCTTTCCAGCGCGCGGCGCGCCCACGCGCAGCATTCGTCCACCAGCGAAAGCTCGTACAACAACGCGACCACCTTGACCGCGAGTTTTTCCGCGAGCGCGTCGTCGCCTTTCGACGAAAGCGCCCAGCCGAGCGCCGCGCGCAGATCGTCGAGCCAGCCGCGCATGCGCGCATGCCAGCGGTCGGCGTCGGCATCGGCATCGCCTTCCGCCGAGCGCGCTTCTGCCGACATATGACGCTCGAGCAAGCCGGTGAAATAGCGCGCGTGATTGAGCGTGACCGCGCGCCGCTCGCCGTTGTCGTCGAGCTTTTGCAGCGCGTACGCACGCGTGGTTTCGAGCAGCCGATAGCTCGCCTTGCCGCGCTCCACGCGCGCGACCACCAGCGACTTTTCGACGAGCCCCGAGACCGCCGCGATCACCCCGGCTTGCTGCAAGCCAGAGTCCGCGGCGACGGCGATGGCCGCGTCGATTGAAAAACTGTTGACGAAGATGCCGAGCCTGCGCAGCGTCGCGCGTTCGGCGTCGTCGAGCAGGCCGTGACTCCAGTCGAGCGTGGCCTTCAAGGTCTGATGCCGCGGCAGCGCCGTGCGGTTGCCGCCCGTCAGCATGTCGAAGCGGTCATCGAGATGATCCGCGAGTGTTTCGATGCCGAGTGTGGCCGCGCGCGCGGCAGCAAGTTCGATCGCAAGCGGTATGCCGTCGAGCCGGCGGCACACGGTGCCGGTCAGTTGAATGCTGCGTTCGTCGGACGAAAAACGCGCATCCATCGCACGGGCGCGCGACAGAAACAACTGCACGGCGCTGCGCTCGAGTACCTGCTGGCTTTGATCGTCGTGCGCGGGAACATCGAGCGAGGCGACCCAGTACAAGTGCTCTTGCGCGAGGCGTAGCGGCTCGCGGCTCGTGGTCAGCACGCGTACGCCCGGACCCGCATTCAGCAGCGCGTCGGCGAGTTCGGCGGCCGGGCCGAGTACGTGCTCGCAATTGTCGATCACGCACAGCACGCGCCGCTCGCCCCACTCGCTGCTGACGCGCGTGAGCGTGAGCGGACCGCTCGCCTTGCTGACGCCGACGCTCGCGGCGAACATCGCGAGCACGCTGTTCGCGTCCGACGTCGATGCAAGCGGGATCAGATAGACGCCGTCCGGATACGCGTCGAGCAGGCGGCGCGCGACTTCGACCGCAAGACGCGTCTTGCCGATGCCGCCCGCGCCGAGCAGCGTGACGTGACGCGCCGATGCGAGCGCCTGCGCGACGTCGCGCAGCGCGTCGTCGCGGCCGATCAGCGGCGAGAAGCTCGCGGGCAGATTGCGCGGGATGTGGGCCGCCGCGCTTTGGCGGTCGTTGGCCGCCTGCAGGTCGCGGCCGAATCCGCTCAACGTCACGCCGCTCGCGTGCTGCACCGGCGATTGCCGCGCGACGAGCCGGTAGCCGCGGCCCGAGACCGTCTGTATGAGTCCGCGGCTCTCGCCAAGCACCTTGCGCAGCGCGGACATATGAACCTGCAGATTATTTTCTTCGACGATGGTGTCGGGCCACACTTCCTTCAACATGTCGTTCTTCGACACCAGTTCGCCTTTCGCGGCGATCAGGACGGCGAGCATGTCGAATGCGCGGCTGCCGATGCGCACGGGTTGTCCGTCGAGAAGCAGTTCCCGACTGGCCAGGTCCACCTGAAGCGGGCCGATGCGGATCATGAGGCGGTATCCAGAGCACGAGGGATGAAGATGCTGCCGGGCAATGGCTACCCGGCGATGAGTCCCCGAAGTCTAGACCAACAGTAATCACGCATGCGCGGAAAAAACTGAACCTATCGTTCAAAATTTTTGTACTGAACGAGCGGATGCTGAAGCTCGACCACCGACGCGAGAATCATCGCCGCGGCGTTGACCGGCACCGCGCTGCGCACTCTCGGCTTGTAGATCATGTCGTTCCGGCGGATCGTCGCGCCGCTCAGCGCGCAGCGTCCCTTCAGTCGCGCGCGGCAACTGATCCACACCTGGTCCGCGTAACGGCACAGCGTGGCGTCCTGCCAGAGGACCGCAATCGACGTCTCCGACAGACGCTCGATCACTTCGACCTGCCGATGCCGCGACGGCCCGTTGGCGGCCTCGCGCGTGAGCGGCAGCACGCGATATGGCTCGCCTTCGGCGTCGCCGCGATAGCCTGCGAGGAGCCGCTCGATCACGTGATTCCAGATGGGCGCGCTGGTGCCGTCGCGCGCGTATTCGTGCTCATGCTCGCACTCGTCGCGCGCTGTGCGGCATTCGTCACGATGCACGCCCGCTTCGTGCCTGGCTGCATTCGTGCATTGCTTGGCGGGGGATTCGATGTGCATCGCGATTCTCCTCGAGTGTTGACTATGCGCCGGTGGGCCACGTTGCAGGCGGCTCGCCTCGCAACGTCGGCTGCATCAGTGGCCGCATCAGTGGCCGCATCAGTGGCCAGGCGCGGCCTCGTAGTTGACCGGCACCCAGTCGTACGTGCCGCCGTTTTTTCGAATATGCCCGAGGCCTGGAAACGCGATATGCGCGGCGCCGATCAGGTAGCGCCGATTCGCGGCGAGTTCGAGCGCGCTGCGGCGCGAGCGTTGTGCAGCGGCGGCGTCGGTGTCGTATTCGACCGAAGCTGTCGGGTTCTGCAACTGGATCGCGGCCACATGCACGATGTCGCCCCACACGAGCAGATGCTCCGTGCCGCTCTCGATCAGATAACCGGTGTGGCCAGGCGTGTGTCCAGGCAACGCGATGGCGCGGATGCCGGCGTCGAGTTCGATATCGCTATCGACGTCGACATCGAACGGTTTGAAGCGGCCCGCCGCGATATACGGCGCGACGCTTGCGCTCGCGGCGTCGAAGAAGGTGCTCAGAAAAGCCGGCGCTTTCGCTTTGTTGGCCGGATTCAACCAGTAGTCGGCTTCGGCCCGGCTTGCTCGCACGAGCGCGTTCGGAAACGCCATCGTGCCGCTGCTCGCACTGTTGATCACGATCCCGCCCACATGATCCTTGTGCAGATGCGTGAGCAACACTTCGTCGATCTGCTCAGGCCGATAGCCGGCCGCGCGCAGATTGGCGAGCAGCTTGCCGCAGCAATCGCCGTACAGCACGCCCGCGCCGGTGTCGATCAGGATCAGCTTCGAGCCCGTGTTGATCAGAAACGCGTTGATCGAGCCTTGCACCGGCGCGCTCAGAAAATCGCGTTCGAGGTCGCGCGCGATCTCGGCCTTCGACACGTCTTCAATCACCGTGTCGATGGGAAACGGATGCGTGCCGTCGAGCAGCGCCGTGACTTCTAACTTGCCGAGCATGAGCCGGTAAAAGCCCGGCCCTTGTGTCTTGACTTGCGGCGCGGCCGCGAACGCCGCACTGCATAAAAAGCTCGCGGCCATGCCCAAAATCATCATGCAACGCGCGGCCGCATGCAAAGTCCAGCTACGTTGAAACGACTTCATCTTCTGCTCCGTCAGGAATGAGCCGCGACTTTCGCCGGCTGGCTGAGATACGCATGAATCTGTGCGACGACCGCCGCGCCGTCGCCGACCGCCGCGGCCACGCGTTTGGCCGAATCCGAGCGCACGTCGCCGACCGCGAACATGCCCGGCACGCTCGTTTCGAGCGGATAGCGCAGGCCCGCCGCGGAGCCGCCCGCGTCGCTTCTTGCGATTCCTGTCACGACGAAGCCGCGATTGTCGAGTTCGACGCCGCTCGCCGTGAGCCAATCGGTTTTCGGGTCCGCGCCGATAAAGAGAAACAGATGCCGCGTGGCCACGACTTCTTCGTCGCCGCTCGCTTCGTGACGCACGCGCACTTGAGTGAGGCCCGCTTCGTCGCCTTCGAGCTCGCTCAGCGTGCAGCCTGTGCACAACGACACGTTGGGCAGCGAACCGATCCGGTCGATCAGATACTTCGACATGCTCGCGTTGAGATCGCGGCCGCGAATCAGCATGCGGATGCTGCGCGCGAAGTTGGCGAGAAACACCACCGCCTGCCCCGCCGAATTGCCGCCGCCGATCAGCACGATGTCCTGCCCCTTGACGAGCTTCGCTTCGATCGTCGATGCCCAGTAGTAGGTGCCGCGTCCCTCGAAACGCTCGAAGCCGGGCACCGTCGGCTTGCGATACGCGGCGCCGCTCGCCACCACGACCGTGCGCGCACTGATGCGCTGGCCGTCGACGAGCGTCAGCGCGAACCTGCCGTCATCGCGGCGCACCTCCGTGACCTTGCCGGGAATCGCGAGATGCGCGCCGAACTTGAGCGCCTGCTGGAATGCGCGCGCGGCGAGCGCCTGACCCGAGATGCCGGTGGGAAAGCCGAGATAGTTTTCGATGCGCGAGCTCGCGCCCGCCTGGCCGCCAGGCGCACGCTGATCGAATACGGCCACGGACAGTCCCTCGGTCGCCGCATACACCGACGCGGCGAGTCCGGCCGGACCCGCGCCGACAATCGCGACGTCGTAGCGATGCGACTGCTCGAAGGTCGGCACGAGTCCGAGGCACGACGCGAGTTGCGCTTCATCGGGCGCGCGCAGCACATGTCCGTTCGGGCAGAACACCAGCGGAAAATCGCCGGGACCGGTCGTCATGCCGCCGAGCAGCGCGACCGCCTCCGGGTCCGAGCGCGCGTCGATCACGGTCGCCGGATAGGCATTGCGGCGCAGGAAGCCTTGCAGGCCGACGAGCCGCGCATCGTCGCCATTGCCGACGATGATCGGCCCGAGGCCCTGCTCGATCAGTCCGAGCCGCCGCAAGATCAGCGCACGCATGATGTGCTCGCCGAGTTGCGCATCGGCGACGATCAGCGCGCGCAGGCGCTCGGGTTCGATCACGAGCGTCTCGGCGTCCGTCAGCGCGAGACCGTCGATCAGCGCCGGCTTGCCGGACAGTTGCGCCATCTCCGCCATGAAATGCCCGTCGTCGTGTTCGGTGACGAGCGTCGAGCGGCCGAAGCTGTCGCGCGAAAAAATCCGCACGCGTCCATGCAGCAGCACGAAGAGTCCGAGCGCGACTTCGCCCGTCTTGAAGATGAGTTCGCCGGCCTTGAAGCTCATCGGCCGCGCAAAGCGCCGCACGCTCTGAATCTCCGCCGCCGACAGACGCGGAAACATTTGATGTTGCCGGTATTCGAGCGATGAATAGGGAAACTCGAGCTCCGACGGTTGGGAGGCGTCGAGCGAAAAACCGGAAGTGCTCATTGCGATGACCTTTGTATGCGTGACCCGTTGCCGCTCTCTTCTCTGCTTTTCTCTTACCTACCAGCCGAACTTCAGCTCGGCGCCGACATAGTCGGCATTGCGCGCGCCGAGTTCGCGCAGCGACGGTCCCACCTGAAAATGCACGGCTTCGAGCGCCGCCGCGAGATTCGCGGTGACGGCCCAGTCGGCGCGCAGTTGCGTATAGAAACCGGTCCATCGGCTGCCGCGTCCCGCCGTGCCCGGCACCACCGCGGAGCCTTGCTGATAGACCGCGTCGGCGGTGGTCTCGCGCCATTGCAGACCGACGCCCGCGAGCAGCGAGAGCTTGCTGGTCGGCTTGACGACGAGCGAGGGCTTCACGTGGATCAGGTTCGCGTAGCCGGTGTAGCCGGCGAGCGCGAAGTAGTAGCCGTTCGGAAACAGCGGATTGAAGGTGCCGACGCGGCCGTCGCCCGGATGGTTGTCGCCCGATGCCGCATCGACCTGGATGCCGACGCGCGGCGTCCACGGCGCGGACGCGAACGTGTAGCCGGCGAGCGAACCGACCGCCCATGCGCCGATCGTCTTCGTGCCCACATGCCCTGACTGATACATGCCCTCGACGTCCCAGTCGACGTGACCGAGCTTGCCCGCATAGCGCGCGTCGAACACGTCGCGATGCTCGTCGCCGGTCGCGTCGAGAAAGCGCGCGTTGCTGCGGTTGTAGCGCGAGTAATACGCGGACACGTCGCCGGGACCGACGCCCTGGCGCTCCACGCGCACGCCGCTGAACGTGAGATGCCGGTTCGAGACGTCGTCGAAATCGCTGTTGTCGCGGTACTGGACCGGCTGCGTCGCGTAGGCGATCCAGCGCCACGGACCGGTCTCGTAGTCGGCCCAGATCGCGTCGTACGCCTGGCGCACGTTCGGGCCGTCGCGCACGGAGATGAAGCGCTGCAAGTCGAACGCCATCTCCTGGCGGCCGACGCGGAACTTGATCACGCCGGGCCCGAGCGGCTCCACGATGGCGACAAACGCCTGACGCAAGTCGAGCGGATTCTTGTCGACTGGCGAGACCGTGTTCTTGCCGTAGGGATGCGCGTCCTCGAGTTGCGTGAAGATCTGCACGTGAGGACCGAGGCGCACGTCCGCATGCACTTCGAGGCGTTGCAGCAGATACGTGTCGGCATGCCCCGAGCCGAGACCGAAGAGCGGCGCGTCGTTGGTTTCGAGCCGCTCGCGCAGCACCACGCCGAGCGACACATACGCATCGGGATTGCCGAACAGCGGGATGTATTTCAGCGAATCGAACGGACGCTTCGGGACGCACGGATTCGCGAGCGCCGACCAGTTTTCCTGCCAGCGGTTGAACATCACGGCTGGGCGCGTGCATGACGTGCTTGTGGCGGGAGCGCTGACGAGGGCTGTGTCGTCGGCGCTGCCGAGGGCGGTGTTGGTGGCGCTCGCCGTATTCGCGGCGCTGCCCGATGCGCTCTCCACGGCAAAAGCCGGCGTTGCGGCAGTCAGACCCGTCGCCAGTCCCGTCGTCACGCTCGTGGCGAAAAGCCACGCGCGCAGCGCGGTACGGCGCGCCGTTCGAGCACGCGCCGTCGCCTCCACCTTGCGTGAACTCGCCGCCGATGTAGCCTGCATCGTCTGCGTCATCTGCATCGCGGTCGCTTTAGCGGCCATCGTGCACTTCGGCGATATATCCGCCCGGGAACTCAAGCATCGCGGTCTTGCCCGCCGCGCTGCCATTGGACGCGTACGGCGCATACAGCACCTTCGCGCCGGCCGCTTGCGCGCGTTGCAGCGTCTGCGCGACATCGTCGACGGCATAGCCGGTGGTGTCGCGGCCAAACGGGAACGGCAGCTTGCCGTCGGTGACGAACACGACCATGCGGCCAAAGCCCGAAGCGATGCGAATCTCGCGGATCGTTTCGCCCGGACGGCCGATCACGCCGCCATCGGCGCGCGGATTATCCGACAGCACCTTGCCGTGCGAAAAGTGCAGCCAGCGGCGCACGAAGTCGTCGGCCTCGTAGCGCGACACGTACACGCGGTTATCCGGCACGCTTTGCAGCGGCGCATAGTTGGGCGCCTTGGTGTGCCAGTAGAGCTGCATCGTCAGACCGCCCGGCCACTGGATGATCGCGTCCTTGCCGATCGGATCGTCGAAGCTGTCGACGAGCACGTCCGCGCCCGCCGCGCGCGCGGCCTTCACGGCCTGATCGATATTGGTAACGAGGTAGCCGGTGCGTTCATTGCCGAACGGATACGGCACCGGCGTTTCGAAGCCGAACACCGAGAGCATGCCCACCGGCGTCTGCACATATTGCGAAGCGGTGCGGCTCGGCGTCGGCGTGACGGTGAAGACCGCGCGCGGCGACGCCTTGCCGCCGAACGTCGCGATGAAGCTGTTGACGAACGCATCGAGATCCGCGGAAGCGACATACACGTGCGTCGTGTCGTATTGCGGACCGACCGACACATCGGGATGACGCGCGGCAAGCGCGGTCTTCGCGCTCGCGACTTCGGGCGGACCCGCATCGGCGAATGCGGACGTGAACGGCGTGAGGCCGGTCAGGCCGATGAGCAGTGCGGCGGACACCGCCGCGAGAGGACGAAGACGCTGGAGCGAATGGAGCATATGCATGACCTGATCGTGTTGGAAAAATGCGTGTGCAATGGAGCGGAGGAATCGCTGCACTAACGTGGGAATCAACTGCGCACTAACTTGGAATCAACCGCCCTCTTTCGCGGCGCCCGGCGCGGCCGGTTTTTGCGCGGCGCCATCCGCTGCGGGCGGCGCGCTCTGGACCGCCGCGCTCGGCGTGAAGAGCTGGCCCTTCACGACAGGGATCGCGTGTTCGCCGAGCACCATGCCGAGCAGGCCGGCGAGCGCGATCAACGGCGGTGCCGGCGACTGCACCTTGAGCAGCCAGTAGAGCAGTCCGACGCCGAAGCCGACGCCCAAAGAAATGATGTAGCCCATGTCAATCTCCTATCGGGGCCATGCTCAGTTCGGCCATTCCGAACCGAGCACCAGCCCGCAAAAATTCAGACGCCGGTAGTTCGGGTCCCACCGGTCCAGTACGTCGGCGTTCACGGTGCCGAACGTCGTATGCGGACGAAACTCCATGCCGCGCGCGTATTCCTCGAGAATCCGCTTCTTGAAGCCCGCTTCCCGCGGACACGCCTCGACGATTTCGTCGCGCTGCTGCGGGGCGAATTCGTCGTAGCACGCGCCGCGCACGTCCATTTGCACACCCGCGGCAAGCAACGCCGCGAGCGGCGCGAGATGCTCGGGAATGCCCGGCGTCGTATGCAACGCGACCGCCAGCCAGACTTCGTCGATCGCACTCGCCGCGGCCTTGTGCTCGCGCATGAAGTCGCGCGCCGCGTTCGCGCTATCGACCTCGTAGCGGCACGACGATCCGCGATGCACGGTATTCAGGCCCACGTTATGAAACATCGCGCCCACGTACAGCAGTTCGATGTCGAACACCAGGTTCTCGCGATAGCCGGTCAACGCGCCGAATAGAAACGCCCGCTGCGCGTGATGGAACATCAGCGCCGATTCCGTCGCGCGGACCCGCTCGGTTGCCCCGCGGGCCATCGCACTGTCCGGCATCGCGATGCCCGCTATGGTCCTGTTCATCTCATCTCCTCCACGTAGCGCATCGCACGGGCCTCCGCGCGGGCCTCTTCATCGGGCCGTAGTCCTCGCGCGATTCCTGCGAACACGCGAAAGGCTGCCATCGGCAGGCCATCGACCGAGCCTTGAACAGCGTAACGATTGCCGCCGATAAAAGCCTTGGCGCAAACTTAAAAAGCCTGAAGCGGGAATAAGCGCAAGCGCACGTTCACACGCACACCCGCGCTCACAGCGCGAGTTCGTGAAAACGCCGCACGCCGTCGCGAATCCATTGCAGCAAACCGCCGCTGCCCGCATCGGTATTCGCGGACGGCGCGAGCAGCATCTTTTCGCTTTCGTGATGGACGGAAAGCAGCCGGCACATTTCGCGCGCCACGTCCGGCCGCCGCGCGAGGATCGGTGTCAGCGCGTCCTTGTCGAGCCGGAACACCGTGGCCCGCGTCAGTGCGCGCACGATCACGCCGGTTCTGACACCGGCGAGTATTCCGGACTGGCCGACCGAGTCGCCTGGCGCGAGCCTGCGCAACTCGACCTCGACGCCCTCTTTTGTCACGACCGCTTTCGCGACGCCGCGCGCGAGAATATGCAGCTCGTGGCCGCCCTCGTCGGCGGCGCTGTAGATGGTGTCGTCGGCGTCGAACTCGTGCGGCGTCAATTGCGCGGCAAGCTCGGCGATTTCATCGTCGTCGAGCGTCTGGAAGATCAGCACGTTGCGCAGCAGTCGCTGCTTTTCGTCGGCGGGCTCGCCTATGGGTTCGGCCACCGACAACGGCCGCAACACCACACCGCGCGATAGCAGATGCCGGTGCGCGAGGTCGTAAAGGTCGTTGCGCACGCCGATCTTCTTGGTCCACGCGTCGACATAACAAACGATCTCGTACTCGATCGCGTCGTTGGTCGCGCGCTTCACGCTCACCAGCGGCTTGGGCTCGGTCAGCACTTCCGGCGAACTCGCCGCGGCGTGCATCAGCGCCTGCAAAACCGTCGCGGGACGAACCGACGGCTTGACCGGCAGCACCACGCTCACGCCGTGCGTGTGCATCGGCTGATTCGCATTGACGATGTTCGTGCGTGCCGCCACGCTATTCGGAATCACGACGATGTTGCCCTGCGAGTTGAGCAGGCTCGTCGCGCGCCAGTTGCTCTCCACGACCCGGCCTTCCACTTCGCCGATGGTGATCCAGTCGCCGATGCGAAACGGCTGCGTCGCATTGAGCACGATGCCGGAGAACACGTCGTTCAGCGTGCTCTGGATCGCGAGACCCAGCACCACGGCGACCGCTCCCGAAGTGGCGAGCAGCCCGCGCACCGGCAGTTGCAGCACGAACGCTATCGCGCCGACCGCGGCCGCGAGAAACACCAGCGCGCCGAGCACGTCCTGAAAGAGACGCTCCTTGTGCCAGGTGTCGGGCAACACCATCCGGTCGAGCACGACGGTGACAAGCCGCGCGCCTTGCAGCCACCACACGACCTCGAGAATCTGCGCGAGCAGATGGCGCACCGGTTCCGCGGACCACGGCGCCTCACGCAGCGGATTCATCCCGTGGCTAAACAGCACGTAGCTGGACAGCCCGAACATCAGCGCGCGCAACGCGAGCCGCGCCTGCTCGCTGCGCCGGCCCATGAAGCGCCACGCGAGGAAGTCGAGAACCAGAATGCCGAGCCCATAGAGCACGCCATCGGTCAGAGTCGGCATGAGGGTTCCCGCTTGCGACGATGTATTAAAGAGCCGGGCGCAACATCAAGTGCCTGGTGCGTGCGCCGCGCGTCAGAACGCGAAGCAACTGCAGCCGAGCGCGCCCCAGAAGCCGTTCGAATCGCTAACGGGCACGTTCTTGCGCCACGCCCAGCCGTGTGCATGCGCGTGCACGCCGCACAGATTCACGCAGCCGTCCACGCAGGCCACCGCGGTCGGCTTATAACGGCTGTAGCCGCCGAACTCGGCGACCGGCGACCACGACGGGCTCACCGGCAGGTCGGGCGGTGCGAGCGGCGCGAACTCGTCGGCCGCATAGACGACCTTGCCGCCCACGACCGTCATCACCGATTCGAGGTACTTGATGCTGGTTTCGTCGACGCTGAAGTAGTCGTCGCTCAGCACCGCGAAGTCCGCGAAGTGCCCCGGCATCAGTGCGCCCTTGCGGTCGTCTTCGTTCGAGAACCACGCGCTGCCCACCGTGTAGCGGCGCAGTGCTTCCATGCGGTCGAGCTTGTTCGCGCTCGAATACATCGCCGTGCCGCCGACCGTCTTGCCCGACACCATCCAGTAAAGCGACACGAACGGATTGAAACTGGCGACGCGCGTCGCGTCCGTGCCCGCGCCGACCGGCAGACCCGCGTCGAGCATCTGGCGGATCGGCGGCGTGTGCTTGACCGCTTCTTCGCCGTACTGCTGGATGAAGTACTCGCCCTGATACGCCATCCGATGCTGAATGGCGATGCCGCCGCCGAGCGCGCGCACCCGCTCGATGTTCTTCTGCGTGATCGTTTCGCAATGGTCGAAGAACCAGCGCAGGCCGTTAAACGGAATGTCGGCGTTCACGCGCTCGAACACATTCAGGAAGCGCTCGATCGACTCGTTATACGTGGCATGCAGACGGAACGGCCAGCGGTTCGCGACCAGCAGTCTCACCACCGCCTCGAGTTCGACTTCGAGCGTGTCGGGCAAATCGGGCCGCGGCTCCAGGAAGTCTTCGAAGTCGGCTGCGGAAAACACCAGCATTTCGCCGGCGCCGTTCACGCGCAGGAAGTCGTCGCCCTCGCCGGGCTTCGTCATCTTCACCCACTTCGCAAAGTCCTCAATCTCTTTCTTCGCGTTCTGCGTGAAGAGGTTGTACGCGATGCGCACGGTCAGTTCATTGCGCGTGGCCATCTCCATGATGACCGCGTAGTCGTCGGGATAGGCCTGATAGCCGCCGCCCGCATCGATCGCGCTCGTCACGCCGAGGCGGTTCAGTTCGCGCATGAAGTGGCGCGTCGAATTGCGCTGGTCTTCCAGCGCGAGCTTCGGACCCTTCGCGAGCGTCGCATACAGCAGCCCGGCGTTGGGCCGCGCGATCAGCATGCCGGTCGGATTGCCGCGCTTGTCGCGTTGAATCTCGCCGCCCGGCGGATTGGGCGTGTCCTTCGTGTAGCCGACCGCGCGCAGCGCCGCCGCGTTCAGCAGCGCGCTGTCGTACAGATGCAGGATGAACACGGGCGTATCCGGCGCGATCGCGTTGATTTCCTCGAGCGTGGGGCCGCGCCGCTCGGCGAACTGGAATTCGTTCCAGCCGCCGACCACGCGAACCCATTGCGGCGCCGGCGTGCGTGCGACCTGCTTGCGCAGCATGTCGAGTGCATCGGCGAGCGACGGCACGCCGTCCCAACGCAGTTCCATGTTGAAGTTCAGACCGCCGCGAATGATGTGCAGATGCGAATCGTTGAGACCCGGAATGACCGTGCGGCCTTTCAGATCGACATGGCGGGTGGCGTCGTTCACGTGACGCATCACGGCATCGCGCGAACCTGCGGCGATCACACGGCCGTTCGCGACGGCAAGCGAATCCGCGAACGAGCGCTTGTCGTCCTGCGTCGCGATTTTGCCGTTGAAGAAAACGACTTCGGCCGGGGTGAATCCGGTTGACGGGTCCTGGGACATGACGGGCTCCAGTGGGAAAGGACAGGCAGACTGGGATGAGTGCGGGGCTCGCACTCATGGCGAGTCGAACTGGGAGGCAGTCTATCGGCGGGGTTTTGCCGAGTCCTTGTGCAAGCCCTTAATAGTTCTTAAAAGAACTGTCCGGCGAGGCGTGGCGAGACGGTGATGCGCCTCAGAACTTTTCATCTTTTTTGCAGGACTTTTTGCGGGCGGCGTTTTTACACTGGCAGCGCGGTAAACCGAATGCTTCGACACGTTCGACCCGCTGCTCACTCGCCTTTAAAAAGGAATCGCCATGAAAGACATCAAAGAGGCCGCAGCGCATCGCGCGGCGCCGCTGAAGACGCCGACCCGCCTCAGCGAAGACGCGACGCGCGACATCGCCGCCGCGTTGACCACGCTGCTCGCCGACGTGTTCGCGCTCTATCTGAAGACGAAGAACTTCCACTGGCATATGTCCGGCCCGTACTTCCGCGACTATCACCTGCTGCTCGACGAACAGTCGGACCAGATCTACGCGACCACCGATCCCATCGCGGAGCGCGCGCGCAAGATCGGCGGAAAGACGCTGCGCTCGGCGGGACACATCACGAAGCTGCAGCGCATCGCCGATAACGACGCCGAGTTCGTCACGCCCGACGACATGCTCGCCGAGTTGCGCGAGGACAACCTGGCGCTTGCCGGCTATATGCGCGAAACGCATTCGCTGTGCGACGAATATGGCGATGTCGCGACGGCAAGCCTGCTCGAAAACTGGATCGACGAAGCCGAACAGCGCGTGTGGTTCCTGTTCGAGTCGGGACGACATGCGTGATGAGGCGCGGCGGGCGACACGGGCTTAACGACACGCGCTTAACAACACGAGGTTAACAACACGAGGTTAACAACACGAGGTTAACAACAATTAAGCAATCTGAAGTACGGCGACTATGCGCGCCCGTAGCATTGAAAGCGGCACACAACAACGTCACAGGTACGGAGAATAATTTGGCTAACTCATCCGCAGTTCCATCGGCAAATCGCCGCCAGTTGCTCGCAGCGGGCGCAAGCGCGGCCGTTGCCGCGTTTGCCGCGCCCGGCGCCGCGATGGCCGCGGCATCGGCCGGCGGCGCGAGCCATGCGGGCAACTCATCTCACTCACATCACGGAGAGCGACACAGCATGAACACGGTCACGACGAAAGACGGCACGCGGATTTTTTTCAAGGACTGGGGCACCGGTAAGCCCGTCGTGTTCTCGCACGGCTGGCCGCTCGACGCGGACGCCTGGGACCCGCAGATGCTGTTCCTCGTGCAGAAGGGTTATCGTGTGATCGCTCATGACCGCCGCGGCCACGGCCGCTCGGACCAGCCGTCGCATGGCAACGACATGGACATCTACGCGGACGATCTGGCGGCGGTGATCGACGCGCTCGATCTGAAGGAAGCGACGCTCGTCGGCCATTCGACGGGCGGCGGCGAAATCGCTCACTATATCGGCCGCCACGGCAGCGCGCGCGTCGCGAAGGCCGTGCTGATCGGCGCAGTGCCGCCGATCATGGTCAAGACCGAAGCGCATCCGAACGGCCTGCCGATGTCCGTGTTCGACGGCATTCGCGCGAACGTGGCGGCGAACCGCTCGCAGCTCTACAAGGACCTCGCGGTGCCCTTCTACGGTTTCAACCGGCCGAACGCGAAAGTGTCGCAAGGCCTGATCGACGAGTTCTGGCGCGAAGGCATGCTCGGCTCGATCAAAGGCCAGTATGAATGCATCAAGCAGTTCTCCGAGGTCGACTACACGCCCGACCTGAAGAAGATGGACATGCCCACGCTGATCCTTCACGGCGACGACGACCAGATCGTGCCGATCGACGGCGCGGCGCGACTGTCGGCCAAGCTGGTGAAGAACGCGACGCTGAAGGTGTATGCCGGCGCGCCGCATGGCATGTGCTCGACGCACGCGGATAAGGTGAATGCCGATCTGCTGGAGTTCCTGCAGAGCTGATGCTGTTAATGCCGTTAATGCCGTTAATGGCTGAGGCGCGGGGCCGCGATTGCAGCGGCGCCGCGCCTCTTCGTGGCTGCAAAGCGCGCCTTGCCGATTAATAGATGCACTTAAAATACATGACTGTTGTTGGCGCGGAATTTTGACACGCGCTCCATTGCGGCATTACGTCTAAAGAAATCACAATATCAATTGCCGCCGGGCGTCCGTCATCCCGCTCCTGCGCGCAAAGCCAGTCCCGGCGCGGCTCTCGCCCTTCTTATCGCGCTTTTTGCCTATTGTTTGTGCATATGGCGAATGAGCCGCCATCCCCAATTCGCCGGAAAACCCGGCATAATGACAATTCACTTACATTTAATTATTTCCGAGTAAATTAACGGCATGCAGTCGGGCGCTGCGACGAACAGGGGTAACGACCATGCTCAACGATAGGCTTGCATCCGCCGCTTCTTCCACTGGGGCTTCTTCCACTGGGGCTTCTTCCACCGCTTCTGCCATCGCTTCTGCCACAGGGTCTGCCACCGCGGCTCGCGAGGATTCGCTCGGCTGTCTGTCGAGCCGCTTGCAGCACGACCGCGAACTCGATACCGGCGAGTTCAGGTTCTATCGCAAATGCACGCTCGGCAGCGACACGAACCCGGTCGTCATGGACGGCTCGGGCCGCGGCTTTCTGATCGGCGTATCGCTGAGAACGGGACATCGGCGGCGCATCCACTCGCAGCATCGGTGGACCACGCATGAGTTCGAGCGCGACTCGGTGTACGTGCGCGATCTCGCCGACGACTATCGCGCCGAACTGCTGGGCGGCTTCGACTTCGTGCTGATCGAACTGTCGCGCGCGTTCGTCAGCGACACCTGCCATGAACGCGGCCGCGGCCTCGCACGCATCGCGACCGTCGCGGGACACAAGGACCCGGTGCTCGGCCATCTCGCCCAGGTGCTCGCGCTCACGCTCGACGCACAGAACAACGCGAGCCCGCTTTTCGTCGAACAACTCGGCGTGACCATCGGCACGCATCTGCTCGATCGATATGGCGAGCCCGCGCGTGGACCGGGTCAGGCGAGCCGCCGTCTTTCGCCCTTGCAGGAAGCGCGCGCGAAGGAGATGCTGCTCGCCAGATCGCAGGGCAATGTCTCCATTGAAGAGATCGCGGGCGCGTGCAATCTGTCGCGCAGTTACTTCATTCGCGCGTTTCGCGAGACCACGCAGCGCACGCCGCATCAATGGCTGCTCGAGCGGCGCGTCGAACAGGCGCGCGAACTTCTGAAACGATCGGACCGTTCGCTGTCCGACATCGCCATGGCCTGTGGGTTTTCGGATCAGAGCCATTTCACGCGCACATTCTCGCAACTGGTCGGCACGCCCCCTGGACATTGGCGTCGACAGGCTGGGCGTTAAGGCACGTCAGGCGCCGCACGTCACGCGCCACACGCCGCACGCAACGCCCCGCCGGCATGACAGCCGTCTGCGCTCGCCATCGCGAGACTTTCCTACAAAGCATCGCACTAACCGACAAGACGCCGAGGCGCGGACGCGGTAATTTCTGCCCTACCGCCTGCACGTTTTTCCCTCAGCCCGTTGTCCGGAAATTGAAAACGACATGATTGAACTAGGCCGCTTTCAAATCGATCTGGAACTGCGCACCTTATGGTGCGACGGCGAACGTGTGCCGCTCGGCTCGCGCGCCTTCGACATTCTCGCGATGGTCGTCAAGGCCGGCGGTCGCCTCGTCACCAAGGACGAGTTGATGGACGCCGTGTGGCCGAACACCATCGTCGAGGAAAACAATATCCAGGTTCATCTGTCCGCGTTGCGCAAGATTCTCGGCGCCGACCGCGACCTGATCCTGACCGTGCCTGGCCGCGGCTATCAGCTCGTGCAGCGGCACCGCGTGGCGAGCGTGGCGGCGCTTTCGCCAGAGGCACAATGCGCGCCGGTCGGACGCCCGCTTCCGCCGTTGCGCATGCAACTGGTCGGGCGCGAAGCGGACGTCGTCCAGATCCGCTCGATGCTGGCCCATACGCGCGTGCTGACGCTCGTCGGCGCGGGCGGCATCGGCAAGACGAGTCTCGCCGTCGAAGCCGCGCGCCAGGCCGCGGCAGATGTCACTGAGCCCTTCACGGAGCCCGTCTGGTTCGTCGAACTCGCGACGCTCGGCACGCGCGACGAGGTGCTCGCCGCCATCGCGCAAGCTTGCGGACTGCCGGTCGAACACGCAACGCCGGGCCTCGCGCAAATCGCTTCTGCGCTCGCCGGCCGCCGTCTGCTCGTGCTCGACAATGCGGAGCACGTGATCGAGCACGTCGCCGAAGCCGTCGAAGTATTGGCCGCCGTCAACGCGGATTTGCGCATGCTCGTAACGAGCCGCGAGCCGCTGCGGATCATGGCGGAAGCGGTGTTTCGCGTCGAGCCGCTCGACGTGCCGCAGCCCGGCAGCGCCGATGCCGACATCCTGCGGCGCTCCGCCGTCAATCTGTTTCTGCTGCGCGCCAACTCGATGCAGCGCGAGGTGGCCACGGACAGCGCCGAGCTGCGGCTCGTCGGCGAAATCTGCCGGCGGCTCGACGGCATTCCGCTCGCGCTCGAACTGGCGGCCGCGCGCGTCGTGACGCTCGGCGTGGTCGGCGTGTATCAACGGCTCGACGATCGCCTCGCGATACTCGCGGGCGGCTATCGCACTGCGTTGCCGCGTCACCAGACCTTGCGCGCGACCTTCGACTGGAGCTTCGCGCTGCTCGACGCGAAGTCGCAGGCGCTGTTCAGGCGAAGCGCGGTGTTCGGCGGCGTGTTTACCTTCGAAGCGATGTGCGCGGTCGCATGCGATGCGTCGCTGACGGTCGCCGATGCGATCATCGCGATCAGCGAACTGCTCGCAAAGTCGCTCGTGAATGTGGAGTTCGACGGGCCGGTCGCGCGCTACCGGTTGTCGGAATCGACCCGCGCATACGCGCTCGACAAGCTGCAAGCCGAAGGCGAGCGCCAGGAACTCGCGGTGCGCCACGCGCGCTATCTGTCGCAGTGCTTCATCACGCACACCGCGCAAACCGTGCGCGGCAACGCGGACAGCGCCGCCGCACTCGCCGCCGCACTCAAACACACGCTCGACGACGCGCGCCATGCGTACGACTGGGCGTTCTCGCCCGACGGCGACGTGCAACTCGGCGTCGAGTTGGCATCGACGCTGTCGGCTGCGCTGCTCGACGGCGGCATGATCGCGGAATGCTGCGAACGCGCGACGCGCGCCGTCGACATGCTCGACGCACTGCCCGCCGCGAGCATCGATGCACGCGACGAAATGCGCGTGCGCGCGGCGTTGGCCTCGGCGCTGCCGCATGTGCGCGGCTCGGTCTCGAAAGCCGAGCAATTGTGGCGCAAGGTCTATGCGCTCGCAACGGAACGCGCCGACGACGCGTACCACGCGCGCGCGCTGTGGGGCCTGTGGACCACGATGATTTCAAGCGGCAACATCCACGCATCGGCGGAATTCGCAGTGCGCTTGCGGCAGCTCGCGCAGCAACGCGAGAACGCCTGGCAGGAAACGTTGGCCGATCAGATCGCCGCCATTTCGCAGCATTGCCTCGGCCGCCATGCGGAGGCCAAGGCCGAACTGCTTCGCACGAGAAACCGCTTCGCCGAGCTCGAATACAGCGGACAGCGCGACAACACGATTGCCGTCGATCCGCTCGTCTACTGCAATGGCACGCTCGCGCGCATTGCATGGCTCGAGGGACATTGCGGCGAGGCGATGCGGCTCGTCGACACGCTCGTCGGCCTCGTGCGGCCCGACATCATGGAGCCGTCGCTCACGCACACGCTCGGCGCTTCGGCCGCCCCGCTCTCGCTGATGTGCGGCGACCTCGGCCGCGCCGCCGTGTATCTGGACATCATGCGCTCGCAGGTGGCGCTGCATGGGCTCGACGTGTGGCGCGACTACTGCAACTGTTTGTCCGCGCATCGCGACATTCTCGACGGCCAACTGCAACGAGGCGTCGCATTGCTGGAGAGTTCGCTCGACGCGCTGATCGCGCGCGGCTTTCGCCGGCTCATCACGCTGTTCATCGCGGCCTATGCGGAAGCGCTCGTTGCAGCAGGACGAATCGACGAAGCGGTGCGCCGGCTCAACGACACGTTGCAGTTCTGCGAGAACAACGGCGAGATGATGTTCGTCCCTGAACTGTGGCGCGTGCTCGGTATCGCCGCGCGCGCACGACGCCGATCCGCCGACGCCGAAGCGCATTTCACCACGGCCATACAAATGGCCCGCAGGCAAGGCGCGACAATGTGGGAGCTGCGCGCGTCGCTGTCGCTGGCCGCGTTGTGGCGTGAAGAATCTCGCGACGCGGAGCGCCATTCGCACGCGCTGCACATGCTCGAGCGCCTCGCGCTGTGTTTCGACGCGCCGTCGAATGCCGCCGATGTGCGTGCGCTGTTCGACACGCTCAGCACGATGCGTGGAGCGGAACGCACGGTGAGCACTGCGTCGGCGATGCTGACAAGTCCGGCACCGCTGGATGGTCGTCGCAAAGCCGCGCGCAAACCGAACGCGAGCCTCGCGCGCGTCGATTAGATTGGCGTCGCGCAAGCCCCGAGCGCGGATTTATTACGCCATCCGAACTATTCTTTTTTTCCATCCGCGTCTTCGCCATCTGCCGTCGCCACGTCCGCATTCTTCGCCGTCAGCACCGCCGGCATCGACGGATTCTCCGGCTGCGTATAACGCTCCTGCACGGCGGCCTTGATGCGCGCGAGGCTCGCGGCTGCATCTAGCGAAGCGTCCTGCTCGATCTGCCGCGCTTGCGCCGCGAGATCCGGATCGCCGATTTCCTTTTCGAACCAGCGCGAATAGTCGCCGCGCTCGCGGTGATACTGCCAGGTGCCCGCATCGACGCCCTCGGCGATTTCGACGAACAGCACGAGGTTATGCGCGCGCAGATTCAATGCGTTCTGCGGCCCGCGGAAATAGAAACTGCGCTCGGGAATCAGCAGCCCTTCCGCATATTTGCGCCGATGCCTGAGGCGATGCTTGCTGCCCGGCTCGAGCCGGATCATGCCTTCGGGCTCGGGCTCATCGAGCCGCCATAACAACGCCTGCCCTGTCTCGAGCTGCGTTTCCTGAAGCTGCGGCACCGGGCGGCCGGTGGCGTTCGCGAGTTCCTGCACCGCCTTGCCGGCGCTCGGACCCATTGCGAGTATCAGGTTCACCTGACGCAGGAACGCGCCGTCCAGTTGCTGCGGAGAAACGGTGATCGCGAGCGCGGTCTCGAGCGCCTGCGGAATCGCCTGGTTCGCGCCGGCCCAGCCGGCCGGAAACAAATGATGCGCCTCGTCGAATACGAGCAAGTGCGGCCGCCCGGTTCGCAGACGCAACTGCTGCACTTCGAGCAGCAGCGACGCGCAGAACGCGGGCCGCTCGGGCAACGGCACACGCAGCAGATTAACCGCGACTGCCGGACGCGGAGGCCGCAACAGCAACTGCACGACTTCATCGATGACCGGCGCGGTGTGCGCGTCGCCGATCACGATCGTATCCTCGTCGTTCTGATAGTCGCCTTCCGGATCGATGATGCACAACTGCTGATGCATGCCCGCGAGGCGTTCGAGCAGACCCGCGCACGCGGTCGACTTGCCGCATCCCGATTCGCCGGCGAGCAGCGCGACCGTGCCGTGCGCCGGGCAGTAACGGTCCGCGGGTTCGCGCGTGTCTTGCGCATCGCGTGCATGTCCGATCAGCACGCGGCTCTTCGGCGCGGCGCACGCGCGTTCGCGCAGGTCGTCCTTTACGATCGCGTCGACCAGTTCCGCGACGCCCGCGCCAGCCGCCTGGCTCGTGACCATGTCGGCGTGCTGCTTCAACGCCGGCAGCGCATTCGCCACCGCCACCGAGAAACCGCATGCGTCGAGCAGCGCGTGATCGTTTTCCGCGTCGCCGACGCCCGCGACGTTGAAGGCCGACAACGCGAGTTCGTCGAGCGCCTCATGCAAGCCGGTTGCTTTCGATATGCCCGGCGACACGATCATCACCGCGTCGCCGTTGAAGATGATCTGCAAGCCGAGGCCCAGATCGCGAATCGCCGCGAGCGCGATCTGTTCCGCGGGCTTCATCATCGCGACGAGCGTTTCGCTGACGCTGAAATGGCGCAGGCCGCGGCTTCGCAATTCGTCGACGAAAGCCGGCGGCGGCGGTGGAGCGAGCAGGCGCCGCGCGCCCGTCGACGGCGTGTACAGCACGCCGCCGTTTTCCGCGACGACTCGCGAAAACAGATCGAGCCGCGGACAGATCGCGAGCAGATCGTCCATCTCGCGGCCGCTCACGAGGATCGCCTGGCGGCCCGACGCGCGCAGGCGTTCGAGCGCGGCCCACGTCGCGTCGGCAACGCGTCCGTCGGATGCAAGGGTGTTGTCGTAGTCGGTCGCAATGGCAAAAAATCGCATGGAAAGCGCTCCGTGATCGCGTGTTGTTCAGCCTTGTTTCAGCCGGCCTCGAGCGGTTGCGCGTCGCACGCGTCGCGCAGCATCGCTTCGTAAATGCGGACGTACCGGTCGACCATTCGCTCGACGGTGAAGCGGCGCTCGAAGGCCGCGCGGCACGCGGCGCGGCTGATGGTGTCGATCTTCGCGAGCGCGTCGACCGCTTCGTCGACGGAGTGAACGAGAAAGCCGGTTACGCCGTGTTCGACGATTTCATGCGCCGCGCCATGATCGAAGGCGATCACCGGCGTGCCGCACGCGAGCGCTTCGATCATCACGAGGCCGAAGGGCTCCGGCCAGTCGATCGGAAACAGCAACGCACGCGCGCGTCCGAGGAAATCGTTCTTGTCGGAATCGCCGACTTCGCCGCAATACTCGACATGCGGCAGCTCGAACAGGTCCGCGATTTCCTGCTCGAAATACGCACGATCGCCGTTGTCGATTTTTGCGGCAATGCGGATCGGCCAGCCCGCGCGCCGCGCAATTTCGATCGCGCGGTCGGGCCGCTTGGTGGGCGCGATGCGGCCGAGAAACGCGACGTAGTCGCCCGGCTCTTCATGAAAGCGCAGCAGGTCGACGGGCAAGCCGTGATGCACGGTGGCGCGCCAGTTGAGCCACGGCAACGGCGCGCGTTGCGCGGCGGAGATCGAGACCACCGGCATGTCGGCGAACTGCCGGTAAAGCGTGCTCAAGCCAGGCACGTCGAGCCGCCAGTGCAAGGTCGTCAGCGACGCGCAGTTCAAACGCCGGGCGAATGGAAAGCTCGCGTAATCGGTATGAAAATGCACGATGTCGAATTCGTCCGCGCGCCGCACCACGTCCTCGAGCATCGCGAAATGGAAGGCCTGCGGGTCGGCGGTATCTTCGATCAGACGAACCGCGCAGTCGCTGCCCGAGACGAGCCGCGCGCGCGTGCGCGAGTCGCCGCTTGCAAAGAGCGTCACGTCGTGGCCTCGCGCGACGAGACCGTCCACGAGCCACGCCACCACTCTTTCGACGCCGCCATAGGCCACGGGCGGCACCCTCTCATACAACGGCGAAACCTGCGCGATACGCATGCCCTGCTCCATTCGACGAACCTATGTTCGGAAGCCGCCGCATGGTGCATGCCCGGCGCCCTCACGCGCGAGCCGCAGTACTTTTCGCCGATGGAAAAATGTACAGGCCGGCGATGAAATTAAGCGGTACGCGCGGCAATGGTCAGTCGCGTGGTCAGTCGCGTGGGCATTCTGAACCTGAGCGGACTGCATGCGCCGCTAGCTGATCGGGCCGCTATAGCCATCGGCGGACGCCGCGGGCTCCGCTCCGTTTGCCCGTTCGACGTGCTCGTCGATCCATGCCGTCGCGCGTTCACGTGCGAATTCGAGCGCCTCGTGTTCATCGACGAAATCGCGGTGAAACTCCATGTCATGCGTATCGTCGCCCGAACTCACGCTGCCTGGCGTGACCTCGATCCTCGCATGTGCAACGATCGCGCCGCCGTCGACGCCTGCCGTCAGATGAACGATGCACCCTCCGTATTCGAAATCCATGATGTTCTCCCGCGTGTCGTGGTTGTGTCGCTCAGTTGTGTTGCCAGGTGCCCTCACGAACCGTTATCGGCTCGCGGTGCGCTGTCTTCGCCGATGGCTTCGTCCGCGCGTCGCCCCTTGCTCGACTGGTCGACGGCAACCGGCGGCTCGGCGTTGCCCGTATCGCCTTCGGCTTCGATCTGCGCCTGAGCGCGTGTCCAGTAATCGTCGGCGCTTCCTTCCGGCGAGCCGTCGCTCTGCCATAGCTCATACGCGCGCTTGCGGATTCGGTCCTCTACGGTGGGTTCGCCCGGCAGCCCGTCCATGGCAATCTCCAAACGTTCGTTGTCAGTCGAAACAGCGCACGCGATGCGGGCCGCTGCGCCGGTGAGGTGAGCAAAGCGCGTTCCCATGCGCGCTGTGCGCACGCTGCATGTGAAGTCTCGAAGCAAGCGCTTTTTGCGCGACTGCGTTGGCTTTCCGCTCGCCTCACGATGAGCCTGTCGTTATAATCGTTTCAGCAAGCATGAATCAAATCTAACGACATTCACATTCTCTCCACGCGCCAGGACCTCCATGCTCAAACCCGATCGCCTTCGCGCTCTGGCCGACGCGCTGACACGGCAAAGCGTGATGCGCCTGCGCGATGCCGCGGCGCTGCTCGGCGTATCGGAAATGACGGTGCGCCGCGACATTGCCGCGAATTCGGATCGCTTCACGTATCTCGGCGGCTATATCGTCAGCGCGACCGATGTGCCGAATAACGCCGGGTATTCGCTGGAGCAGGAAAAGGATCACTTCGCGCAGGCCAAGGCCGACGCGTCGTCGATCGCGGCGGGGTTGATCGGCGACAACGAAACGCTTTTCATCGATTGCGGCACGACGCTCGCTGCACTCGCGCGCCTCGTTCCGCCCGAGCGGCATGTGACCGTGGTCTGCTATTCGCTAAACGTCGCGGAGATTTTGCGGCGCAAGCCGAACGTGCGCATGATTCTGCTCGGCGGCGTCTATGTGCCTTCGTCGGATTCGTTCGCGGGCGAGGAAAGTCTCGAGATGCTGCGCCGCATGGGCATCAACAAGGCGTTTATCTCGGCGGGCGGCGTGGACACCGCGCGCGGCGTGACCTGCTGGAATTTCCACGAAGTCGCAGTGAAGCAGGCGGCGATGGCGAGCGCCGTCGAGCGGCATCTGGTCGTGGACAGAAGCAAGTTCGGCGTCGTGAAAGCCGTGCGCTTTTCACAGATCGAAGACTTCGATTCGATCATCACCGAAGAAGGCCAGGCGCCGCGCAAGCGCACGTAATACGTTTAGCGTGAAGCGGCAGGCGCGCATCGCGACGCGCCTTCCGCTCACACGAACGCAACCCCGCGCGGCGCGTTTTCAGCGCTTGCGTTGCAGCGCGAACAGCGTGCCGGCGAGCAGAATGAACGCGCCGATAATCACCTTCTGCCACGTAGTCGGCACGCCGACAAGAATCAGCACGCTCTTGATCAGCGTAACCAGCACCACGCCGAGCAGCGTTCCCAACACCGTACCCGTGCCGCCCGTAATGCGCGCGCCGCCGAGAATCACCGCGGCAATCACGTCGAGTTCCGAGCCGACCAGATCGAACGGATTCGCGAGGCGGTTATTCGACACATGCAGAATGCCCGCGATGCCGGCAAGCATGCCCGTATAGCCGAACACGAACAGATGGATCGCGCGCAGGTTGTAGCCGAGCCGCTCGGCAATCGCAAGCGAGCCGCCCATCGCGTAGACGCCGCGGCCCATCATCGTGCGGTTGAGCAGCCACCAGGTGACGAACGCGGCGGCGACGAGCGCCAGCACCGAGACCGGCAGCACCGCGCGCAAGCCGTCCGCGGTGTGATAGAAAAACAGCGGAATGCGGCCGAAGCGATCCATGCTGTGCGGAATGTTCATGAAGAACGTCGTGCCGATAAACGACAGCAGCAAGCCGCGATACAGGTATTGCGTGCCGATCGTGACGATCAGCGAAGGCGCTTTCAGCCGATGCACGAGCAAGCCGTTGACGACGCCGAGCATGACGCCGCCCACTGCACCCGCTACGAGAATCAGCGCGAACGGCGCGTCCGGCCAGAACGCGAATACGGCCTTGGTGATGCCGTACATGGTCAGCGCGGCAATCGCGGTGAACGACACGTCGATGCCGCCCGACGCGAGCACGACGAGCGTGCCGAGCGCGAACAGCGACATGGTCGTCGCCGAATGCAGCAGATCGAACAGCGTCGCCAACTGAAAGAAGCGCGGGTTGATGGCGCCGACGATCAGACACGTGACCACGATCAGCGCGACCGTGAACCACTCGGGGTTGCGCGCGAGCCGCATGCGCAAGCCTCCCGGTTCGACGCTCGGCGCGACTTCGACGACATTCGGAGTGGTCATGGTCTGCTTCATGGGCGATTCGGTGGGCAAATCAATGCGCGGCTGGATGCGCGAGTTCATGGCGGTTGACGTCCTCTAGGCCGCTTCGGAAAGCAGCGCGTGATACAGATCGGCCTCGCTCAATGCGTCGGCCTGATATTCGGCGGCCACGCGTCCCTTCTTCATCATCAGAATGCGGTCGCAGTTCTGTAGAAGCTCGGGCAGGTCGTCGCTGATCAGAATGATGCCGATGCCGCGCTGCGAGAGCCGCTGCATGATCCGGTAGATGATGTCCTTCGAGCCCACGTCGACGCCCACCGTTGGGCCGTGCAGAATCAGTACGCGCGGATCGATGGCGAGCCAGCGGCCGATCAGCACGCGCTGCTGGTTGCCGCCGGAAAGCGATTGCACGGGCTTGTCGACGCCGGGCGTCGCGATCTGCAAATCCTTCACGGTCTGCTCGGCAAGCGCCTGCGCACGCGCGCGGTCGATCTGGCCGAAGCGGTCGCGCAGGCTCGAAATCATCGCGGTGATCACGTTGTCGCGAATCGGCTTGTCGAGAAAGAGCCCTTCGTTCAGCCGGTCTTCCGGCACGTAGCCAATGCGGTGGCGTTTCGCGTCCGACGGCGTGCGCAGCGCAATCGGCTTGCCGTCGAGCCGCGCCTCGCCCGCTTGCGCCGGCGCGACGCCCGCCAACGCGCGCGCGAGTTCGTTGCGCCCCGAATCGAGCAGTCCGGTGACGCCGAGAATCTCGCCGCCGTGCAGCCTGAACGTGACGTCGCTGAACTGACCGGCGCGCGTGAAGCCGCGCACGTCGAGCACGACGTCGTCCGCGTGCGCGCTTTCGCGATACCGCTCGTTCGACAGATGGCGGCCCGTCATCAGTTCGCTGATCTGCGCCTTGGTGAACTGCGCGATCGGTCCTTGCGCCATCTTTTGTCCGTCGCGCAGCACGATCACTTCGCCGCCGATCGCATAGCACTCGTCGAGCTTGTGGCTCACGAACAGCACCGTCACGCCTTGCGCGCGCAGATTCGCGAGCACCGCGATCAGATTGTCGACTTCCTTTTGCGTGAGCGACGTGGTGGGCTCGTCCATGATGACGAACTTCGCCTCGCTCGCAATCGCTCGCGCAATCGCGACAAGCTGCCGGGTGGCGAGCGGCAGTTGCTCGACGAGCGTTGCCTGGAAATCCGCGTTGCCGGGCAGGCCCACCGCTTCGAGCGCGCGCGCGGCCGTGGCGGCGAGCACGCGGCGATCGAAAGTGCGCGCGAGCCGTCCGGCATGCGTCGCGAGTTCCGATGTGAGCGCAACGTTTTCGGCGACGCTCATGTTCGGCAGCAGCGACAAATCCTGATACACGGTTTCGATGCCGGCCGCGAGCGCCTCGAGCGCGGAGAGCCGCGCATGCGGCACGCCCTCGATCACGAGTTGGCCTTCGTCCGGCGGCTGCGCGCCGGAAATGATCTTGATCAGCGTGCTCTTGCCGCAGCCGTTTTCGCCGAGCAGGTGATAGATCTGCCCGCGCTCGAACGCGAGGCTCACGCCGCGCAACGCATGCACGCCGGTAAAGCGCTTATGCACGCCGACCACTTGCAGAAAGGGTTGCGAGGACTGGGCGGAAGAGACGTCTTGTCGATTCATGATGAGCGGTCGCGATGCCGGGGCGCGCCCACCGGACGCGCCCCGAAGTGAACAACGGAATCAGAACGGATACTGCTTGTAGTTCGACTTGTCGACGTTCACCCAGCCCTGGCCGCGCACGATGATGCCCTTGCCCGGCCCTTTCGCGACCGTCACCTTCGTGTAGCCCGGAATGCCGAGGTCCGCGCCGTTCTCGACGGTCTTGCCGTCCACCAGCATCTTCGCGACCTTGTTCATCGCGATGCCCGCGAGTTTCGGGTCCCAGAACGCGATGCCGTTGATCGCGCCGCTCTCGAGGAACTTGCCCGCCTCGGTCGGCAGACCCGTGCCGTATACGCAGATCTTGCCCTGCATGCCGGCTTCCTCGACGGCGCGGCCGATGCCGATCACATCCAGCGACGACGAGCCCTGGAAGCCCTTCAGATCCGGATGCTTGCGCAGCACTTCTTTTGCGACTTCGTACGCGCGCTCGCCGTCGTTATTGGTTTCGAGCTTCGGCTCGACGAGATTCATTTTCGCGTACTTGGCCTTGGCGTTCCCAATGCCGCCGTCGGCCCATTGCACCTGCGAACGGCTGCCGAGCGAGCCGACCAGCACCGCCCACTTGCCTTCGTTATGCATGCACGACGCGAGCCGTTCGTTCAGACCCGCACCGTAGGCCGTGTTGTCGAACGCCTCGATGTCGACCATCGTGTTCTTTGCGTTGTCCGCTTCATGCGTGACGACCTTGATGCCGCGATCCATCGCCTTCTTCAGCGCCGGTTCGAGTGTCGGCGGATCGTAGGGCACCACGGCAATCGCGGTGACTTTCTTCGCGATCAGATCTTCGATGATCTTCAGTTGCTGTGCCGCGTCCGCGCGGCCCGGGCCCGTCTGGTACGCGGTGATGCCGGTGTTTTCCTTCGCGAATTCCTTGACGCCGTCGTCCATCCGGTTGAACCAGTTGATACCCGTCACCTTGACGACCGTGACAATGGTTTCGTTGGTGGCGGCCTGCGCCGCGGCGATCGCGCCCACCGCCACTGCGCCTGCTGCGAGCGCGGCACCCAGTCGAGTCAGTTTCATGCAATGTCTCCTTTATCGTTCGATGTCGCCCGTGCTGGCCGTGTCAGCCGTCGCGAACAGGGAGGGCACCCTGTCCGCCTTTATACGTTGCGTTGCGTTGCGTTTGCTTTTACCGATACTTCGCTATGCGTTAGCGCTTTGGCGGCGTGCCGCCGTCGGCGCGAGCCGCTGCCGGTTCCGTTGCCGGACGCGCGCCACTGCCGCCGAAGCCGAAGATTGCGCGCACGCGTTCGCCGCCCGCAAAGGCCAGCGAGAGCAGCAGCAAAAAGCCCCACGCGCAGTCGCCGAAAAATTGCGAGACGCCGAGCAGATTAAAGAGGCTCGACAGAAACTGCAGCACTGTCGCCGCAAAAAACACGCAGACGATGCGCCCATAACCGCCTGCGGGATTCACGCCGCCCATCACCGCAATGAGGATCGCGATCAAGAGATACGAGTTGCCGTAGTCCCATTTCGCGCTGGACGTATGCGTCGCGCTGATCAGCCCGGCAAGCGACGCGAGCACGCCGCACATCGCATAGGTCGTGATGAGCATGCGCGCGCGTGGAATGCCCGCGTAAAACGCGGCTTTCGGATTCGTGCCCATCAGATAGAGACGCAAGCCGAACGGACTGCGCCTGAGCAGCCATCCCAGCACGATCACCGCGGCGATGAAGATGCAGAACGCAATCGGCACCTGCAACACGGTGCCGTTGCCGATGTCCGACAGCGGCTCCACATAGTCGACATGCACCGATGCGCCGTTGCTGATCACGACCGCGAAGCCGGTGAATAGCAACTGCGTGCCGAGCGTGCAGAGAATCGGCGTGAGTCTGAGGCGCGCGATCACGACGCCGTTGAGCAGCCCGCCGAGCAGACCCATGATGAGCACGATCGCGCAAAAGAGCGACGTGTAAAGCATCGGCGAATCGTCGCCATTGACGAAGCGCGGCACCACGATCGCCGCGACCATGCCCGACAGGTTCGCGAGGCCGACACCGGACAGGTCGATGCCGCCGTTGCCCGACACCATCGACAGCATGATGCCGAGCGCGAGCAGACCGAGTTCGGGCAACTGGCCGCCCATCGACTGAAGATTGTCGATGTCGACGAACTGGCCGCGCGAGAGCCACGTCGCGACCAGCACGACGAGCACGTTGACGATCAGAAGGAAGTTGAGTTGCCGGTCGGCAAACAGTTTTCCCGCAGCAAACGAAGACTTCATGGCGCTCATGATCTCCTGACACTGCACTGCACGTTACTGCACGGATGAGTTACGACACCTGCGCGGTCTGGCCCGACTCGCTGTACTCGCTCAACACCTGGTTCACTTCGGCAAGCGTGGGCATCGAGGGCGCGGTGCCCGCACGCGTGACCGAGATGCCCGCGAGCGCGCAGCCGAAGCGCATCGCCGCAATCGGGTCTTCGCCGCGCGCAAGCGCAGCCGCGAAGCCGCCCGTGAAGCCGTCGCCCGCGCCCGCCGTTTCCACTACCGTACCGCAGCGGAACGCAGGCAGCCACACCGATTGCGTGGCGTCGTGCAGCAACGCGCCGCCTTCGCCGAGCGTCACGATCGCGGCGCCCACGCCTTTTGCGAGCAGCACGTCGGCCGCGCGCCGCGCGTCGTCGACATTCGCGATCGGCACGCCGGTGAGCGCGGCCGCCTCGCTTTCGTTCGGCGTGATGTAGTCGCACAGCGGGAAGATGTCGTCGTCAAGCGGCATGGCCGGTGCGGGATTGAAGACCGTGATGACGCCATGCTTACGCGCCACTTGGAGTCCGCGCCGCGCGGCCGCGAGCGGCTGCTCGAGCTGCGTGACGAACACGCGCGCGCCGGCAATGTCGGCTTCTATCGCATCGACGTCGGCTGCGCCGAGCGTGCCCGCCGCGCCGGCCGCGACGATGATCGCGTTCATGCCCGTGGTGTCGTCGACGAAGATGTGCGCCGCGCCCGTCGCCACGCCGGGCACCACCGACGCGCGCGCCGTGATGCCCTCGCGCGCCCAGGTGGCCTGTGCGATGGAGCCGAACGCATCGTCGCCGATGCGCGTGCAGAACACGACCTGCGCGCCCGCGCGCGCCGCCGCCACGGCCTGGTTCGAGCCCTTGCCGCCAGGGCCCATCGCGAACGCGGAGCCCGCAATCGTCTCGCCGATGGAAGGCATGCGCGCCGCGCGAAACGTCAGATCGGTCACGTAGATGCCGAGAATGACGACGCGTCCGCTCGCTTGCTGCGCGCTCATGACGGCAGCCCTTCGTGCGCCGCGTGCGATGGCGCAGCGTTCGTCAACAGCAGGAAGTCCAGAATGTTCGGCACGTTGTCTCCTTCATTTTGTGATCGACGCGCATGCTCTGCGCTGCGGTGCGTGTGCTGCTGTGCGGTCAATCTCCGTACGGTATCCAGATGTTCTTCACCTGCACGGCCTGGCGCAGAAACGGCCTGCCCTCGCTCGCACGGTCGAACCAGTTGAACTGGTGGCCGTAGTCGGTGAAGGTGCGCTTCAGATTGCCGACCGATGCGCGCTCGATCAGCGCCGAATCCGCCGCGTTGCCGAAGCACCAGACCGCGTCGACGTCGTCGTGGCTCGCGAGCGCCGGCAGCAGCGCCGCGCGTTTGCCTGTGACGATGTTCACCACGCCGCCGGGCACGTCGGACGTCTCGACGACCTGATAGAAATCCGTCGCGGCGAGCGAACCGGCCTCGCCCGGCAGCACGACCACGCGATTACCCATCGCGAGCGCCGGCGCGATCAGCGAAACGAAAGCCAGCAACGGCGCCTCGTCCGGACACGCAATGCCGATCACGCCGAGCGGCTCGTGCATCGCAAGCGCGACACCGCGCAACGGCGGCGTATGCACCGCGCCGTCGAACTTGTCGGCCCAAGCCGCGTACGTGAAGAGGCGCGTGACCGACGCCTCCACTTCCGCACGCGCCGCGTCAGCCGTCACGCCATGCCGCAAGACGAGCCGATGCGCGAATTCATCGGCGCGCACCGCGAGATTCTCGGCGAGATAGAACAGCACCTGCGCGCGGTTATGCGTGCTCGCCTGCGACCACTTGTGCGCGGCGCGCGCCGCTTCGACCGCGTTGCGTATGTCCTTGCGATTGCCTTCGCTCACCTCGCCGACCGGCGTTCCGTCCGGCGCGTGAATCGTCAGCGAATAGCCGCTGTCCGGCCGCACCTGCTTGCCGCCGATAAAGAGCTTCGCCGTGCGGTCGATGGATACGATGTTCGCGGTGTTCGTCGTGTCCCACTCGGCAGCCGTCTTTACGCCGTCGCTGTCCTCTTGCGTCGCGCTCGGCGGCCGGCGCTTCGGAAGATTGAGCCACGCGCGCGGTTTCAGATATTCGTAAATGCCCTCACGTCCGCCCTCGCGTCCAAAGCCCGACTCGCGATAGCCGCCGAAGCCGACCGCTGCGTCGAACAGGTTCGTCGCGTTGATCCACACCACGCCCGCCGCGAGCCGCGGCGCGACGTCGAGCGCGCGGCCGATGGTCTCGCTCCACACGCTCGCAGCGAGTCCATAGCGCGAATTGTTGGCGAGCGCGGCGGCTTCTTCCGGCGTGCGAAAGCTCATCGACACGAGCACCGGGCCGAAGATTTCCTCCTGAGCCAGAGTCGATGCGGGCGCAACGTTCGTGACCAGCGTCGGCGGATAAAAACAGCCGTTGGCAGGCAGCGTTGTATTACTCGCCTGCCAGATCGCGCAGCCCTCGCGCCGCCCGCTTTCGACGAGCGAGCGAATCCGTTCCAGTTGTACCTGATCGACGATCGCGCCGACGTCGGCATTCTTGTCGAGCGACGTTCCGACGCGCAGCGACTCCATGCGACGCTTGAGCTTCGCGATGAAGCGCGCTTCGATGCCCTCCTGCACCAGCAGACGCGAACCCGCGCAGCACACCTGGCCCTGGTTGAACCAGATCGCGTCGACCACGCCTTCGACCGCGGCGTCGAGATCCGCGTCGTCGAATACGATGAAGGGCGACTTGCCGCCCAACTCAAGCGTCAGCGATTTGCCCGAGCCCGCCGTGACCGAGCGGATCAGCTTGCCCACTTCCGTCGAGCCGGTGAACGCGAGCTTGTCCACTTGCGGGTGCTCGACGAGCGCCGCGCCCGTCGCGCCGTCGCCGGTCACGACATTGAGCACGCCCGCGGGCAGGCCGGCGCGATGCGCGAGCTCGGCGAACAGGAGCGCGGTGAGCGGCGTGTATTCGGCCGGCTTCAGCACGACGCAATTGCCCGTTGCGATAGCCGGCGCGATCTTCCACGCGAGCATCAGCAGCGGGAAATTCCACGGCACGATCTGGCCGATTACGCCGAGCGGCGCGTGATCGGCGAACTCGCTGTCCTGCAACTGCGCCCAGCCGGCGTGATGCAGAAAATGACGCGCGACGAGCGGCACGTCGATGTCGCGCGTCTCGCGAATCGGCTTGCCGTTGTCGAGCGCTTCGAGCACCGCGAAAAGCCGGCTATGCCGCTGCACCATGCGCGAGAGCGCATACAGATGCCGTGCGCGTGCCGCGCCGCCCGCCGCGAGCCAGCCGGGTTGCGCGGCGCGCGCGGCGGCTACCGCGGCGTCGACATCGGCTGCATCGCCCTGGGCGACTTCGGCAAGGCGCTCGCCGCTTGCCGGCGCGTGCGACACAAAATGCGCGCCGCTTGCGGGCGCGTGCCACGCGCCGTTGATGAAATGCCCGAAGCGCGCGTCATGTTGCGCGAGCCAGGCGCGCGCGGGCTGGTCGCCCTCGGACGAGGGGCCGTATTCCATCGAAGAAAAATACTCCGCTACGCTCATGGGTTGGGTCTGCTTCAGGCTACGGGGTGACGGTTGAAAGCGGAATAACGGCCGCTCACGTGATGTTCGAGTTGCCGCTCGATGTCGGCGAGCAGGCTCGATGCGCCGATGCGCAACAGCTCCGGCTCGAGCCACGCGCGGCCAAGTTCTTCCTTCATCAGGATCTGATACGCCAGCACCGACTTCGCGCTCGACACGCCGCCTGCCGGCTTGAAGCCGATGAGCACGCCGGTGCGCTCGTGGTATTCGCGGATCATGCGCGCCATGACGAGCGACACGTCGAGCGTCGCGTTCACGCCTTCCTTGCCCGTCGACGTCTTGATGAAGTCGGCGCCGGCCATCATGCAGACCATCGACGCGCGCGCCACGTTCGACAGCGTGCGGATGTCGCCGGTCGCGAGAATCGCCTTCAGATGCGCCGGGCCGCAGGCCGCGCGAAACTCGCGCACTTCGTCGTACAGCGCCTGCCAGTTGCCGGTCAGCACGTATTCGCGCGTGACGACGATGTCGATTTCCGCGGCGCCGTCGGCGACCGACGCCTCGATTTCCTTCAGCTTCAGCGGATGCGGAATCAGTCCGGCCGGAAAGCCGGTCGACACCGCCGCGACGGGCACGCCGCTGCCTTCTAGCGCATCCACGGCGGCGGCGACGAAGCGGTGATAGACGCATACCGCGCCAGTCGTGATGCGCTGCGGCGCCATGCCGAGCGCGTCGAGAATATCGGCGCGCACCGGCTGGCGCGCCTTCGCGCACAGGCGCCGCACGCGGCCTTCGGTGTCGTCGCCGCTGAGCGTGGTGAGGTCGATGCAGGTGACGGCTTTCAGCAGCCAGGCGGCCTGCGCGTCTTTCTTGACGCTGCGGCGCGCGACGAGCGTGGCCGAGCGCCGTTCGACCGCCGACTGGTTGACGCGCAAACCGTCGAGCCACGAAGCGTCGAACGGCATGCCCGGATTGCGCACCGGATGAACGAGCGGCCCGCCGCGCAGCGCGACGACCGATGACGACGGAGAGGAATCAGGCATGAGGCGTCCGGGGTTGGAATGCGGCACGACGGCGAGCCGGCGAATGACGGGGCTATGTTACTCCGTTTGATAGGATTGTCACACGCAGTACGGGTAAATCCTCACATTGCGGGCGGCGAATGCTGTTGTTGCGGTGTCTGCATGTGAGGCGAGGCGCTTGAACGTGATGTAGACGTCACAAACCACGTTGCGAGGTTGTTGGGCTGCCCCCTCCCAAGCCGCCAATCTGACTGCGTTTCTCACGTGAGAACGTGCGGGTTTGCCCGCAGCCGGCGCGTCACAAGGCAAAATACGGGTTTTGCGCGCGCGGATTGCGCCGGTCGCGCCAAGCAAAGCGCACCGCTCGCTGCGTCGCAGGCTTTCCGCGATACGAACATCGCCACAGGGCGCCGTGGGCCGTTTCGCCCGCCGCGCCCACTCCCGGACACAGGACAGCTCGTCCTCTAACAGAGCCTCTCAGGAGCATTTATGACCGATTCGAACCCGTCCTTCCTCGGCAGGATTTCGCTGGCCGTCAGCGCGTTTTTCCGCATTCTCAGCGATGGCGAATTCGCCGCCGCGGTGCTGCGCGTGCGCGACGGCGGCGCGGCTGCGCAAGCGCAAACTCCCGCACAAACGCAAACCCAGGCGCCCTCGCCGGCCCCCAAGGCCGCGCCGACGCTCAAGGAAGCCAGCCCCGACGCCGCGCTGCAACTGCTCGGCCTCTTGCAACGCGACGCGCGCTTCATCGATTTCGTCGAGGAAGACATCAAGCGTTTCAGCGACGCCGACATCGGCGCCGCCGCGCGCCTCGTGCACGAAGGCTGCCGCGCGACGCTGCGCGAGCACTTCACGATCCGCCCGGTGCGCGACGAGGCGGAAGGCAGCCGCGTCACGCTTCAGGAAGGTTTCGACGCGAGCGCGATCCGTCTGACGGGCAACGTGGTCGGCCGCGCGCCGTTTGTCGGCAGCATCAGCCACCGCGGCTGGCGCGTCGACGACGTGCGTCTGCCGAAGCTCGCGGAAAGCCATAACGCGAAGGTCATCGCGCCCGCCGAGGTGGAGCTATGAGCGGCGCGCGTTATTCCATCGGCATCGATCTGGGCACCACGCACTGCGCGCTCTCCTACGTCGACACCAGCGCAAGCGACGGCGAGAAGACCACGCTGGCGGTGCTGCCCATCGCGCAATTGACGGGCCCCGGCGCAATTGCCGATCTCGATCTGCTGCCCTCGTTCCTGTATCTGCCGCATCCCGACGAACTCGGTTCGGGTGACCTGCATCTGCCGTGGACGGGCGAGCGCCAGTTCGCGGTCGGTGAATTCGCGCGCAGCCGCGGCGCGGCGACGCCGATCCGGCTCGTCTCGAGCGCGAAAAGCTGGCTGTGCCATCCGGGCGTCGACCGGCGCGCGGCGATCCTGCCGAGCGATGCGCCGCCCGAAGTCGCGCGCGTGTCGCCGCTCGAAAGTTCGGTCCGCTATCTGACGCATTTGCGCGAAGCGTGGGACCACGCGCATCCAGACGCGCCGTTTCACGAGCAGGACATCACGGTGACGATTCCCGCCTCGTTCGATCCGGCCGCGCGCGAACTGACCGCCGAAGCCGCGCAAGCCGCGGGCTACGGCCGCATGACGCTGCTCGAGGAACCGCAGGCCGCGCTGTATAGCTGGATTCAGAAGAGCGGCGGCCAGTGGCGCAAGCAGGTCAAGGTCGGCGACATCATTCTCGTGGTCGATGTCGGCGGCGGCACGACCGACCTCTCGCTGATCGCGGTGGTCGAGCGCGAGGGCAATCTCGAACTGCATCGCGTGGCGGTCGGCGAACACATTCTGCTCGGCGGCGACAACATGGACCTCGCGCTCGCGCACGTGGTCGCGCGCAAGCTCGCGGCGCAAGGCACGCAGGCCGACGCGTGGCAGTTGCGCGCCCTCACCTATGCGTGCCGCTCGGCGAAGGAAACGCTGCTAAGCGACCCGACCACCGACACCGTGCCGCTCGTCGTGCCGAGCCGCGGCTCGAAGCTGATCGGCGGATCGATCCGCACGGAGCTCACGCGCGCGGAGTTGACGCAGACGATTCTCGACGGCTTTTTCCCGCAGGTGGAGAGCGCCGCCCGGCCGGTGAGCCGCACGCGCGCCGGCCTCACGCAACTCGGCTTGCCGTATGCGCAGGACGCGGGCATCACGCGGCATCTGGCGGCGTTTCTCGGCCGTCAGGTCGGCGCGCTCGCGGAACTGGAAGGCTTGCGCGAGACGGCTGCCGACGCGTCCGCGCAAGGCGCGAGCTTCCTGCATCCGACGGCGGTGCTGTTCAACGGCGGCGTGTTCAAGTCGACGCTGCTCGTCGAGCGGATCATGAGCACGCTGAACGGCTGGCTCGCCGCGGAAGGCGCGGCGCCCGCGCGCCTGCTCGAAGGCGCCGATCTCGATCTGGCCGTCGCGCGCGGCGCGGCGTATTACGGCTACGTGCGGCGCGGCCAGGGCGTGCGGATTCGCGGCGGCACCGCGCGGGCGTATTACATCGCGATCGAATCGGCGATGCCCGCCGTGCCTGGCCTCGAGCCGCCCATCCAGGCGCTGTGCGTCGCGCCGTTCGGCATGGAAGAAGGCACCGAGGCCGAGTTACCGGCGCAGGAGTTTGGGCTTGTCGTCGGCGAGCCGGTGCATTTCCGTTTCTTCGGGTCGTCGGTGCGTCGTCAGGATCAGGTCGGCACGCTGCTCGACTTCTGGGGCCCCGATGAGTTGCAGGAACTCGAAGAGATTCAGGCGACGCTGCCCGCCTCCGGCCGCAGGTCCGGCGAGGTCGTGCCCGTGAAGCTGCACGCGCGCGTGACCGAAGCGGGCACGCTCGAACTGGAAGCGGTGCCGCGCGGAACGGACGAGCGCTGGAAAGTCGAATTCGATGTGCGCGGCAACGCGAATGCATGACTGAGATGAAGCGGTACAGCGTCGGCATCGACCTCGGCACGAGCAACACGGTGCTTGCGTATGCGCAGGCCGGCTCGCAGGAGATTCGCGTCTTCGAGATCGAGCAGCTTGTTAGTCCGGGCGAGGTTGCCGCGCGGCCGCTATTGCCTTCGGTGCGGTATCACGCGGCGCCGGGCGAGCTGGATGCGGGGGATTTGCAGTTGCCGTGGACCTCGGGATGCGGGGTGCAGGCGGTCGGGGCAAGCGTCTCGGTCTCGGTCTCGGGCGAAAGCGCGGCGCGAGCCGCGGCGCCTTCCACCGACGATCAGGACGCGCCGTCCATCGTCATCGGCCGGCTTGCGCGCGTGCTCGGCGCGCAGGTCCCTGGACGTCTCGTCGCCAGCGCAAAAAGCTGGCTCTCGCATGCCGCCGTCGATCGCGTCGCGCCGATCCTGCCTTGGGGCGCCGCCGACGATGTCCGCAAGGTCTCGCCCGTCGAAGCCAGCGCGAGCTATCTCGCGCACGTGCGCGCGGCGTGGAATCAGCGCTTTCCCGACGCGCCGCTCGAACAGCAGGACGTGGTGCTCACGGTCCCCGCATCGTTCGACGAAGGCGCGCGGGCGCTGACCGTCGAAGCGGCGCGCATGGCCGGGCTGCCGTCGTTGCGGCTGCTGGAAGAGCCGCAGGCAGCCTTCTACGACTGGCTGTTCCATCATCGCGAGCGGCTTGCCGACGAACTGGCGCACACGCGTCTCGTGCTGATCTGCGACGTCGGCGGCGGCACCACCGACCTGACGCTGATCGAAGTAAGCATGGCCGACGGCGAGCCGCAGCTCACGCGTATCGGCGTCGGCAATCATCTGATGCTCGGCGGCGACAACATGGACCTCGCGCTCGCGCATCTCGTCGAAGCGCGGCTGCCTGGCGGCGGCGAGCGCGCGCGTTTGTCGGCGGCGAGCCTGTCGCAACTGGTCGAGCGCTGCCGCGGCGCGAAGGAGTTGCTGCTCGGGCCGCAAGCGCCCGACTCGGCGTCGATCACGCTGCTCGGCGCGGGCGCGAAGCTCGTCGGCGGCGCGCGAACGGCGCAGGTCACGCGCGACGAGGTGGAGCGTGTGATCGTCGATGGATTTTTTCCGGCGGTGGCTGCACACGAACGGCCGGGCCGGCCGCGCGGCGCGATCGTCGAGTTCGGTCTGCCGTACGCAACCGATGCCGCCGTCACACGGCATATCGCCGCTTTTCTGGGCCGCTTCGAGGCGCAGTCGCGCAAGGCGTTGGGGCGGGAGAAAGACGAACCCACTGCACTCCCCGTCCCCGATACGCTGCTGCTCAACGGCGGCGTGTTCCGCGCGCAGGCGTTGACGCAGCGCCTCGCCGACACATTGGGCGCGTGGCGCGGCGAACCGCTGCATGTGCTGGAGAACGACAATCCGGACGTCGCCGTCGCGCGCGGCGCTGTTGCCTACAGCCTCGCACGCGCGGGCGGCGCGCCGAAAATCGGCGGCGGTTCGCCACGCAGCTATTTTCTCGTGCTGGATGAACCCGCCGACGCGCGCGAGGAACGGCAGCGCTCGCAACCCACACCGCCCGAGCAAACCACCCAACGCGGCATCTGCCTTCTGCCGCGCGGCACCGAGGAAGGCCACGAAATCCTCATCGCCGATCGCACGTTCGCGCTGCGGCTCGGGCATCCGGTGCGCTTTCACCTCGTGTCGTCGAGCGCGGACACCGTGTATGCACCAGGCGAACTGGCGGACCTCGCGGGCGGCGACTTCGTGCGCCTGCCGCCCATCGCCACCATCGTCCCGCCGCAGGGCGCGGGCAGCGCCCGCGAGCGAGCCGTGCGCATCGCGACTTCGCTGACCGAAGTCGGCACGCTAGAAGTCCACTGCATCGACCGCGACAATCCTGCCGAGCGTTGGTTGCTTGAGTTCCAGTTGCGTCGTGAGCATGCTCAAGTCGATCTCGCCGACGATGCCGCCGCGGCGCGGCATCCGCGGCTCGACGAAGCCATCGCGCAGATCGACCGCTCGTTCGGTTCGCGCTCGCAAGACGTCGATAAAAAGGAAGTCAAACGTCTGCGCGCGCAGCTCGAACAACTGCTCGGCCCGCGCGAGAGCTGGAACAGCGCGCTGCTACGCGAACTGTTCGGCGCGCTGTGGGAACGCGCGCGCAGGCGGCGCCGCTCGGCGGATCATGAGCGGCTCTGGCTGAACCTCGCCGGCTATTGCGTGCGGCCAGGCTTTGGTTATCCGCTCGACGAATGGCGCGTCGAACAACTGTGGTCGCTCTTCGACGACGGTATTCAGTACGTCCAGGAAAGCCAGGTCTGGTCCGAATGGTGGACGCTGTGGCGGCGCGCCGCTGGCGGCCTCGACGAAACCGCGCAACTGCGCGTGCTCGATGCAATGACCTATCTGCAAACGGCCGCGCAGTCGCGTCACAAGCTGCCGTTCGACGTCGCGAAAACCGGTATCGCCGATATGGTTCGGCTGAGCGCGTCGCTGGAACGCATTCCGGTGGAGCGCAAGATCGAACTCGGCGAGTCGGTGCTCGCGCGCTTGCGCAAGCCTTCGGAGAATCATCAGAGCTGGTGGGCCGTCGGGCGGATCGGCGCGCGCCGGCCGTTCTATGGCAGCGCGCACAACGTCGTGCCGGCCGATGTCGCGAGTGGATGGCTCGACGCGATTCTCGCGCTCGACTGGAAGAAGATCGACCCGGCCGCGTTCGCCGCCGTGCAGATCGCGCGCATGACCGGCGACCGCTCGCGCGATCTGCCGCACGAGTTGCGCGACGCCGTGATTCGCAGGTTAGAGGCGGCGAGCGCGCCGCGCGCGTGGATCGCGATGGTCGGCGAGGTGGTCGAACTGGATAATGCGGACGAAGGCCGCGTGTTCGGGGAGTCCTTGCCTGCGGGGTTGAAGCTGATTTCCGACTAAGTTGGGACCGGCGCCCAACACGCCCCTCAAGGCCGCTCGCCCCGCGCGAGCCGCGCGTCGATATCGCGGACCACCGGCATCAGATCCGCGACGCTGTCGATCACATAATGCGCGCCCGCGGCCCGCAATCTGTCGATCGCGGCCGCGCGGCGCCGCGCGAAGTCGTCGGGCGCGAGCGCCTTGACGTCGTCCTCCGCCATACCGAACGCATTGCCGCTGACGGCGACACCCACCGCCCACGTGCCGCCGTTAATGCCTTCCTCGATGCCGACTTCCGTATCGTCGACCTTGATCGCGTCTTTCGCGCGCCACACGCCCAGTTCCGGCAGCGTCTTGTAGATCATGTACGGCGACGGCCGCCCTTCGGGCGTATCGCCCGTGCACACGATGCTGTCCGGCGAGAAGCCCTGGGCCGCCGCGCCCGGCACGATCTCGGCCATGATCTCGCGCGTGTAGCCCGTCGTTGTGCCGATGCGGATGTCGTCGCCGCGCAGCGCGCTCGTCACTTCGGCGACGCCCGGAATCACCGAACTGTAGCTCGCGGCCACCGCGATATTCTTCGGCACGAACACGTCGTACACGGCGTCGATGTCGGCGTCGCCCGGCGCGTGGCCATACCTGTCGGCCCATGCGCGCGCGACGCGCGGCAGCGCCATCAGCGCCGCGATATGCGGGCGCTTGGCCATGCCCATCGGTCCGCGCGCTTCGTCGATCGTGATCGGCACGCCGAACTGCTCGAAGGTTTCGACAAACGCGCCCATCGGCGCAAGAGAACCGTAGTCGACCACCGTGCCGGCCCAGTCGAAAATCACCGCCTTGACGTGCTTCATCGTATTTCGTTCGCTTCCATTCGATGTTGTCTGCTATCGCTCATGCAAGCTCCGCCAGCAGCTTGCGTTCTTCGATGGCGGCGGCCGGCGGCGCGGCGTGATCGACGCCCATCGTCCGCAGCGCGCTCGCGCAGGCTTGCACGACGCGGCGCATCACCTGCGCGTCCACCTGGCCGATGCAGCCGATGCGGAAACTCTCCACCACCGTCAGCTTGCCCGGATAAATGATGAAACCCTGTTGCTTCATTAGTTCGTAGAACTGCTCAAAGCTGAACGCCGGATGCGCCGGCGAGAAAAACGTCACGATGATCGGCGAACGCCAGCGCGCATTCAGGAGCGGCTCGAAGCCGAGTTCCTGCATGCCCGCGACCAGCACGTCGCGATTGTTCGCATAACGCGCGAGGCGAGCGGGCTGCCCGCCTTCGAGCTTGTGAAGCCGCAGCGCCTCGATAAACGCGGCGACCGTGTGCGTTGGCGGCGTGAAGCGCCACTGGCCGGTGCGGTTCATCACGTCCCATTGACCGTGCACGTCGAGCGCGAGCGAATGGCTGCGCCCGCGCGCGTCGTGCAGCGCGCTCTTCTTCGCAATCACGAAGCCGAAGCCGGGCACGCCCTCGATACATTTGTTCGCCGACGAGACGAACGCCTCGCACGCGATCTCACGCACGTCGAGCGGCACCGCGCCGAATGCGCTCATCGAGTCGATCAGCAGCTTGCAGCCTTTCGCCGCCGTGACCGCGGCAATCTCCTCGATCGGATTGAGAATGCCCGAGCTCGTTTCGCAATGCACGGCGACGACATGCGTGATGGCCGGCTCGGCATCGAGCATGCGTTCGACTTCCGTCGCGCGCGGCGGCAAGTAATCGCCCTTGTCGAGCACGGTATGCGCGCGGCCGAGATAGCGCAGCGTCGTCGCGATGCGTTTGCCGTAGGCGCCGTTCGCAAGCACGAGCGCATGGCCGTCGCGCGGAATCAGACTGCCCAGCATCGCTTCGACGCAATAGCTGCCGCTGCCTTGCAACGGCACGCAATCGTATTCGCCGGCCTCGTCGCTTGCGTCACCTGCGATGTCGAGCAGGCTGCGGCGCAGTTGCGCGGTCATCGCGCGAAAATCGCCGTCCCACGAACCCCAGTCGCGCAGCATCGCCTGCTTGGTCGAGAAGGCGGTGGTCAGCGGGCCGGGCGTCAACAGATAAGGCTCGCCTTGGGCCGGCGGCGGGCAGCTTGCGCTTTCTTGCGCTGTCGCCGGGGAATTGCCAGTCGCGCTTTGCATGCCCAATCTCCGGTCTGGCTGGTTGAGATAGCGCCTACAGTACCGAAACGTGGTGCATCGGTAAAATCGATATAATCGATGCGCTCATCGTAAATACTTATAGCCGGCGAGTTTCGCTGCGACGGAGGCTCAGGTGCAATACGCGCAATTGCGGGCGTTTCATGCGGTCGCGGAACATGGCGGCTTTTCGCGGGCCGCCGAGGCGTTGTCGCTTTCCCAACCGGCGGTGTCGGATCACGTGCGGCGGCTCGAGCAGGATTACGGCGTGAAGCTGTTCGAGCGCGGGCCGCGCGGCGTCGAGACCACCGAGCTCGGGCTACGCCTTTTCAGCGTGACGCGGCAGATGCTCGGTTGCGAGCGCGACGCGCGGCAGTTGCTCGAATCGGCGGGCGGCCTGGAGTCGGGGTCGCTGTCGCTCGCGGCGGACGCGCCCGATCTCGCCGTCGCGCTGATCCGCGCGTTTCGCAAGCTGCATCCGGGGATCGTGGTGACGCTGTCCATCGCCAATGCGGCGGACTGCATGCAGCGCGTGCTGTCGAGCGCCGTCGACGCCGCCATTACCGCCGCGCCGCAGGTTCACAGCCGGCTCGAATCGCGCGTATTGCGGCGCGATCCGCTGGTCGCGATGGTGCCGGTGCGCTATCCCGTCGCGAAGAAACGCAAGCTGAGTTACGGGGAACTCGTGCAGCAGCCGATGATTTTTCGCGAGCCGCAATCGGTCACGCAGCAATTGCTGGAGATCGAACTGGTGCGCGAGTCGCTGCAAGTGGAGCCGGTCATGTATGTCGACGGCCGCGAGGCGCTCGAGGAAGCCGTCGCGCAAGGCATGGGCGTCGGCGTGATCGCGCGCGCGGAATTCAACCCGTCGCGGCGCATCCGGATGATTCCGCTCGACGATTGTCAGGTGCGGATGACCGAATCGCTCACGCGGCTCGCCGGACGGCCGGGGTCGAATCTGCTCGATGCGCTCTTTGCCGTCCGCTTGCCGGGCAGCGAGGAATAAGCGAGGCAAAAAGCGACGCGCAAAAAAAGCGGCACCCGAGGGCGCCGCTTTGCCGCTACTTCAATGGATATTCTTAACGCACGCCGCCGCTGACGATGAGGCTTTCACCGGTGATCCAGCGCGCGTCGTTGGATGCGAGGAAGGTGACGACGTCCGCGATGTCGTCCGGCTGGCCGAGGCGGCCAAGCGGCGTCGTGCTCAGCGCCCACTGCTCCAGGTCCGAACCGATGATGCCTGCGCTATGCGTGCCTTCCGTCACGACCATGCCCGGATTCACCGAGTTCACGCGAATCTTGCGCGGCGCGAGGTCCTTCGCGAGCACGCCCGTGATGCTGTCCACCGCGCCCTTCGTCGCTGAATAGACTGCGCTCGTCGGCGGCGTGATGCGGCTCGCGACCGAGCTCACGTTGACGATGCTCGCGCCCTCGCCCAGATGCTTGACCGCTGCCTGCGTGACCAGCAGCAGACCGAGCACGTTCACATTGAAGTGCTTATGGAAGTGCGCTTCGGTGATGTCCTCGATCGCCGCGAATTCGTACACGCCCGAGTTGTTGACGAGGATATCGAGGCGGCCGTAGGTTTCGACGGCGCTGTCGATAATGCCTTTCGCATCGGCGGCTTTCGATACGTCGCCGCCGACGGCGATGGCCTTGCCGCCCGCGGCGGTGATCGCAGCCACCACTTCGTCCGCGCCTGCCTTGCTCGACGCGTAGTTCACGACTACCGACGCGCCTTGCGCGGCCAATCCCTTTGCGATTGCCGCGCCGATACCTTTCGATGCACCCGTTACGACTGCGACCTTGCCTGTGAGCTTACTCATGATCTGGTTCGTCCTTTGACTGGATTTGCGCCGGCGTGCTGCCGCGGAGTTCGCGGCATTCACGCTGCTTCAGCAGGACGCTGCGGCGCTGACACTGGTGACAATGTAAGCACCACGGCCACGCGGATAAAGCGGCTCAAGGCGAATAGATACGTCAAGGCAGCCGAACAATGGGAAAGATGCGGTCGGCCGGCGATGTGTCGCGCTCACCGCTTGCGTCCGAAGACGAGAATATGCAGAGCGATGCTCAGCAGCACCGCCAATGCACCTAAAGTATCCAATGCAGCAGACAACACGATCGTCTCCTTGGCAGCTCGGGCTGCTCATTGCTTGAGAACGATTGCATGGCCCTTCGATTAAAGGACTTTTGCAACGCGCGCCGCGAATCAGGCAAACAACAGGGCAACCAACAATAGAGCAAACTTCCGACGACAACTCCGCCCGCCGCAGTAGACAATGCCCTGATCCCGGCCACCGCTCGCCATGCCTATGAAAGCGCAACGTCCGCCTCGTCCTCCGCCGCTTCCTCGCGAATCGCTTCATGCCGAGTGGCGCGATCACACGCTGCCCTATATTGTCGTCGCCGCGGCGGTCGCGCTTGTCGTCACGCTGATCGTGTGGCTCGTCGATCCGGCGCCGCCGAAAACGATCACGCTCAGCGCCGGTCCGCAAGATAGCTCGTTTGTCGCCGCCGCCGATCAGTACAAGAAAATTCTCGCGCAAAACGGCATCAAACTGAACGTACTGGAATCGGACGGCTCGGTGCAGAACCTTCAGCGTCTGCTCGATCCGAAGCAGCACGTCGACCTCGCGCTCGTGCAAGGCGGCGTGGCGGACGGTCTGGATACGTCGTCGCTGATGTCGCTCGGCAGCGTCTTTTATGTGCCGATCGTGGTGTTTTATCGCGGCACCGGCGTAACGGAGCTCGCGCAGCTCGAAGGCAAGCGGATCGCCGTGGGCCGTGAAGGCAGCGGCACGCGCCTGCTCGCGCTGAAGCTGCTGGACGCGAACGGCATTGGGTCCGGCGACGATACGACGCTCGTGCCGAGCGACGGTCTGCAAGCGGCCACGCAGCTCGTCGCGGGCGAGGTCGATGCGGCGATTCTCAGCGGCGATTCCGCGACCCGCGGGCTGATGCTGCGCCTGCTTCGCGTGCCCGGCATTTCGGTGATGAATTTCGACGAAGCCAGCGCCTATACGCGGCTTTTTCCGTATCTGGATCAGATCGATCTGCCGCCTGGCGTGCTGGATCTGCGGCACAAGATTCCGCCCGAGACCGTGCATCTGATCAGCCCGACGGTCGAGCTTGTCGCGCGAACCGATCTGCATCCGGCCATTTCCGATCTGCTGATCGAGGCGGCGCAGGAAGTGCACGGCAGGCCGGGCCTGCTGCAGCGCGCGGGACAATTCCCGAGCCCGATCGCGCACGAGTATCAGATCAGCGAGGACGCGCAGCGCTACTACCGCACCGGCAAGAGCTTCCTATACCGGACGCTGCCGTTCTGGCTCGCGAGCATCGGCGACCGCACGCTCGTGCTGCTGTTGCCGATCGCCGTGCTGCTTTTTCCGGCGATGCGGCTGGTTCCGGCGCTGTATCGCTGGCGGGTGCGTTCGCGCATCTATCGCTATTACGGTTCGCTGATCGCGATCGAGCGCGGCGCGCTCGCGCAAACCACCGACGAAGAGCGCAAGCGGCTCTTCGCGGAACTGGATCAGATCGAGGAATCGTTGAATCGGCTGCGCATGCCGCTCGCTTACGCCGACGCGTTCTATGTGCTGCGCGAACACGTCGGCTTCGTGCGCGGCCGGCTGGGGGCGGCGGTGCGTTGAGCGGCCACCGGGTGATTCAGGTGGCCGATGCTCAGGCTTCGCGAGTGGCGGGAGCCGTCTCGGAGTGGTTGGCGGATTGCGCAGCGAGTTTGTCGTCAGACGGCGCATCGGCGGCGGTGGATTGCGGCTCGTTGGGCTCGGCTTGTTGCGGGGTTGCTTGCGACGCTTCTTGTGAGGTTGCTTGCGACGCTTCTTGCGAACCCTGCTGTGACGCAGAAGCATCCACAGGCGCTTGGTTCTGCGCATGGACTGCATCGGCGGAAGCAGCAGATGCAGCCGGCGCAGCCGCTGCCGCCGCACTCTTCGCGCTCTTCGCCGCGCGATGCGCCTGCAGGCGCTGCGCGCCCGCCGCTTCCTGAGCCGTGACCTTGCCCGCCTCGGCGCCCGTCAGGTCGACGCGCGCGGCGCCTTCCACGAGACACTTCCAGTAGCGGCTGCCGCGGCACCACGTCTTGATCGCGTCGCGCAACTCGGCTTCGCTCAGCGACAGTTCCTTGGCATGCACCACGAGGTCTTCGAAGATGCCGACCTTCAGCGGCAGCTTCGGCGCCGGGTTCTTCGGGAACGCGTTCGGGAAGCGCTTTTGCAGACGGCCGATGGACTTCACCACCGGATCGACCGGCTTGGCGTCCGCGGCCGGCGCGCCAGCATTGGCACCCCCGCCGGGACCGCGCCGCGATTGTGACGGCTGCGACGGCTTGCCGGCAGGCCGCGCGCCCTGTCGGGCGCCCGCACCGGGGCCCGCGCCCGGCTTCGCGGATTTCGCAGCCGGCCTGCCATCGCTCCTGACATCGCGCCTTGAATCCGGCTTGCCCTCGGGCCTCGCGCCGGATTTGCCGTCAGCCTTCGCGGCCGGCGCAGCCTGGGCCCGTGCCGCGGCCAGTTGCTTCTTCAGTTCAGCGAGTTGTTCGAAACCCATAGCGCACAACCAATCAAGAAAGGGGAGATTGTAGCAGCGCTCCGTAAGAGATTAGTGACGGCATTGCAACGCCGGGCGGGCTGCCAGCATGCGCGGGCGCCCGTTTGCGATGCCGTTGGGCACTAACGCAGCGGATTATGCAAGGTGCAATAACCGTTCGAACGCTCGCTCCCCGCGCGGCGAGCGAACCCGATGTCCGCGCGGGCGTTGCGTTCGCATCGCCCGCACGAGGGTTGCAGAAGGTTTCGGGATGCTGATTAACTTGCCGGTAAGTTTCCACTCAGCGGGCCGCTCAGCGCGGCCACTAAGCGCGGCCAAGATAACCGCATCGGCGCACGACGGGCCGCGCTCACCCAAGCCGGCGACGCTCGAGCGCGGCGTCCACGACGACGCCAGACGCTGCGGCGATCTCGGCGATCGCAGCAAGCGCGGCGCTCGCCGTCATCACGCAAAGCGCCGCGCAACGATCGCGAACGTGTGCGCGGCGCCGGCCGCATCGCCGGCTAGATAGGCTTGATGTCCGCGGCCTGCTTTCCTTTTGGCCCCTGCTTCACTTCGAAGCTGACCTTCTGATTTTCCTGCAGCGATTTGAAACCCTCGGAGCGAATCTCCGAGAAATGGGCGAACAGGTCTTCACCTCCGTCGTCGGGTGTGATGAAGCCGAAGCCTTTTGCGTCGTTGAACCACTTCACTGTACCGGTAGGCATGTCGATTCCTCATGTGCATCTGGTTGACTGGGACTGCCGCTCGACTGTACGCCACTTGACGCGCCGGCGCTCTCCCCGGGCTTTCCATGACTAGCGCCTGGCGTCGACGCACAGGCCGCGGCGGCCGTCCGGAAACTGGGGTCGCAAGATGCGTGCCGCGCCCGCCGCGAGCGGAGCGGCCGCCGGTACGTTTGAGCGCAATCAGATAAGATGTTTCCTTATCGGCAGTCCATTCTCGGCCACGCGCGTTCGGCTCTGTACGCGAGCGCAGCGCAGCCTGTCGTTTTTCCATTTACAGGAACCAGCATGGCAATTTCGAGCTATACCGATACCCGACTTCTCATCAACGGCGAGTGGTGCGATGCCGCGAGCGGCAAGACTCTCGACGTACTGAACCCCGCTATCGGCCAGGTCATCGGCAAGGTAGCGCACGCCGGCATCGCCGATCTCGACCGGGCGCTCGAAGCGGCTCAGCGCGGCTTCGAAGCCTGGCGCAAGGTGCCCGCGCACGAGCGCGCCGCGGTGATGCGCAAGGCAGCCGCGCTGGTGCGCGAGCGCGCGTCCGACATCGGCCGCCTCATGACGCAGGAACAGGGCAAGCCGTTCGCCGAAGCGAAGGTCGAAGTGCTGGCCGCGGCGGACATCATCGAATGGTTCGCCGACGAAGGCCGCCGCCTCTATGGCCGCGTGGTGCCGTCGCGCAATCTCGCCGCGCAGCAGCTCGTGCTGAAGGAACCGATCGGCCCGGTCGCCGCCTTCACGCCGTGGAATTTCCCGGTCAACCAGATCGTGCGCAAGCTGAGCGCCGCGCTCGCGAGCGGCTGCTCGTTCCTCGTGAAGGCGCCGGAAGAAACCCCGGCGTCGCCAGCGGGCCTGTTGCAGGCGTTCGTCGAAGCGGGCGTGCCGGCCGGCACCGTCGGCCTCGTGTTCGGCGATCCGGCCGAAATCTCGAACTACCTGATCCCGCATCCGGTGATCCGCAAGGTCACGTTCACGGGCTCCACGCCGGTCGGCAAGCAACTGGCCTCGCTGGCCGGCGCGCACATGAAGCGCGCGACGATGGAGCTCGGCGGCCACGCGCCGGTCATCGTCGCTGAAGACGCCGACGTCGCGCTCGCGGTCAAGGCAGCGGGCGGTGCGAAGTTCCGCAACGCGGGCCAGGTGTGCATTTCGCCGACACGCTTTCTGGTGCACAACAGCATCCGCAAAGAGTTCGCCGCGGCGCTCGTCAAGCACGCCGAGGGCCTGAAACTCGGCGACGGTCTCGCGGACGGCACGACCCTCGGGCCGCTCGCCAACGCGCGCCGCCTGACGGCGATGAGCAAGGTGCTCGACGACGCGCGCAAGACCGGCGCGAAGATCGAAACGGGCGGCGAGCGCGTCGGCACGGAAGGCAACTTCTTCGCGCCGACGGTGCTGACCAACGTGTCGCTCGAAGCCGACGTGTTTAACAACGAGCCGTTCGGCCCTATCGCGGCGATCCGCGGTTTCGACAAGCTCGAGGAAGCGATCGCCGAAGCGAACCGCCTGCCGTTCGGTCTCGCGGGTTACGCGTTCACGAAGTCGTTCGCGAATGTGCATCTGCTGTCGCAGCAACTGGAAGTCGGCATGCTGTGGATCAACCAGCCCGCCACGCCGACGCCGGAAATGCCGTTCGGCGGCGTGAAGGATTCGGGCTACGGCTCGGAAGGCGGACCGGAAGCGATGGAAGCGTATCTGGTCACGAAGGCCGTCACGGTGATGTCGTCGTAACGCATGGGGTAACGCCGGCAACGGCTGATCGTTGCTGGCTGTAGAGAGTCCGCGAGTTGATGCTCGCGGACTTTTTTATTTCATCGACAAACGTTTTGTGTGAACTCATGCAACCCACGCTGACGGGCAACACGGTCGAACTGCGGCCACTGGAACGCGATCACGCGCAAGCGCTGCTCGAAGCCGCCGCCGATGGGCAATTGTGGAATCTGACGCTGACTGTCGTGCCAGGGCCCGGCATGATCGACGGTTATATCGACGCGGCGCTCGCCGGACGTGACGCGGGAACAGTCATGCCGTTCGTGATCGTGCGCCGCGATACGGGTGCGGTGGTCGGCAGCACGCGGTTCTGGAAAATCGACTACGCGAATCGCAAGCTCGAAATCGGGCACACGTGGCTCGGCGAATCGGCGCAGCGTTCGGCCGTCAATACCGAGGCGAAATATCTGCTGCTGCGTCATGCATTCGAAGCGATGCAATGTGTGCGCGTGCAGTTCACCACCGACGAGCTCAACGACAAGTCGCGCGCGGCGATTCTGCGAATCGGCGCAAAGCAGGAAGGCGTGGTTCGCCACGAGCGCATCATGCCGGACGGCCGCAAGCGCAACTCGGTGCGCTTTAGCATCATCGACGACGAATGGGCGCACGTTAAGGCCATGCTCGAAACGAAACTGGGGCCGCGTTAAAGCGGCCCCGGCGTTTGTACGCTCGGTCAGCGAGCATCAGCGCGCATGCTCACACCCGCTCACACATGCACGTCGCTCTCCTTCAGCGGCGTCGCCGCGGGCGTCAGCAATTCCTCGCGCAACGTATCGCGCGCGTGATGACGGCGCACCCATAGCGCGGTCAGCATCGGCACCAGAATCGCGGTCACGAGGCAGGCGGTCGCGACCATCGCGGTCGCGGCCGGCACCAGCGGCTTGAAGCTCGGAATCATCTCGCCGATGATCGCCGGGTTAGCCACCGCCGCGCCCGCCGTCGACGAAGCCGCGAGTCCCGCCGCGCCATTGCCGCCCGCGATCCAGCGGTCCGCGAGAATCAGCGGAATGCCGGTCACGACGATCACCGCAAGGCCGAGCAGCACGCCCGCCATGCCGCTCTTCGCGATCACGTTCAGGTCGATGCCGTTGCCGAGCGCGAAACCGAAAAACGGAATCAGCGGATGCACGCAGCGGCCGAAGAACTCGCGCAGATCGCTGTCGATATTGCCGAGCGCGAAACCGATCAGAAACGGCAGCACCGCGCCCACGAAAAGCCGCGGCTCGAAGAATGCGACGCCCGTCGCGCCGAGAATGATCATGCTGACGAGCGGCCCGGACTCGACCGACATCAGCACGAATGCGCCGGCCTCCTCTTTCGTGCCGTACTGCTGCATCACGGCGGCGTAGAGACCGCCGTTGGTCATGTCCATCGACGTCGTGATCGCGAGCACCGAGAGCCCGGCGAAGAGCCCGGCCTTGATGCCGTCGATGGGAATGAAATGCGACGCCACGAGGGTCGCGATCCACGCGACCACCATCTTCGTGACGAGCAGCGTGCCGGATTTGCGCAGCACGGTGCCGGTGGCGCGCAGGTCGATCGTCGCGCCCATGCAGAAAAACCAGACCGCGAGAATCGGCACGGTGCCGGCGATCAGGCCGTTGGTGAACGAGCCGAAATACTTGCCCGCGCCGGGCGCGAACGTATGAACGCAGGCGCCGAGCAGCAGCGGCACGAGCATCAGGCCGCCAGGAATGCGGTCGATGGCCTTCTTGAGCTTCATTGTCTCCTCCGTGGACTTGACGTCCAGTTGTCCGGTAACTCCACCTGGGTAAGCACCGGTCTGACGCCGGCTGCTCCCTTTCGGCGCAATATAGCATCGAGTCAGGAACGTCGTTCCGGTTTTTTGCGCGACAAGGATAATCGTTTACCCGGCCTATGCTGGCGGGCCTCCGCTGGCTCCCCATGCTTCGCAATTTTTTATGGACCACTGTTCCGAAATAGCGAATAACGCGCTACAGTCGAGCCCATGCGTGCGCCGCCGCTAGGTAACTGCGGGAAGGCGTCCACCCACCGGAGACAGAATCATGGAAGCAACGCTGCAAGTGAGGCAAGCGGTCAACAGCGAGTATGCGAAGACGCTCGACACCGCCGGATTGCGCAAGGAGTTCCTCGTCGACGAGGTGTTCGAGCGCGACGCGCTGCGGCTCACCTATAGCCACATCGACCGCATCATCGTGGGCGGCGCGTGGCCCGCCGCGCGCGCCGTCGAAGTGCCCGGCTCGCTGGGCAAGGCGATCGGCGTCAGCTATCTGCTCGAGCGGCGCGAACTGGGCGCGATCAACATCGGCGGCGACGGTTGGGTCGATGTCGACGGCACGCGCTACACGGTGCGTAACGAGGAGGCGATCTACATCGGCCGCGGCGCGCAATCGGTGGCTTTCGGCAGCGACGACGCCGCGCAGCCGGCCAAGTTCTACCTGAACTGCGCACCCGCACACGAGTCGCATCCGACTCGCACGATCTCGCTCGCGCAGGCGTCGCCGCAAACGCTCGGCGATGCCGCGACGAGCAACCGCCGCACCATCTACAAGTTCATCGTGCCCGAGGTGCTGCCGACCTGCCAGTTGTCGATGGGCATGACCAAGCTCGAACCCGGCAGTCTGTGGAACACGATGCCCTGCCATACGCACGAGCGGCGCATGGAGGTGTATTTCTATTTCAATGTCGCCGACGACGCCGCCGTCTTTCACATGATGGGCGAGCCGAGCGAGACGCGGCACATCGTCGTGCATAACGAACAGGCGGTGATCTCGCCGAGCTGGTCGATCCACTCGGGCGTCGGCACGCGGGCCTATACGTTCATCTGGGGGATGGTCGGCGAAAACCAGGTGTTCAGCGACATGGACCATATCGCGGTGCGCGATCTGCGCTGAGCGCATCGCATCGGCCGCTCGCCATACGAAACTCACGACATGGGCTTTGACATTGTGAAGATCTCCGCCACCAACCGCCCCGTGACCCATCCGTTCGATCTGACCGGCAAGGTCGCCATCGTCACCGGCAGCAACGCGGGCCTCGGCGCGGGCATGGCGCTCGCGCTGGCTGAGGCGGGCTGCGACATCGTCGGCGTGTCGCGTGCCGATGCGGGCGATACGCCCGAGCGCGTCGCCGCCGCGGGGCGCAGATTCGCGGACGTGCGCGCGGACCTCGCCTCGATTGCGCCAGTGGACGACATCGTGCGGGCCGCGGTCGAAGCGTTCGGACGCGTCGACGTGCTGGTGAATAACGCAGGCATCATCCGTCGCGAGAACGCGCTCGAGTTCACCGAGGACGACTGGGACGCCGTGATGGACCTCAATCTGAAAAGCCTCTTCTTTCTCGCGCAGGCCACGGCAAGGCAGTTCGTCGCGCAGCAAAGCGGCGGCAAGATCATCAACATCGCGTCGATGCTGTCGTTCCAGGGCGGCATACGCGTCGCGTCGTACACGGCGTCGAAAAGCGGCGTGCTCGGGCTCACGCGGCTTCTTGCCAACGAATGGGCCGCGCAGCGCATCAACGTGAACGCGATTGCGCCCGGCTACATGGCCACCGCGAACACCGCGGCGTTGCGTGAAGACGCGCAGCGCAACGACGAAATCCTGAGCCGCATTCCGGCCGGCCGCTGGGGCGCGCCGGACGATCTCGCGGGACCGGTGGTTTTTCTGGCGTCGTCCGCGTCGGACTACGTGCACGGGCATACACTCGCAGTAGACGGCGGATGGCTCGCGCGCTGAGTCTTCAACATACGCGACGAGACGCGGTATGCTCGCGGCGTCCGCCGCAACGCGGCACGCAATAGCGTTCGAATATGGTTCGATAGAAGTTCGATCAGGGAATCACGGAAATGGCAGCAACCGGCAAACAGCAGCGTAAGGACGTTCCCGCGACCCTTGCGCACGACGCGGACAGCGTCGAGTGCGGCAGCGACAAAGGCGAATCGGCTTCGTCGATTGGCCGCGTGTTCGCGATTCTCGGCGCGATCGGCGACAGCGGGCAGATCGGCATCAGCGAACTGTCGCAACGGCTCGGCATGTCGAAGACGACCGTGCATCGCGTCGTGCAGACGCTGAAGGCGCTCGGCTACGTGACGCAGGAAGTCGAGACCGAGCGCTACCGTCTGACCATCCGTCTTTTCGAACTCGGCGCGAAGGCGTTGGAGAGCGTCGATCTCGTGCGCGAAGCCGACGTCGAAATGCGCCGCATCGGCCAGCTCACACGCGAGGCGGTGCACCTCGGCGCATTCGACGAAGACGCGATCATCTACATCCACAAGATCGACGCCGATTACGGGCTGCGCATGCAGTCGCGGATCGGCCGGCGCAATCCGCTTCACAGCACGGCAATCGGCAAGGTGCTGCTCGCGTGGATGGAGCCGGCCGACGCGCGCGAGGTGCTGTCTCACGTCGAATTCCGCAAGTCGACGCAAAAGACGTTGTCGTCGGCCGAGGCAGTGTTGAGCATCCTGCCGCGCGTTCGCGAGCAAGGTTACGGCGAAGACAACGAGGAGCAGGAAGAAGGCTTGCAGTGTATCGCGGTGCCGGTGTTCGACCGCTTTGGCCGCGTGATCGCCGGCCTGTCCATTTCATTTCCGACCATGCGCTGCGGCGCCGATACGAAGTCGCATTACGTCGCGCTGTTGCGCGAGTCGGGCCTTGCGATCTCGACGCGGCTCGGCTATCGCGAAGCAGCCGCGCCGCAGCATGCGGCCGCCGAACCGGGTTGATCGAACGCCGATGCAGCGTTCAGGTTGCGTCCATGCAATCGCACCGCTCAAGGCAGCATCCGCTGCAACACATCGTCCTTCAGCACGAAGCGATGAAAGAGCGCGCCCGCCACATGCAAGCCGATCAGCACGAGCAAGACCCACGCAAGATACCCGTGGATGTCGCCCATCTCATGCCCGACGCTCGAGCCGGTCGGCGAAATCGACGGATACGGCAGCACGCCGAAAAGCTTGATCGTCCAGCCGCGCGATGACGCGTTCGCCCATCCGAGCACCGGCACGACGACAAGCGCGAGATACAGCAGGCCATGCGTGATGTGCGAAACGACGCGAAAAAACGGCGACACCGATGCCGGCGACGGACGATGCGTGGCACGCCAGACGATTCGCAGCACGACGGCCGCAATCAAGGTTGCGCCCACACCGAGATGCCACGCAATCAGCCCTTCGGGCAGCGTGCCCTTGTGAATGTCCGGCATGGTCCAGCCGATCACGAACTGCGCCGCAATCAGCAAGACGATCAGCCAGTGAAGCAAGCGGGCGACGCCGTCATAGCCGGTCGCATAACGGCGCGTATTCGTATCGAAGGATTGCATCTTCATAGGACGTCTCGTTTCTCGTTTGGCATCGTGGGTTGGGCACGGGGCGGGCGCCGGCGTGCGAGCCAGTATGCTACCGGTCAAATATTAATAAAAGCTGAACTGCGGTCCGACGAATGACCAATCTCAGGGCTGGCGTCGCGAGCGGTTCAACGTAAAACGCCAGTCTGCAACCGAATGTATCCGCGCGGTATATAGACCGCGTCTGGCCTTGCCTTCCGCTTTTCAGCGCTGCTTGCACCACGCCTTTGTTGCGCCACGGCTCATCCAAGACCTGCGTACGCGGCCTTTTCATAGCGTGCTCAATGGCTTGCCCCTCGTTTGCACTTCGTAGCCGCGGTCGTCGCACGCCTCATGCGCCCTCGCCTGCGCGCGCCCTGCACAAACAGTCCACGCGATGCACGCGACACGTCCTGTTACACACGAACACAACGGTAATACCGCCTCTCAGTAGAGTTCGGATCAACAGCAACGAGGAGCAATCTCATGAAACGAATTTTTGCGCTGGTCATTCTGGCGGCGACGCTCGGCACCGCGTTGAGCGGTTGCATCGTGGTGCCCGATGGCGGCTATCACAACCATTACCGTTACCACGACCGTTACTGATCGCGGCGCGCGCCGAGCCCTACACACTCAATCATAAGAACACGGGAACCCACCCCATGAATCAATCACGAAGCCGCTTGCTCTCTATTGCGATCGTCGCCGGTGTCGGCATCGGGGCGTCGTCGGCGGCGCTCGCTCACGTCGACGTCGGCGTGAACATCGGCGTTCCGGGCGTCGTGTATGCGCCCGAGCCGGTCTATGCGCCGCCTCCGCCGCCGGTCTATGCACCGCCGCCGCCGGTGGTCGTCGTCAGTCCCGGCTGGTATGGCGAGCGTTACTACGACGGTCATCGCTATTGGGAACGCCGCGAATGGGAAGAGCGTCATCGCGAACGCGAATGGCGCGACGCGCGCGGTCCGCACGGAGACTGGCGCGGCCACGGCGAAGGACATGGCCGCGGCGAGTGGCACGGCCACGGCGGCGATCATTGATCGCGCGTAGTGCGGCGCTACACGTTATGACGATCGCGCCGCGCTGCATTGGGCTTTGCCTTTGCATTGAGGTCTGCGTTTGCGTTTGCATCGGCAGCTTGCAGGAGCGACAACTTGGTACGCACTGATCCACGACGAGTCAGCGCGCAGATCGACGGCATGCTCGTCTGCGCGGAGTACAGCGAACAGACCGGCCAGTTGTGCTTGCGGCAGAACGGCGCGCTCGTTCGCGAATGGTTTCCACCGCATTCGTGGATGGCGATTGCGTCCGTCGCGGGCGCGCGGCATTGGGGCACGCGACCAACCGACGACGACCTCATCGCACTGCTGCGCAACGAGATGACGTTGCTGCGCTCGCCGCAATCCGGCACGATGCAGAAATAGAAAACCGCGCGGCGCCTAGGGCGTCGCGCGGTTTTTTCGTTTGCGGTTTGAACGCGAAAAGCTCCGCGCCCTGCTCTTTCGGCAAACTTTATCGTGCGTTATAAACCGGCGGCGAATACGAACTGAACGTAACGTCGCCGCCGCGGCCCGCTTGCCACGTACCGTGGCTGCCCGAACCATAGCCGCTGTTCTCGACTCGCGCGGCGCCCTGCTGGCCCGCGGCCTGACTTTGAATAACCTCGACGCCTTGCTGCGCGGCTTGCCCCGACGTCTTCGCCATCGAAACGATCGGCGCGCCCAGCGCGACGGCAACTGCAACAGCCTGAATGAGCGATTTCATTTGACCACCTCCAGTCATGCTTCTTATGTGTGCTGCGAACGGAATTCGTTGCAGCGGTGAAGGCAGTGTAGGTGCGCCGTCGTAGACGATAAATCCGCTAATCCTGAATTCACTGTTGCTGTTGCACCGACAATCGCAGCCGCCGGCCTTGCGCTCAGTCTCAATCTCCGTCTCGCGCTCAGTCTTGCGGCACGGCGACGCCGACGTAGTTCTCCGCCATCACCGTGGCCGCACTGCGCGACGTCGTCACGTATTCCAGTTCGGCCACCTGAAGCTGCTGCTCGAACGGCGACGCGCCCTCGATCCGATGCATCATGCTCGTCATCCAGTACGAGAAATGCTCCGCGCGCCAGATGCGCTTGAGCGCCGTTTCGCTATAGCGTTCGAGCAGATCGCTGCGGTTCTCCACGTAGAACGCGTTCAATGCCTTCGTGAGCAACCGCACGTCGGCGACCGCGAGGTTCATCCCTTTTGCGCCGGTCGGCGGCACGATATGCGCGGCGTCGCCGGCCAGGAAGAGTCGGCCATGCTGCATCGTCGCCGAAACGAAACTGCGCATGCCGACAATGTTCTTCTGAAAGATCTTGCCGTCTTTCACGTGCTGACCATCGTGCGAATCGACGCGTGCATGCAGTTCGGCCCAGATGCGGTCGTCGGACCAGTTATCGACGGAATCTTTCGGATCGCATTGAAAGTACATGCGCTGCACGTTGGCCGAGCGCGTGCTGATCAGCGCAAAGCCGCGGTCGTGCCGTGCGTAAATGAGTTCATCGGAAGACGGCGGCCCTTCGCATAGGATCCCGAACCATCCGAACGGGTAGACGCGTTCGAAGTCGCGGCGCAATGCCTGCGGAATCGATGCGCGCGAAACGCCCTGCGAGCCGTCGCAGCCGATCACGAAGTCGCACTGCAACTCGCAGACTTCGCCTTCGTGGCGGTAGCGGATCGACGGCTTGTCGGTGTCGATGCCATGCAGCGACGTCTCCGATACGCCGAAGCGCAATTCCCCGCCCGCTGCCACGCGCGCCGCGACCAGATCCTTGATGACCTCGTGCTGTGCATACACGGTGATCGAGTGGCCCGTCAGTCCAGTCAGATCGATGCGGCGGCGCTTGCCTTCGAACGCAAGCTCGAAGCCGTGATGCAGCGCGCCCTCGGCCTTCATGCGCTCGCCGACGCCGGCTTGCGTCAGCAGATCCATCGTGCCCTGCTCGAGCACGCCGGCGCGTATCGTCGATTCGATCTGCTCGCGGGTGCGCGTTTCGAGCACGACCGACTCGATACCGCGCAGATGAAGAAGATGAGAAAGAAGCAGGCCCGCCGGCCCCGCGCCGATGATGCCAACCTGAGTGCGCATGATGTGTCTCCTGAGTGCAAGTGTGATTTGCGCCCAGTTTGACGATGGGCCCGGCTATCGCGCAACGCGATACGGCGGATACGCTGTATCGTCTTTTGAGATAGCAGGACGGCGCTGCAAGCGTCACGCAAAGCCGCCGATACGGCGCGACGCCCTGTTGACGGCGCTTGCAGCGCAGTGCCTGTTTATGCGGTGCGATTGCTCGTACGTGAGGCGCTCAAGGTAAACCCCGAGTGCGCCGATAACGTTCAGCCGAGGAACAGCCGATAAACCGGATTCTGCGTCTCTTCCCAATACGGATAGCCGAGCGTCGCGAGAAAGCGGTCGAACTCCGCGTTATCCGTTTCAGGCACCTGGATGCCGACGAGAATCGAGCTGTAGTCCGCGCCCTGGTTCCGGTAGTGAAAGAGGCTGATATTCCAGTCGGGCGCCATCGACGATAGAAACTTAATCAGCGCGCCCGGGCGCTCGGGAAACTCGAAGCGGAACAGACGTTCGTCGTGTGCGAGCGGCGAGCGGCCGCCGACCATGTAGCGGATGTGCTGCTTCGAGAGTTCATCGAAAGTCATGTCGACGGTGGCGAAATTGTGCGCCTCGAAGGCGCTTGCGATCTGCGCCGATTCACTGCGATTTCTGATCTGCACGCCCACGAAAATATGCGCGGATTCGGCCTGCGCGATCCGGTAATTGAACTCCGTGACGCTGCGTGTGCCGACCAGTTCGCAGAATCGTTTGAAGCTGCCGCGCTCTTCGGGGATCGTGACCGCGAACACGGCTTCGCGCGCCTCGCCGACTTCGGCGCGTTCGGCGACGAAGCGCATCCGGTCGAAGTTCATGTTCGCGCCGGACGTGATCGCGATCAGCGTCTGGTTCTCGATGCCTTCGCGCTCGGCATACTGCTTGGCTCCGGCGACCGCGAGCGAGCCCGCGGGTTCGAGCACGCTGCGCGTGTCCTGGAAGACATCCTTGATTGCGGCGCATAGCGCGTCGGTGTTGACCAGCAGCACATCGTCGAGATATTCGCTGCACAGGCGGAAGGTTTCTTCGCCGACGAGCTTCACGGCGGTGCCATCGGAGAACAGACCAACCTCGTTCAACGTCACACGTTCGCCCGCTTTCAGTGATGTCGCCATCGCACACGAATCGTCGGTCTGCACGCCGATCACCTTGATCTCCGGGCGCACCGATTTCACATAGGCCGCGACACCCGCTGCGAGTCCGCCGCCGCCAATCGGCACGAAGATCGCGTGAATCGGGCCTTGATGCTGGCTGAGAATTTCCATCGCGACCGTACCCTGGCCGGCGATCACATACGGATCGTCGAACGGATGCACGAAGGTCAGGTCGCGCTCTTTCTGTAGCTGCACCGCGTGGCCGTACGCATCGCTAAACGATTCGCCGAACTGCACGACTTCGACCGTCGGCCCGCCGTGCGCGCGCACGGCATCGACCTTCACCTGCGGCGTTGTCACCGGCACCACGATGATCGCCTTCACGCCCATGCGCGCCGCGGACAACGCGACGCCCTGCGCATGATTGCCCGCCGATGCGGTGATCACGCCGCGCGCGAGCGCGTCGGCGGACATGTGCGCCATCTTGTTGTACGCGCCGCGCACCTTGAACGAGAACACCGGCTGGTTGTCCTCGCGCTTCAGATACACCGGATTACGCAGACGCGCCGACAGATGCGGCACGCGTTCGAGCTCGGTCTCGCGGGCCACGTCGTAGACGCGCGCGGTGAGGGTTTTCTTCAGGTAGTCGTGACGAAGCGCGACATGGTCGACGGCTTCATCGAGCGGTTGTGATTCGCGTGAGGGCAAGGCAAGCTCCTGTGCGGCAAGGACGTGTCATCGAAAGTCGACCAGGAGGCAGGAGCAAGCGGACATAAAAAACCCGCCTCGTGGGGCGGGTTATGTGTGACTGCTATCAGACGCGCGCTAACCCACCATTCGATGAATGATGCTAATAATCAGCGCAATACGGATGTCGAGGCAGTTCATGCGGACGATCATCGTTGACTGGTCAGGATTTGTCAATGCAAGTGTGCCGCGAGTACGCCGTGCGAAACGAGCGCGCGACCGACGCACTCAATCCCGCACGCCGCTCTGCTTCTTGAACGAACTCAGAATGCGCCGCTCGAGCGCGTTGTAATCGCCGCCGAAGTGATGGTCGCCCGACGTGCGAATCACTTCGATGCCGGTCTTCGTCAGCGTCGGACACAGCGTGTCTTCCTCGTTCTGGCCGTAGATGCATTGCACGATCGCGGGCGGCACGCGCGCCAGTTCCGGGCGCACTTTCAGCGCCTTGTCGCTCGCGGGCATGCCGAGCCAGCCGCCGACGCGAATCTGGAAATCGGCGTCCGGCGCGAAGCCGAGCAGCGAGATCAGCGACACCTTCGCGCGCAACGCTTCGGGCAGGCGGTTATACGCGAACGGCATCACGTCCGCGCCGAACGAATAGCCGATCAGCGCAATGTGCTCGGCATGCCAGCGCGCGCCGTAGGTTTGCATCACGCGCGCGAGGTCGCGGCTCGTTTGCGCGGGCGGCTTCTCGCTCCAGAAGTAGCGCAGACTGTCGATGCCGATCACCGACACGCCGTCTTTCCGCAGCGCCTGGGCGATGGTCTTGTCGAGATCGCGCCAGCCGCCGTCGCCGGAAATGACGACGGCCATCAGGCCGTTCGGATGCGCGGCGGGCAGTTCGATGAGCGGCAGATCGGAGACGTCCTCGTCATGCGTCGACACGGTTTGCAGATGCGGCGCGATCAGCGCGACGAGACGCGCGCGGTCGGCGTTGCCCGCATTGCCTGCGTTGCCCGTCGATGCCTTTTCGACGAAGCCCGGAATCTTGTCGCGAATGATCGTCGAATCGGGCGGGCACGGCTTGAAGCGCGGATCGAGCGTGTGCTCCGCATCCACGACGACAGCCCCGGCGATCGTGTTCGACGGCGCCTGCTCCAGCACCTGCATCGCGAGCGTCGCGCCCTGGCCCGTGCCCGCGACGATCGGCGCGAAGTAATGGTTCGACAGCGACTGCCGCTCGAGTTGATGGCTCAACGCTTCGGCATCGCCGACGAGCTGATGGCAGGCTTCTTTCTTCTGCACGGGATCGGTCGCGAGCTTCGCGGCATAGCGCGCGGTATCCACGCCGACGGTCAATGCGCCCTGCTTCGCCAGCGCGTCGGCGCTTTGCTGATCGGCCGCGCTCCAGCCGCTCGCCTGCGAGTAAAGCACCACGAAGCCGCGCAACGGACCGGCCGGCTGCGTGACCGTGACGTTGCCGTAGCGGCCGCCGGAAATGGTGGTCGTCGCCGCGTTTGCGAGGGTGCCGCCAGCCACGAGGCCCGCCACGACGGCGAGCCTGAAAAACGATTGCAAAGTCATGAACGCCGGCCTCCCGCCAGCAATGACAGGTCCGCGAGCGTGAAGACCACGCCCACCGAACCCGACGCCGCGAGATAGCGCGGCTCCCAATGCGGCTGGAACTTGCTCTTGAAAGCGCGCAGTCCGCGGAAGTTATAGAAGCGGCCGCCGAAGCGCCACACGATGCCGGCAAGCCGGTGCCAGCGCGACGCAAGCGGCGTCGGCTGCATGCCCGAGAGCGGCGCAATGCCGAGACTCAGCGAGCGGAAACCGGCCTGCTTCAGATGCAAGGCCAGTTGCGTGAACAGATATTCCATCGCGTACGGCGACGCGCTTTCCACGTGACGCATCACGCCGACGGTCGCCTCGGTGTTCAGGTCGGTCGTCATGAAGGTGACGAACGCGACCGGCTCGCCGTTCTGGCGGACCAGCATCACCGATTGCGCGGCGAGGTATTCGTCGGTGAAAGCGGCGACCGAGAAGCTCTTTTCGCGCGCATCGCGGCTATTGAGCCAGCCGTTGGAAATGCCGCGCAACGTTTCGAGCGACGCCGGCACGTTCGCCTGGTCGATCACTTCGACCGTGAAGCCATCGCGCTCGCCGCGCTTGAGCGCGTAGCGCAGATGCGCGCGGTGCGAGCCCTTGAGATCGAAATCGTCGAGCACGACGTGCGCTTCCTCGCCGAGCTTCATCAGCGAGAGGCCCGCGTCGAGATACAGCGGCAACGCGTTCGCGCGCACCTGGTAGAAGGCCGCGCGTCCGCCGTGCGCATGCGCGAGCGCGACGAACTTGCTGATGAGACCGGCCCACTCCGCGCGCGGACCCACCGGATCGTGCAGCGCGGCCCACGTGCGGCCGTATTTCGCGTACATCAGGAACGCTTGCCGCGACTCCGAGAACAGGAAGCTCTTGTCGCCCATCAGTGCGAGGCCGGCGTCGCTGCGCTCCTGCGCGCGCACGATGCGCGCCGCGTCCTGCAAATCTTCCGGCGCGGGCTTCACGAAGTGGCCCGGCGCGGGACGCAGCAACTGCCAGAACGAGAACGTCGCGGCGAACAGGCTCGCGGCGAGCGTTGCGCGCAGCGCACGCGGCGCCCGTTCGTCGAAGGCGAATTGCCACCACAGGTCACGCGTATACGGAACGTCGCGGAACGCGAACAGCATGACCCACGTCGCGAGCATCAGCACCATTGCGACCGACACGAGCCAGCCGGCCGTGAAGCGCTCGGCGAACAGCGACGAATGACGATTGAAGCGCCGGCGCGTCGCGAGCAGCAGCACGATCAGCGTGCACAAGACGCCCGCTTCGACGAACGCCAGGCCCTTGGTCAGCGACAACGCGAGGCTCAGCACCGCGAGCAGCAAGGTCATCCACCAGGCGGCATCGAGACGCCGCAGCAGCCCGCGCGCGACGAACAGCAGCAGCACGCCGAGCACGCTGCACAGCATCTGCGAGCTTTCGAGCACCCACAGCGGCAGCACGTCGCGAAGAATATGAAGGCGCTGCCAGAACGCGGGCGTCGCACTCGAGATCACCAGCATGCCGCCGACCACGAACGTGACGAGGCTCAGAAACAGCGGCGCGAGTTTCGACGCGGCCGCCGCATGGCGCAGCGGCAAGCGGCCTTTCAGCGCGCGGCCCTCGAAACCCGCGAGCAGCGCAGCCGACACGACGAGCGGCGCGCCGAAGTAGATCGCGCGATAAGCGAGCAGCGCGGCGACCATCTGCTGGGTCGCGACGCTGCCGTTCAGCGTGAACACCATCGCCGCTTCGAACACGCCGACGCCGCCGGGCGTATGGCCGATCAGGCCGAGCAGCATGGCCGCGGCATAGACGGTAATGAAGGTGACGAAGCTCACATGCGCATGCGGCAGCAGCGCCCACAACGCGAGGCCGGCGGCGATCACGTCGACGACCGCGAGGCCGACTTGTTCGAGCAGGTCGCGGCGCGCGGGAATGTCGAATGAAAGCCATTGCCAGCGCGTGCGGATCGCGCGGGTCTCGGCGCGGCATGCGGCGGTCAGCAGAATCAGCGCGGCGAGCAGCAACGCACCGACCCAGCGGACCGTGACGGGCGAAAGATGCAGCATCGGCGCAAGCGGGCCGGCGAGGCAGACCATGCCGAACGCCGTCATCAGGACCAGTGCAAGCGCGAGCGAGACGCTCGTGAAGACCGTCATGCGGCCGATCTGCGCGGGCGTGATGCTCGAGGCGCCATACACGCGGGCGCGCACCGCGCCGCCCGTCAACGCGCCGAAGCCGGTGGCGTTGCCGAGCGCGGAGCCGGCCGTCGCGCCGATCCACAACGCCGGGCGCGGCACGCTTGCACCCAGGTAGCGCAAGCCGACTGCATCGCGGCCGACGAGCGCCACGTAGCTGAGCGCCGTGGCGGCCAGCGCGGCGGTCCACTCGGAGGCGGACAAGCGGCGCAGCTCGTGCATCACCGAACGGTAGTCGACGGCCTGCGACAAATGCTGGAGCACGCCGAGCAGCAGCGCGCAGATCGCCAGCGCGAGCACGGGCGAGAGCAATCCCCTGATGCCTCGCGCTTTGGATGCGCGGACGAACATCGCGCCCAGCCGGTCGAATTTATTCTTATATCGATGGAACATGGTCAATGCGGGCCTTGCGTGGAGCTGTCAGCTGTCGCGGCGACGGGCCGTCTGCCGCCAGGTCGCCTTGCGGCGATTACAACTGGATAACGGCAAGCAGATCAAAAGGTTGACACTGCGGGCCTTTGCGCCGGGGTTTAACCTGGGCGGAACCCGCGCCGCGCCGGCCGGCCCGGAAGTCAGGGGGCTGAAGTTTAAACGCTAATCGTGGACGGTCAACGAAGATTCGTCGCGGGTTGACGTGAGCTGTGAGCCACGGCTGGCTAAGCTTTTTGCCGCAAGTGCCGTAGTCGCAAGCAATAGCCTCGCGAGATGCGATCCGTTGGTCGCACAAACGGGGCACTTGACGGGAGAAACGATGATGGCCGAACAGGATTGGATGATGGCGGGCTTGTATCTGGCGGCCCTCGCGTCGACCGTGCTGGCGATGAGCGCCTGGTCCGCGCGAGCGGCGAAAATGCGGCGAACGGTTACGCTTATCCGTTTGCCGCGTCGTTCGGGCGAGTAAGCCGCTAGTCAGCCGCGAATAAGCCGCGAATAAGCCACGGGAAGCGCGCGGCGTTCACAAAGCAAAAGCGGCGCGAAATGCGCCGCTTGTTGCTTGCTGACCCGCGTTCGTTGTCACGCGCGACCGTCTTTAACGCGCGACCGTCGACAGCGCCTTTCAGCGCGCCCGGCCGCGTTTGCCGCTTACTGCGGGCGGCGATGCGCTTCGGCGATCACGGCGCAGTTTTGCAGATGCAGATTCAGTGCGTGCAGCGCGAGAGCGCGCAGTTTCGCGAGCCAGTTGCCCTTGGCGGCGACGGTGTTACGGGCGGATGCAGCGTTCGTGGCGGTGTTCATATCGAGGCTCCTGTATAGGGTTTATACCTAGGGAATAACCCGATTATAGTCCTCTCGTTGCGCAGTGCAACAAAAAATAAAGCTGTTGCGCAAGAATCACAGCGGCGTCGGCAGCGCGCTCCGAGGTCGATGACCGCAAAGGGCGGCATGGAGGCCCGTAGTATTAACAAACCGCACCGTACAGGTGCAATAATGGCCCCTTTGCCTGCGACCGCCCGCCGCAGCTTTGTCCATGACCGCCGCCCGCACCGCCCTGATAGCGCCTTTGATCGTCGCGTGCGCGATGTTCATGGAAAGCGTCGACGCCAACGTGATCGTCACCGCCCTGCCCGCGATGGCGCGCGACTTCGGGCGCGACCCGGTGGCGCTGAAAATCGCGGTCACGAGCTACGTGCTCGGGCTCGGCGTGTTCATCCCCGTTTGCGGCTGGTTCGCCGACCGCTTCGGCGCGCGCACCGTGTTTCGCACGGCAATCGGCATCTTCGTGGCCGGCTCGCTGCTGTGCGCGGCGTCGAATTCGCTGGCCACCTTCACGCTCGCGCGCTTCGTCCAGGGCGTCGGCGGCGCGATGATGGTGCCGGTCGGCCGAATCATCATCTTCCGGGTCGTGCACAAGGTCGACTTCATCCGCGCGATGAATTATCTGAGCGTGCCCGCGATGCTCGGCCCCGCGGCCGGCCCGCTGCTCGGCGGCTTCATCACGACTTATCTGCACTGGCGCCTGATTTTCTTTATCAACGTGCCGATCGGCATCCTCGGCATCTATCTGACGAACAAGCACATCGCCAACACGCGCGAGCCGCATCCCGGCCCGCTCGACTGGATCGGCTTTTTTCTGTCGGCGGCGGGCGCGGTGCTGCTTTTACTGGGCTTGTCGCTGATCGGCGGCGAGCTGATCGCCAATCGCGACGCGTTCGGCATGTGCGGGGTCGGCGCGGTGCTGCTGGTGCTTTACGTCGTGTATGCGCAGCGCGCGCGGCTGCCGCTGCTCGATCTGCGCTTTTTCAAGGTGCCGACGTTTCAGGCGAGCGTGCTCGGCGGATCGCTGTTTCGCATCGGTCTCGGCGCGCTGCCGTTCCTGCTGCCGCTGATGCTTCAGGAAGGACACGGCATGAGCGCGTTTCAGTCCGGCCTGATTACCTGCGCGTCGGCATTCGGCGGCATGTTCATGCGCACGGTCGCGTCGCGCGTGCTGCATCGCTATGGTTTTCGCTCGGTGCTGGTGGTCAACGCGGCGCTGTCGGGCGTTTCGATCGCGGCGTGCGGGCTGTTTTTTCCCGGCACGCCGACGTGGATCATCTGGGTCGTCGTGCTGCTCGGCGGCTTCTTTCCCGCGCTGCAATTCACGAGCCTCAATTCGTTGACCTACGCGGAAATCGCGAGCCGCGACGTCGGGCGGGCGACGAGCCTCGGCAGTGTCGTGCAACAGATGTCGCTCGGTCTCGGCGTGACGGTCGGCGGCATCGTTCTGCAGATTTCGCGCTTGATGAACGGCCACGACGCGATCATGTGGTCGGATTTCTGGCCCGCGTTTCTCGTGGTGGGATTGTGCTCGTTCGCGTCGATTCCGGTGACGTTGCGGCTGCCGCGTGGCGCGGGGGAAGAAATCTCGCGCGGTGGGCGCGGCTGACGACGAGCGGATAGCGCGGTCTGCGGGGGCTGGTGGCTTGGCGAGCTGGTGACTTACCTGTCGCGCTGCTGGTCTGCCGCGCTACTTGTCTGTCGCGCTGCTCGTCTGCCGCGCTACTTGTCTGTCGCGCTGCTCGTCTGTCGCGCTGCTCGTCTGTCACGCCGCAGGTCTCCCGCGCTGCTCGTCTGCCCCGCTGCCCGCCGCGCCGAATTCACTGCTCCTTGCGGATCACGCTCACTTCGCCGTTGCGCTCGAGAATCGCCGCGGCGACCTTGTCGAGCGAGCGGGAGCCGATCTTCTGCCGCACGCTTTCCCGCACATCGTTCGGGGTCATCAGCGCGGCCCGCAGTTGATCCTCGTTGAACGCGCCGTTGCTGAACAGCTCGCGCTCGACGCCGCCGACGAGCCGCTCGATCGCATGCGAGCGCATGCAGATCCACGCAAGCAGGCGATGGCAAACGACGATCACGAGCGATGCCAGCACCGTCGCGACGAACGGCGAGGCGCCCACGATCGCGCGGCTCAACGTGGCGCCCAGCAGAATGACCACCACCGAATCGAACGGCGAGCGCTGTCCCAACGAACGCCGTCCGGAGATCCTGATCAGCACGAGTGCGATCAGAAACACGACGACCGCGCGCAGGCTCATCTGCAGCGGGTCGAGATCGCGCCCTTGCCCGAACAGCAGATAAATCGCGTCCATCATTGTTTTGTCCTCCGGGTCCGGCCCGCCTCCGTTCGATGAAGGCAAGGCCATGCGCAGTACCGGCAGCAGATGCCAAGGAGAAGCAAACCATGTGCCGATCGCCGGACGCGGCGACGCTTTTTGAAGCGCTATTCCGAGCGCTGTTTGAGGCGCTATTCGAGGCGCTACTTCCCCAGCTTCGCCCGCACACGGGACACATCGCGCGACGTGACCGGCGCAGCCGCGTTGCCCCACGTATTGCGGATAAACGTCAGCACGCGCGCCATTTCGTTATCGGTCAGTTTGTCCGTGAAGGACGGCATCTTGCGCGGCTCCGGACCGCTGAGTGTGTGCGGACTCTCGCCGCCTTCGACCAGCAAGCGCACGAGCGATGTACTCGATGCCCCGAGCACGGCGGGATTGCCCGCCAGCCGCGGATACTTTTGCGGCACGCCGGCGCCGTCCATCTGATGACATCGCGCGCAATACGTGGCGTAGATGCCGGCGCCGGGCCGCTCGACGTCGCCGGTTCTGAGCGCCCGTACGGTCTGCTGCGCGGCGCGCGAGTTTGCATTGAAGCGGCCGTTCGGCGCGCGCGGCGGCAGGCTCTTCAGATACGCGGCGATGGCGGCGCGGTCGGCATCGCTCAGGTACTGGGTGCTGTCTTCGACCACTTGCACCATGCTGCCGAAAGTCACGAGTCCGCCGCCGTGGCCGGCTTTGAGGAAGGCGGCGATGTCGTCGGCGGAAAATCGGCCGAGGCCCGAGCCGGGATCGGCGGTGAGGTTCGAGGCGAACCAGTTGTCATTGGTGCCGCCCGTCAGATACGTCGAACTCGAATGGCTGTAGCCGCGCTCGTTGAACGCGGGGCCGCGCGGCGTGTGGCACGCGCCGCAATGTCCGAGCGATTGCACGAGGTAGGCGCCGCGGTTCCATTGCGCGTCATGCGCGGGGTCCGGCTGGTACTGCCTGGTCGGCGCAAAAACCCAGTCCCAGAACAGCAGCGCCCAACGCTGGTTGAACGGGAACGGCAGACGCGTCGTCGGCGCGGGTGTCGGCACAGGCTGCACGCCGTGCATGAAGTACGCGTAGAGGGCGTGCAGGTCGTCGTCGGTGATTTTCGAAAACGACGGATACGGCATCGCCGGATAAAGCCGCTTGCCGCCTCGCGCGACGCCCTCGCGCAACGCGCGCGCAAAGTCTTCGTAGCTGTAGCGGCCGATGCCCGCTTGCGGATCGGGTGTGATGTTCGACGAATAGATGGTGCCGAACGGCGAGCCCATGCCGAGGCCGCCCGCGAACGGCGGCGTCGCTACCGGCTTCGCGCCAGGCTGGGGGATGCGCGGCGGGGCTGTGTGGCAGCCGGCGCAATCGGCGGCTTTCGCGAGGTAGGCGCCGCGGGCGATTTCGGTGGGGTTGGTGTTGGTAGCGTTGGTGTTGGCGTTGGCCTCGCCCGTGGCCGTGCTGTTCGTTGCGGTGCTGGTTATGCCCTTGCCCGCCCCGCTCGCCGCGGCTTCTCCGGCATGGCTCGCGGCATCGTGCAACAACATGCCCATCACCGCGAGCGCGACCGCGGCGACACTGCCCGCACGCCAACCTCGCCGCACCAAGCCGCTGCCGCGCATCGCGAGAAAATCACGAAGGCCGCGCATCGTCACCACCATTTGCACGGCGAGACGATCGCGATGGCGGCGTCGACCGCGATCAAAGCGACCAGAAACAGCGTGCTGCACAACGCCGCGACCCTCAGCAAAAAACGCTGCAACTCTACCCGCTTACGGCGCGCGGCATCGAGCGCGGCCCACTCGACCGGCGCAAGCTGCCGCATTTCGCGCCACGCGACCCAGGTGCCGAATGAGCCCGCCGCGAGGCACAATGCGCCGAGCACGATGAGCGCGGTTTTCATCCACGGCAGAATTGGTTCGGATAACGGATGATCGAACGGATAACAGCTTTGCGCAGCGAGCATTTCGGCGACCGTCATCTGCAAGAGCCAGGCGAGCGGCGCGACCAGCAGACCGATCAGCACATGGCGCAGCGGGTGCGGCGCGCCGGGCAATGGGCTCGTCGAATGCGTGTTCATGTCCTGGGCCATGACCACTCCTGAAAGAGGTAAGGCGTCAGATACAGCGTGCTGAAGATGAACAGCCAGACGATATCGACGAAATGCCAATACAGTCCGCCGATCCTCAACGCCGCGCAACGCCGCTCGTCGAAATAGCCAAGCGCCGTCCATAACAGCAGCAACAGCAACACGACGATGCCGACGGCGACGTGCGCCATATGAAAGCCGGTGATCGTGAAGTAGAGCGAGCCGTAGAGATGCGTCGTAAGCCCGTAAGGATGGTCGTGCCACTCCGCAAGCTGAATGCCCATGAAGACGATGCCGAGCACGACACCCGTGGCCATCGACGCGACTGCCCAGCGCACGCGTCGGCGGCGCACGCAATGCTCGCATAGCCAGACGAACACGCTGCTAGTCAGCAGAATGACTGTGTTGACGACGCCGAGCGTGAGTTTGGGCAAACCTTCCGGCGGCCAGTGCTGCGGATTTTGCGAAGCGAGATACAGATACGTGAAGATCAGGTATCCGAACAATGCACCTTCGGTCAGCACAAGCGTGAGGCAACCCCACCAGCCGCCCGAACGCTCGCCCGCGCTGCCTATCGGCAACAGACCCGCCGGTTCGTCCGGCTCGCGAGGCTCACGCGATGAGCGCTGCAGGTTGACGGCGTCGCTCATGTCAGCCTCCAGCGTCGTGGACGGCAACCGGTTCGCGCTGAATCAGTTCGCGCTCCGGCCACAGCCATACGATGATCGACACCGCGCAGCCCGCCAGCATCGCGCCCGCGAAAAGCCACGCCGCGAGCGCGAGCGCCGCGAAGAAAAGCGCGGCGAACAACGCAAGGAAGAACGGCGCGTACGAGTCGCCAGGCATCTTCAGAATCACGTCGGGATTCGCTTCGAGCGCGGTCGTGCCGAGCGCCTCGCGCCCTTCGGCCAGCAGATAACCTTCGTCGATTTGCGAGCGCACGTTGCCCGCGTTGCCGGGTTCCTCGATACGGCCTTCCCACAGCGGATGGCGGCTCGCGAGCGTCGGCACCACGGCGAAGTTGTACGGCGGCGGCGGCGAACTCACGGCCCATTCGAGCGATGGTGCGTCCCACGGATTATTGCCCGCCGGCTTGCCGCGCTTCAGACTCACCGCGAGATCGGCGAGAAAGATCAGGATACCGAACGCAAACAGAAAGGAGCCGAGCGACGTAACGAGGTTCACCGTATCCCAGCCCATATCGGCGGGATACGTGTAGATGCGGCGCGGCATGCCGAGCAGCCCCGCGATATGCATCGGGAAAAAGCCGATGTTGAAGCCCGCGAACATCACCCAGAAACCGAGCTTGCCAAGACGCTCGCTCATCATCTTGCCGGTGAACTTCGGGAACCAGAAGTAGATGCCGCCGATCACCGGGAACACGTTGATGCCGAGCAGCACGTAATGCAGATGCGCGACGACGAAGTAGGTGTCGGTGAGTTGCCAGTCGAACGGCACGGCCGCGGTCAGCACGCCCGAAACGCCGCCCACCACGAACAGAAAAACGAAGCCCGCGAAAAACAGGAACGGCACGCGAAATACCGGCCGCCCCGTCCAGATGGTCGCGATCCATGCAAACGTGGCCACTGCGCTCGGGATCGCAATCACCATGCTCGCCGCGCCGAAAAACGACAGCGCGAGCGCGGGAATTCCCGTCGCGAACATGTGGTGAATCCACACGACGAAACCAATCGCCATCGTCGCGACCGTGGCGAGCGCGACAGGACCGTAGCCGACCAGCGGGCGCCGGCAGAACACCGGCAACGCATCGGACACGATGCCCATCGCCGGCAACACGACCGCATAGACCCACGGATGCGCGAAGATCCAGAACAGATGCTGCCAGAGCAGCGGCCGTCCGCCGTTCAGTACGTCGAAGAAATGCGTGCCGATGCGGCGGTCCATCCACAGCAGAAAGAATGCGAGGCTCACTGACGGCACCGCGAGCAGATTGCCGGCCGATGCAGTGAGCGTGCCCCATACGAGCACCGGCACGCGATCGAGCGACATGCCCGGTGCGCGCATGCGCAGCAACGTCACGACGAAGTTCATCGAGCCGACTGTCGTTGAAATGCCGAGCAGCACCATGCCGAGCGCGTAGACGTCGATGTTGGGTCCGCTGCTGTATTCGAGGCCCGAGAGCGGCGCGTAGTTGAACCAGCCCGCGTCGGGCGCCTGGCCGGTCGGAAAGCTCGCGTACAGGAAGATGCCCGCGAACAGAAAGATCCAGTACGACAGCGCATTGAGCCGCGGAAAAGCCATGTCGCGCGAACCCAGCACGAGCGGCCACAGGTAGTTCGAGAAGCCGGACAGCACAGGCAGCGCATACAGAAAGATCATCGTCACGCCGTGCATCGTGAAGAGCTGGTTGTACTGCTCAGGCGTGAGCACCGTCGCATTCGGCCGCGCGAGCTGGACGCGCATGATGAGCGCTTCGACGCCGCCCATCAGCAGAAACACGAACGCGGTCACCAGATAGCGCAAGCCGATCGTCTTGTGATCCACCGACGAAAGCCAGCCGCGCCAGCCCGGCGGCGTTTCCCAGATCTCGCGCAGGCGTTTTTCGTCGGCGCTGCCAGGCGGCACGCGGCCGCGCCGCGGCCGGCGCGCGAGGCGCGGCGCATGTGCAGCCGCTAACGAAGACGATGCGCCCGAGCTCGGCGCGTCGGCATGATCGGACATCGAAATGCGCTCCTTACGTTAGGCGGTCGCGCAAACTCGCGACCGGCTCGGGTTCAATGAAGCGTCGCGAGATAAGCGGACAGCGCGGCGGCATCGCTCGTCGTCAATGCGATGCTCGGCATCAATGCTTCCGGTTTGATTCGCTGCGCGTGCTGTACCCAGTCGAGCAGATGCTCGGGCGTGTTCGTCAGCGCACCGGCCGCGATCAGACGTCGCGAGCCGAGGTGCGTGAGGTCGGGCGCTTGCGAGCCATGCGCATCGGTGCCGCGTATCGTGTGGCAGCCTGCACAGCGCTCGTCGAACAGTTTCTTGCCCGCGCTGAATTGCGCGTCGTGCGCACCGTGCGCCGATGCCTGCGTCGGCATCGCGTTGCGCCCTTGCGCGTCTCGCCACGCATCGAAATCGGCGGCGCTTTGTGCGACGACTTCGAAGGCCATATGCGCATGCTGCGCGCCGCAGAACTGCGAACACTGTCCGCGATAGACGCCGGGACGATCGGCCTGAATCCATTGCTCGTTCGTTTGACCGGGAATGGTCTGCGTCTTGCCGGCAAGCTGCGGCACCCAGAACGCGTGGACGACATCGGCGCTTTTTAACCGCACCTTCACGGGCTCGCCGACAGGAATATGAATTTCGTTGGCGGTACTGAAGTTTCGCGCGGCGTCGGGGTCGTCGGCGTAATCGACTTTCCACCACCAGTCGTAGGCGGTCACGGTGATGACAAGCCGCGCATGCGATGCGGGCGAAGCGACGGATTCGAGCGTCGTCATCGTGTAGACGAGCATGCCGAGCAACGCCACACACGAGCCACCGGTCCCCACATAAATCCAGCGCAATCCGCCCGCTTCGGGACCGATCGTGTCCGCCGGTTCAGCAGGCCGCTTGCGAGCGAGCGCCACGACAAGCAAGCCGCTCACGATCAGCACCACCAGCACGACGATTGCAGTCAGCACCCAGCCGAGGCGCATCGTCGGCGCAGCAGCGGGCCCTGCGGTGTGGAGAAAATACGCGAGGGGCGCGGAGTCGGCAGAAGCTGTGGATGGAAGAACAGCGCTCGCGGACAGCAGGCTCAGCACGAACCACGCGCTCTGACGCGCGAAAAAGTTTGCCCTGTCCGATGTGATTCGCGCGGTCCTCGTGCGTGACATGCCGCTCGGCTCCGATTCGGTTTCGATCTGGGACTCACGCTGCGCGGCGCGGCGCCCGACCCTCGTGCGAAGTGCCCGGCGCTTCGTCGAGCAGCGCTCATCGCGCAGCAAGAAACGAACCTTTCAGACCGCTAAACACGGGTCAGGTCTCGCACTTGCTTTATCGACACACGATCAATTCAACATCAGGAGCTTGCCTTGAAACATGCCTCTCTCGCCACGGCTCTCGTGGTTTCATTCGCGTTCGTTCACGCCGCGGCGCATGCCGAAGGTTGCACCAAAGGCGCGGTGGTCGGCGGCGTCGGCGGACATATTGCGGGTGGCCACGGCGTGGCCGGCGCAGCAGCAGGCTGCGCGATCGGCCATCATGAAGCAAAGAAGAAAGACAAGGCGGCCAGCGCGGCGGCGGCCGCCAGTCAGCCTGCGGGAAAATAGCAGCTTGTGATGTAAAAAAGACCCGCGGCGATCGGACCATCTTGCAATCGTGCGGTCTCCAGCGGGTCTCTTTCAATCGTCTTGCACGCTCAGCCTGCCGCGCTGACTTTTTCCGCGAGCTTCGCGTCGTAACTCGAATGGACGTGCACGCGTTTGCGCTCGGGATACGCATACGAATACGCTTTGCGCAGCGCGAGCGACGCCTCGTGAAAGCCCGACAGAATCAGCTTCTGCTTGTTCGGATAGTTGGCGATGTCGCCGACCGCGAAGATGCCTGGCCGCGAGCTCTCGTAGTTGGACGTATCCACATCGACGCGGCCGCCGTGCAGGCTCAAGCCCCACTGCCCTATCGGACCGAGGTCCGCGACCAGTCCGTATAGCACGACGAGCTGTTCCGCCGGCAACTCGGTCTCGCCCTCGATATGTCGCAATGTGATGGATTTGAGTGCAGCGCTTTCGGCTTTCTCTTGCGCGTCGCTTTGCACCTTCAGCCCTGAAATCGCGCCGACAATAAAGTCCATCTCGCCGGCTTCGACCGCGCGCCGCATCAACTCGACGCTTGAATCGGCGGCGCTGAATCCGTTGCGCCGATGCACGAGCGTTACGCGCCGCGCGACCTTGCGCAACGCGAGCGCCCAGTCGAGCGCGGAATCGCCGCCGCCTGCCACGACCACGGTTTTGTCGGCGAAATCGGCGAGACGCTGCACGCTGTAGTGCACATGGCGCGATTCGAGCGGCACGGCTTCGGCAAGCGGCAGCTTTTGCGGCACGAATGCACCGTTGCCCGCGGCCAGCATGATTGCCGCGACGTCGAACACAAGACCGCGATCCGTGCGCACGGTCCACCGGCCGTCGCTGCGCTGCTCGACGGATTCCACACGCTGCTCGAGATGAATCGGCACGTCGAACGGCTTGCATTGCGCGAGCAGGCGGTCCACGAGTTCACGCGCCGTGCACGATGGAATCGCGGGAATGTCGTAGATCGGCTTGTCGGGATAGAGCTCGGTGCATTGGCCGCCGATCTTGCCGAGTGCATCGACGATCTGGCAGGACAAGCCGATCACGCCGGCCTCGAAAGCGGCAAAGAGCCCAACGGGACCCGCGCCGACGATCAGCACGTCGGTGCGGATAGGCGGTGAACCAGGTTGCACAACAGGCTCGGCGGCGGACGTCATTCGCTATCTCTTCATAAGGTGATGACCCACCATACCGAATCGCCGTGAGCGCGGCAACGATGCCATTACAGCCAGCAAGGGCGCTTAAGCGGGGATTCGCAGCCGGTTGCGGACATTCAAGTGGCCACCTACAAATCGTCGAAAATGGCCATTTTGCAAAGCCAATGCCAAGACTAGTATTCACTCATCGCATCACCGGATGCGTCCCACCAAAGCGAAGGAGTGAATCATGAAACAACGTCTGAACTACTACAAAGCCAGTCCCGCTGCGATCAAGGCAATGCTGGGCCTCGAAGAACGCATCGGCAAATCGTCGATTGAAAAGTCGCTCGCGGAACTGGTTCGCCTGCGTGCGTCGCAGATCAACGGCTGCGCGTTCTGCGTGGACATGCATACCACCGACGCCCGCAAAGGCGGCGAAACCGACCGCCGTCTTGCAACGGTCGTGACGTGGCGCGAAACGCCGTTCTTCACGGATCGCGAACGCGCCGCGCTCGAATGGACGGAAGCGTTGACGCTCATCTCGCACGATCACGTGCCCGACGCCGTGTGGGAAGCGGTCCGCCCTCACTTCAGCGACGAAGAACTGGTCGACCTGACGCTGCTCGTTTCCACGATCAACGCCTGGAACCGCTTCGCGATTTCGTTCCGCTCGATGCCTGAATAAGCGCGTCACTGTACATAGCAGCACCGCTGGCGCAGCGCCTCTTTCAACTCGGCTGGATCACGCGATTCAAAGAGGCGGCTCGCGCTGCGCACTCGTACCGCACACCTCCAGCGCTCGCACGCCGTCCCCATTCCCCGCCTTGCAACACCGCTCAATGCCGTATCATTGAAGCGTTTGCTGACAAAAAACTCCGCTTAACCGGCGCCCATGCGCCGCCGCTTGCCATCACATGACCAGGGATTCGTCGCATACCGCGCTGCTGTGGATCGTCGCCGCGGGCTTCTTCATGCAGTCGCTCGACACGACGATCGTGAACACGGCGCTGCCGTCCATCGCGCACAGCCTGCATGTCGCGCCGCTTGCAATGCAGCCGATCGTGGTCGCCTACACGTTGACGATGGCGATGCTCACGCCCGCCTCCGGCTGGCTCGCCGACCGCTTCGGCACGCGGCGCGTCTACTTCGCCGCGATCCTCGTCTTCGTGATCGGCTCGATTTGCTGCGCGAGCGCGCACACGCTCGGCGAACTCGTGCTCGCGCGCGTGCTACAAGGCGTGGGCGGCTCGATGCTGCTGCCGATCGGACGCCTCGCCGTGCTACGCAGCGTGTCCAGCGAGCAATACGTCGCGGCGCTCGCGTTTATTTCGGTCGCCGGTCAACTCGGCCCGATTGTCGGACCAACGCTCGGCGGCTGGTTCGTCCAGGCGATCACATGGCACTGGATCTTTCTGATCAACGTGCCGATCGGCGCCGCCGGTCTCTACGCGGTGCAGCGTTTTTTGCCGCCGCACGGCGAGACCCAGGCGCCGCCGTTCGACTTCATCGGCTGCGGGTTGTTGTCGCTTTGCATGATCGCGTTTTCGCTGGCCGTCGATGCGCCCGTGCCGACGCATCAGGCGGCGTGGTCCGCGGCGCTGTTCGCGCTCGCGGCGGTGAGCGCGCTCGCCTACATTCCGCACGCGAGGCGGCGGCGTAACCCGCTCTTCAAACTGTCGCTGTTCAGCGAGCCGAATTTCAGCGTGGGGCTGATCGGCAACCTCGTGTGCCGCATCGGCTCGAGCGCCGTGCCGTTTCTGGTGCCGCTGCTGTTGCAGCTTCAGCTTGGCTACACGCCGCTGCATTCGGGGCTGATGATGCTGCCCGCGGCGCTCGCCGGCACGGTCGCCAAACGCTGGATCGCGCCGCTCGTGCGGCGCTACGGCTACGACCTCTTCCTGCTGGTGAATACGCTCATCGTCGGTTCGTCGATTGTGGCGTTTGCGTCGATCTCGCGCGGCACGCCGCTCATCGTCGAAATCGTGATTCTCGCGATATTCGGCGCAGCCAACTCCATGCAGTTCGCGGCGATGAACAGCGTCACGCTCAAGGGCCTCTCGCACGAAGACGCCGGCAGCGGCAACAGCCTCTTTTCGATGGTGCAGATGCTGGCGATCGGCCTGGGCGTGTCCATCGGCGGCGGGCTCGTGAAGCTCTTTGCCGCGCAATGGGACTCGGCGGCCCTCGGCTTCCGGCTGAGCTTCGTCTGCGTCGGCGCGATCACACTGCTGTCCGCGTGGGTGTTCCGCCATCTCGACGCGGCGCCCGCCGTGCGCGCGTCGGCTAGCCAGGGCGCGGGGCGCTGATTCGGGTTCGGGTTCGGGTTCGGTAACGTTGCAACTGAGTCCGCGCCGCCGCGTTGCTTTCACACGCTGTCGCTTCTGATATGCGCCGCGCATGACGGACCCGCGATCCTTCGTGGACGGGCTCTCCGCCGCGCGTTTCGCGTTAGCATGTACCGCGTCAACGAACAAGAAAAGGATTCTCCGATGCCATTTGACGAGCGCGTGCTGAACGGCATGGGCGTGCTGACGGCGATCGTCGATTGCGGCAGCTTCGCGGCAGCAGGCGTCGCGCTCGACATGTCTCAATCGGGCGTGAGCCGTTCGGTGGCGCGGCTCGAGGCGCGGCTCGGCATCCGGCTATTCGATCGCACCACGCGCTCGGTCACGCTCACCGACGAAGGCCGGCGCTTCTACGAACAGATCGTGCCGCTGCTAAGCGGCCTCGAGGACGCGGCGGCCAGCGCCGCCCGAGGCGCGACGGCCGTGCGCGGACGCCTGCGCGTAAACATGGACCCGTTCTTTTCGCGCCTCGTGCTCGGACCGAGACTCGGCGGCTTTGTCGACAAACATCCCGATTTGCAGCTCGAACTGATCACGCGCGACCAGTTGGGCGATATGGTCGGCGACGGTTTCGACGTTGCAATCCGCTTCGGCGAGCCGCCGGTGTCGTCGCTGATCGCGCGCAAGCTGCTCGACACGCGCATTCTGACGGTGGCCGCGCCGTCGTATCTGAAGAAGCATGGGCATCCGGCAAATCCTGCGGAACTCGAAAGCGGCCAGCATGCGTGCATCAAGTTTCGCGATCCGCTGACCGGTTATCCGTTCAGTTGGGAGTTTCATCGCGGCCGCAAGAAAATCGTCGTCACGCCGCAAGGCCGCCTGACCGTCAACGATGTGGGCACCTTGCACAGCGTGTGCGCCGCGGGCCAGGGCATCGCGCAAATCCTCGCGCTCGGCGCGGAAGCCTTGCTCGCGAGCGGCAAGCTGGTCGAACTTTTTCCCGAATGGGGCGACGAGCTTTATCCGCTCTACGCGCTTTATCCGTCGCGGCACCATCCGCCGGCCAAGGTGCGCGCCTTCATCGATTTCATCATTTCGCTGACGGGCGCCGCTCACGCCGAGTGAAGTGCGGGCCCAGGCTTTGCTTCCTGAGTTAGGTCTTCAAGATCAGGAGAACGCCATGGCCGACCCCAAGCAAGGCAACGACAAGCCCGACGACATCGCCCATCCGCACCCCGCGGTACATAGCGACAACGAAAAGAGCAAGCTGCCGGAGCGCGGCGACGCCGACCGCGATCAGTCGCCGGCGGACCGTCCGGGTCAGAAGCCGGGTGAAGGCGAGCCGTCAGTCGGCTGAAATTAAGCGCAGGTCTGGAAGCGGCTTTGCTGCGTTGGAGCGCGCAAAGCCGCATAAATTTTTCCCTTTCCGCAGCTTTCATACAGCAGACATTTTTTCCGCTTTTTTACCGAATATTTTTTCGGCGCGATGCACTACTTTTCTGCTTGCAGCGATGTATGCGAACAAGCAGCCGGCTGCCGCCCCTTCAACAGATAACAAAGGCGACGCCCATGTCCATTCCCGCGCCCTCCGCCGAGCCAGCCAAAGTGTCGATCTGCGTGCCGACCTGCAACCGGCCGGAGCTGATCGTCGAGTGCATCGACTCGTGTCTTGCGCAGACCTACGGCAATCTGGAAATCGTGATCGGCGACGATTCAAACGATGCGCGCACCGCGCAGCTGCTCGCGTTGCGCTATCCGCACGAGTTGAGCGAAGAGCGCATCCGTTATGCGAGGAACGAGCCGCCGCTTGGCCAGGCGCGCAACGTCGCGGGCCTGTTCGAGCGCGCGCTCGGCGACAAGATTCTGCTGCTCCACGACGACGATCTGCTCACCACCGACGGCGTCGAAAAACTCGTGTCGCTGTGGAAGCTGCATCCGCAACTCGATGCCGCGTTCGGCGCACAGTACGAGGCGGACCATGACGGCGCGATCGATCTCGAGGCCAGCGCGCGGCTTAACGCGGCGTTCAGGCGCACGAAGGACGCCGAAGGCTTGCAGCCGCTGCCGGGCAGAACCGGGCTCGTTCAGATGTTCCCGAACAACGGCTGGATGGCGGACGCGCGGCTCGTTAGGCGCGTCGGCTATAAGGAGCAATACGGCGCGTGCTGCGACTTCGTGTTCGGCGCCGAGCTGTGCCTCGCGGCGCGCGAGGTCTTTTATCTGCACGATTACGTGTCGGTGTATCGCAAGACCGCGACTTCGATTTCGCACAGTACGCGCGGGACCGCGGCGGCAGCCACGCTGAGCGCCTACGCGTTCGTCAGGAAGCTGAAGTTGCCGCCGCAGCTCGAGCCTTCGCGCAAGCTCGCTCTGCGGCGGCTCGCGCCGATCGTCGTGTCGGTGCATGCGAGGAATCGTCAGGCGCGGCTCGGGTTGAAGATCGCGCTGGGTCATCTGTTCGCGTATCGGTATGGGTTCAGCGCGCGGCTTTACTACCATCTGCTGATGCTTTCGCGGGCTGCGGTGAATGCGCGCGCGCGGGCGGGGATTGCTGCGGGGGATGTGGTGATGGCGGAGACGGAGAGCGTGGTGAGGGCGAGCGCCGCAGCCACGGTTACGGCAGCAGCAACGGTGGCTGCAACCGCCGTGGCAACGGCGGCTCCTGTTGCAGCCTTGCCCGGCGAACCCGGCACAACCATCAAAGAACTTGTCGCGGAACTCACCGCCGACACGACGGAATCGCGCTGATCGCGGCGACGTCGTCGGCGGTCGTCGCCATGCGCCGTCAGCGCGTTTTCTGCTAAGCATCCTCTGCTTAGCAAAGGCGTATTTGTTGCTTGGACTCGCGCGCGCCGCTGATTACGATGAGCCGGACACGTCATCAAGTCCGAGGTGATTCGCCATGTCCGACAGTGCCTGTTTCAAGCCGCGTGTGATCGAGCCGGTCGCCGCCAATCAGCCCGAGGGATTGGGACTGGCGGTGGAATTGTGGCTTGCTCAACCCATCGACGGAATTGCCGGGCGAGCCGTGCAGATCCACCTGCGCAGCGACGCGAAGATGGCGCAGGCCGAGGCGCTGCGCGACCTCCTGCACGTACTCGGCACCGAAATCGTGGTGGCGTGAACACGCACTGAACACGCGCCTGAGCACGCACCTAAGCACGCACCTAAGCACGCACCCGAGCGCGCGCCTCGGCTCACGGTTCGTGACGCAAATACCCTTCTTTCGACGGATCGCGCATGCGCAGCGCGACGATGCCGGCGATCGCGCACATCAAGGTCACGTACCAGTAGAACATCGGTTCGCTGCCGGTCGACTTGAGCCACAGCGCCACGTATTCGGCCGAGCCGCCGAAGATCGCATTTGCCACCGCATACGAGAGGCCCACGCCGAGCGCGCGCACTTCGGGCGGGAACATTTCCGCCTTGATGAGGCCGCTGATCGACGTATAAAAGCTGACGATGGCAAGCGCCAGCACCACGAGACCGAACGCCGCATACGGGCTCGTCACGTCCTTCAGCGCATGCAGAAGCGGCACCGTGCCGATGGTCGCGAAGAGGCCGAAGCACAGCATCGAACGACGCCGGCCGATGCGATCCGACAGCGCGCCGAACAGCGGCTGAAGCAGCATGTAGACGAAGAGCGCTGCGGTCATCACGTTGCTGGCGGTCTTCGCATTCATGCCCGCCGTGTTCACCAGATACTTCTGCATATACGTGGTGAACGTATAGAAAATCAGCGAGCCGCCCGCGGTGAAACCGAGCACCGTCATGAACGCGACGCGGTGCTGCCACAAGCCGCGCAGCGTGCCCGCTTCCTTGCGCTGACGCGTCGCGGCGGTAGTGGTTTCATCGAGCGATTTACGCAGATAGAGCGCGACCAGCGCCGCGATCGCGCCGATCACGAACGGCACGCGCCAGCCCCATGCTTTGAGTTCCGCGGTCGAGAGCGTCTGTTGCAGGATCACCAGCACGAGGAGCGCGCACAACTGGCCGCCGATCAGCGTCACGTACTGGAACGACGCGAAGAAGCCGCGCCGCCCTTTCAGCGCGACCTCGCTCATATACGTTGCACTGGTGCCGTATTCGCCGCCCACGGAGAGTCCCTGGAACAGCCGCGCGACGAGCAGCAGCGCCGGCGCGAGCGCGCCAATCTGCGCGTACGTGGGCAGCACGGCGATCACCAGCGAGCCGCCGCACATCATGAAGACCGAGATCATCATCGCGGTGCGTCGGCCGTGCTTGTCGGCGAGACGGCCAAAGAACCAGCCGCCGATCGGCCGCATCAGAAAGCCTGCCGCGAACACGCCGGCCGTGTTCAGCAATTGCGTGGTGGTGTTGCCGCTTGGGAAGAACGCGGGCGCGAAGTACAGCGCGCAGAACGAGTAGACGTAAAAGTCGAACCACTCGACGAGATTGCCCGATGAAGCGCCGACGATCGCGAAAATGCGGCGCCGCGTGTCGTGGGCGGAGGCCACGCTGTGGTCTGTGAGGTCGGTCATGTTGTCTTCCTTGTCTCTTGAACGGAGGTGGCGGTCTTGGCGCCTCCTTCAGCACGCGATTTTTAGCGTGGGCGAATTTTACAGAATCGCAAGTGAAAGTTGGGGGTTTGTTGGCAAGCGCTACGGCGAGCGCCGTCGCCAGACCGGTCCCGGCACAGTTCAGAACTCATTTCCGGTTTATCCCTCGTGGTCTAATCGTGAGGTATAAATTTGACTGTTGTGGATTTATACCTTAATGCTCAATCACAGGGTATAAGGAGACGCCAGCAATGGCCAGCTTCCACAACGACGCATTGCAAACGCTGTATTCGTCCGTCACCGAGCGCGCCGGCGCACAAGGTCATATTCCCCTGCACTCTCCGGGCTCGGCGGCCCAGAAGACCGTCGACGGGAAAACGTACACCTACTGGCGCGTCTATCTGGCATCGGGAAAGCATAAGGAAACGTCGCTTGGCCGCGCAGGCGAGCCCGCTACCGAGGCTGCGCTCGAGGCGAAACTACTTGAGAGCGCGGAGATGCGCGCGCTTGCCGCCGAGGTCCACATACTGCGCAAGGCGAACTTTGCCGCCGCGGACAACTCTTCGGCGCTCACGCTGGCAACGCTCTTCAACGCGGGCATCTTCAGCCACGGCGGAGTGCTGGTCGGCTCCCACGCCTTCGGCGCGCTTCTGAACAGCCTGGGCGTGCGGCTGCCTGCGAACTACCGGACGGAAGATATCGACATTGGCAGCACCGGGAGCATTTCGGTGGCTATCCCCGAAGAGCGCAGCTTTCTCGACATCCTTCGTGATAGCGGCATTCCGTTTCTCGAGATGCCGGAACTGCACTCGCGAAAGCCGTCCACGTCGTTCAAGGCGCGTGGACAGCACCTCAAGGTGGACTTGCTCGTGCCGGGTACCGACGCGTACGAGACGAAGGCCTTGCCGCACTTGCGCGCCCACGCAACCGGACTTCCCTACTTCAGGTATCTGGTAACGAACCCTACGCAAGGCTTTATCCTCGGCAAGGAACACGTGGTGCCGGTCATGCTGCCCGACCCCGCCAGATTCGCGCTTCGCAAGCTTGTCGTCAACACGCTTCGCGACCCGTCGCGTGCGCTCAAGGCGGACAAGGACCGGCGGCAGGCCGCCGTGTTGATCGACGCGCTCGCGGAGAAGTTTCCAGACTGGTTGACGACAGCCGTCGACGAACTCGAGGAAAACGCGCGCCCCAGGGTCGGCACCGCGGCCACCCAGGCGCTAAACCTCGCGCCGGGCTTGTCGGAACGCGCCCGCGATTTTCTGGCTGATCTGGGTGCCCACGCGTAACCCGTGACAGGCCGCGCGAATCGCCTGCCAGGCTTCGACACCATAAAGACTGGCGCGCCGGCCACGACAGTGGCGGGCGCGCCCAAGAGACCCTCACGCCGTGAGACGTCCTCACGCCCTCACGGCCGGCGGCACGTAGCGGCACTCGTAACGCTTCCTGACCGTGCCGTTTTCGTCGACGCTTTCCAGATACACGTCGAACTGCCACAAGCGCGCCATGTGCTTGAGCACCTCGTCGCTATCGGACGAGAGATGCCGGTTGTCGCTCATGAAATGCCGCAGCGTCAGACTGCGGTCGCCGCGCGTATTCACCGACCACACCTGGATATTCGGCTCGCGATGATGCATGTCGTACTGCCGCGACAACGCCTGGCGCACGTACTGATAGCCGCTGTCATCGTGGATCGCCGAGACTTCCAGCGCGTCGCGCATGTCGTCGTCGAGTACTGAGAACAGCCGCATTTCGCGGATCAGATGCGGCGACAGATATTGCGCGACGAAGCTCTCGTCCTTGAAATTGCGCATCGCGTAGTGCATGGCGGGCAGCCACGGACTGCCGGCCAGTTCCGGGAACCACTTGCGGTCTTCCTCCGTCGGGTTTTCGCAGATGCGGCGAATGTCGCTCATCATCGAAAAACCCAGCGCGTACGGATTGATGCCGCTGTAGTACGGCTTGGTGACGGGCGGCTGATAGACGACGTTGCTGTGCGAATGGAGGAACTCCATCATGAAGCCGTCTTCGAGCTTGCCCTGGTTGTACATCGTGTTGAGCAGCGTGTAGTGCCAGAACGTGGCCCAACCTTCGTTCATCACCTGCGTCTGCCGCTGCGGATAAAAATACTGCCCCACTTTTCGCACGATGCGGATCACCTCGCGCTCCCAAGGCTCGAGCAAAGGTGCGTTTTTCTCCGCGAAATACAGCAGATTTTCCTGTGGCTCAGGCGGATAACGCTCCTCGATTTCCTCGGGCAACGGCGTATGCCGCGTGGGCAGCGTGCGCCACAATTCGTTCACCTGCGATTGCAGATACGCCTCGCGTTCGCGCCGTGCGGCGAACTCTTTTTCCAGCGACAGCTTCTGCGGACGCTTGTAGCGGTCCACGCCGTAGTTCATCAGCGCGTGGCACGAATCGAGCAGTTCTTCCACGCGGTCGAGCCCGAAGCGCTCCTCGCATTCCGCAATGTAGTTCTTCGCGTAGACGAGGTAGTCGATGATGGCATGCGCATCCGTCCACAGCCGGAACAGATAGTTGCCCTTGAAGAACGAGTTGTGCCCATACGCCGCATGCGCGATGACGAGCGCCTGCATCGTCATCGTGTTCTCTTCCATCAGATACGCGATGCAAGGGTTCGAATTGATCACGATCTCGTACGCGAGACCCATCTGCCCTCGACGGTAGCTTTTTTCGGTAGAGAGAAAGTGTTTGCCGAACGACCAGTGCCGGTAATTCACCGGCATGCCGACGGACGCATACGCGTCCATCATCTGTTCAGCGCTGATGAGTTCGAGCTGGATCGGATACACGTCGAGTTCATATTGCTCTGCAACACGGGCAATATGGGAGTCGTACTCCTCGATCAACTCGAAGGTCCAGTCGGACGGGCACGGCAAAGGCCGTCTATCGGCTACGTTCATACGGACTTCCCTTTGCCCCTCGATGGGCGTTCCGGTGTGTCCCCGTGCGTCAGCGTTGTCGACTGCTCCGGCTGCGGCGGCCCGCTCTTCGTCCGCCCCTGCCTCGGCATGCCCCGACTCACGCTGCGGCACGCCTGTCCCACGCTCCGGCTGATAGCCGCGCGCTTCGTTATGCAAATGTTTGGTCGTCATGACGACGCCACCTGCTTTTCAAACAACTCGCGAAACACCGGATAGATGTCAGCCGCGGTTTCGACCTTCTTCATCGCCATATGCGGCTGGCTCAGGGCCAGTTGCGCATATTCGAGCCACAGGTTCTGCTCTTCGGGCGTCACCTGAATATACGCAAAATAGCGCACCTTCTCGAGGATGTCATCCGAGAGTATCTTGCGGCACTTCGGCGAGTCGTCGGTCCAGTTGTCACCGTCGGACGCCTGGGCGCCGTAAATGTTCCATTCAGTCGGCGAATAGCGCTCGTCCATCACCTTCTGCATCAGCTCCAGCGCGCTCGACACGACCGTGCCGCCGCTTTCGGTCGAATGGAAGAACGTGTCTTCGTCGACCTCCTCGGCGCGCGTGTGGTGGCGGATGAACACCACCTCGATCTTTTCGTAATTGCGCTTGAGAAACAGATAAAGAAGGATGAAGAAGCGCTTGGCGAGATCCTTGCGCTGCTCGTCCATCGAACCGGACACATCCATCAGACAGAACATCACGGCCTGGCTCGACGGCGTGGGCTGCTTCACGCGGTTCACGTAACGCAGGTCGAACGGGTCGATAAACGGAATGCGCCAGATGCGCCCGCGCAGATGATGGATCTCGTCTTCGAGCAGCTTGATTTCTTCGCGGCGATCGTCGGGGTCGGCCTTCAGTACCTCGAGTTGCCGCTCCATTTCATGCAACTGGTTGACGAGCGGCGCACCGAGTGCGATGCGGCGGCCGAGCGCGCTGCGCAGCGAACGGACCACGTCGATGTTGTTCGGCGTGCCTTCGGCCGCCCAGCCCGCGCGGATGCTCTTCCATGTGGGCACGGCCATCAGATGGGTTTTGACGAGCCGCGGCAGTTCGAGATCGTCGAAGAAATACTGCATGAATTCTTCGCGGCTCAGCTCGAACACGAAGTCGTCCTGACCTTCGCCTTCGTTGCTCGCCTGACTGCCGCCGCCTCCGCCGCCACCGCCTTGCGGACGCTGAATCTTGTCGCCGCGGATGTAGTCGGAGTTGCCTGGATGCACCATTTCGCGCCGGCCGCCCGGTCCATGCCGGAACGACGGCTCCGCGATGTCCTTACGCGGAATGGTGATGCTCTGGGTGTTCTGAATGTCTTTAATGCTGCGGTCGCGCACCGCTTCCGAAACGGCGCGACGAATGTAGTTCTTGACGCGGCGCAAAAAACGCTCGCGATTTGCAATGCTTTTGTTCTTGCCTGCCAACCTGCGGTCGATGATTTGATGAAGCACGCCCGGTCTCCCATACTGCCCAAATTCGGGTGCGCGAGACGCACGCTGGATGGCCCGATGCTATGTCCATGCAGCTTGCGGCTCGCAGGGTGCTCGCGCGGTCGGACCGCGCGAGCGGCACGCAGTGCGTATCATGACGACTTGCGCACGCGCAGATACCAGTCACACAGCAAGCGCACCTGCTTCGGCGTGTAGCCCTTCGCCACCATCCGGTTGACGAAGTCTTCGTGCTTGCGCTGTTCTTCCGCCGAACCTTTGGCATTGAACGAAATGACCGGCAACAGTTCCTCCGTATTCGAGAACATTTTCTTTTCGATCACGACGCGCAGCTTTTCGTAGCTGATCCATGCAGGATTTTTCCCTGCATTCGCAGCACGCGCGCGCAGCACGAAGTTCACGATCTCGTTGCGGAAGTCCTTCGGGTTGCTGATGCCCGCGGGCTTCTCGATCTTCTCCAGCTCGGCGTTGAGCGCCGCACGGTCGAAGCTCTCGCCGGTGTCGTGATCGCGGAATTCCTGATCCTGAATCCAGAAGTCCGCATACGTCACATAGCGATCGAAAATGTTCTGCCCATATTCGGAGTACGACTCGAGATACGCCGTCTGGATCTCCTTGCCGATGAATTCCGCGTAACGCGACGCGAGCACGTCTTTAATGAACGACAGGTACTTCTGCTCGGTTTCCGGTGGGAACTGCTCGCGCTCGATCTGCTGTTCGAGCACGTACATCAGATGCACCGGATTGGCCGCGACTTCGGTCGAATCGAAGTTGAACACGCGCGACAGAATCTTGAACGCGAAGCGGGTCGACACGCCGGTCATGCCTTCGTCGACGCCCGCGAAGTCGCGGTATTCCTGGTACGACTTCGCCTTCGGATCGGTGTCCTTCAGATTCTCGCCGTCGTAGACCTGCATCTTCGAGAAGAGGCTCGAATTCTCGGGCTCCTGCAAGCGCGTGAGCACCGACATTTGCGCCATCATCTTCAGCGTGCCGGGCGCGCAGACCGCATTGGCCAGCGACGAATTGCGCAACAGCTTCTCGTAGATCTTGATCTCTTCCGAATAGCGCAGGCAGTACGGCACCTTCACGACGAAAATCCGGTCGAGCAAGGCTTCGTTGTTGCGGTTATTGCGGAAGGCTTTCCACTCCGACTCGTTCGAGTGGGCGAGGATCACGCCGTCGAAAGGAATCGCGCCGAAGCCTTCCGTGCCCTTGAAGTTGCCTTCCTGGGTCGCGGTGAGCAGCGGGTGCAACACCTTGATCGGCGCCTTGAACATTTCGACGAATTCGAGCAGACCCTGATTCGCAAGACACAGGCCGCCGGAGTAGCTGTAGGCGTCCGCATCGTCTTGCGCGTACTGCTCGAGCTTGCGAATATCGACCTTGCCGACGAGCGAGGAGATGTCCTGATTGTTCTCGTCGCCCGGCTCCGTTTTGGCGATGCCGATTTGCCGCAGGATGGACGGATAGCGCCGCACCACGCGGAACTTGCGGATGTCGCCGTTGTACTCGTGCAGGCGCTTGACCGCCCACGGGCTCAGAATGCTTTTCAGGTAGCGGCGTGGTATGCCGTATTGCTCTTCGAGGATCGGACCGTCCTCGTCGTAATCGAACAAACCGAGCGGCGATTCGTTCACAGGCGAGCCCTTGATCGCGTAGAACGGCACGCGCTCCATGAGCTGCTTCAAACGCTCGGCGATGGACGATTTACCGCCGCCGACCGGGCCCAACAGATACAGAATCTGCTTCTTTTCTTCGAGCCCCTGGGCCGAGTGCCGGAAGTAGGCGACCACCTGCTCGATCACCTCCTCCATTCCATAGAACTCACGGAATGCGGGGTATACCTTGATGACCTTGTTCGCGAAGATGCGCGACAGGCGCGGATCGTTGCGAGTGTCGATCTGTTCGGGTTCTCCGATTGCCGTCAACATGCGTTCGCCAGCCGTGGCGTACGCGGCGGGATTGTCTTTGCAGAGCGCGAGGTACTCCTCGAGCGAGAGTTCGTCCTCTCGCGTTTTCTCGAAGCGGGTCGCGAAACTGCTGTAGATATCCATGCTACCTCCTCGCCGAAGTCTAGACCGATGTCGTGCGCGGCGCGCTATTCGGAAACGACATCGCTCGAATTCATCCTAAACCCTTTTAAATTTTTTTTCACGAACTACGTTGCGAAAATCGCGCCGTGCGGGCCTCCCGACATTCATCACTTGGAAACACCGTTTCGACCACCTACAATCTTGCGCGTCGAACAGTGCCGCGAGCGTTGCTTCGCGACCTCGCTTCATAGTGTCGCTTCACACTTCTTTGACGGCACTCATCCAGCAGTTACATTCACGCGTTGCCTGCACACGCACGTCGCGTACCTTGAAGCCTGGCATCAGCCGCACATCGCGCATTTTCGCGCTACGTCCCCACTCTTTTCTGCTTTCGCCTCTTGCTTCCTTAACGCTTTGACACGCATTTGGTCTACCTGTGTGCGCATCTGTTACACGTCGATCGACCAAAGTTGCAAGCAGCGTTCGGCGTCGCACGTTCATGCAGTTCGTCCATGCACGCGAGCTTTTGTTCCATCACATCGCTGCGCATGCTTTGCTATCAATGCGATGCTTCACATGCTTTGCATAACCGCGTCGACGGCATGGTCGCCTTTGCTTCGCTTTACGTTGTCGATGTCTCGTTGGACTCTTGTTCAACTTTGTTAACTGGATAACGGCGCGGCGCGCAACCGCTTCAATAGGGTATACGGCTAAGGAGTCCTCGGCGACGCGTCAAATGTAAAACGGCCGCCCGTGGGCAGCCGCTTGATGATGAGTTTGTAATGCGCCGTTACAAGAACGGCGTCGAAAGAAATGCAGCGCTGTGTCACATGACACAGTGTCGCGCAATCAGGTCAGTTCGATCTCGACCTCTCCGAGTCCGTCGATGTGACCGCGCACGATGCCCGGCTTTCCCACTTTGTGCGCACCGACGTAAGAGCCGGTGGTCAGCGTCCATTCCGGTTCGATCGTGATGCCCATGGCGGCGCAATGGTTGACGAACCACACCAGCAATTCGCGTGGATCGCCGGCCGGATTGCCGGTGGCGTCGGGCACGAGCGACTCGCCGTCGAAGCTCAGTTCCAGTTCCGGCGACACGAAGTCGAAGCCGCGCGCGAGCCCCGCATACGGGACCGGATGACCGGTGACGAGCGCGCCGTTGTTTTGCGCGTCGGCGAGTTGAGCGAGCGGCGCGATGTTCGGCCATTCGGCGAAGCGGCTATCGACGATTTCAATGGCCGGCAGCACCACGCCGACGAGCGCGAGCACCTCGTCGCGCGTATAGGCGCGGCTGCGCGGCTCGATGACCTCGGTGAAACGGAACGCGATCTCCAGCTCGACGAGTACGCGAAAGAAGCCCGCATGCTCGACGCGCGCCGGCGAAGACCGCACCAGCGAAGCCGGGATCGGCGCGCCCGAGGTCGATCCGCCGGGCGCCTTCGCGCCGATCTTCCACGCGCCGGTGGAGTCGCCGAGGCCTGCTATGACCGCCTGCTGGATCGCATACGCGGTCGCGGCGTCGGGCGGGAGCTGTTCGGAGGGCAGCCCGTCGATCGGGCGATGCTGCCGGCGTGCTTCGACGAGGCGATGCGCGAGGTCGTGTGGCGTCATGTCGGTCCTTTGTGGCTGGCGCATTGAACGTGCGTTTGAAGCATGAGAAGCGTGAGGGCGAGCGGCTGGCCGGCCTGACGCTGACCGGCAAGCGGTGACGTGACGTGGAGCGCGATGCACCGGTCGGGCGCGGCGCCGACTTACACACTGCCGCTTTGCCAACCCGTGCTTCGCCCGCGATCCGGTTACGAATTACCGTCACCCGCCCGTCAATGTACCGGATCGCGAGGCTCGCCAGGGCGCCCACCGCTTCGCAAATGCGACTTAATGCGCACGCCATAAAAAAAGACCGCGGCTGCGTCAGCAGGCGCGGTCTTTTCGTTGCTGTCTTCAATATAGGCGGCTCGGGCGTCGTGGCGTCGATTCAGATGCCGTCGCGCCGGGAACGCCGGTTGCACGGCGCCTGGCCGGCGCTCGTGCAGCCGTGCGGCAAACGCCGCGGATGCCCGTCAGAACGTTTCCCAGTCCTGATCGCTGCCGGCGCTGACGACGGCGGCGGACTTCGCCGGCGCGCGCGGAGCCGGCGCGGCTTTCGGTGCCGCAGGCGCCGAGGCGGCCATAGCCGCGGCCGGCACATGAGCAGCCGTCACAGGCTGCGCGGCGGTTGCTGCGGCCGCGCGCGGCGCGGCGGCTGAGCGTGCGTGGGCGACGGTCCTGGAAACTGCCCGCGGCGCAGCAGACACGGCGCGCGCAGGCGTCGGCGTGTGCTTCGCCAACGAACCGCCCGACACCTTGCCTTCGTCGCTGAGCTGGAACACGGCGACCGCGCCGCGCAGCTTGTCCGCCTGGTCTTCGAGCGACGACGCTGCTGCCGCCGCTTCCTCGACGAGTGCGGCGTTTTGCTGCGTGACTTCGTCCATCTGCGTGACGGCGCGCGCAACCTGGTCGATGCCGCTGCTCTGCTCTTCCGACGCCGCGGCGATTTCGCCCATGATGTCGGTCACGCGCTGCACCGCGCCGATGATTTCGTTCATCGTGCGGCCGGCCTGATCGACGAGCGCCGAGCCCGATTGCACGCGGTCGACCGACGTGTCGATCAATTCCTTGATTTCCTTCGCCGCCGCCGACGATCGCTGCGCGAGGCTGCGCACTTCGCCCGCCACGACCGCGAAGCCGCGCCCTTCCTCGCCGGCCCGCGCCGCTTCCACGGCCGCGTTGAGCGCGAGGATGTTGGTCTGGAACGCGATGCCTTCGATGATCGAAATGATGTCGGCGATCTTCGCCGAGCTCTGGTTGATCTCGCCCATCGTACCGACGACCTGGCCGACCACCGCGCTGCCCTTGTTGGCGATTTCCGACGCATTGGCCGCGAGCGCGCTCGCCTGACGCGCGTTGTCCGCGTTCTGCTTCACCGTGCCGGTCAGTTCTTCCATGCTCGACGCGGTTTCCTGCAACGCCGACGCCTGCTCTTCGGTGCGCGAGGACAGGTCGATGTTGCCGGCGGCGATCTCGCGCGTGGCAGTCGCAATCGACTCGCTGCCGCCGCGCACCGCGCGTACCGTTTCGATGAGACTGCGCTGCATCTTCGAGATGCCTTCCAGTATCTGGCCCATCTCGTCGCGTGAGCTGACGACGACCTGGCGGCGCAGATCGCCCGCGGCGATCGCGTCGAAATGGTCGAGCGCCTCGGCGAGAGGCCGTGCGATCGCGCGGCTGAGCGCCACGTACGACAGCAACGCGGCGAGGATACCGGCAATCAGCGCGCCGATGCTGACCATGCGGAACATATGGAAGTTCGATTGCGCGTCATCGTAGCCGGCTTGCGCCAGCTCGAACTGATATTTGCGCAGTGCGTCGTCGGAGGTCGCCAGTTCGTTGTAGGCGCTTTGCAGAAGCTTGGCACCGTCGATCAGCTTGCTCTGGTCGCTCGCCGCGACCACTGCGGCGAACGCGTCGGCCCGCTGGTGCAGCGCGTCGCGCTTGCTGACCACGTCGCGCGCGAGACGGTCCTCGTCGGCGTCGCGCGGCAGATCCATATACTTTTTCCACCACATGTCGGAGGTCGTGCGCATCGAGCGCGCGCGTTCCAGCGTCGGCGCGCTTTCCGGCGTGCCGATCATGAAGGCCGCGCGATCGAGCGCGAGACGCTCGCGCGCCGCATAGAGTTCGGCGTTGCCGATGTTCACGGCGCTCGGCATCGAATTCGTGAAGGTTTCCTGGTAGGCGTAGTTGGAACGGCTCATGCCGAACAGCCCGAACGCGCCGATGCCCAGCAGCAAGGCGGCGAGAAAAGCCATCGTGAGGCCAATGCGGGCCTTGATCGAAATGCCCTTGTTCAACATAAAGTGTCCTGTGCTTGAGAGGCTGCTTTGCAGCAATAAAAGTCCGATGACGGCCCGCGCGCGGTTGGTTGTTATTGGTTTCGTCGGCGCTCTGATAGCCGCATTAACGGCAGTTGCGATGCGGACTTGAAGTTTTTATACGTCTGAGGAAAGGCGGGAGACGAGGCGGAAAGAGTTACAAGTTGGGTGGTAGGATGGCTGAGCGGGGGGGCGGTAGTTGCAAGGCTGCGCAGGGACAAGCTGGGAGCGACGGACGAATGCAGCTTGCCGCGAGGCGTCTGCGGCTCGAGCGGCAATGTGAGGGCTTTGAGTTGCGGGAAAGGAGACCTGCGGCTTGGGCCGCGCGTCTACGGCTCGGGCGGCAATGGCGAGTTTAAGCGGGCAAGCTGGCCCGCGCGCGCTTGGGCGCACCGCGTCTGCGCTGCACAGCCGAACCCGAGCCTTTGAACTACCAGGAAGAGACCAGGCGAGCGCAGTTCAGCGTCGCCCCCAACAACCTACCCGCCCAACTCCGCCCGCGTCGGAATCGAAGGCTGAGCGCCGGCGCGCGTCACCGACAGCGCCGCAGCGCGCTGCGCGAAGCGGATCGCCGCATCCACGTCCGCACCTTCCGCGAGCTGCGCGGCGAACCCGCCGATGAACGTGTCGCCGGCCGCCGTCGTATCGACGGCTTCGACTTTCGGCGCGTCGTACAGCACAGGCGCCGCGCCTTCGAGCGCCGCCTGCACACCGCGCGGGCCGAGCGTCACCAGAACATTGCGCGCGCCCGCCGCGCGCAGCACGGCAGCGGCCGTCGCCGCTTCTTCCGGCGAGCCGACCGGCAAGCCGGTGAGCGTCGCGGCTTCCAGCTCGTTCGGAATCAGATAGTCGATCAGCGGCAGCCACTCGGCGGGCAGCGGCCCGGTGGCCGGCGCGGGGTTCAGAATGACCGTCTTGCCGAGCCGCCGCGCCGCGGCAAGCGCCGCATGCACCGTGGCGAGCGGCGTTTCGAGCTGGCAGATCACCACGTCGGCGGTGGCCAGCACCGCTTCGTGGCGCGCGATCGTCTCAGGCGTGACCTCGCCGTTGCTGCCGGCGACGATCACAATCGCGTTCTGACTCGCATCGTCGACGACGATCAGCGCCACGCCCGTCGCCTCGCGGCCGGTTTCGAGCGCCGCGCAGTCGATGCCTTCCGCCTCCAGCCCCGCGCGCAATTGCGCGCCGTTCGCATCGGCGCCGACGCAGCCGAGCATCGACACCTGCGCGCCGAGCCTCGCTGCGGCCACCGCCTGGTTGCCGCCCTTGCCGCCCGCGACCTGCGCGAAGGTGCGGCCGGCCAGCGTTTCGCCGGGATGCGGCAGACGCGGCGCGCGCGCCACCAGATCCATGTTCAGACTGCCGACCACTGCCACGCGTGAGCGCGTTTCCTTACTGGCCACTCATTTCTCCCGTTCTCCTGCCTTTAACCTGCCGATACGCGATTGCTGCACTCAGACCCGATCGATCACGCGGCCAGATGACGCTTTCCCGCGCCCGCCCACGTCGCCGTCGATTCGCGCACGATCAGCCGCGGCGACACGACGCGCCTGCGCCCCCCCGGCCGCGCGTTCGCCGACGACTTGCCGGCAATCCGTTCGATCAGCGTCTGTGCGGCCATGTCGCCGAGCGCGCGCACCGACTGCCCGACCGTCGACAGCGCCGGATAGGTGAAGCGCCCGAGTTCGATGTCGTCGAAACCGATGATCGAGCAGTCGCGCGGCACGCTGATATTGCGCTCCGCCGCCGCGCGCAGCGCGCCGATGCCCATCATGTCGTTGCAGGCGAAGATCGCCGACGGCTTCACGGTATCGAACAGTTGCGCCGCCGCGCGATGGCCGCCGGTGCCCGAAAAATCGCTTTCGACGATCGCGTCCGGCGGAATCTCGATGCCGCGCTCGCTCATCGCGCGAATGAAGCCGTGCACGCGCATCGCGCTCACCGCCGTGTCGACCGGCCCGCTAATGCAGCCGATCCGCACGTGCCCGAGTTCCAGCAGATGACGCGTGGCGAGATACGCGCCCTTCTCGTGATCGATCTGCACGAGGTCCGCGTTCACGCCTTCAATATTGCGGTCGACGATCACAAGCGGCTCGCGAGCGTCGGCAAGCGTCTGCGCGAGGACCGCGTCGTCGCCGGCGGACGCGACGATCAGCCCGTCGATACGCTTTTCCTGCAGCACACGCAGATAGTTGCGCTGCTTCGCGGGGTCGTCGTCGGAATTGCAGAAAAACACGCAGTAGCCGTTGCGGGAGCAACCGTCCTCGATGCCGCGCGCCAGTTCCGCGAAATACGGGTTGGTGCTGTTCGGCACCACGAGTCCGATGGTCGCGGTGGCGCGCGCCTTCAGCGAACGGGCCACCGCCGAGGGCACATAGTGAAGCTGGCGGATGGCGAGCTCGACCTTCGCGCGCACGTCGGCCGACACCGGCCGCGAGTTGTTCACGACGTGCGATACCGTCGTGAAGGACACGCCCGCCACGGCTGCTACATCCTTGATCGTCGCCATAACCTGTTGCTCTCCCGCCTGTTTTTCCCGCCAGTCAGACTTTGCGCCGACCCCGGGACGTCCTCATCGAACACGCCGTACTCGTGAATTCTTACGCTTTACCGCAAATCGCCCTTCTGGCACCCGCCACACGTTACGCTGAACATGTCAGGCGCGTTTGCGGCGGCTGCGATACGTATCCAGCACCACCGCGACCACGATCACCGCGCCGGTGATCATCCGCTTGGTCGGCTCGTTCGCGCCGATCTGTGCGAGGCCGGCCGCCAGCACCGAAATGATCAACACGCCAAAAAACGTACTGATGACCGAACCGCGCCCGCCCATCAGACTCGTGCCGCCGATCACCACGGCCGCGATCACCTGCAGTTCCATGCCGACGCCCGCGTTCGGGTCAGCCGCTTCCAGCCGCGAAATCTGGAACAGCGACGCAAGGCCCGCGAGCGCGCCCATCAACGCGAACACGATCACCTTATACGGCCGCGGATTGACGCCCGCGAGCCGCACGGCTTCCTCGTTGGTGCCGATGCCGACCAGGTAGCGGCCAAACACGGTGCGCGTGAGCACCAGTTGCGCGATGACCATCACCGCCACCGCGATCAGGAAGGCCGGCGAGATGCCGACCGCGATCGGGTCCGACAGAAAATCGAACGCATCGCCGATATAGGCGGTGCGCGAATTCGTCATCTGATACGCGAGGCCGCGCGCCGCTTCGAGCACGCCGAGCGACACGATGAACGACGGAATCCGCCAGCCGACCGTGACCGCGCCGGTGACCGTGCCGGTCAGCGCGGCGGCTGCGACGCCGAGCAGCGCCGACGGCAGCGGGCCCCAGCCCCACTTCAGCGCGGCCACGCTCACCACCGACGCGCCAAGCGCAAGCACCGACCCGACCGACAGATCGATGCCGGCGATGATCAGCACGAACGTCATGCCGACCGACATCACCACCAGATCCGGAATCTGGTTGGCGATCGTGCTGAACGTGTCATACGTCAGAAAGTGCGAACTCAGTAGCGAGAACAGCACGATCATGGCGAGCAGCGCACCGGCGAGGCCGAGGTAGTTCGAAAAGCCGAGCCGGGTGCCCGCGGGTTTGCCGCTCGCGAGCGGCGCCGACGGATCGGCCGGCGGCGCGGCGTTTGCATTCGCATTCGCGGCGGCCTTGCTCCCATCCGCGCCATGTTTCGCGCCCGGCGCGTCGCGCAACGATTGATCGGTCATGACAAACTCCCTGCTTCATTGGCGTCGAGGTCGTGCAACAGCGCTTCGCGGCCGCGATAGCCGGCGAAAGCGGCGGCCAGCAACGCGTCTTGCGACCACGTGCCGCGCTCGAACACACCGGTCAGGCTTCCCGCCGACATCACGCCGATCCGGTCGCAGATCAGCATCAGTTCGCGCAGATCGCTCGACACCACGACGAGCGCGCGCCCTTCACGAGCCAGCGCGCCCATCAAGCCATAAATATCGAACTTCGCGCCGACGTCGATGCCGCGCGTGGGTTCGTCGAATAACAGCACGCGGCAATCGCGCGCGAGCCAGCGGCCGATCACGACCTTCTGCTGATTGCCGCCCGACAGCTCGCCGACAATCTGCGCCGGGCCGGAGCTGCGAATCCGCATCGCGTCCATCTGCTTTTTCGCCAGCGCGTTCTCGCGCTTTGCATCGACGATGCCGTGCCGCGCCACGCTGCCGATGTTGCCGAGCGACACGTTCGCCGCGATCGGTTGCGGCAGCAGCAGGCCCTCGCCTTTGCGGTCTTCGGTGATGAGCGCGATGCCCGCGCGCACCGCGTCCGACGGCGAATCGATCCTGACCGGCGCAGGCGGTGCGCCAGGCGTCGGAGCCAGCGCCACCGTGCCGCCGTCTTTTGGGTCGGCGCCGTAAATCAGCCGCATCAACTCCGTACGGCCCGCGCCGATCAGCCCGCTGATGCCGAAAATCTCGCCCGCGCGGACTTCGAACGACACGTCGCGGACCACCTTGCCGCGCGAAAGCCGCTCGACCCGCAAGAGCGGCGCGCCGATCTTGCGCACGCCGAGATCGATCTGCTCGCCAAGCTCGCGGCCGACCATCCACGTGACGATTTCGTCGCTCGTCAGATTGGCCATTGCGTCGACGTGCACGAGGCGGCCGTCGCGCAGCACCGCGATCTGCCCGGCGACTCGCGCCAGTTCCTCGAGCCGGTGCGAGATATAGACGAGCGCGACGCCGCGCGCCTTCAGGCGCTCGATCTGCTCGAACAGCAGATCGACTTCGCGCGCGGTCAGCATCGCGGTCGGCTCGTCGAGAATCAGCACGCGGCAGTCGTCGATCAGATTGCGCGCGATCTCCACCATCTGCTGATGACCGATGCCAAGCTCGCCGACGAGCGTATCGGGGTCGATCGCGTCGAGCCCGACTTGCGCCATCGCGTGACGCGCGTCCTCGCGCAGCTTGCGGCGATCGATCCAGCCGAAGCTGAACGCGCCCGCGCGCGGCAAGCGGTTCAGGAACAGATTCTCGGCCACCGACAACGTCGGCAGCAGATTCAGCTCCTGCATCACCATGCGCACGCCGAGCGCCTCGGCTTGGGTGCGGCTCGCCGGTGCATACGGTTTCCCGGCAAGCTGCATGGTGCCGGCGGTCGGCTCGACGAGTCCGCCGATGATCTTGGACAGCGTGCTCTTGCCGGCGCCGTTCTCGCCGGTGAGCGCCAATACCTCGCCGGCGCGCAGCGACAAAGACACGTCGGCGAGCACCGGTTCGGCGTAGGTCTTGCCGATGCCGCTGACGGACAGCACGGCAGGCAAGGCGTCGTGGTCGGTTGAATCCATCGCGATCCTGTTTCGCGGCGCGAGGCGCGTCTCGCACGATCCGCTCGGGCGAGACGGCGCCGGGCGCCGCGCGGTCAATGCCGGCCCAATGCGCGGAATGCGCAGGCGCTCTGGCCGCGCTCCCTCTCGCCGCACGGCCGCCGTCATGACGCTTACCTCTGAATTAACGGCGGCCCGGCGGGTTTCTTGAGCGGCTATTGAGCGTTCATTGAATAGTAGGCGCGGATTCGCGTGCTGATGCGGCGCGAATCCGCGCGCCCTGCTAGTCGGTCATGCGTGGCGGCGCTTATTTCGTCACCAGGTCGCACGGCGTTTCCACCACGCCCGACAACTGCGACTGCTTCTTGTGCTCGCTCAACGCTTTCAGCGCGGTGTCGATGCCGAACACGGCCTGCTTGGCGGCGTACTGGTCGGCGGTGGCGAGCACGCGGCCGTCCTTCAGCATCGGCTTGATCGCGTTGATGTTGTCGTAACCGACCACCATCACCTTGCCCTGCTTGCCTGCCGCGCGGATCGCGGAAACCGCGCCGATCGCCATGTTGTCGTTGCCCGCGAGCAGCGCCTTCAGGTTCGGGTACTCGTTGAGCATCGCGGAAGCGACCGCGTTGCCCTTGTCGATTTCCCATTCGCCCGACTGCACGGACACCACCTTGGCGCCGACCGCCTGCATCGCGTCCTTGAAGCCGGCCGTGCGCTGCTGCGCATTGGTCGTGGTCGACACGCCTTCGAGGATGCCGACCTCGTCGCCCGCCTTCAGCTTCTTCGCGAGATAGTCGCCGACCTTCTGCGCGCCCTTGCGGTTATCCGGTCCGACGAAGGGCACGTTCAGGTCTTTCGACTTGAGCACGTCCGGGTCGAGCCGGTTGTCGATATTCACGACGATGATGCCCGCGTCCACCGCTTTCTTCACGACCGGCACGAGCGCCTTCGAGTCGGCCGGCGCCAGCACGATCGCGTCGACCTTCGAGACGATCATCTGTTCGACGATGCGGATCTGGTTCGCCGTATCGGTCTCGTCCTTGATGCCGTTCGTGATCAGGTCGAACTGCGACGGGTTGTGCTTCTGATAGTCCTTCGCGCCGTTTTCCATCGTGAGGAAGAACTCGTTGGCGAGCGACTTCATGACGAGCGCGACTTTGGGCTTATGAGCGGGCGCCGTCTGGGCATAGGCGGCGGAAAACGGCAAGGCGGTGCTGGCGGTGGCGAGGATTGCGGCCGCCACGATGCGGCGGCGAATGCGATTGCTCATGCATATCTCCTGGGTTTGTCAGGCTCTGTCGAGCCGTATTTTTAGTTACGCGCAAACGTTTGCGGGACTCATTCTCAGCGCATCGCGGCCAAACTGTCAACGATCCGAAGTGTTGCAGTGCATCGGCGCGCAAAAAATGCGGCGCGTCGGGGCGGCTCGCAAAAGCGCTCGACGGCCGGGCGCCGAAACGCCTCGCAGACCGTCCGGCAGACGATGGTTGGCAATGGGTCCTCGCTTGTGTCCGCGTGTGACGGTGTTGCCGTCGGCTGCAATCTCCGCCGCCGACGGGCCGCCTATGCTGGACTTTTATTGCGCCGCGTGCAAGCAGGACCGGCGCGCAAGCGCGGCTTTGCGCTCAGAGCCAGCCGGCCTTGCGAAAACGCCAGTAGAGGATCACGTCGACGGTGAGCATGATCCCCAGGCAAAGCGGATAACCGTAGCGGAAATGCAGCTCGGGGATGTTCTGAAAATTCATGCCGTAGATGCCGGCGATCATCGTCGGCACCGCGAACAGCGCGGCGAACGAACCGAGCCGCTTGGTCACTTCGTTCTCCGCGAGCGAAATCATGCCGAGGTTCACCTGCACCGCGGTCACGACCATCTCGCGCCGTCCGTCGATGATCCGCACGATCCGCTCAAGGTGGTCGTACACGTCGCGAAAGTAAGCCTGCATGCCTTCGCAGACACTCGGAATGCGCCCGCCCGTGAGCTTGCTGATCGCTTCCTGCAGCGGCGCGATGTGATGCTGAAGAATCACGAGGCGCCGCTTCAGCGAATACAGATCCTGAATGATCGCGCGCGATGCCGCCGAATTGTTGCGCTCGAAAATGCGGTCTTCGATGGCTTCGATCTCGGTGTTCACCGCGTCGATGATCGGGAAATAACGGTCGACGATGTCGTCCGCAAGCGCATACAGCACGAACGCGGAGCCCGCCTTCAGCAACTGCGGCTCGCGCTCGCAGCGCGCCCGCACGTTCTGAAAACCCGCGCGCGTGCCGCGCCGCACCGACAGCACATAGTTCGCTCCGACGAATACGTCGACCTCGCCGAGCAGCAGTTCGCCGTCCTCGTCCATCTCGACGGTGTGCATGACCGCGAACAGCGACTCGCCGTACTCCTCGATCTTCGGCCGTTGATGACCGTTCTGCGCGTCTTCGATTGCGAGGTCGTGCAGACCGAACTCGTGCTTCATCACCGCGAGTTCGCCCGGGCCCGGATCTTTCAACGCGACCCACACGAAACACTCGGGCCGCGCGACGTAGTCGCTGATGCTATCGATGTCGATGTCTGCCAGCTTCCGGCCGTCCTGATAGGCGGCGCAATTGATCAGCATGTTGGTTACCCTGAAAGCGGAACAGAGCGGGCTGCATCGCCGCACACGCGTGCAAGCCCCTCTGCATGAATGGAACAAGTAACCGTCATGTTAAGGGCTGCGGGCTGCGCTCATGTATCGATTTGTTAAAGGCCCTGGCGCTTGCGCGCCTCTGCGTTCTTCTTCATGATCGATGCAAAGGAAGACAGTAAGGAGACTGCAATGTGGTATTTGAATTCGATGTCCACTAGTGCCGCGGCGGTTCGGATGGAGGACAGCTTGTCGTGAGCCGCCTCGTTTTTATTTGCGGTCACGCGGGCACCGGCAAGACGACGCTCGCAAAAATGCTGATCGGCAGGTTGATGAAAGCAACCGGGTCGCCCTTCTGTCTGCTCGACAAGGACACGCTGTACGGCGGCTATAGCGCGGCCGCGATGGGCATGCTGACAGGCGACCCGAACGATCGCGACAGCCCGCTGTTCCTTGAGCATCTGCGCGAGCCGGAATATCGCGGGCTCATCGACACCGCGCGCGATAATCTCGAACTCGGCGTGAGCGCACTGGTGGTCGGGCCGCTGTCACGCGAAGTCCGCGAACGGCGGCTTTTCGATCGCGCGTGGCTCGGCGTCGGCGACGATGTCAGCGTGCGCGTGGTGTGGGTGCATGTATCGGAGGAGACTGCGCACCAGCGAATCGTCGCGCGCGCCAATCCGAACGACGCGTACAAACTCGCCCATTGGGACGAATACCGTCAGCGGCGCTTCGTGCCGGCCGGCGACATCTGCAACGATCTGCTGATGTTCGATAACACGGCGCCGAGCGCGGCCGATTACGATGCGCTGCTCGCGCGTATTCTCGGCGAGCCGCAGTAAACGAAAAAACGCGCAAACGCCCCACATATGGGGCGTTTGCGCTTCCAGCCTCTATCGAAGATGGTTCGTCAAACCGTCGCGAGTGTTTGCAGCGAGTCCAGAGTTTGCCCTTCATAAAGCTGGCCGAAGCGGTTGCCGAGGAAGTCGCGCAGCGACACCTGCTCCTGACGCACGAAGCCGCGTTGCGGCAGCTTCTTTTCGCGGAACAGATCGAGCACCGCGCACATTGCGCCAGCCGTCGTGATCTGGATCGCGCTCATCGGCACGCCGCAAACTGTCTTCGCGAAGATCTTGCGGGTAAACACTTCCTGCACCAGTTGCCCGTCGCGCATGCCGCTCACGGTGATGAACACGAGCACCACGTCTTGCGCGGTCGACGGCACCGAGCGGCGCATGATGCTCTTGAGCGTATCGCGGTCGCTGGAAAGACGCAGGTCTTCGAGCAGGAACTGCATCAGATTGCGGTGGCCCGGATAGCGCACCGACTTGTAATCGAGCGATTCGACGCGGCCCGACAGCGTTTCGCACAGCGTACCCAAACCGCCCGATGTATTGAACGCTTCGTACTCGGTGCCGTCGAGCGAAAAATGTTCGAGGCCTTCGAGCGGCTGCACCCACTGCGTGCGACTGTCGCGAATCGCTTCGCACGGCTGGCAATATTCGTTGATGAGGCCGTCGACGCTCCACGTCAGGTTGTACTTCAGCGCATTGGTCGGGAATTGCGGCAGCGCGCCGACCCGCATCTTCACGTCGCGAATCTCCGTGAAGCGGTTCGCGAGTTCGTGCGCGGCAATGCCGATGAAGCCCGGCGCGAGACCGCATTGCGGCATGAATGCGTGTTCGGCGTCGTCGGCGATCGCGCGGATTGCGTGGGTCGCGCGCACGTCTTCGGTTAAGTCGAAATAATGCACGCCTGCGCCCTTGGCGGCAGCGGCCACGTTCACCGCGAGATAATACGGCAGTGCATTGACGAGCGCATCGAAGCCATGAATCGCGGCGCGCAGTGCGGCGGCATCGGCGGAATCCACGCGGCGGGTCGCAATGCCTTGCGCGGCGAGTTTGTCGAGCGCGGGCTGATCGCGGTCGAATGCGACGACGTCATAGTCGCCGGTTTCGCGCAGCATATGCGCAATGGTGTGACCGATCAGACCTGCACCAACGATGGCAACTTTCATGTTCTTCTCCTTTGTCGATCGGAGCGGCGCGTGAGCACCTCGTCCGGTTCATTTCGTGCGCTGTCTCCAGCTTCAGGTGCGCCGCGATTGAGCGCGGCGCGCGGCGGGCTGAACCCTCGAACGACAGTGTAGGGAGAAGCAAAACCAGTTCATACGCGCAAAATGCTGCGCAATGACCATCAACTTCGACGTTTTGACGAGCCACGCCGACGAAACGTCAGGAACGCGTCAAAAGCGCCATAAAAGAGCATCTAAAAAACGTCGGCAACGTGCGCTTCACACCATGCCGCGATCAATCTTGCGCGCGAGAATGATCGAGGTCGTGGTCCGCTCCACGCCCTCGAGTCCGCCGATCTGATCGAGCAGATCGTTCAGACGATCGGGCGAATCCGCACGCAGCCAGGCGACGTAGTCGAATTCGCCGCTCACCGCGCATAGCAGTTGCACCTCGGGCATCTTGCCGAGGCGCTTTTGCACAGCGGGCCCATGCTTCGGCGCGATGATGATCCCCACATACGCATAGATGCTCGAATCGAGCACGTCCTGGCCGAGCCGCACGCTGTAGCCCGCGATCACGTTGCTGCGCTCGAGCCGCGCGATTCTGGCGATCACGGTGGTACGCGCAACGCCGAGCTGGCGCGCGAGATTGGCGACGCTTTCTCGCGCGTTTGCCTGCAGCAGCGCCACGAGGTTGCGGTCGAGATCGTCGAGTTGGTCGAGGCGCGGAGGTCTCATCGGAGAAGGAAGAAGAAGTGGTCGGAGTGGTGCGGATTATCGCGCGTCTTCAGTGCTATGCGGCGCGTCTTCAAACGCCGAAGCGCTCGATCACGAAGTCGATGAAGCTGGTCAGCTTGGGCGTGGCGCGCCGATCGCGCGGATAGACGAGATGCACGGGCGCGCCTTGCGGCAGATGCTCTTCCAGCACCGACACCAGTTCTCCGCTCTCGATCTCGCGTGCGAGCAGCGCCTCCGGTTGCAGCACGAGGCCGAAGCCGCGCAATGCGGCGACCTTGAGCGCCTGACCGTTATTCGCGCGAAAACGTCCTGCGCGGAGCGGGTTTTCCGTTGCGCTTTCGCCGCCGAGCCGCCATGTCCCCTCGCGGCCCCAATGCAGGAAACCGAGACATTCGTGATGCGCGAGATCGGCCGGCGTGCGCGGAATGCCCGCGCGCGCAAGGTACGCCGGCGACGCGCACGCGCGCATGCGATACGGCTTCAATGGCCGCGCGACAAAACTCGAATCCGGCAGATGGCCGATGCGCACGGCCGCGTCGAAACCCTCTTCGACGAGGTCCCTCATGCGGTTCGACAGGTCGAGTTCGAGCGTGACGTCGGGCCATGCGCTCAGATAATCGGTCATCGCCGAAGAGAAGACTTCGACGCCGTAGGTGAGCGGCACCGTCACCTTCAGCACGCCGCGCGGCGCGGCGGCCATCGCTTCGGCGAGCGACTCGGCGTCCTTCACGTCCGCGAGAATGCGCCGGCACTGCTCGTAGTATTGCCGGCCGATCTCGGTCAGGCTTTGACGGCGCGTGGTGCGCGTGAGCAGCCGCGTGCCGAGCCGCGTCTCGAGCGAACGGATGTGTTTGCCCACCATCGCCGACGAAATGTCGAAGCGCTCCGCTGCCGCCGTGAGGCTGCCCGCCTCCACCACGGCCACGAAAATCTCCATGCTGACGAATTTATCCACCCGCTATTTCCTGTTCGTTTCGGTTGTAAGCGTTTGTCGCACAAGAGCCGCATTGTAGGGATATCGTGATACTAATAGCGGCGACCGTAAGGATCGAGCGATCCGCATCATGACGCCTGGCGAGTTATGCAGCGCTATGTCACGTTATGCCGCGCCATGACGCGGAACGCTCGCCGCACGCACTGGTCCAATCGTCCCAATTCGAATAGACATCAGGAGTTTCGATGAAAAAAGCACTGGTCTTGCTGGCCTCCGCAGTCGCGATGAGCGGCGCATTCGCACAACAAGCCTCGGCACCGGCAGCGGCGCCCTCGGGCACGGCCGCGTCCGCGCCCGCCGCGAAAGCTGGGCATGAGCGCAATGTCGAAGACCGCATCGCCTATCTGCATTCGCAACTGAAGATTACGCCGGAGCAGGAGCCGCAATGGAAAGCGTTCGCCGACGTGATGCGCGGCAACGGCCAGACGATGGGCGAGCTGTTCAAGGAACGCCGCGCCGCGACAAACCTGTCGGCGCTCGACGACATGAAGCAGTATGCGACCATCGCGCAGGCCCATGCGGACGGCGTGAAGAAACTGGTGGACGCATTCGATCCGCTCTACAACAGCTTCTCGCCGGAACAGAAGAAGCTCGCCGATACGACGTTCCATCGCGAAGGCGGTGCTGAGGGCGGGCGTCGTCATCACGGCAAGGGCAAGAGCGGCAAAGCGGCTCCGGCTCCGGCGAGCGATGCGACGGTGAAGCCTTAACGGATTGCAGGCGCGGTGCGTGATGCAAGCGGCGCGGTTCGAAGCTAGACGCCGTTTGTTCTGAGCGCCGCGCCCGCATCGCGATGTGCGCCGGATTGCATCACGTCGAATCGGATCGCATCGCGTCCCGCACGTCGCACCGTAAAAGAAGCGCTCCGTAAGATGCGTCTGGCATGATGCGAGTCCGCGCTCGATCACATCGAGCTCGCGGCGCCGCCGTCAACACACCTTCTGCCCCGCTTCATGAACCACCTGAAAAATCTCGACCTGAGCCAGGACGCCGCCGCCCGGCGTGTCGTCAAGGACGAAACGGTCAACGTCGAATTCGCCGCCACGCAAGGCGAACTGATGAGCCTCGAAGGCCCGAACCGCTATCTGCCAGGCGACGCGCTGATCACCGGCTCGACCGGCGACCGCTGGGTCGTGTCGCGTGAACGCTTCGACGCGAAGTATGTTCACGCCGATGCCGCGCTCACGCACGGCGAGCCAGGCGCCTATCGCAACCGCCCGGCCGTCGTGCTCGCGAAACAGATGCACGAAGCGTTTTCGCTGGCCCGCTCGGCGAACGGCGGCGACGTGCTGCGCGGCGTGGCCGGCGACTGGATCATGCAGTACGCGCCCGGCGATTACGGCGTCGTGCAGGCCGCGCGCTTCGCAAAGGTCTACCGTCTCGCGGACTAAAGCACGTCACGCGCGCGTTACGCAAATTCGTCGCCGAGATCCACGGTGACTTCGCGCGGCACCGCTTCGCCATTCGCATACTGTTCCTCGAGCGAGCCGATGCTCGCCTCGACATACGCGCGCAACACCGCGAAGCTGCGGCCGCGCAAGCGCGCAGGCAGCGCGCGGTAACGCGCGAGCGCCGCCGGCGCGATCTGCACCGTCATCACGATGCGTCGCGCGGTCGCGCCGAAGCGCATCGCGACCCAGTGAATCGCCAGCGTGGGCGTGCCGTCTTCGGCGGCACGCTGGATGAACTGCGTCTGCTCGGGAAAGAGATCGCTGATGACGCGCGCCAATTCCTCGAACTCGGGATTCGCGCAGTCGTATTGGTAAGCTTCCATGGATGTGCCGAAGGTCATAGGCATGCGGTGGATGGCCGTCGATTGTAAAGCAGCGGCTATCGAGGCCGCTGCGGCGCAGCGGCCGCAGCGACGCCATCATCCTAGCGAGGCAGTTCCGTCACAGCGTCCGCGACGGGACGCCGCAACGTCTTGAACAGCAATCCCACGACGACGACCGCTGCGAGCGCATAGACCGCATCGACAGCGGCAAGCGGCACGAGCTGCGCCTGGAACAGCGCGGCGGGCACGTCGACGAGCGCATGCAGCGCGATCGCGAGCGGCAGGATGCCGCGCCAGCCGGCGCGCAGCCCGCGCCACATCAGCACCGACAAACCGATCTGGAAGACGAGCGCCGCGATCCGCTCGAGCGCGAAAATGCCGGCTGTTTGCGGCGTCAGACTCGCGAGTATCAGATGGATGCGCATCAACGATTCGGTCGGCAGATTGCTCAGATAGCTGTCGAGCTGGCCGCGGTTTTCGAACACGGCGAACAGAATCCATTGAACCTGCACCATTACGCCGACGAGCCACGCTTCCGCGCCGCCATGACCGAGTCCGTACGCGAGCGCAGTGCCGTCGTCGGTGCGCGGGGTTTGGTGCGCGGACGCGGGCGTTGCAGACGCGCTTGCCGAAGCACTTGCAGCCGCCCTTGCAGACGCACGCTTAATCAGCAGGCGCATGCCGATGAACCGCCCCACTTCCTCGCAGATTCCGGCGGCCAGCGCGCCATACACGACGAACGCCAGCGGATGCGACAGGAACGTCGCGGTCGCCTCGTTCCGATGCAGCACATAATCGTTCAGCGCGCGCTCGATGACCATCGCGAACAGCGCGAACACGGCGATGCCGGCGATCGCCGGGCGCGGCTTCAGCGCAAGCGGCCGGCGCAGGCGGCGGTAAATGACAAACGGCAAAGCGGCGACGACGAGCGTCGCGAGCGCGAGGCTCGACAGAGTGAGCGGTGCAACGACCATGAGTTTCCTTGCGATGACCGGCGCGCACCCGCTGCGCGCCGCAGCCCGAATGATCGCAGATCGGCGGAAAACGGGCGGCGAAGTTCGCGAGGATGGGAAATGCGGCGAGTGGCGGGGGCGAATGACGTCGCGCGGTGCCGCGCAGTGCGCTCGCAGCGCGTGAGCCTGTCAGCGCGCCGTCGATGCCCGCACGATCAACTCCCCCGGCAGCAGACAGTCGCGCGCCGTGGTCTGCACGCCCTCGATCCGCTCATGCAGAAACTCGACCGCGCGATAGCCGATGTCATAGGTCGGCTGGCGAATCGTCGTGATGCCGGTCAGTTCGGCCCACTCGGGGTCGTCGATGGAAAGCAGTGCGACGCGTGTCTGCCAGGCGTCGCCGTAACGCGCCTTCAGATGCAGCGCGAGCCGCAGCGCGACCGGCGCATTCGCCGCGAACACGGCGATGCGGGCATCAACGCCGATTCTGCCTGCGCGTTGATGCGCGGTGTCGATGGCCCGATCCAGTTCCGCGAGGCCGTGTTCTGTTTGCGCGGCGTCGGCGAGATTGAGCACGAGCGTATGACCTTGCGCAGCGCTTGCATCAGCATCGGCATGGGCACCCGCATCCGCATGTGCCCGCATCGCGTCCCGAAACGCCGCCTCGCGCAGCCGCCGGGAGCTGACCTGCTCGAACGGCTGCACGACGAACCATATCTCCCGAAAGCCTCTGTCCAGCAGATGCCGCGTGCCCAGCTCCGCCGCCGCGCGATTGTCGAGTCCGACGATGTCGGCGGCGAGGCCTTCGACGGAACGGTCGACGAGCACCGCCGGAATCCCGCCGCCGCCCACCGGCCGCAGCGTTTCCTCGCGCACGCCGAGCGCATTGACGATCACGCCTTCGACGCGATACGTGGTGAGCAGTTGCAGATAGCGCCGCTCCATCTCCACTTCGTTCGCCGCGTGGCAGATGAGCGGCATCAGGCCGAGCGCGTGGCATGCGGCCTCGACGCCTTGCAGCACTTCGACGGTATAAGGATTCGTGAGGTCGGCGAGCAGCATGCCGATCAGCCGGTTGCGGCCGCGCTTCAGGCCGCGCGCCATCTGATTCGGCTGATAGTCGAGCCGCTCGATCGCCGCCTCGATGCGTGCGCGCAGTTCCGGCGACAACACGCTCATCTCGCCGTTCAGATAGCGCGAAATGCTGGTCTTGCCGGTGCCGGCTTCGCGCGCGACGTCGGTGATCGTCGCGCGGCGCGGCGCGCCTTGAGATGTGGGCGTCGCGCTCATCGCGTGCTCGCGCTCGCTGCCATGCGACGCCCCATGCAACGCAAGATGCGTCGCTTAACGAACGACCCGGCCGCCGAACGCTTCATCGCGACTGCCGTCACCGTTGCAATACTTCGCGATTGACGATGTTCGTCGTCAGCGTACCGGCGAGCGCGGCGACGAGGTTTTCGGCGGCATTGCGCGCCATCGCATGACGCGTCTCGTGCGTCGCCGAGCCGATGTGCGGCAGCGCGACCACGTTCGCCATCTGCAAGAGCGGCGAGTCGGCGGGCAACGGTTCCTTCTCGAACACGTCGAGACCCGCGCCGTGAATCGTGCCGTTTCGCAGCGCCTCGATCAGCGCGCTTTCGTCGACGATCGCGCCGCGCGACGCGTTGATGAGGACCGCGCTTTTCTTCATCGACGCGAGTTCTTTTGCGCCGATCATGTGCCGCGTTTCTTCCGTGAGCGGCACTTGCAGACAGACGAAATCGGCAGTGGCGAGCAGTTCGGCCAACTCGACGCGGCGCGCGCCGTAAGCCGCTTCGGCCTCGGGGTTCGCGCTGCGGTTCGTATAGAGCACCTGCATGTTGAAACCGAGCGCCGCACGCCGCGCGACCGCGCCGCCAATGCGTCCCAGGCCGACGATGCCAAGCGTCTTGCCCTGCACGTCGACGCCGAATAGCGCGGGCCCGATGCTGTGCTGCCACTGCCGCGCCTTCACCCACGCGGCAAGCTCGACCACCCGGCGCGCGGACGCGAGGATCAGCGAGAACACCGTGTCCGCGGTGGATTCGGTCAGCACGTCCGGCGTGTGCGCGAGCACGATGCCGCGTCGCGTGAGATCGGCGACGTCGAACTGATCGAAGCCGACGGAGATCGTCGAGAGCGCTTTCAAGCGCGTCGCGCCCTCGAGCATGGCCGGCGTGATCTTCACGCTCGCGCCGATGCCGCCGTCGGCCTCGCGCAACGCGGCGACGAATGCATCATGGCGGGCCGGGTCGACCTGCACCACTTCGACATGTTGTTGCAGATACGCAAGCACATCTTCAGGCAACGGCTTCCACGCGACGATCTTCTTCATCAGCTTATTTTCCTTGCAACGGTGTAGCGAGCTTGTGCCGCGGCGCTGCCGCCTGCTGTTGCGGCTTCACGATCAGCGTGAGGATGACCGCGGCGATCAGCGCGACACTCATGAACGCGTACGATGCCGCGGGCGATCCGGTTGCGCCGTTCAGATAGCCGACCACATACGAGCCGACGAACGAACCGAGCGCGCCCATGCTGTTGATCAGCGCCATCGCGCCGCCCGCGACGTTCTTCGGCAGCAGTTCCGGCACGATCGCGAAGAACGGACCGTACGGCGCGTACATCGCGGCGCCGGCAATCACGAGCGCCGCATACGAGAGCCAGAAATGCGTGGAGCCGAGCGCATACGATGCCGCGAACGCGATCGCGCCGATCAGCAGGAACGGCCACACGAACACTTTACGGCGGTTGAGTTTATCCGATGCCCACGACGCCACCAGCATCGCGATGGTCGCGGCGAGATACGGCAGCGCCGACAGCCAGCCGGTTTCGACCATGCCGAGCGTCGAGCTGTTCTTCAAAATGGACGGCAGCCACAGCACGAAACCATACACGCCGATGCTCCAGCAGAAGTACTGCGCGCACAGCTTGATGACGGCCGACGAGCGGAACGCTTCGCCGTAATTGCGCACCGGCTTGATCGCGGCCTGCTCGGCGCGCAGCGTTTCGGCGAGCGTGTCCTTCTCCTGCTGCGTGAGCCACGACACCTGCTGCGGCTTGTCCTGCACGATGAACCACCAGCACACGGCCCACAGAATCGCGGGCACGCCCTCGGCGATGAACATATGGCGCCAGCCGAACGAGTGCACCAGATAACCGGACACGACCGACATCCACAGCACCGTCACCGGATTGCCGAGAATCAGGAACGTGTTGGCGCGCGAGCGCTCGTTCTTCGTGAACCAGTTGCTGATGAAGATCAGCATCGCCGGCATCACCGCGGCCTCGACGACACCGAGCACGAAGCGGATCACCATCAGCGACGGAATATTGCTGACCATGCCGGTCAACGCCGCGCAGCCGCCCCAGAGAACCAGGCTCCAGAACACGAGTTTCTTGACGCTGCGGCGCTCGGCGTAAATCGCGCCGGGAATCTGGAAGAAGAAATAACCGAGGAAGAACAGCGCGCCGATCAGCGACGACAATCCCTTGCTGATGCCCAGGTCCTGGTTGATGCCGGCGGCCGCCGCGAAACCGTAGTTCGCGCGGTCGAGATAAGCGAGGCTGTAGGTGATGAATACGATCGGCATGATCGTCCACCAGCGGCGGATCGCGAGAGATGAAGTCATGGGGTGTCTCCTTTTACGGCTTCCCGAAACAATGATGGACGGAGCTGGTGCGGCGCTTGTCGAGCGCTCTTGCTGTTATCGGTGCGCGGCTCGCGCCGTGCTTTGCTGGATCTGTCTTCGTTGCGCGCGGCGCTTCGATGCGTGTGCTTGCCGTTTCGATGCATGTGTGTGCCGCTGGCTGCCGGTGCGTGCGCGCGCTTGCCGGTGCGCGCCGCCTCTGCCGGCGAGGTGCCTGTGCCATGTTCGCCGCGCCTGCGTGTCATGCCGCGTGCGCGACGCTCGCGACATCGCCGCGTTCGAGCGCATCGAGTTCGGCGCGGCTCGGCAAGCCTTCCGAATCGCCGATCACCTGAATCGCCAGCGCGCCGATGCGGTTGCCGCGCGCCACCGCCTGCGGCAGCGTCTTGCCTTCCAGCAGCGCACTGATCACGCCGACGGCGAAGCCGTCGCCCGCGCCGACCGTATCCACGACGTTTGCGACCGGCTGGCCGGCGATCATCGCGGCATCGTCGGCGGTGCGGAAGTACGCGCCCTCGGCGCCGAGCTTGACGATCACGCCGCGCGCGCCCCGCTCCAGATAAAAGCTGGCGATGTCCTCGGGCTGCGTGTAGCCGGTCAGAATCTCGCCCTCGCCGATGCCAGGCAGCACCCAGTCCGCCAGCGCGGCCAGGGAGTTCAAGCCTTCGACCATCGCGGCGCGCGACGGCCACAGCGTCGGGCGCAGGTTGGGATCGAACGAAATGGTCTTTCCGGCTGCGTGCATCTCACGTGCCAGATGAAACGCGAGTTCGCGCGAGCTCTCCGAGATTGCCGGCGCGACGCCGGTCAGATGCAGATGACGCGCGGGCAACACGTAGTCGGGCATGTAATCGGCAACCGACAGGTGACTCGCCGCCGAGCCGCGGCGGAAATATTCGACGGCGGGATCGCTGCCGTCGTCGTTCTTCGACTTGAGCTGGAAGCCGGTCGGATAGCGCTCGTCGGTGATGACGCAACGCTGGTCGATGCCTTCTCTCGTCAACGTGTCGCGCACGTACTGGCCGAATGAATCGTTGCCGACGCGGCTCATCCAGCCGACCTTGAAGCCGAGCCGCGCAAGGCCGATCGCCACGTTCAGGTCGGCGCCCGCGATACGTTTCGTGAACTGGCCGACGCCCGCGAGCGGGCCGGTTTCGGCGGCCACGAACATGGCCATGGCTTCGCCGTAGGTGATGATGTCCAGTGCTGCGGGCGGGTTGGTCATGCGTTGCTCCTGCTTGTGCGTCGGGCTGGTGGTGCGGTGGTGCGGTGGTGCGGTTGGTGCGGTTGGTGCGGTTGGTGCGGTTGGTGCGGTTGGTGCGGTTGGTGCGGTTGGTGCGGTTGCTGCGTTTGGTGCCTTGGTGCCGCTTTGCTGCTGTTGCTTCTGTTGTTATGTCTTGTTTGCTGCTCGTTCTCTCAGGTTCTGGCTCTCGGCTTTCGGCTGTCGGCTTTTCGCTTTCGGCTCTCGGCTGCTGACTCTCGGCTGCTGACTCTCGGCTGCTGACTCTCGGACCTCGGTCCTCGCCACCGCCTACGCTGCGGCCAACCAGGCGACGCGCCGCGTGGCGTCGTCGTCGATGCAGGCGGGATCGAGCGGAAACTCGATGCCGCGCGGCACGCGGCGCGGCAGCCGGTCCAGCACGGCGGCGAAGCGCGCATCGTCGGCAGCCGGCGCGGCCGCGAAACGCCGCGCGCCCTCGCCCGCCGCGATCTTGCAATGCACGTACTCGACGTAAGGCGCGAGCGCCACAGCGGCGTCGAGCGCGGGCACGCCGCACCACGCCCAGTTGCCGACGTCGAACGTCATGCCGAGCAGATCCGCGTGACCTTCGCGCTGCAATGCGTCGAACAGGCCGACGAATTGATGCAGCGAGCCGCCCTGCGTCAATTGCCCGTTTTCGACGACGAGCCGCACGTTCGCGCGGTGCAATTGCTCGGCGATCGCGTCGCCGTGTGCGCGATCCGCAAAGCCGCCGAGTTGCAGCTTGACGAAGCGCGCGCCGAGCGCCGTCGCTTCATCCACTGCGCGCCGCAGCGCGGCTGCGTCGAGCTGGCCGTCTTCGGCGTACAGCGACGCAGGTGTCGAGTACACCGACCACAGGCCCAGTTCCGCAATCTGCTTGCCCAGTGTCTCGAGGCACGCCGGCTCCGCGTCGGCTTCGTCGCCGAACAGCTCGCGACGCACTTCGAAACCGGTCGCCCCGGCGCGCCGGCTCGCCTCCGCCCACTTGCGATGACCCGCCGTGCGCACCGCGTCGGCGCCGAAAGCGCTGGCAACAATCGCTACTTCCACTGCATCCGTCATGTCGTCACTACCGTGTGTTTCGTCGAGCTTCCGTCTATGGAACCGGTTCCAAAGGCGGATTTCAAAAAAGCGCCGAAGCGCTTGCGATAGGCCAATAGTGCGCTTGGGTCCGTGTCGGAGACCATAGTGGAAATCCCCAGGCGGGGCTGTGGGCTGTGTTGGCACGGCGCGCCGCAGCGCTCGGTGTCTACGCCCCCTCCTCCAGACACAACGCCAAAAACCGCTTGACCGCACGCGACGGCGCGCTGGCGTGCGGCACGACAATCGACAGCCGCCGCGTCAGCGGCTCGGGGCTCAGCGAGAACACGCGCAGCGCGCCGTTTTCGTGCCGCATCGACATTGCCGAGACGAAGCCGATGCCCATGCCCGCCCGCACCGCTTCCTTGACGCCTTCGACGCCGGCAATTTCCAGCGCCACGCGCATCGGCACGCCCGCGCGGGCAAACGCACGCTCGACGACTTGCCGCACGCCCGAGCCCGCCTCGCGCACGATCAGCGGCTCCGCGCCGAGCGCGGCAAGGTCTAGCCCGGCATTTGCCGCATTTGCCGCGTCTGCTCCCATCCCCTGCGCGAGCCGATGCGTGCGCGGCATGATCGCCACGATCTCGTCCTCGCGCCACGCGTGCACGGCCGTATCCGGCGGCAGGTCGGTGCCGACCGGCCCCTCGATCAGCGCGATGTCGACCGAGCCGAGCGCGCCGACGATGTCGGTCGTATTGCCGTCGGCGGTATGCAGCGTCACGTCCGGATACTGCCGATGAAAATCCGCGATCAGGTAAGGCAGCAGATAACTGGCGGGCGTGGTGGTCGCGCCGATCCGCAGCGTGCCGTGTTCGAGGCCGCGCAGCGCGTCGCGGTACGCATGCGCCTGGCGCCAGGTGTCGCGCAGCCGCGCGGCGTACTGCGCGAGTTGCTCGCCCGCGGGCGTCAGACGCACGCCGCGCCCGTCGCGCTGATAAAGCGGCTCGCCGAATTCATCCTGAAGCTGACGCAGTTGCCCCGACACCGCCGGCTGCGACAAATGCAGAGCCAGCGCGGCGCGGCTGATGTTCAGATGTTCGGCGACGGCGGCAAACGTTATAAGCTGATCAGGGGTCATGGCAACGAACTATCGGCAGAGCGGATAGTTTCCATTCTAAATCACGATTTTTCATATTCATATATCTAACTTAGGATTAGACCTATCGACTCAGTCAGTCCAAAGGCTGCACCCATGACCACCGCCCGCCTCACCGCCGCCACCGCCGAAGCGTCATCCGCCCGCGGCCAGCTCAACGGCATTCTGTTCGTCGCCCTGTTCGCCGCCGCCGTCACGCGCATCGCCCAGATCCCTGCGATTGCGGGGCTGGGGCTGAGCCCGCTGATCGTCGGCATCGTCGCTGGCGCGATTTACGGCAACGCGCTGCGCGACGGCATGCCGGCAAGCTGGGCGGCCGGCGTCAATTTTTCCGCGCGCAAGCTGCTGCGCATCGCCGTCGCGTTCTTCGGCCTGCGCGTGAGCCTTCAGGAAATCGCCCAGGTCGGTTTGCCGGGCCTCGCCGAATCGGTGTTGATCGTCGTGAGCACGCTGGTAATCGGCACGTGGGCCGGCATGAAAATCATGAAGCTCGACCGCGACACCGCGCTGCTCACCGCTGCGGGCAGCGCGATCTGCGGTGCCGCGGCCGTGCTCGCCTTCGAGTCGACGCTGCAATCCAAGCCGCACAAAAGCGCGATGGCGGTGGGCAGCGTCGTGCTGTTCGGCACGCTCTCCATGTTCCTCTACCCGGTTCTCTTCAAGGCGGGCTGGCTGCATCTCGACACGACGGGCGCCGGACTCTTTTTTGGCGGCACGATTCACGAGGTCGCGCAGGTGGTCGGCGCCGCGAGCAATGTGAGCCCGGAAGCGACGCATATCGCCACCATCGTCAAGATGACTCGCGTGATGCTGCTCGTGCCGGTGCTGCTCGTGGTCGGCTTGTGGGTCAACCGCGCGGCGCGCCGCGACGTTGACGCATCGTCTGCCAGCTCGCAACAAGGCGCTGCGGTTCAGCAGCGTCGTGCGGGCAAGCTCGCGATTCCCTGGTTCGCGCTCGGCTTCCTCGCGTTCGTCGTGATCAACTCGCTGCACGTGCTGCCGCAAGCCGCCACAAGCACGCTCAACACGCTCGACACCTTCGCGTTGACCATGGCCATGACCGCGCTCGGCATCGAAACGCGCATTTCGCAAATCCGCGAGGCAGGTCCGCGTGCGCTGACCACGGGCTTCATCCTGTACGTGTGGCTGATTGCGGGCGGACTGGGTATCACATGGGCTGTCCAGCACTTCTTCGGCTAAGCCGCACTTCGCCCGAACACACCCCGCCGCGTGCGGGGTTTCGTGCGTCTGGGAAAGCATCCGGCCGCGCCGCGCGGCATACTGGCTGGCGTGCGAGAAACGCGGAGAACGCAAACGACGCGAACGACGCAAACAGCATCGCTAGCGCCCGCAGCAGCAAGCGCGACGCGTTCCGCACACCCTTCCCGCAACCCGAATGAGGACAGATCGATGAGCCTGGAACTCTACTATTGGGACGGCCTGCAAGGCCGTGGCGAATTTGTGAGGCTCGCGCTAGAAGAAGCCGGCGCGGACTATGTCGAAGTGGCGCGCGGCGAGCCGTCCGAAGGTCTCGGCACCGGCGCGATGATGGCGGTCATGAAAAGCAGGGACGAGCCCTATCCGCCGTTCGCTCCGCCGTTTCTGAAAGACGGCGACCTGGTGATCGCGCAGACCGCGAACATCCTGTTTTATCTCGGACCACGGCTGGATCTCGCGCCGTCCGTGGAAAGCCTGCGCTACGTCGCAAACGGCCTGCAATTGACTATCGCCGACGTGGTGACCGAAGCCCACGACACTCATCACCCGCTTGCGGCCAGCCTCTACTACGAAGACCAGAAAGACGCCGCGAAAACGCGCTCGCGTGACTTCATCGACAACCGGATTCCGAAGTTCATGAAGTATTTCGAGCGCGTGCTGAAACAGAATCCGGCCGGCGACACCTTCATGGTCGGCGACTCGCTCACCTACGTCGATCTCTCGATGTTCCAGTTGATCGACGGATTGCTTTACGCGTTCCCGCGCGCGCTGAAGCGCTTCGGCGAGCAGTATCCGCGGCTCGCCGCCTTGCATGCCGCGGTGATGGAGCGGCCGAATATCGCCGCCTATCTGCAGTCCGAGCGCCGCATCGAGCATAACGAGGCGAGCATCTTCAGACACTATCCCGAACTCGACAAGGCGGCGGCTTGAGCCGCGCCGCCCTTCCCCGTTCACGTCCGGCAGCGCGCCCGCTTCGTCCAGCGGGCGCGCTGCTGTTACCGTGCGCGCTTTTCAACGCTTCTTCCCGCTCCGTACCGCCGACGTGCTTTCATTCCTGCTGAAGCTGCGCACCCGCGCGCAAGATCTTTTCCGTCTCTCCGACGCGCACACGATGCTGGTCTGGTCGGTGGTAGTCGGCGTCGCGGGCGCCTTTGCGACGATCGCCTTTCGCCGCGGCATCGAGATCCTGCAACTGCTGGTGGCCGGCAAGGCCGGCAGCTTCGTCGAAATGGCGCGCAGCCTGCCGTGGACGGTGCGCATCTGGCTGCCGGCGGCGGGCGGGCTGATCGCCGGTTCGCTGCTGCTGATCGCGCGTCGTCATGCCGACAAATGCAATCACATCGACTACATGGAGGCCGTGGCGATCGGCGACGGCGTGGTGCCGGTCAAGCTGAGTCTGTGGCGCAGCGTCTCGTCGCTGTTCACGATTGCAAGCGGCGGCTCGATCGGCCGCGAAGGTCCGATGGTGCAGCTCGCCGCGCTCGCGGCCTCGCTGATCGGGCGCTGGGTGCACTTCGATCCGCCGCGGCTGCGCCTGCTGGTGGCCTGCGGCGCGGCGGCCGGCATCACGTCCGCGTACAACGCGCCGATCGCGGGCGCGTTCTTCGTCACGGAGATCGTGCTCGGCTCGATCGCGATGGAAAGCTTCGGGCCCGTGGTCGTCGCGGCAGTCGTCGCGAACATCACGATGCGCGAATTCGCCGGCTACAAGCCGCCGTATGAAATGCCGGTGTTTCCGCCGGTGGCGGGCGTCGAGGTGTTGCTGTTCGTCGCGCTCGGTCTGCTGTGCGGCGCAGCCGCGCCGCAGTTTCTGCGGCTGCTCGACGGCTCCAAGGCGCTGTTCGGCAAGCTGCCGTTGCCGCTGCCCGCGCGGCTCGCGCTCGGCGGGCTCGTGGTCGGCATTCTGTCCGTATGGACGCCCGAGGTGTGGGGCAACGGCTACAGCGTCGTGAACTCCATCCTGCACTCGCCGTGGACGTGGACCGCGCTCGTCGTCGTGCTGGTGTTCAAGCTCGTGGCGACCGCGGCCACTGCCGGTTCGGGCGCCGTGGGCGGCGTGTTCACGCCGACGCTGTTCGTCGGCGCGGTGGTCGGCTCGCTGTTCGGGCAGAGCATGCACGCGTTGTGGCCGCACGGCACCTCGGCGCCGTTCGCGTATGCGATGGTCGGCATGGGCGCCTTCCTCGCGGGCGCGACGCAGGCGCCGCTGATGGCGATCCTGATGATCTTCGAGATGACGCTCAGCTACCAGGTGGTGTTGCCGCTCATGCTTTCGTGCGTCGTCGCGTACTTTGTCTCGCGGGCGATCGGCAAGACGTCGATGTACGAAATCACGCTGCGCCGCAATCAGGAAGAGCAGGAACGCACGCGCCTGCGCGCGACGCAGATGCGCGAGCTGATCCGCCCTGCGCAGACCGTCGTGCCGCCCAATGCGACCGTGCACGACATGACGCGCGTGTTCCTCGAATATCCGGTCAAGTATCTGTATGTGGCGAACGAATCGGGCGCGTTTCTCGGCGTCGTCGCGCTGAAGGACATCACGTCCGATCTGCTCGACAAGCGCGATACCTCGACGCGAACCGCCGCCGACTATCTTCAGCCGCACTTCGACGTGCTCACGCCCGACATGCCGCTCGGCGTCGCGTTGCAGCACTTCATGGCGTTCCAGGGCGAGCGCCTGCCGGTTGTCGAAAGCGCCGCGCATCCGCGGCTCGCGGGCGTGGTTTATAAAACGTCGCTGCTCGATGCGTACTTCCGCATGAATCCGACGCGCTGAGCACGGCGGCTCCGCATGCGGGCGGCGCGCCCGTGCAAAGCATCGCAGAATCTCTACAATGAAAAGACGCTGCGGCGGCATCGGCAGCGCGAGCTTACGCCAGGCCGGGCGAGCGCGACGCCCGCCATTCGATCGGAGGGAAGATGAGCGAACCGTCCCTTGACGCCGCGCGCCGCGACCAGGCGGGCTGGATTTTCCTGCATATCGAAGGTGAGCCGTACGATCGCGGCGAACAGCACGGCCAACTGCTCGCAGCCGAAATCCGCAACGCAATCCGCACCGCCCGCTACCTTGCGAAGTGGGACACCGGCGAAGAGTTCGACACCTTCGTCGAGGCTGCCGTCTCGCAGTTCGCCAACAAGCTCGACACCGAATTCGCCGACGAAATCCAAGGCATCGCGGACGGCGCGAAACTGCCATTCGCCGAAGTGCTCGCGTGGAACGGCTACATGGACCTGCTGCAAAGCTGGTGGCCCGCGCACGCGGCCCAGCAAAAGCCCGGCCTCGGACTCAAGCCCTGGCGCGGCCGGCGCGGCCATCATTGCAGCGCGTTCATCGCAACGGGCAACGCCACGCGCGACGGCCGCATCGTGATGGCGCACAACTCGTGGGACCGCTACGCCGCGGGCGACGCGTTTAATGTCATCTTCGACATCGTGCCCGATGAGGGCAACCGCATTCTGATGCAGGGCCTGCCGGGCTGCATTTCGAGCCTCACCGATTTCTGGATCACGGCCGCGGGACTGATGGTGACGGAGACGACCATCTCGAACTTCGTCGGCTACAACGCGGCGGGCGCGCCCGAGTTCTATCGTTCTCGACGCGCGTCGCAATACGCGAACAGCATCGGCGAATGGTGCGAAATGTTTGCCGTGGCGAACAACGGCGGCTACGCGAATAGCTGGCTGCTCGGCGACATCAAGACCGGCGAGATCGCGCGCTATGAACTGGGGCTGCACTACTCCGGCTTCGAGAGCACGAAGGACGGCTTTTACAGCGGCTACAACACGGCGACCGATCTGAAGATCCGCAACCAGGAATGCATCGGCGAAGGCGAGGACTATACCGACGTGCGCAAGAACGGCGCGCGGCGTCTGCGCTTCATGCAGCTCGAGGAGATGCACCGCGGCAAAATCGACGTCGAGCTCGCGAAGGCGATGATCGCCGATCATCACGACGTCTATCTCGATCGCAACGACAACCCGTGTTCGCGCACGATCTGCGGACATCTGGAACTGGACGACGCGCGTTTCGGCGGCTCGGATCACGGGCCGTTCAATCCGTGGGGCGCGAACGACGGCAAGGTGGTCGACAGCGAGATGGCACGCGACATGGCGTTCTCGGCGCGCTGGGGACATCCGTGCGGCCGGCCGTTCGACGCCCAGGCGTTCATGAAGCGGCATCCGCAGTGGAACTGGCTGAACGGCTATATGCGCGACCGGCCTTCGTGGCCGTGGACGCGCTTCGATGTGCTGAGGTAGCGGTGCGCCGCCGCGCCTCCAAACTGCTGAACACCACTGCCTTTTGACTGCCATTCCCGCGCCATCATCGGCGATTTACAATGGGTGGTCACGAGGCGCGCGGCAAGCTTGCTTTGCAGGCCGCTGGGCAAGCATTACGCGCCCCGCCCGACCAAAGCGCGCGGCCTTTGCAGCCCGGCCTCGCGCGGCTTGCGCTTTCCTTTCGACGCGGGGACGGCACAGCCCTTGCTGAATGCTTAGCGCCGCATGAGCTTAGGAGGTCGGGCATGAAAACCTCGACACTGTTGACCATGGTGACGCTGTCCGCTTCGTGCTTTGCCGCGCCGGTTCACACCGCGCAGGACGGCACGCCGGCGAGCACCCTCGCCGAACGCGCGAACGCCGCGCCAGTCGCCCCAGCAGCGCCTGACGTGGCCGTCACGGACGACAATCGTCCGCAGCAATGGCAGCATATCGTCCTGCCGAAGTCGCGACATCCGGAGCGTGGATTTGCGGCGCGCAATGAGCGCTTGCAGACCTGACAGCAGCGCCCGTTGCGTGGCTTCGCTCGGTCCGCTTTGACCGAGGGGTCGAGTGCGGCGAACCGGCCGGCAATACGGAGTTCCGGCTCGCGGCGGTCCGCGTGCGGCTTGAGCGGCGGCTTGTGCGGCTCGGGCGGCGCCGCGATTCATTCCAACTTTATCTGCAGGAGCGCTTGCATGACGGCATCGTCCATCCCCGGGGAATCCATCGACTTGCAGATCTCCGACGTACTCAGCGAAATCCATTTCCCCGCCAACAAGGACGCACTCGTCGACGCGGCGCGCGAGGCAGGTGCGAGCAACGAAGTCCTGTCGATGCTCGACGGCCTTCCCGAGCAGGACTACGCGGACGTCGATTCGGTCACGCGGCTGATCGGCGGCAATTTCGGGCCGGGACTCAGTGTGTGAGTTTGTCCGCAGGTGAATGCGTGCGCAGGTGAGCGCGGCCAAAAGCCCGACCTAAAGGCGACCTAAGCGCGACCTAAGCGCGGCCGCTCGCGCCCCGCTCCCGCGCACAAACGTTCCAGACGCGCCTCGTCCGCGCGCGCTATGCTCTTTCCCGAGACAGCAACCCTCTTTGGAAGGAGCACCACATGTCCGACGTCCAGCCCGAACAACGAACCTACCGCGCGATCAATTTCGCTGAAAAACTCGCGCTGTTCCAGGACCAATGGCAAGCGCGCGTCGTTGCCGAAATGAACGACTATCAGTTCAAGGTCGTGCGAATCGAAGGCGATTTCGTGTGGCACGAGCATGCGGACACCGACGAGACCTTCATCGTGCTGGACGGCCAGTTGCGCATCGACATGCGCGACGGCTTCGTGACGCTGTCGGCGGGAGAAATGTTCGTGGTGCCGAAGGGCACCGAGCACAAGCCGTTCGCGGAGCGCGAAGCGAAGCTGCTGCTGATCGAGCCGCGCGGCGTCAAGAACACCGGCGACGAAACCAACGAACGCACGGCCGTCAACGATCTCTGGATCTAGCCCGGCGCCGTTGCGAGACCGGCGGCGGCGCCCGCTCGTGGCCGCACATGCCGGACGCCGCAACCCGCAAGCGCACCTGCACGCTTCGCATGTCGCGAATCGCGTGCCGGCACCGTGAAGTCCGACTCGAAATGCTCGACGAGGTGATCGACGAAAGTCCGCACCTTCGCCGGCAAGTGCAGGCGGCTGGGATAGACAATCGTAATTTCGATCTCGGGCAGGCGGTAATCGCCGAGCAGTTCGACAAGCCGGCCCGATGCCAGATCGCGGCCAATCAGATAGCTCGGCAGAATCGCGACGCCCATGCCGAGCAGCGCGAACTGCCGCAGCATTTCGCTATTGTTCGCGGCAATGGCGTTGGTGGTCCTCACGCGCACGAGCCCTTCCGGTCCGCTGAACACGCGCTCCTCGCCGCCCTGCTCGGGCGCCCGGCTCAGACACGGATGACGCAACAGATCGTCGGGGCGCGTCGGCGTGCCGTGCTGCGCGAGATAGGCCGGCGTCGCACAAACGGTTAGCTGACAGGTGGTGAGCCGCCGTGTGACGATGCTCGCACTGCGCGCCGGACGCCCGACCATGATGCCCACGTCGAAACCTTCTTCAACGAGATCCGCCTGGCGGTCGGCGAGCGTCACATCGGGCACCACGTCGGGATAGCGCGCCGCGTACGACTGCACGGCCGGCGCGAGGCTTTGCAGCCCGAACACCACCGGCGCGACGATCCGTAGGGTGCCGACCGGCTCGTGATGGCGCGCGGCCAGCATCTGCTCAACGCCTTCGAGATCGTCGAGCAGATGACGCACGCGCTCCAGATAGGTCGCGCCCGACTCCGTCAGCGACAGACGGCGCGTGGTGCGATTGAGCAAACGGGCGCCGAGGCGCGCTTCCAGATCGGCCACATGGCGCGTGACGACAGCGGTGGAAAGATCCAGCGCGTTTGCCGCGCGGACGAAACTGCCGAGGTCCGCCACTTTGACGAACACGCGCATGGACTGCAATTGATTCATGGGGCGACTCCTACGTCGAGATGCCGGGCCGGGCGCGCGCTGCCGCCACCATCACCCCGCGCGGCAAGGCTCGCGCGGATTTGCCCAACGAATCGATTGTATCGACCCGACCTGTCCCAACCCTGACCTGCACATGACAATCCCGCCAGCTTGGCCGATGCGTGCGCGCGACGGTTCACCCGTGATTGCGGAGTCAGACTAGGTATAAACCCTTAGATGCTGGTAAGATGGCGCCTGAACAATTTCACCGCTAGCTATTTCGTCAGCCTCTAGCCATGCCACACCGTTTCCAGCTTCTCGAAAAAATCGCGTTTTCTCTGGTCTGCTGGTCCGCCGCAGCCTGCTCGGCGTTCATCGCTTACGAGCGCTGCCCGGACATCAAGGTCGTTCTTCATGCGGGCGAGCAAGTTCTGCGCTACAGCGGCGAATATTCGTTCGTGTGCGCGAGCCCCGTCGTCGATACCTGCACGCAGTTCACGACAAACTGATTCCCGCAGCGGGACTTATGCGCAAAGGCGTGGGGCATCTGTAGCCCCACGCATTCTCGCGCTTCACGCGCCCTCGCGCGCTTTAAGCACCTCGCGCCCTCAGGCGCTGCGCCCGTACACCACGCGGGCGAAAAATCCCGCCAGCACCGCTTCTGCCGTTTCACTCGGCACATTCTGCGGATCGACCGTGTAGAAGAACTGCACGCCGTCGCACAAACCCATCAAGCCCAGCGCCAGCGTCGCGGCCGGCAGCGGCAGCGGCGTGCCGACCCGCTCCGAGAACTCGCTCACATACGCGGCGAGCTGCTCGAGCTTCTCGTGCATGAACGCGTTGAACCGTAGCCGGAAGCGGCCGTCGCGCACCGCCAGCAGCTTCGCCTCGACCCACAGCAAAAAGCATTTGTTCTCGCGATGCAGGTTGCTGTAGTAGCGCATCACGCGCTCTTCCATTTGCTCGCGCGTGACCGCCTCTTCGAAAATCGCGCGCAAGCCCGCCTGCATGGCTTCGTGGTCGCGCCGCAGCAGTTCCAGGAACAGTTCGTTCTTGCTGCGGAAGTTCGAATAGAACGCGCCGCGCGTGTAGCCCGCCGCCGCGGCGATGTCCTCGACACTCGCCGCGACAAAGCCCTTCTTCATAAAAGTTGCCTGCGCAGCATCGAGCAGACGCTGCCGCGTCTGGTCTTTGCTTTGCTCGCGTGTGAGTCTTTGCCGTTTCATGGGCGCAAGTCTAGCACCGAAAAGAATTCTAATTCACATCGACATTCAGATACAGGTGTGTATTAGAATGCGAGGCATCATTGAAAATCAGATGCGTATGCCAATTGCATGACCGGGCGTGCGCTCTTCGCTGGTATGCCGCTGCGGCCTGCCATGTTCTTCGCTGTTTCCGGTTGGGGTCATTGTGAAGCGTCCCGGTGTCCGCGCATCTGAAGCGATGCGCCAGCAGTCTCCTCGCCTCGCGGCGCAACGGCGTGCGCGCCGCCTCGCCGTTGCGCTCGCGTTTGCGGGCGTCGTCGCGTTGAGCGCGTGTTCGAAAAAGGAAGCCGCCGCGCCCGAGCCGCGGCCCGTCGTGGCCGTCGCGGTTCATGCGGACGGCAACGCCGCGCCCGTCGCGTCGCTGCCGGGCGAGGTGCAGGCGCGTTATTCGACGCCGCTGTCGTTTCGCGTCGGCGGAAAAATCGTCGAGCGGCGCGTGCGTCTTGGCGACGTGGTGAAGAGCGGCCAGATCGTCGCACGCCTCGATCCCGCGGATGCGCAAAAGAACGCTGCGAGCGCGCAGGCGCAGCTCGCCGCCGCCGAGCACAGCTATCAATACGCGAAGCAGCAGCTCGACCGCGACCGGGCGCAAGCCAAGGAAAATCTGATCGCCCCCGCGCAACTTGAGCAGACCACGAACGCATATGCGTCGGCCGCTGCGCAGCGCGATCAGGCGGCGCAGCAGGCGGCGTTGTCGAAAGATCAGTTGCAATACACGACGCTCGCCGCCGATCACGCCGGCGTGATCACCGCCGAGCAGGCCGACACGGGCCAGAACGTGTCGGCGGGCCAGGCCGTCTACAACCTCGCGTGGAGCGGCGAACTCGACGTGGTCTGCGACGTGCCGGAAAGCGCGCTCGCCGGCCTCTCCGTCGGGCAAACGGCGAACGTCACGCTCGGCGCACTGCCTGGCCGCAAGTTCACGGCGCGCGTGCGCGAACTGTCGCCCGCCGCCGATCCGCAGAGCCGCACCTATCGCGCGAAACTCACGCTCGACAATCCCGGGCCCGACGTGCGCCTCGGCATGACCGCGGACATCGCGCTGTCGGCGCGTTCGTCTTCGGCGGCGAGCAACGCCGAAGGCGAGCACGGCTTTTTCGTGCTGCCGTCCACCGCGCTCTTTCACGACGGCACGCAGCCGGCCGTGTGGGTCGTGCGAGCGGCGGACAGCGCGCTGGAGCTGCGCCGCGTCACGGTCGCGCGCTATAACGAGCGCACGATCATCGTGAGCCAGGGCCTGAAGAACGGCGAGCACGTCGTGCTGCAAGGCGTGCATACGGTCAGCGCCGGTGAGAAAGTCCGCGCGATTGCGCCACTGCATCCCGAGGACTTCGCTTCATGAGCGCGACGCAAGAGGAAGGACGCTTCAATCTGTCCGCGTGGGCGCTGCGCCATCAGGCGCTGGTCGTCTTCCTGATCGCACTGGCCACCGCGTTCGGCGCCCTCGCCTACACGCGCCTCGCGCAATCCGAAGACCCGCCGTTCACGTTTCGCGTGATGGTGATCCGCACCTTCTGGCCCGGCGCGACCGCGCGCCAGGTCCAGGAACAGGTGACGGACCGCATCGGCCGCAAGCTGCAGGAAACGCCCGCCATCGACTTCGTGCGCAGCTACTCGCGCCCCGGCGAGTCGCTGATGTTCTTCACGATGAAAGACTCCGCGCCCGTAAAGGACGTGCCCGAAACCTGGTATCAGGTGCGCAAGAAAGTCGGCGACATCGCCGCGACCTTGCCGCAAGGCGTTCAGGGCCCGTTCTTCAACGACGAATTCGGCGACGTCTACACCAACATCTTCACGCTCGAAGGCGACGGCTTCTCGCCCGCACAACTGCACGATTACGCGGACCAGTTGCGCACCGTGCTGCTGCGCGTGCCCGGCGTCGCCAAGGTGGATTACTTCGGCGATCCCGATCAGCACATCTACGTCGAGATCACGAACACGCAGCTCACGCGGCTCGGCATTTCGCCGCAACAACTCGGGCAGGCGATCAACTCGCAGAACGCGGTGTCGCAGGCGGGCACGCTGACCACGACCGACGACCGCGTGTTCGTGCGTCCCACCGGCCAGTTCAAGGACGTGAACGCGCTTGCCGACACGCTGATCCGCATCAACGGCCGCTCGTTCCGTCTCGGCGACATCGCGACGATCAAGCGCGGTTACGACGATCCGGTCGTCACGCAGATGCGCGCGGGCGGCAAGGCGGTGCTCGGCATCGGCGTGACGATGCAGCCGGGCGGCGATGTGATCCGTCTCGGCAAGGCACTCGACGCGCAAATGGTCGGCCTGCGCAAGGCGCTGCCCGCCGGTTTGCAATTGACCGAAGTGTCGAGCATGCCGCACGCCGTCGCTCATTCCGTCGACGACTTCCTGGAAGCCGTGGCCGAAGCCATCGCGATCGTGCTGGTGGTGAGCCTGGTGTCGCTCGGCGTGCGCACAGGCATGGTGGTAGTCATCTCGATTCCGGTCGTGCTCGCCGTGACGGCGTTGTGCATGTACATGTTCGACATCGGACTGCACAAGGTATCGCTCGGCACGCTGGTGCTTGCGCTCGGCCTGCTGGTCGACGACGCGATCATCGCCGTCGAAATGATGGCCGTGAAGCTCGAGCAGGGCTGGAACCGCACGCGCGCCGCGGCGTTCGCCTACACCAGCACGGCATTTCCGATGCTGACCGGCACGCTCGTCACCGTCGCGGGCTTTCTGCCGATTGCATTGGCCAAGTCGAGCACCGGCGAATACACGCGCTCCATTTTCGAAGTCTCGGCGATCGCGTTGATCGCGTCGTGGCTCGCGGCGGTCGTGCTCATTCCGCTGCTCGGTTTTCACCTGCTGCCCGAGCGCAAGCGCGAGGCGCACCACGCCCCTGATCACGAACACGACATCTACGACACGGGCTTCTATAAGCGTCTGCGCGGCTGGATCGGCTGGTGTATCGAGCGGCGCTTCATCGTGCTCGCCATCACCATCGTGCTGTTCGTCGTGGCGATGGCCAGCTTCGCGCTGGTGCCGCAGCAGTTCTTCCCGAGTTCGGACCGGCCCGAACTGCTGGTGGACGTGCGGCTGCCCGAAGGCGCATCGTTCGACGCGACCTTGCGCGAAGCGAAACGGCTCGAAAAGGTACTTGTGGGACGCCCTGAAATCGATCACTCGGTGGACTTCGTCGGCACCGGTGCGCCGCGTTTTTATCTGCCGCTGGACCAGCAACTGACGCAGCCGAATTTCGCGCAGTTCGTGATCACCGCGAAGTCCGTGAAAGAGCGCGAGAAGCTCGCGCAATGGCTCGAGCCCGAACTGCGCAATAACTTTCCCGCGATTCGCACGCGCCTGTCGCGCCTCGAAAACGGGCCGCCGGTCGGCTATCCCGTGCAGTTCCGCGTGAGCGGCGACGACATCGCGACCGTGCGCTCGATCGCCGAGCGAGTCGCCGCGACGCTGCGCGCCGACCGCGATACGCGCAACGTGCAGTTCGATTGGGACGAGCCGGCCGAACGCTCGGTGCGCTTCGAAGTCGACCAGACAAAAGCGCGCGAACTGGGCGTGAGTTCAGACGACATTTCGAGCTTCCTCGCGATGACGCTGTCCGGCTATACCGTCACGCAGTATCGCGAGCGCGACAAGCTGATCAGCGTCGATCTGCGCGCGCCGAAAGCCGAGCGCGTGGACCCGGCGAAGCTCGTCACGCTCGCCATGCCGACGCCGAACGGCGCGGTGCCGCTCGGCACGCTCGGGCATCTGCGCAACGATCTCGAGTACGGCGTGATCTGGGAACGCGACCGTCAGCCGACCATCACCGTGCAGTCCGACGTCGCGCCGGGCGCGCAAGGCATCGACGTGACGCATGCCGTCGACAAGGCGCTCGCGCCGATTCGCGCGAGCTTGCCTGTCGGCTACCGGATCGAGATCGGCGGTTCCGTCGAAGAAAGCGGCAAAGGCCAGGCGTCGATCAATGCGCAAATGCCGATCATGATCGTCGTCGTGCTCACATTGCTGATGATCCAGTTGCAGAGCTTCGCGCGCGTGCTGATGGTGGTGCTGACGGCGCCGCTCGGATTGATCGGCGTCGTCTTTACCCTCCTGCTGTTCGGCAAGCCGTTCGGCTTTGTCGCGATGCTCGGCGTGATTGCGATGTTCGGCATCATCATGCGCAATTCGGTGATTCTGGTCGACCAGATCGAGCAGGACATCGCCTCCGGGCAAAAGCGCTTCGACGCGATTGTCGGCGCGACCGTGCGGCGCTTCCGGCCGATCACGCTGACCGCGGCCGCTGCCGTGCTCGCGCTGATTCCGCTGTTGCGCTCGAACTTTTTCGGGCCGATGGCCACCGCGCTGATGGGCGGCATCACGAGCGCGACCGTCCTCACCTTGTTCTATCTGCCGGCTCTCTATGCGCTGTCGTTCCGCGTGCGCAACGACGAGCGCGAGCCGCAAACGCCGCCCGAATCCGGCGCGGCGCACACGGGGAATTGAACATGAACCAGTTCGCACATTCCCGCCTCTTGCGCAGGTTGGGGGTTTTCTCGCCGGCACGCGTATCGCCCAGCACGGCGCTTGCGGGCTTCACCTTCGCGCTCGCCGCTTCGCTTGCCGGCTGTTCGTTCGGACCGAACGGCGAGCCGCCGGCGATGCCGCAGCCGCTCCACTACGGCAGCGAGGCACAGCCGGCGCAAACCGTCGCCGCGCAAGGCGTCGCGCAGCAGTTCATGGTCGGCGGCAAACCGGTGCCCGAGTGGTGGACGCTGTATCGATCGGATGCGTTGAACGCGCTCGTCGACGAAGGGCTGCACAATAGCCCGACGCTCGCCGCCACCGAACAGACGCTTGCCGCCGCGCGCGAGCAACTGCGCGCGCAGATCGGCAGTTCGATGCTGCCCACCATCGACGCGGGCGGTCAGGCAACCCGCAATCGCGCGCTGGCGATTCCGGAGATCGGCCCGAATACGTTTCTGTACAACATCTTCGTCGGCCAATTGCAGGCGCACTACACGATCGACCTGTTTGGCGCCGCGCGTCTCGCCGATGCCGCGCTGGCCGCGCGCGTGAACGTGCAGGCCTATCAACTCGACGCCGCGCGGCGCGCGCTCGCTGCGAACATCGTGAGCGCCGCGATCACGAGCGCGGCATTGCGCGCGCAGATCGACACCACCGAGCGGCTCGTCACGCTTGCCAACGATCAGGCTCACGACACCGCGCGGCGCTATGCGCTTGGCGCCGTCTCGCATGCCGATCAGTTGAGCGCGCAACAAAGTGCGGCGAGTTTGTCGGCGAGTCTGCCGGGGCTCAGGCAGCAATGGCAAACGACGCGTCACGCGCTCGCCGTGCTGCTGGGCCGCACGCCGGACGCCGCGCCGGACGATCTCCAACTCGCGAGCTTGCATCTGCCCGAGCAGGTGCCGGTCGTGGTGCCGAGCGAACTCTTGCGTGCGCGGCCCGACATTCAGGCCGCCGACGCCGCGTTGAAAGCCGCCGCCGCCGATGTTGGCGTGGCGACCGCGCAGATGTATCCGAGCCTGTCGCTGAGCGCGTCGATGGGACAAGGCGGCTTCAGTTGGCCGGTCGCGCTTTCGGGCGCGGGCGCGATCTGGAGCATCGGCGCGTCGCTGTCGCAGCCGCTCTTTCACGGCGGCGCGCTGATGGCGCAGCGCCGCGCGGCCATGAACATCTACGAGGCCACCGTGTCGCAATACAAGCAAACGGTGCTTGCCGCGTTCCAGAACGTCGCCGATACGCTCGCCGCGCTCGAGCATGACGCGCAGGCGCTGGATGCCGCGAGTACGGCGGCGCGTTCGGCGCAGGGTGTTTTCGATGAAACGTCGGGGCGCTATCGGCTCGGCGCCGTGCCTGTCTCGTCGACGCGTACGAGCGAGCAGCAGTTTCGTAATGCGCAGCTCGATGAGATTCGCTACACGAGCGCACGGCTCACGGATACGGCGGCGCTGTTTCAGGCGATGGGGAATCCGCCGGTGGGGGGCGACGGTGGGCAGGCGAGTTTGGGGGAGGTTTCGCGGGGAGTAGAGGCGAAACCTGGTGGTACGAATTAGTCGGCCGGAGTTATCCCCAGTTGATGTTCATGAGCCTGTTGAAAACTTTCTGATAAGCAGGCTAACTCGTTGAGCGGGCTGGGGTTATCGGCAGCGGTGAGGAATGAAGCATAAGCGGCAGGGATTGCCTTAAAGACGCAGACCTCGCGCGACCATTAATCGAGATAGCCTTCTGCGAACTACCGATATATATAATTCGCCGCTCCATGGATACGTCGGGAATTCTTCATGCGAGTCGCCGTTATTAGCCCGTACTATAAAGAGCCGCTTGACGTTCTACGAAGGTGCCACGAGAGCGTCCTTGGACAGCAAGGGGACGTCACTCACTTCATGGTCGCCGATGGGTTCCCTGCTGCCGATGTCGATAGCTGGGAAAGCGTCGTCCACATCAAGATTCCGAACCATGCTGACTATGGAGACACTCCTCGTGGAGTAGGTGCCGCGTGCGTGGCTGCCAATGGTTTCGATGCGATCTGCTTTCTCGATGCCGACAACTGGTACGAGCCAAACCACATCGAAACGATGCGCTCAATAGTACAGATGACGGGTGCGCAGGTGGTCACGGCTACTCGCACGATAATTGCGGCAGACGGCCGCGTGCTTGGCATCTGCAAGGAATCCAACGGGATCGATTTCAACGACACGAATTGCTATTTCCTGACGCGAGCTGCGTTTCCCGCATGCGCAGTCTGGCTCTTCAAGGACTCGTCGGAGAGCATCGTCGGCGACAGGGTTTTCTGGCGTGCCGTGCAAACCGGTGGCTACACGCGAGCCCACTCAATCGTGCCAAGTGTCAACTATGTGACCACGCTTGCATTTCACTACCAGATGTTTGGAGAAACGCCACCCGACGACTCAAAGCTCATCGCCCAATTCAACGACGATCAGCATTTTCAGATAATCAGTTACGCACAACTGAAAGAGATACGCCGAGAGGCAGGCTACTGAAAGCGACCATGCACCTGGCCTATTGTCGGCGGCATTACACGCCGCAGCCGTCCGCTTAGTCTCAGCGACACGGCAGACCCGCGCATAAGTCCGCATTGCCTTGCGGTCTGCGCAGAACACAGCGCGTGCGAGCACCGCTCGCACGCGCTTCCCATCTTCAAGGCTTATTCGACTCAAACAGATCCATGATCTGCTTCTTCTCGTTCGACGACACGCTCGGCGGCGGCACCGCCGGCGGCGTCATGCCCGCGGGCCCGACACCGCCGACCGCATCGCTAACACCCGCCGTCGGATTCGCGGAATCGAGCCCGATACTCGCCACGAAACCATTCCCCGGCGTCATATCCGAATAGAACAGCTCACCGTCGACTGAAGTCACGCCGTCGGGTTGCGCCGGCTCGCTTTGCGGCACGCCGCGCAACGCGCGCTGCATGTACTCGACCCAGATCGGCAAAGCGAGTTGCGCGCCGAACTCGCGGCTGCCGAGTGTCTTCGGCTGGTCATAACCCATCCACGCGACCGCGACGAGCGATTGCTGATAACCGGCGAACCAGCCGTCCTTTGCGTCGTTGGTCGTACCCGTCTTGCCCTGCAAGTCCGAACGATGCAGCGCGTTGGTGCCCGCCCCCGTGCCCGCCGTCGCGACCGAATGCAACAGGCTGTTCATGATGTACGCGTTGCGCGGCTCGAGCGTGCGCGGCGCGTCGCGGCCGGCCGTGAGCGGCTGCGCTTTCGAAAGCGGCTCGCCGCGCGCGTCCGTGACTTCGCTGATCAGATACGGGTTGATCCGATAGCCGCCGTTCGCGAACACCGAATACGCACCCGCCGATTGCAACGGCGTGACGAGCCCCGCGCCGAGTGCCATCGGCAGATACGGCGGGGTCTTGTCGGCATCGAAACCGAAACGCTGCGTGACGAAGTCTTGCGCGTACTTCGTGCCGATATACGACAGGATGCGGATCGACACCAGGTTCTTCGACTTCTGCAACGCGAGACGCAGCGGCATCGGACCGTCGGGCTGATCGTCGTCCTTCGGCTCCCATGCGTCGCCGCCTGGCGTGCTCGACGGGAAGTACAGCGGCGCGTCGTTGATGATCGTCGCCGGTCCGAGGCCCTTGTCGAGCGCGGCCGAATAGATGAACGGCTTGAAGCTCGAACCCGGCTGACGCCATGCCTGCGTCACGTGGTTGAACTTGTTCTTGTTGAAATCGAAGCCGCCGACGAGCGCGCGAATCGCGCCGTCCTGCGGCGTCAGCGACACAAGCGCGCCTTCCACTTGCGGAAGCTGCGTTATCTGCCAGTTGCCCTTGTCGTCGCTCATCACGCGCACGATCGAGCCGGGCTTGATCTTCGTCGCCGACGCGGCGCGCGCGCTCAGCGCATTCGCCACAAAGCGCAAGCCCTCGCCGCTCATCGTGACCTGCGTGCCGTCGACCAGTTGCGCCTTCACCTGCTTCGGACTCGCGTCCGTCACGACGGCGGCGACGAGTTCACCGTTATCCGGATGATCGGTGAGCGCGTCGTCGATCGTCTGATCGCGGTCGTCGCCCGCAGCCGGCAATTGCACGAAACCTTCCGGCCCGCGATAACCGTGGCGCCGCTCGTAATCCATCACGCCCTTGCGCACCGCGCGATACGCGGCGTCCTGGTCGGCGGAATCGATCGTGGTCGTCACGTTCAGGCCGCGCGTATAAGTTTCGTCCTTGTACTGCGCATACATCATCTGCCGAACCATTTCGGCAATGTACTCGGCGTGCACGCTGTATTCGTTGCCCGGATTGCGCGTGTGAATCTCTTCCTTCACCGCCTGGTCGTACTGCTCCTGGCTGATATACCGAAGCTCGAACATGCGCCTCAGAATGTATTCCTGACGGATCTTCGCGCGCTTGGGGTTCACCACGGGATTATACGCGGACGGCGCTTTCGGCAGACCCGCGAGCATCGCGGCCTGCGCGAGCGTGATGTCTTTCAGATCCTTGCCGAAGTACACGCGCGCCGCCGCCGCGAAACCATACGCGCGCTCGCCCAGATAAATCTGATTCATGTACAGCTCGAGAATCTGGTCCTTCGTCAACGCGCGCTCGATCTTGTACGCGAGCAGCATTTCATAAACCTTGCGCGTATAGGTCTTCTCGCTCGACAGGAAGAAGTTGCGCGCGACCTGCATCGTGATCGTGCTCGCGCCCTGCGACGCGCCGCCGTGCGCGAGGTCCGCGAAACCCGCGCGCAAGATGCCGAGAAAGTCGACGCCGCCGTGTTCGTAGAAGCGATAGTCCTCGATCGCGAGCACGGCTTTTTTCATCTGGTCGGGGATGTCCTGAAAGCGCACGAGAGAGCGCCGCTCCTCGCCGAATTCGCCGATCAGCACATGGTCCGCCGTGTACACGCGCAGCGGCACTTTCGGACGATAGTCGGTGAGCGCATCGAGCGAGGGCAGGTTCGGCCCCATCACGACGAGCGCATAGCCGACGATCAGCGCGCCCACCACGGCGACAATCGCCGCGAAGCTCGCGAACCAGATCGCGATGGTCGCGCCGATCGGGCGGCCGCGTTCTTCGCGATCTCGCGAAGCGGCGTTGCGTCCCTCGGTGCGGCGGTAGGAGTCCCGGTCTTGACCGGCGGGAGAATGCGAAGAATGCGGTCGTTTGATGATTGGCATGACTGGAATAGTGGGCGCGTGAATCAATGGCGTGACTCAGTCTCATGACTCAGTGGATGACTGAATGCCATGACCGGATGCCATGATTCAACGCCTTGTTCTCGCGCTTGAAGCGCGCATGAATCCTGAGCGGGCGTTGTCCGGGACGCAAACCGCCGCGCGACCCTTTGCCCCCGCGAGTCGCCACGGCGCGCCCGAACAGTGTCCGGCGCAACGTAACAGCGCATTTTAAAGAAATCAAGCCGCGCTCAACGCAGTTTTTTTGTAAGAATTCCCTTCGCGCCGCCCCCGGCGGCGCGCGCTTGAGTAGATTCGGCAAGCTTTCGATGCGCTTGCGCACACAGCGCGAGTTATCAACAGAAAACGTTCACAAGCCTGTGGACAAGCCCACCAAAAACGCCACAAGCCGTTGATGTCACGGCATTTTCACGACGCGCCCGTTTGCGATCGGCGCAACTCGTCATATGATGGATTCGGCGCACGCCGATGCGCGCCGCGAAGCGCCACACCAACAAAAGTATGCGAGCCGATCATGACAAAGCCCAGCGAACGCATCGTCGTATTCGTTACGCCCGCGCAGAAACGCGCGATCGCCGCCACCGCCGACGAGCTCGGCATCAGCGTCAGCGAGCTCATGCGGCGCGCGGTGCTGAGTTTCGACGCGACGAGCGAGCAGGTGAAAGCGGCGAGCATCGTCGACAGGCTCAATGCGCCGCGCGCGCCCGACGCGCTCGACGCCGCGCTGCGGCGCGTCGCGCAGGACACGGAGCATGCGCGCGCGGCGCTGCCGCCAGGCTTGCGCACGCGCGCGAGCAGCGAGGCGAGCGGACTCGCGAACGCCGACGCAAACCACGCACTGCCCGATGCGGCGAACCGCGCGGCGCATGAGCCGATGACGTCGTCAGGCAAAGCGCTTGCGGGTAGCGCGCCGCACGCATCTCGACCCGCTCCTTCCGAACCCGCCCCGCTGCTGCCCGCCGATGTGCTGGCCGCGCTCACTGCCGATGTCGATGAAGACGCTGTCGCTACCGCCGAAGCCGTCGCGCGAGTCGCCGCAGCCCGAGCGGCTGCCGATCAGAAGACGGCGCCCGCTGCCGTTACCGCGCAGACGCAAGTACAGACGCACATAAAGAGCGTACTGAAGCGCCCTCGCCTCGACATCGCGCGCGATGACGACGATCCGCAAGGCGATCTGGGCCCCGAAGGCGGACGCTTCGCCTAGCGCCGGCGAAACGCAATGGAGGTGTAAGGCGAATGTACGATGCAAGCTCATCGTCTCCGCGCGCCTACGCTTTCGCAACCATCGCTCAATTCACGCCGACGACACTCGCCGCTCGCACACTGAGCGGCTCGCGCATCGTGCCCTTTAAGCGCATTTTAAGAGAGCCCGTGGTGTAATATCCGCGAGCCGCTGAAGGGACGCGCCCGCGTGTTTATCATCGAAGCTTGCCGCTTCATCACGCGACGCATGCGCGAACCGGCCGGACAATTTGCGCTCGTGCTATTGCATTCCGCACGCGCGCCCCGACCTCCGGTCCGAACGCTGCGCGGCTTGTCGCGCGGCGGCGTAAAGTAGCAGTGGCAAGCAATCGAACGCGCGTGAACTATTCAGCGCCGACACCATTCTTTGGAGGTTTTCATGTCGCTTTTTGACAGCATTTCGCGCACGCTAAAAGGTCTCCTGAACGACGCGGCCGACTCCGTGCAGGACCCGTCGCGCGACTCGCGCCAGATCGTGCGCGAACTGGACGAGAGCATCGGCAAGGCCGAAAATTCGCTGATCGAGATTCAGGCGCAGGTGGCCACGCAGCAAAGCAAGCGCGATGTTGCCGCCGACAAGGCGAAGAAGTATGAAGACGGCGCGAAGCGCGCGCTGCAATCCGGCGACGAAGCGCTCGCGCGTGAAGCGCTGAGCGCGCAAGCCACCGCCGAGGCGGAACGCGATGCACTGACGAAGGAACTCGCCACGCTCGAGCCGTCGGTCGCGCAGTTGAAGAGCCAGATCGAAGACATGCGCGCGCGCCGCAACGATCTGAACGCGCGGTCCAACATTCTCCAGGCCAAGCAGCAGATCGCCGAGGCGAAAGACGTCGCTGCGACGGCGCTCGGCGGCATCGGCGGAAAGAACCTGTCCGAAGATTTTCAGAAGCTCGAGGACAAGGTCGCACTGTCGAATGCACGGTCGGACGCACGCCTGAATTCCGCCGACGTCAAAAGCGGCAAGGCGCTCGACGACAAGCTCGCGGATCTGAACCGCGGCCCGTCGGTGGAAGACCGTCTCGAAGCGCTGAAGAAGCAGCTCAATACGCCGGCCCAGTAATTGCGTGAGTAGTGTCTGACGGCAGGCCGGTGAGCGTGGATGTTTAACCGGCCGCCGGCCGCCGCGGGATCGCCGGCCCGGCGCAATCGACTGAAGGAGACGGGCGTATGACGCCCGGTCCGCAAATGAAAAAACTTATCGCAAGCGCATTCGTCTCGCTCATGCTCGTTTCGGGCGCGGCGTTTGCCGTGCCGACCGTGCAGCAGATCGAATCCGCGATGTCGCAAGGCAACTGGCAGCAAGCCGACGCCGGCTTGTCCGAAGTGCTGCAGGCGCATCCGAACAACGCGCGCGCGCATTACCTGTACAGCCAGGTGCTCGACCGTGAAGGCCACTATGGCGACGCGCTCGCGCAGCTTCAACAGGCAAAGACGCTCGACCCGCAAATCCGTTTCACCGATCCCACGCGTTTCGCACAAGTCGAGGCGCGCATTCGTCGGGACGCCGAACGGGTGGGCAACGCGAACGCCAAATCGACGAGCCGCGCGGACAACCCGTTCGCCCAGCAGAGCGTGAACACACCGGCCTTGCAGCAGCAGGCCGGACTCGCGCCGCAAGTGCCGCAAGCGCCTGAGCGCCACGGCCCGGGCATCGGCATGTGGGTCGGCATTCTGCTTATCGTGGGCGTGATCGCGCTCGTGTTGCGCTGGACCTTGCGCCGCGCCCGCACGCAAGACGACACGCGCGCGAACGACGACCGTCGCGTGCAACTCAAGCGTGCAACCGACCTGCTCAACACCGTGCGTTCGCTGAAACTCGACGTGAAGCTCTCCACCGCGCCCGGTCACGAAGCGCTCGAGAAGGAAGTCGAAGCAACCGAAGACCAGTTGCGCACGCTCGTCGAAGCGTTGTCGAACAGCAAGAATCCGGTGCCGCCGTATCAGCTCGATGAACTGGAGCAGCGTATCGGCAGCCTGCGCGCACGCGCCGAAGGCCGGCCCGATCCGAACGCAGCAGCCGCGGCAGGCAACGAGCAGTCGCCGTATGCGCGCGAAGCCGAGCGCTTCGGCAATCCGCCGCAAGCGCCCTATCCGCAGCAAGGTCCGTATCAGCAGCAACCGCCTGTTGTCGTGCAGCAAGGCGGCGGTTTCGGCGGCGGCATGGGCGGGCTGCTGACCGGCGTGCTGCTCGGCGAGGCGCTGAACTCGGGGCGTGAACGCGTCGTGGAGCGCGACGTCATCGTCGACGATGAAGGGCGCAGGCGCGGCAACTCAGGCGACAATGGCGGCGGGCTCGATTTCGGCCAGGGCTCGAACGACTGGAACGACAACAGCGGCGGCGGCATCGACATGGGCAGCAACGACGATTCCGGCGGCTGGAGCGACGACAATACCTGAGTCCTCGCGCTCTTTCAGTCGCGGCACTCTCCGCGTGTGCATTGAAGACAGGCTCCTACACGGAGCCCGTTTTTTTTGCCTGCACGTTCAGCGAAAATCACGCGCGCCGCGAGACAGGCGCCCGCGCCTCCTCCTGCTGCGCGAGCAGCACCGAGCCCGCAAAAAGCCTCACGATAAAACGCTCCGCATAGCCGACGAGCGCATCGCGGCGCGCGGCGTCGGCATCGAGATACTCGGCGGAGAGATGAAACAGTTGCAGCACGATCTGCGTGCAGACTTCATCGACGACATCCTGCGAAAGTGTGGGCATTAGCTGCAATTGCACGACGTCGTCGGCCATTTCCGCCGACACCGCATGAAGCGTCGCGCGCACTGCCTCACGCAATGCGGGCGACGTGCCGTGATATTCAGCTAACGCACTGAGAAACGCATCGCGGTTTTCGAGCGCAAACATGAAGAACGCGACGCACGCGCGCCGCGGCACGCTATGCGGTTCGTCATGCGCCGCGAGCCAGCGCTCGCGTCGCAGCATCGGCCGCAAACGGCGGCTGACCGAATCGACGGCCTCGCGCGCGAGTTCGTCGAGCGTGTCGAAATGCCGATAAAACGTGTTCGGATTGAGTCCCGCCTCGCGCGCGAGTTCGCGCAAACCCAGACTCGCAAAGCCGCGCCCGCCCGCGGTCAAGCGCAACGCGGCTTCGATCAGTTTGCGTTTGCCGGGCGGCAGTTCCTGTTCTGCCGCAGCGTCGCGCGCGGGCTGCCGCGCCGTTTCGGATACGGATTTCATCGCGTTCATGGTGGCTTTCAATCGCCGCGCGGGACGCGCGTTTGATAGACGTACTCTAAACGATCTTGACGCGAGGTGTACAGTTGTCTACCCTGCGCGTTACGTTTGGGCGGCTACGCGGCTTGCCGTGTGCGCAGGCAGCGCCCGACTTCCCCTTGCAGGAGATCGACGTGACGTCCGCTGCATTTGCTGCATCCGCTGCATCAACACAAGCTGTCGCGCCGCGCATCGCCATTGTGGGGAGCGGTTTTTCCGGCATCGGCATGGCCGTGCGGCTGCAAAAAATGGGCATCACGTCGTTCACCGTCTATGAAGCCGCCGCGGACATCGGCGGGACATGGCGCGACAATACCTATCCGGGCGCCGAGTGCGACGTGCCCTCGCATCTGTATTCGTTTTCGTTCGAGCCGAACCCGGCGTGGTCGCGCGCCTTCAGCGGCCAGAACGAAATTCTCGCTTATCTGAAGCATTGCTCGCGCAAGTATGGCGTGGACCGTTACGTGCGTTGCAATGCGCGCGTGGTGGCGGCACGCTTCGACGAAGCGCGTCATGTGTGGCAGATCGAACTCGATGCCGGCGGCATGCGCGAGAACATCGAGGCCGACGTATTGATCGCCGCGAGCGGTCCGCTGTCGCGGCCGGCGATGCCGCGCATCGCGGGACTGGAGAGCTTCGAAGGCAAGCTGTTTCATTCCGCGCGCTGGGATCACGCGTATCCGCTCGAAGGCAAGCACGTCGCCGTGATCGGCACCGGTGCGAGCGCGATTCAGTTCGTGCCGCAGATTCAGCCACGCGTCGCGCGGCTCGATCTGTTCCAACGCACCGCGCCGTGGATCATGCCGAAGCCGGACAAGCGCATCGGCGAACGCGCGCGCTGGCTTTTCGAACATCTGCCGTTCACGCAGCGATTCGTGCGCAGCGCGATCTACTGGAAGCTCGAATCGCAGGCGATCGCTTTCGTTAGTCATCCAAAGCTAATGAAGCGCCCGATGAAGCTGTGCCTCAGCTATCTCGAGCGGCGCGTGAAAGACCCTGAGTTGCGCGCGACGCTCACGCCGAACTACCGCCTCGGCTGCAAGCGCGTGCTGCTGTCGAGCAACTACTATCGCGCGCTCGTCGAGCCGAATGTGAACGTGATCACGACGGGCATCCGCGAGATCGTCGCGCACGGCATCGTGACAGAAGACGGCGCGCATCATCGTGCGGATGCGATCATTTGCGGCACTGGTTTTCAGGTCAACGACGTCGGCGCGCCGTTCGACGTGACCGGCGTCGGCGGTGCCGATCTCGGCGCGCTGTGGCTGCGCGACGGCCCCGAAGCCTATCTCGGCGTGAGCGTCGCCGACTTTCCGAACTTCTTCATGATCGTCGGCCCGAACACAGGACTCGGCCACAACTCGCTGATCTACATGATCGAGTCGCAAGTGCAGTACATCGCCGATTGCCTGCGGACGCTGCGCCGGCGCAACGCCCGCACGATGAACCTGCGGCCCGACGTGCAGCGCGACTACAACGCGCGCCTGCAGCACGATATGCGGCGCTCGGTGTGGTCGAGCGGTTGCCATAGCTGGTATCAGACGCGAAGCGGCAAAGTGACCGCGCTGTGGCCGGGATTCACGTTCAGCTTTCGCAAGAGGACGCGCCGCGTGCGGCCAGGCGATTACCGCTTTTTGCCTTGAGGAATGACGCTCACGCGGTGCGATTGCAAGCTACGTCGCCCGATCCGATGGCGACTATTTAGTATCCCGATTCAAATAAAAAAGGGAGACGGAAAACATGGCAAGCATCGATCCTCGTTCGTCGAGTTCGTCGAACTCGTCGAACTCGTTGCCCCGTAGTTCAGTCGCGGCGCTGCCGCCCCGCTCGCTCGCCGCGCGCCTCGGCATCACCAGCGTGCCGCGCGACGAACTGCGGCGGCGCTACACCCAAAGCGGCTCGAAGTTCATCCGCATCATGGGCGCGGACGTGCATTATGTCGACGAAGGCCGCGGCGACATCATCGTGATGATTCATGGCTTCGCGTCGTCGCTGCACACATGGAATCGTGTCGCGGATGAACTGAAGCACGCTTACCGCATCATTCGTCTCGATCTGCCGCCGTTCGGCGTGACTGGGCCGCTGCGCTCCAGCACAGGCGCGATCGAAACGATGGACCTCCCGACCTACCGGCGTTTCATCGACACTTTTTTGCAGGCACTCGGCATTAGGCGCGCGACTTTCATCGGCAATTCGCTCGGCGGACTGATTTCGTGGGACTACGCGGTGCGGCATCGCGAGGCCGTCGAGCGGCTCGTGCTGATCGACTCCGCGGGCTTTCCGATGCGGCTGCCCATCTATATTGGCCTCTTCAATAGCGCGCTGGTGCGCGCGAGTTCGCCGCGCTGGCTGCCGGAAGCGATCATCAAAAGCGCGGTGCGCAACGTGTATGGCGATCCGCGCAAAATCGATGCCGTCACGCTGCGGCGCTACGTCGAGTTTTTTCACGGCGAAGGCACGCGCGCCGCGATCGGCAAGATGGTGCCGACGCTCGATTTCGCCGAACTGGATACGAATGTGCTGACGACACTCGCGCTGCCGACGCTCGTATTGTGGGGCGCGAAGGACCGCTGGATTCCGACCGCGCACGCGGCTGAATTCGCGCAGCGCATTCCGGGCGCGAAATCGGTCATGTATCCGGGCCTTGGACACATTCCGATGGAGGAAGCGCCCGAGCGCGTGCTGGCCGACCTGCGGGCGTTTCTCGGCACGCATGCTGCTCCGAAAGCAGGCGCCGTCGCGCGCGCCTAGCCCCTTCCTCCGAGCAAGCGCAGCAAGTCCCAGAGAAATTTAAAGAGCATGACGATCAGCTCCCACAGATGGTAAAGCTGCTGCCAGCCCGAAGCGCGCGCGAAGGAATCGAACATCGTTAAAGTTGGTCAGGAATGGCGGCGCTTGCCGCGGCGCCAAACCGGACATCATAACGACTGCGGCGTAGCGACTGCGGGATACCCCGTATCAAGTCCGCCGAAAGCCAGCCGTAAACGCGTCGAGAAGAGGCTGTGTTCGCGCTCGACGAGCGCGTGACCGGCAGCGTTGCTAGCGTCATCAAGGAGACGTTCATGTCGCGTTTCAGCTTTCGCCGGACGGGCCGACCGCAAGGGGTCGTCGGCGATATTGCCGCGCAGGCGGGCAAACTGGGTATCGAAATCTGCGATGTATCGGGCCACGTCGATGAAGTCGCCGCGCGCGTGCAGCATCAGGCGCAGGTGTGCCGCGCGTTGCGCGAGTCGGCTGCGCAGACGCTCGCCGGCAATCATCGGATCGCGACCGCCGCGCGGGGTATGCGCGATGTGTCGGCACAAGCGGCGACCGGCGTGCAGGAATCGCACGACACGCTGGAGGCGTCGCTTGCCGACATCCACGGACTGGTGGAAGGCGTGACCGTGATCGAGAGCCAGATCGGCGCGCTGCGCAGCGCGCTCGCGCATGTGAGCCGCGTCTCCGAGGAAATCTCGCTGATCGCGCGGCAAACGCATCTGCTCGCGCTGAACGCGGCGATCGAAGCCGCGCGCGCCGGCGAGTCCGGCCGAAGCTTCGCGGTGGTGGCGGCCGAGGTGAAGAATCTGTCGGCGAAGACCGCGCAGGCGACCGGCCAGATCGAGACCACACTCGCGCAACTCACGCAGCAGACCGAGCAGTTGATCAACGAAGGCTCGGTGAATACGGAGCGGGCGCATCGGGTACGCGAGGGCACGCGCAAGATCGGCGACGTCGTGCATTCGACGGGCGACGCGATCGCGCATCTGAACAACGAGGCCGAGCAGATCGCCGCGTTGACCGGCGAGATCGAGACGCAGTGCGGCGGACTCGAGGCGCAGGTGCTGGAAATGGCGAGCGGCGTCGAGGATTCGAGCGAGAACTTCGTGCAGGCGAAGGATCGGCTCGGCAATCTGCTCGGCGTCTCAGAGACCTTGATCGAACTGACGGCGGCGGCGGGCGTGGAGACGCCGGACACGCGCTTTATCGAGGCCGTGCAGGACGCGGCGGCGGCGGTGAGCAAGCTGTTTGAGGCAGCGGTCGCGCGCGGCGAGATTTCGCTCGACGATCTGTTCGATCAGCACTACGTGCCCGTGCCTGGCAGCAATCCGCAGCAGTTCATGACGCGGTTCACGGCTTTCACCGATCGCGTTCTGCCGGCGATTCAGGAGCCGCTACTCGATCTCGATCCGCGGGTCGCGTTCTCTGCCGCAATCGACGTGCGCGGTTATCTGCCGACGCACAACCTGAAGTTCTCTTTGCCGCAGCGTGACGATGTCGTGTGGAATATGGCCAATTGCCGGAACCGGCGCATTTTTAACGACCGCACTGGACTGGCTGCCGGGTCGCATACGAAGAAGTTTTTGCTGCAGACGTATCGGCGAGATATGGGCGGTGGACAGTTTGTTTTGATGAAGGATGCGTCCGCGCCGGTTTTTGTGCAGGGACGGCATTGGGGCGGGGTTCGGATTGGGTATAGGGTTTAAGCTGCAATTCGTGAAACAGGGCAAGCGCACTTGCCCCGTCACCTACCCCCTCACCTGCACCCTTCTCCTCTCCGCCCGCTGCATAAAATAATTCACCGCCACCACGCCAACCGTCACCACCGCGATAAACAACGTCGCCAACGCATTCATCTCGGGATTCAAACCCAGCCTGACGCGCGAGAAAACCACCAGCGGCAATGTCGTTGACCCAGGCCCCGACAGAAACGCGGATAAAACCAGATCGTCGATCGACAACGTAAAAGACAATAACCAGCCCGATACCAGCGCCTGCGAAATCAGCGGCAACGTAATCGAGAAAAACACCCGCAGCGGCGTCGCGCCGAGGTCGAGCGCCGCTTCCTCGAGCGAAGGATGCAACTCCTTGACACGCGACTGCACGATAATCGCCACGTACGAAATACACAGCATCACGTGCCCGATCCAGATCGTGAAAATGCCGCGCCCCGCCGGCCAGCCGAGCCACTTCGCCATTTCGATAAAGAGCAGCAGCAGCGATATGCCCTGAATCACTTCGGGGATCACGAGCGGCGCGTTGATCATGCCGGTATAAAGCGTAAAGCCGCGGAAACGCCCCATGCGCGCGAGCACGAAACCCGCCCATGTGCCGATAATCACCGACGCAAACGCCGTCAGCACCGCCACTCTCAACGACAGCCACGCCGCCGCAATCAGTTCATCGTCGTGCAATAACGCCGCATACCAGCGCGTCGAAAAACGCGTCCATACGGTGACGAGTTGTGATTCGTTGAACGAATAGACGACCAGACTGATGATCGGTATATACAGGAACAGAAAGCCCAGCGCCAACGCGGTGAACTGCAATATCCGGTTCGGCTTCATCAGCGTTTTTCCTCCATCGCCTTGGCCTGCGCGTACTGGAAAAACGCCATCGGCACCAACAGCAGCACTACCATCGCACACGTCACGGCGGAAGCCATCGGCCAATCGGCATTGTCGAAGAACTCATTCCACATCACGCGGCCGATCATCAGCGTATTCGCGCCGCCGAGCAATTCCGGAATCACGTACTCGCCCACCGCTGGAATAAACACCAGCAGGCAACCGGCGATAATGCCGTTCTTCGAAAGCGGCAATGTGATCTGCCAGAACGCTTTCCAGGGTCTTGCGCCCAGGTCGTAGGCGGCTTCGAGCAAGGTCATGTCCATTTTCACGAGATGCGCGTACAACGGCATCACGAGAAACGGCAGATACGAATAGACCATGCCGATATAAACCGCCGTATTCGTGTGATACAGCTCGATCGGCGAATGAATCAGGCCGATCGACATCAGGAAGTTATTCAGCAGCCCGTTGTTTTTCAGAATCCCGATCCACGCATACACGCGAATCAGAAACGACGTCCAGAACGGCAGCATCACGGCCATCATCAGCAGATTGCGGCGCGCCGGATTCGAACGTGCGATGTAATACGCCATCGGATAACCGATCAGCAGGCACAGCAGCGTCGAAATCGCGGCCACGACAACCGAATTCACATACGTCGCGAAATACAGGCTGTCGGTGACGAGAAACGCGTAATGCGACAGATCGAGCTTGAGATTGATCGCGCCGTCCGCGAAACTCGTGAGCTCGGTATACGGCGGAATGCCGAGCTGCAAATCGGCAAAGCTGATCTTCACGACCAGCAAAAACGGCACCAGAAAAAACAGCAGCAGCCAGACGAACGGACCGGCCACCACGGCGGTACGGCCCGTCAGGTTAAAGCGCCGCACCGGCCAGTTGAGAACCGAATGGAACTGGCGCTTCATGACGTCAGCACCACACCGGCCGATGCGCTCCAGCGCACGTACACCTCGTCGCCCCAAGTGGGCGGATCGATCTCCGTCAGCGCGAGGCTCGTCACGTTCGCGATCACGGTTTTGCCGCCGTCGAGCTTCACGTGATACAGCGAATAGCCGCCCATGTACGCGATATTCGACACGACGCCCTTGCCCCAGTTGAACGCGCCCTCGGGCGGCTTGCTCGTGAGCGCGATGCGCTCGGGCCGCACCGAGATCGTCACCGGCATGCCGAGCGGACCGGTAATGCCGTGGCTCACATACAAACGGCAAGTCAGATCGGGCGTTTCGATAAAGACGTGATCGGGCTCGTCCTCGACCGTATGGCCTTCGAACAGATTCGTCGAGCCGATGAATTCCGCCGAAAAGCGGCTATTCGGATACTCGTACACCTCGTGCGGCGTGCCGAGCTGCACGATCTCGCCTTCGCTCATTACCGCGAGGCGCCCTGCCATCGTCATCGCTTCTTCCTGATCGTGCGTGACCATGATGCAGGTCACGCCGACCTTGTCGAGAATGTTGACGAGCTCGATCTGCGTGCGCTGGCGAATCTGCTTGTCGAGCGCGGACATCGGTTCGTCGAGCAGCAACAGCTTCGGCCGCTTCACCAGCGAACGCGCCAGCGCCACCCGCTGCTGCTGACCGCCGGAAAGCTGATGCGGCTTGCGCTTCGCAAAGCGGCCCATCTGCACGAGTTCGAGCGCGGTCTGCACGCGGTCCTTGAGTTCGGCCTTGGCCACGTCTTCCTGCTTCAGACCGAACGCGACGTTCGACTCGACCGTCATATGCGGAAAAAGCGCATACGACTGGAACATCATGTTGACCGGCCGCCGGTACGGCGGCAGTTGCGCAAGGTCTTCGCCGTCGATCAGGATCTTGCCCGAGGTCACGGTCTCGAGGCCCGCGAGCATGCGCAACAAGGTCGACTTGCCGCAACCCGAACTGCCGAGCAGCGCGAACAGCTCGCCCTTTTTCACCGACAGATTGACCTGCTTGACCGCCACGGTCTCGCCGAATTTCTTCACGACGTCGACGACCTGCACGAAATTATCGGCGGCGTCGTCGATCGCGGCGTTGCCGCCGGCGGGCGACACGGCCGTCCGGTCCAGCGCGCCCGGCTGCTCACTACTCATCACAATGCTTCACTCCGGCGTTTGACGAACAAAGCCCCCGGTGAACACCGAGGGCTTCTTGATGATGCTGTTACCCGTTCACTCCGGCCACGCTTCAGCGGCCGGACTTGAACTCGGTCCAGAGCCGCGTCTGCAGCCGCTGCACTTCGGGCGGCAACGGCTTCAACAGGAACAGCGTCTTGATGACTTCGGGCGGCGGGTACACGGCGGGATCGTTCGCGACGTCCTTATCCACGTATTTACGCGCTTCGAGATTCGCGCTCGGGTAGTAGACGGCGTTGGTGATCGCGGCATGCACTTGCGGCGTTTCGATGTAGTTGATCCACTCGAGCGCGGCTTCCTTGTTCTTCGCGTCCTTCGGAATCGCCATCACGTCGAACCATACGGGCGCGCCGCCCTTCGGAATGTAATACTCGATCTTGTACGGCTTCTTCGCTTCGATCGCGCGATGTTTCGCGATCACCACGTCGCCCGACCATCCGTAGGCGAAGCACACGTCGCCGCCCACCAGGTCGTTGATATAGCCCGACGAGTTGAACTGCGTGATGTACGGGCGAATCTTCTTGAGCATCGCGAGCGCCTCGCGATAGTCGGCCGGGTTCGTGCTCATCGGGTCTTTGCCGATGTAATGCAGCGCGGCGGCGAACATCTGATCCGGCGCATCCAGCACGGACACGCCGCAGGCCTTCAGCTTCGAGATGTTTTCCGGCTTGAAGAGCACGTCCCAGTTATCGAGCGGCACGTTCTTGCCGAGAATCTGCTGGGCCTTCGTCACGTTGTAGCCGAGGCCGGTCGTGCCGTATGCCCAGGGCACCGTGAACTTGTTGCCGGGATCGGCGCCGGCCACAAGCGCCATCAGCGACGGGTCGAGGTATTTGAGGTTCGGCAGCTTCGATTTGTCGAGCGGCGCGAAGATGCCCGCAGCGATCTGCTTGCCCGCGTAATTGCTGGTCGGCACGACGATGTCGTAACCGGAATTGCCCGTCAGCAGCTTGGCTTGCAGGGTGTCGTCGCTGTCGTAGTTGTCGTATTTGACCTGGACGCCGGCCTGCTTCGTGAAGTTCGGAATGGTGTCCTTGGCGATGTAATCGGACCAGTTGTACACGTTGAGCTGCGTATCCTTCGCTGCCGCCGTCAACCACGGCGCCGCGCACAAGACCAGCGCAGCCACTTGCCCCACTACCCGTCTTTTCATCCCGTTCTCCGATCGTGCCGGTCCGAGCCGGCCGTCCTCACGCACGCCGCGAGCAGCGCCATGCTGCGCTAGCGGCTCCCCTGAAAAACCCGAAAACTACCATCAATTATTGCGCGGTCCAAAAAAAATGCCGCACTGTCGCGCAAACGGTACAGCGTAAGCCGCGCCGCCGGAAAATGGGCGCAATTTTAGCGGGTTATGGGCGCGTGTCTACCCGAAAAAAACGCCGCCACGCTTAGGCGCTCTGGCGGCGGCCTCACGCAGGCTCCCCACGCGCATGACAAGCCAAACGCGGAGCCGGGCGACGGAGCACAATAGCTGACAACGGACAAGGGGCAACAGCGGCGAGGCGCGGGCTCGATCGGCAGCAACGCGCCCGGCGGGCACAAGCCTTGCGAAACCAGGCAGTCTTTGACCTCAGGCATCCATGAACACCAATCCGTTCGCGCTGCGCCCAAACCGCCGTCGACGTCTGCCCGAAGGAGGACCCGCGCACTGGTTCTCGTTCGTCGGCGCGGGTGCGCTGATTGCCGTCGGCTATATCGATCCCGGCAATTGGGCAACGGCGCTCGGCGCGGGCGCCGGCTACGGCTACCAGTTGCTCGGCATGGTGGTGCTCTCCAGCCTGATGGCGATGCTGCTGCAATGGCTGTCGTCGCGGCTCGGCGTCGTCAGCGGGCGCGATCTCGCGCAGGTTTGCCGCGAGCGTTCGGGGCCGCGCCGCACGATCTTCCTGTGGCTGACCAGCGAAGTGGCGATCATCGCCTGCGATGTCGCCGAAGTGGTCGGCAGCGCCGTCGCGTTGCAATTGCTGCTGGGCGTCTCGCTGACCGTGGGTGTGCTGATGTCGGCGGTATGCACGTTCGCGCTGCTGGCGCTTCAGCAGATAGGCGGCCGCAAGCTGGAAGCGGTGATCGCGTTGCTGATCGGCTTCGTCGGCTTGTGCTTCGTGATCGAACTGGCGCTCGCGCGGCCCGACTGGCATGCGGCGCTGGCGGGCACCGCGCCGAGCCCCGAGCTTCTGCGCAACGCGGGCATGCTGTGGCTCGCGGCGGGCATCGTCGGCGCGACGGTGATGCCGCACAACCTCTATCTGCACTCGTCGCTCGTCAAGCATCACGCGCCCGACAACAGCGACGCGCAGATCAAGGCCGCGCTGCATGTCGTCAATATCGACACCATCGGCTCGCTGCTCTTTGCTTTCGTGATCAATGCCGCGCTGCTGATCGTCGCCGCCGCCGTGTTCCATGCGAGCGGCCACCGCGACGTCACCGATCTCGCGGACGCTCATCGTCTGATCGCGCCGCTGCTCGGCACGCGCTGGGCCGGCATCCTGTTTGCCGCGGCGCTGCTGGCCTGCGGACTCAGCGCGACCGTCACCGGCACGCTGGCCGGCCAGGCGGTGATGGAAGGCTTCCTGCAACTACGTCTGCCGCGCTGGAAGCGTGCGCTGCTCACGCGCGCACTGGCAATCGGACCGGCGCTGGTGGCCGTGACGATGTTCGGCCAGGAAGGCTCGAATCAGTTGCTGGTGGCAAGCCAGGTGGTGCTGAGCCTGCAATTGCCGCTCGCGGTCGTGCCGCTGATCCGCTACGCGTCGGATACGAGCCTGATGCGCGACTGGCGCGTGCACGGCGTGCCGCTGGTGCTGGCGTGGATGTCGGCGGCTTTCATCATCCTGCTGAACGGCGCGCTGCTGTGGCAGGTTGCGTTGGGTGAGTGAGCCGCCTCGCGAGCCGCGAGGCCATTCGCCAATCGTTGCAACGCAGTTGTAAATATTCTTTTAGTATTTCGAGTTTAACGGCGCCGCCGCTGGCCGTGGCGCCGCCTTCGCCGTAGTCCCGATGGCTGCCTGCGCTATTGCGGCGGCCATTCGCTTGTTTGTCTTGCCACCGCGTTGTGCCGTCTGCGTGCCGTATCCGCCAGGCGGCGGCGATGACGCCATGCCCCGAGCATGACTTCAGTCGACACGCGGCGCGCCGTTTTGCTCACCGCCCTTGCTCCTGGACGACAGCCCATGCCGCTTCCTGCTTTGCCTCCGGCTTTCCTCATTGCTGCATTCGACCGCCTTACCCATCGCGCCTCCGCCAGACCGTTGCGCGTGCCCGGCCACCGCTTCGGCCGCGGCAGACTCGTCTGCGTGCTCGCTGCGCTGTTCTTGTCGAGCGCCTTTCCCGGCGAGGCTGCGGCCACCGTCGCGATGCTGCAGCCGGCGCGCATCGCCGCTGCGAACGAGCCGCTGCAGATCACGTTGCTCTATTCCGCCGACGACTCCACGCCGCTCACCGTCGCCGTGCCGCAAACGCTGCGCGTGAACCTGAGCGGCGGCGAGCAGTCTCCGCAGCCGCTCGAACTCGCGCGCGAAGCGGGCGTGCCCGACACGCTGCGTCTGCGGCCGGGCCAGTTCCGCAAGGTGCGCTTTTCCGCGCCTTGGCCGGAATCGGCTCGCGGAGAAGTGCGTGTCGATCCGATCGGTTTCGATGCTTCGCCCGCGGTCGTCGTGATCAATCGCGGTCCCAACCAGAATGCGATTGCGCAGGCCGAGCGCAGCGAAAGCCAGGCCCGCACGCCGGCCCAGGCCGCGGCGACGGCGGCCGCGCTCGACGGCCCCTCGGGCGACGCGATCTCGCCGCCAGGCGACTCGCTGTCGACGACCGGACGCGGCGTGCTTGCGCACGTTTCCTACTACGACCCGATGTATATCGGCGTCGGCCACAACGGCGACACCAATGCGCGGCTGCAACTGAGCTTCAAGTATCGCTTGCGCATTCCCGACGACCTGCGCTCCAAAGCCTTCACCGACAACCTTTACTTCGCCTACACGCAGACGTCGATCTGGGATCTCTCCGCCGACTCGCGTCCGTTTCGCGACACCACGTACTCGCCGCAGCTTTTCTACTACGTGCCGGACACGGGCTGGCGCAGTCCGTTCTTCACGCGAATGGGTTTTGCAGCGGGCGTCGCGCATGAATCGAACGGCAAAGGCGGAAGCGATTCGCGCAGCATCAACATGCCGTTCATCCGCCCGACGTGGGAATTCGGCGATCTGACGGCCAACCATCTGACGGTGTCGCCGAAAATTTATTACTACGTCGGCACGTCCAGTAATCCGGACATTGCGGACTATCGCGGCTATGTCGATCTGCTCGTCAAATACGGCAGCCCCGATGGCTGGCAACTGGCGACCACGCTGCGCAAAGGCACGAAGCACTGGTACGGCAGCGTCGACACGCAATTCACCTATCCGCTCGCGAAGCTGCTCGGCAGCGCGTGGGGCGGCTATCTGTGGATCGGTTATTTCAACGGCTACGGCGAGGATCTGCTCGACTACAACAACCGTCAGCACTGGATGGCGCGAATCGGTTACAGCATCGCGCGGTGAGGCCGACGCGGGCCGCGCTCGGCGGCGGCGCAGTATCGGCCTCGCGGACGGGCTCGGGCGGCTTCACGTCCCGTATCGGTTAACATAGCGGACCTCCGCTTTTCTGCTGCAAGGTTTCCGATGGCTTCCAATCTCCACGCTCTACCCGACAGCCCGTGCATCGGCGTGTGTTCGACACTTTTCGACGAAGTCTGCAAGGGCTGCGGCCGCACGGCCGGCGAGGTATCGAACTGGGTATTCATGAGCGATGAAGAAAAGCGGGCCGTGTGGACCCGCATCGAACGCGAAGGCACGGCCATGCGTTTTCAGAACGACAAGCTCTGAGCGTTTCGCTCAGAAGCGCATGCCGACGCCGAGCCCCACCACCACCGGATCGATGCTCACGCGGCCGAGCGGCTGCCCGCCGAGCGAGGCATCCGTGTGCATCCAGATCTTCTTGATGTCCGCGTTGACGAAGAGCGTCTTTGTCACCTGCACGTCGACGCCTGCCTGCAATGCCGGACCGAAGCTGTGATTGCGGATCGACACCGGCTGCCCGCCGGCGTGCAAGCCATTGTTATAGAACAACGTGTAGTTCAGACCCGCGCCGACATACGGACGCACGCGCCCCGCGTGATTGAAGTGATATTGCAGCAGCAACGTGGGCGGCAGCACGTTCACTCCGCCAAGCGGACCGATGCTCGAAGTGAGCTGATGACGCGACGTGCCGAGAATCAGTTCGACGCCGAGATAATCGCGGATCATGTAGGTCAGATCCAGTTCCGGCACGATCGCGTTGTTGACGTCGGTGTTCAGCGTGGAGAGCGTGCCTGTCGTCGATACGCTCGGCATGATGCTGATCGCGCGCAATCGAACGATCACGTCGCCGGCGTGAATGCCGCTCATCGAATCGTCGCCGGCGGCATGCGCCTGCGGAATGAGCGCGGCGGCGCAGAGCAGCCCCGATGCCAACGCAGCCGTCCTGATGGTGTTGCTGAGCGAGAGCTTCATTTTTCTTCCCCTTTTTGTTGATCTACGGGGATTGTCGAAGCTCCCGCCGCGCGTCACGTTGACTCCCATCAACCGAGCGAGAAAGCCAGCCGCCCTGCGACAGCCGGTCGCGTCGCGCCAGTCAGCAGCAGTTCGATCAGGTCGTGCACGCTGCGAATCGCCGAGCCGAACGGCAGCGCTTCCTTGCCGCGAAAAAAGAGGCCGTTGGCCACATCGCCGCGCAAGGCCGCGGCAAGCCGCGTGTCGATGCAGAAGTGCCCGAACTTCTCCACGCCGTCACGCCACCCGCACACGCTCAGACATTCGAGCGCCGTCGGGCACGCCTGCCTGAGCGCGCCGACCTTCTCGCGGATCCTCGCTTCATGCCGCAAATAGCGCGTGAGCCACGGCGTTTTCACCGCACGCGCGGGCAAACCGGTCACGCTGACGAATTCGACGATGTCATCGGGCGCCGCCTCGGCCAGCACGCGCTTGAAGTTCGGATGCGCGTCGCCTTCCTCGGTCACGGCGAACGGCGTGCCGAGCTGCACGCCGTTCGCGCCCGCGTTCAGCAGCGCGCGCACGGCCTCATGACTATTGATGCCGCCCGCGAGAATCAACGGCACCTGCTTGCGATCGATCCCGAGCGACGTGAACACGGTCTCGAGTTCATCGAGAACGCGCCTGAAGTCGAAGCGCTGATCGTTCATATCGGCGATGTTCGTGACGCCGAGATGGCCGCCCGCATGCGCCGGATGCTCGATCACGACGGCGTCGGGCAAGCGGCCCTTCTTCATCCACTTCTTCAGCACCAGCGCGACGCCGCGGCTGTCCGACAGAATCGGAATCAGCGCGATGTCGTGGCCTTGCGTCATCTCCGGCAAATCGAGCGGCAGGCCCGCGCCCATCACGATCGCGTCGGCACCGTTTTCGCAGGCGGCGCGCACGTAATCGGCTTGCGCGCTGACTGCCTTCATCACGTTGACGGCAATCATGCCGCGGCCTTCGCTCAGCTTCTTCGCCGCATGAATTTCACGCGCGAGCGCGGTGAGATTCGCCTCTTCGAGCGTGGCACGGTCGGGCGACTGCCGGCAACGTTCGACCAGATCGGGATGATGATGGCGTAAATCAATACTGGCGATGGTGCCGAGCGCGCCCTCGCGCGCGACGCTGCCTGCGAGCCGGTGCGCCGAAATGCCGACGCCCATGCCGCCTTGCACGATCGGCAAGAGCGAGCGGCCGCGAATGACCAGCGGAGAAAACGAATGAGAGTTGAGCATGGCTGACCCGACGGACGATTATCAAAGCGTGGATAATCGTCGGTCGGGCGCGGCCGGGGTTGCGTCAGATCAAGCGGCGCGCGCATGCCGTTGCGGCGCGCGCGGCTTTGTTGATGCCGGTCATCCGCGTCAGACTTTGAATTGCATCGACTTGAGTTCGAGATATTCCTCGAGTCCAAAGACGCCGTTCTCGCGTCCGAAGCCCGACTGCTTGAAGCCGCCGAACGGCGCCGCCATATTCCACGCGCCGCCGTTGATGTCGATCTGCCCCGTGCGGATGCGGCGCGCGACGCGTTGCGCGCGCTCGTCGCTGCCGGCCCACACTGCGCCGCCGAGTCCGTATGGCGAATCGTTGGCAATCCGAATTGCTTCGTCTTCGTCCTTGTAAGTCAGAATGGACAGCACCGGCCCGAAGATTTCTTCTTGCGCGATCGTCGCTTTCGGATGCACGCGGCCGAACACCGTCGGCTTGACGAAAAAGCCTTTCGACACACCGTCGGGCAGCCCCGCGCCGCCCGTCACGAGTTCGGCGCCCTCCTCGATGCCCTTCGCGATGTACTGCTGCACACGCGCCTGTTGCGCGGCGGAGGCCAGCGGGCCGAGGCGCGTTTTCTCGTCGCGCGGATCGCCGGCTGCGTAGCTTTCGGCCGCCTGTTTCGCGAGCGCGCGCGCTTCGTCGTAACGTGCTTCGGGCACCAGCATGCGCGTGTGCGCCGAACAGGTTTGCCCCGAGTTGAGGAAGCATGCGCTGACCGTGCCTTTGACGGCGGCGGCGAAATCGGCGTCGTCGAGAATGACCGATGCCGATTTGCCGCCCAGTTCGAGCGCGACCCGCTTGATCGTCGCCGATGCCAGTTCCGACACGCGCTTGCCCGCGCGCGTCGAGCCGGTGAACGACACCATATCGACCGATGGATGGCTCGCCAGCATTTCGCCGACCACCGGCCCATAACCGCTGACGAGGTTGAACACGCCGGCGGGCAGCCCCGCTTCGTGGATCGCTTCGGCCAGCACGAACGCATTCAAAGGCGCGATCTCCGACGGTTTCAGCACCACCGTGCAACCGGCCGCGAGCGCGGCCGCGACCTTCAGCGTGATCTGATTGAGCGGATAGTTCCACGGCGTGATCGCCGCAACCACGCCGACCGGTTCGCGCACCACGAGCGAATTGCCGACGCGCTCTTCGAACTGGAAGCTGCCGGCGAGCTTCGCATAGGCGTTCCAGTTGTAGACGGGACTGCCGACCTGGATCGCGCGCGCGAGCTTCAGCGGCATGCCGACTTCGCCTGCGATCAGCGCGGCGAGTTCGTCGGTGCGCGCCTTGAGGTTCTCGGCGATCCGCTCGAGGTATCGGCCGCGCTCGGCGGCGGGCGTGGCGGCCCAGCCGTCGAAGGCCACGCGCGCGGCCGCGATCGCGCTTTCCGCATCGGCGTCGACGCCCTCGGGGATTCGGCCCATGACTTCCTCGGTGCCCGAGTCGATCACGTCGATCGTGCCGGTGCCGCACGGCGCGATCCATTTGCCGTCGATGTAGAGTTTGTCGTAGATCTTCATGATGTCGGCCCTGGCTTCGGATGGTGGTTGTTCTATTTTAGCCAGCGTCGGGGGAAGGATTCGGTGGGCGGGTTGGGCGGTGAGTTGCCGGCATGCGGCGAAGTACCCGCGGATAAGGGCACTATTTTGTAGTTTGATCGCCGCCTAGCTCCCGTCTTACCTCTGCTACGATGCCGTCGACAAACATAAAAGGGACCAAATGAAAGCCGTTCTGTCCGTAGCTCTATCCGCTCTCGCGCTTACCGCTTGTGTCTACGTCCCGACCGAATACAAAGCCGGGCCGGTCCAAGGTGATCCGAAGAAAATCGTGGAACGCGTTATGTACGAGCAGCCCGGGAGCAAACGGCCGGAATACGTCGATGTTACTGATGACTATGTGGAATTCGGAGCCGGCAGTAAAGGCTCGTCTCGCGAGACGCTGACCGGGTTCAACCATTCGTCCAAGAAGGACGTAACGAGGCTCTACTATCGAACGATGGCCGACGTAAAGCTGTTAGATCGTGCTTCGTTGAAGGGTCACTGGTACATAGTCGAGCCGCGCACAGGGCAAGGACGAAAGCTTGCTGACGTGTACGTGGAGAATCAGAAAGATGCAGAGAGCTTTGTTGACGCACTGATCGCGCTGAAGGCGGCGCTGCCCCCAACGGAGTAGCGATTCCACGCGGCGGCTTCCCGGCCGATATGTCGGCCGCCATTGTCCCAACGGGACAATCCCGCAGGACAACGGCGTCACATGAATAGGCATTCCGGGCCCCTTACTGCACGCCCTGGCTCGCCAAAAAGTCCTCGTAATTCCCGCCAAAGTCGTTCAGCGTGCCGTCCGTCTTCACTTCGATAATCCGGTTCGCCAGCCCGCTCACGAACTCGCGGTCGTGCGAGACGAAAATCAGCGTGCCTTCGAACTTGTCGAGCGCGATTTGCAGCGACTCGATCGATTCCATGTCCATGTGATTGGTCGGCTCGTCCATCATCAGCACGTTGTGGCGACCGAGCATCAGCTTGCCCCAGATCATGCGGCCCTTCTCGCCGCCCGACAGCACCTTCACCGACTTGCGAATGTCGTCGGCATTAAAGAGCAGCCGGCCGAGCGTGCCGCGCACCATCTGCTCGTCGTCGCCTTCCTTGCGATAGGCGTCGATCCAGTCCATCAGCGTGACGTCTTGCGGAAACTCTTCGTACGTGTCCTGCGGCATATAACCGACGTTCGCGTTTTCCGCCCACTTCACCGTGCCGTGATCGAGCGGCAGATTGCCGAGCAGCGAGCGCAGCAACGTGGTCTTGCCCGCGCCGTTCTCGCCGATGATCGCAATGCGCTCGCCCGGCTGCACGCTGATGCTGAAGTTATTGAAGATGGTCCGCTCGTACTTCTTCGAAATGTTTTCGGCGACCACCGCGATGTTATGCAGCTTCTTCTCGAACTCGAAGCGGATAAACGGATTCTGCCGCGACGACGGCTTGAATTCCTCGATCTTGATTTTGTCGATCATCTTCAGACGGCTGGTTGCCTGACGCGCCTTCGACTTGTTCGCCGAGAAGCGGCGCACGAAGTCCTGCAGGTCGGCGACACGCTCCTTCGCCTTCGCATTCGCGTTCTGCTGACGCTCGCGCGCCTGCGTGCTCGCGAGCATGTAGTCGTCGTAGTTGCCCGGATAGACCTTCAGCGTGCCGAAGTCCATGTCGGCCATGTGCGTGCACACCTGGTTCAGGAAGTGTCGATCGTGCGAGATGATGATCATCGTCGAGTTGTACTGGTTGAGCACGTCTTCCAGCCAACGGATCGAGTTGATGTCCAGGTTGTTGGTCGGTTCGTCGAGCAGCAGCACGTCAGGCTTCGAGAACAGCGCCTGCGCGAGCAGCACGCGCAGCTTCCAGCCCGGAGCCACGTTGCTCATCGGACCGTTGTGATCTTCAATGGCGATGCCGATGCCGAGCAGCAGTTCGCCCGCGCGCGCTTCGGCGGTGTAGCCGTCGTATTCGGCGAACTTCGCTTCGAGCTCGGCGGCGTGCATGTAGTCGTCGTCGGTCGCGTCAGGGTTCGCGTAGATCGCGTCGCGCTCGGTCATCGCGGCCCACATTTCTGCGTGGCCCATCATCACGACGTCGAGCACGCGCACGTCTTCATACGCGAACTGGTCCTGGCGCAATTTACCGAGGCGCACGTTCGGCTCCAGCATGACGTTGCCGGAACTCGGCTCCAGGTCGCCACCGAGGATTTTCATGAAGGTGGACTTGCCGCAGCCGTTAGCACCGATCAGGCCATAGCGGTTCCCTCCCCCGAATTTGACCGAGATGTTCTCGAACAGGGGCTTTGGCCCGAATTGCATGGTGATGTTGGCAGTAGACAGCACGGCGCGTCCCTTTGAATGTGATATCGGCGAAAAACCCAATATTTTAGCAGGTTACCGGGATTTCAACCGGACGGGAATTCGGCGCGCGCCGCGCCCTGCTGGCTGGGGGCGTCCGGCGTATCGGGCATGCGACGTGCGGGGGAACGCGTTCGCGCGGAGGCCATGCGCAACCGTCCGCGTTACCTATACTTTTTGAACGCCAACGAAGATTAAAGGAGAGATTTCATGTCAGACCACGTCTACAAGCAGATCGAACTGACCGGCTCATCGACGAAATCGATCGACGACGCGATCAGCACCGCCATCGCCAAGGCGTCGAAAACGCTGCGCAATCTGCACTGGTTTGAAGTGACGGAAACGCGGGGCCAGATCGAAAACGACCGCGTCGCTTACTGGCAGGTGACGATCAAGGTCGGGCTGCGCATCGACGATTGAGGCAGAGCACGTCGCGCATGTGGCGCGCTGACGCCTAGCCCCACAAGCACAAAAACGCAAACCAAAAGAGCTGCGATCCGCCAACGACGGATGCAGCTCTTTCTCAACAAGTAATCAACCAGGCGAGCAGCACAACCCGCCCGGCATCACCCGCTTACTTCGGCAACGACCCGTCGACACCTTCGACATACCAGTTCAGCCGCTGCAATTCCGGGTCCGTCAGCGTCTTGCCGGCCGGCACCTTCACCGTGCCCGACTGATCCTTGATCGGACCGGCGAACACATCCCACTTGCCGCTCGCCAGCTCGTCGCGCTTGCCCGCGACCTTCTTCTGCGCGTCCGCCGGAATCGCCGACGTGTTCAGATCCTCGAGATCGACCGCCTTCTGCGGAATGCCCCACCACACCGGATCGTTCTTCCACTTGCCGTCGAGCACCTGCTGGATCGCCGAGTTGTAGTACACGCCCCAGTGCGCGACCACCGAACCCAGATGCGCGCTCGGGCCGAACTTCTTCATGTCGGAATCCCAGCCGAAAGCATGCACGTGCTTCTCGGACGCCGTCGCGAGCGTCGCGCTCGAATCCGTGTTCTGCAACAGCACGTCGGCGCCCTGCCCGATCAGCGTTTCGGCGGCCTGCTTTTCCTTGCCCGGATCGAACCAGCTATTGATCCAGATGACCTTGGTATGAACCTTCGGATTCACCGAGCGCGCGCCGAGCGTGTACGCGTTGATGTTGCGGACCACTTCGGGAATCGGCACCGACGCGACGAAGCCGAGCGTGTTGGTCTTCGTCACATAGCCCGCGGCGACGCCGGCCAGATACGCGCCCTGGTACATGCGCACGTCGTAGGTGCCGAAGTTCGGCGCCTTCTTGTAGCCGGTTGCATGCAGGAACACCGTGTCCGGGAAGTCCTTCGCGACCTTCAGTTCGAAGTCCTGATAACCGAAGCTCGAACCGATGATGACCTTATTCCCCTTGTTCGCCAGATCGCGAAACACACGCTCCGAGTCCGCCGATTCCGGCACGTTCTCGATACGCGTGATCTTGATCTTGTTGCCGAATTTCGCTTCCGCTTCCTTCGATCCCTGGTCGTGCGCGAAGGTCCAGCCGGCATCGCCCGGATTGCCGAGATAGACGAACGCGACGCCCGGCGCGTCCGCCGCGTGCGCGGATTGCGCGAATGGCGCCGTCACGGCTGCACCGAGCGCGAGCGAGGCGGCGCCCCATGCGAAAGCCGTCAGCAGATTCCTTTTCTTCATGTTTTCTCCAGTCGTGTGATTAGTCATTGAAACGTGTGGTTATGTCTGGCCAACCGGGCGGCGCGTCAGCCCGCCGAGAAAAACGGCTTGCCGAGCGATGCCGGTGCATTCAGGCGAATCGTGTTCGGGTTGCGCGAAATCAGCACCAGCACGACGACCGTCGCGACATACGGCAGCATCGCGAGGAATTGCGTCGGCACGGGCACGCCGATCGCCTGCGCGTAGAACTGCAGGCCCGTGACCGCACCGAACAGCAGCGCGCCGATCAGCAAGCGCCCCGGCCGCCACGTCGCGAACACGACGAGCGCAAGCGCGATCCAGCCGCGGCCGGACGTCAGTTGCTCCTGCCACAAGTGCAGATTGACGATCGAGTAGTAGCCGCCCGCGAGTCCCGCCATGCCGCCGCCGAACGCGACCGCGCCATAGCGCACGCCGACCACCGGAAAGCCGACCGAATGCGCGACCTGCGGCGACTCGCCGACCGAGCGCAACACGAGCCCCGCGCGCGTGCGATACAGAAACCAGCCGATGACCGCGAACATCGCAAACGCGAGGTAATCGAGCGGCGTCAGACTGAAAAGCGCGGGACCGAGCACCGGAATCTTCGAGAGGCCCGGAATGGTCCACGTGTCGATGGTGGCGCGCACCGCCGCCGACGTGTACGGCTTGCCGACATACGCCGACAGACCGATGCCGAAGATCGTCAGCGAGAGACCCGTCGCGACCTGGTTGGCGAGCATGGTCAGCGTGAGAAACGCGAACAGCAGCGACATCGCGAGACCCGCGCCAATCGCGGCAATCACGCCGAGCCACGGGTTGCCGGTGATCGCGGTGACCGCGTAGCCGGTGACGGCGCCCATCAGCATCATGCCTTCGACGCCGAGGTTGAGAACGCCCGACTTTTCGGCGACGAGTTCGCCCGCGCCCGCGAACATCAGCGGGATCGCGGCGGTGACGGCGCTCGACGTGAGCGCGCTGGCTTGTTGAATATCCATGAATGGCGTGAGCGAAGCGGTGAGCGGGTCAGTGGGCTTGCGCGGCAACGGAGCGCCGGCGCACACGGTAATTCACGAACAGATCGGCGCCGAGCAGGCAGAACAGCAGCAGCCCCTGGAACACGCCGGAGAGCGCCTGCGGCAATTGCATCGAGGTCTGCACCGCTTCGCCGCCGAGATACAGCAGCGCCATCAGCAGACTGGCGAGCACGATGCCGAGCGGATGCAGCCGTCCGACGAACACCACGATGATCGCGGTGAAGCCGTAACCCGGCGACCACGTCGCTTGCAACTGACCGATCGGCCCGGCGATCTCGCCCATGCCGGCAAGACCCGCAAGGCCGCCGCTGATGAGGAGCGACATCCAGATGGTTTTCTTGTCGGAGAAACCCGCGTAGCGCGCGGCCAGCGGCGCAAGACCGCCGACGTTCATCCGGTAGCCGGCGAAGCTCTTGCGCATGAAGATCCACACCAGCGGAATCGCGATCAGCGTGACGAATACCGACGCGTTCAGCCGCGTGCCGCGCAGCCACTTCCAGTGCCAGTCGCCGTAAAACGTCGGATAAAGCGCGTCGCCGCTGAACATCTCCGAGAGCGGAAAATTCATGCCCTGCGGATCGCGCCACGGACCGCTCACGAGATAGATCAGCAATTGCGTCGCGACATACGTGAGCATCAGGCTCACGAGAATTTCGTTGGTGTTGAAACGGCTCTTGAGCAGCGCGGGAATCGCCGCCCACAGCATGCCGCCGATCACTCCGGCCAGCATCATCAACGGCAGAATCCACCAGCCGCTTGCCTGATCGAAATAAATCGCGACGCCGCTCGCGGCAATGCCGCCGAGCAGCATCTGCCCTTCGGCGCCGATATTCCACACGTTCGCGCGATAACCGATCGCGAGGCCGAGGCCGATCAGGCACAGCGGCGACGCCTTCAGCAGAAGCTCGGACCAGCCGTTCACGCTCGACAGCGGTTCGATGAAAAACGCGTGCATGGCTTGAAGCGGATCGCGGCCGACCAGCCCAAAGATCACGAAGCCGATGGCGAGCGTGAGCAACGCGGCGATCAGCGGCACGGCGATCTGCATGGTGCGCGAGGGCGTCGTGCGCGCTTCGAGTCGATACGGAAGAATCATGAGTAGCGTGTCGTGTTGTCGGGTTCTGTTATTGGACGCAAAGCGTGGATAAACGCGTGGACGAACGTGGCTCAGGCATGCGCCGGCTGTTCCGCCGACGGCGCCGCGCCTTCGCGGTCGCCGAAAAGCCCCGCCATCCAGCGGCCGATTTCCTCGGCGTTGGTCGCGCCTGTCGCGCGCACCGGCGAGAGTCTGCCGCCCGCGAGCACTGCGATCCGGTCGCAGATGTCGAACAGTTCCTCCAGCTCTTCGGAAATGACGAGGATCGCCACGCCGCGCGCCGACAGATCGAGCAACTGCTGACGAATGAACGCGGCCGCGCCGACGTCGACGCCCCACGTCGGCTGCGCGACCACCAGCACCTTCGGCGCCTGCAAGATCTCGCGGCCCACGATGTACTTCTGCAGATTGCCGCCCGACAGACTCTGCGCGAGCGCTTCGGAACCGCCGCAACGCACGTCGAACGCTTCGATACAGCGCTTCGCAAACGCACGCATCGCGCCCGCGTTGATCCAGCCCGAGCGCACCATCTTCTGCCGATGCCCGGTCAGCAGCGCGTTTTCAGCGAGCGTCATCGCGGGCACTGCGCCGCGGCCAAGCCGCTCTTCCGGAACGAAGCCGAAACCGAGCGCGCGCCGCGCGCCCGCGCCGAGACGGCCCGCGGGCTTGCCGCAGATCGTCACCGCATCGGCGCGCACGCCCCGCTTCTCACCCGACAACGCCGACAGCAACTCCGCCTGACCATTGCCCGACACGCCCGCAATGCCGAAGATTTCGCCCGCGTGCACGGCGAACGACACGTTATCGAGCGAGGTGCCAAACGGGTCGTCGCTTGCCACCGAAAGCGCCTTCACTTCCAGCAGCACGTCGCCGGGCTTGTGCTCGCGGCGCGTGTAATCGGGCAGCGAGTGGCCCACCATCAGTTGCGCGAGCGATGCATGCGTTTCCTGCTTGGGCTTCACATGACCCGTCACACGACCGCCGCGCATCACCGTGGCCGTGTCGCACAGTTCCTGGATTTCGTCGAGCTTGTGGCTGATGTAGAGAATGCTGCAGCCTTCGGCCGCGAGCCGCCGCAGCGTCGCGAACAGCTTGCGCACCGCTTGCGGCGTGAGCACGGACGTCGGTTCATCCATGATGAGCAGCCGCGGGTTCTGCAGCAGGCAGCGCACGATCTCCACGCGCTGCCGCTCGCCGACCGTCAGGCTATGCACGTGACGCTGCGGATCGATGTCGAGGCCGTAGTCGGCGGACACTTCGCGAATGCGCTTGGACAGCGCTTTCAGATCGAACGGTTCGTCGAGCGCGAGCGCAATGTTTTCGCCGACCGTGAGCGTCTCGAACAGCGAAAAGTGCTGAAACACCATGCCGATGCCGAGCTTGCGCGCGGCCGCGGGACTCGCGATGTCGAGCGCCTCGCCTTCCCAGTGAATCTCGCCTGCGTCGGGCCGAACGGCGCCGTAGATGATCTTCATCAGCGTGCTCTTGCCCGCGCCGTTTTCGCCGAGCACCGCGTGGATCTCGCCCGGCGCGACGATCAGCGTGACGTCGTCGTTGGCTCGCACGGCCGGATACTGTTTGGTGATGCCCTTGAGCATCAACCGGGGCGCCGCCTGTTCCGGCCTGGGTTCCGATCCGGCTGCCGGCTGCGCGGCGGCGCCGTCGCTATAAGAAGAGTCGCTCATGTGATTCCGTAGTGCGTCAGTGACTGCGGTTGCCGTGCGTTCGCCCACCTTCCCGGCGGCCGATCCGTCACCACAACCGGATGACAATACCTAATTCGCCCCGCTCAGTCGAGCCGACAAAATTCGCTGAAACCCGCGCCACAGCAAGCTCTGCGGGTATGCCTCCCTTGACGCGGTTTTTCGTTCATATTAAAAAGCATATATCCCTGCACCCCGTCGATCAGCCAGAACATATATTTTGGAGAAGTCATGAGTCAGCAACGCGAGGCGATCGATACCTATCTTTTACGCGTCTTGCACACCCTGTTGATGGAACGCAGCGTCACGCGCGCGGCCGTCAAACTGAATCAATCGCAACCGGCCATTAGCGCCGCGCTGCGGCGTTTGCGCGACATCACCGGCGACCCGCTGCTGGTGCGCGGCAAATCCGGCATGGTGCCCACCGAATACGGCCTGCGCCTGCTCGAACCGGTGCAAAACGCATTGCGCGAAATCGAGCGCATCAAGTTCCAGCAACACAATTTCGATCCGGCGACGTCGATCCGCTGCTACCGCATCGGCTGCCCGGACTACCTCAACGTGCTGTTCGTGCCGACGGTGGTCGAACGCTTTCGCCAGGCCGCGCCGAACGCGACGCTCGAATTTCATTCGCTCGGCCCCGCGTTCGACTACGAACTCGCGCTCGAAGACGGCAAGCTCGACATCGTCGTCGGCAACTGGCCGGAGCCGCCCGAGCAGCTGCATCTGTCGAACCTGTTCGTCGATCAGATCGTCTGCCTGATGAGCAACACGCATCCGTTCGCCAAGCGCGGCGGGCTCACGCTCGATCAGTATCTGAACGCGCCGCATCTCGCGCCGACGCCGTATTCGGTCGGCCAGCGCGGCGCCATCGACGTGCATCTCGCGCGCGAGCGTTTGAAGCGCCATGTGGTCGTCACGCTGCCGTACTTCAATCTCGCGCCGTACGTGCTGATCAAATCCGATCTGATCTTCACGACAACGCGTCTCTTCGCCGATTACTACGCCAAGTTTTTGCCGCTGACCGTGGTGCCCGCACCGCTCGATTTTCCGCCGATGCAGTACTACCAGCTCTGGCATGAGCGCGTTCACTACTCCGACGAAGTGCGCTGGCTGCGCAGCCTCGTCGCGGAAGCGACCAGGACGTTGATCGACAAGCCTTGAAGCTTGAGTGGCCGCGTGAGCGGTCGACGGCGATTTCGTGCATCTGCATCCCCGCACGCGGCCGCCTTTTGCCTTCGCCTCACACCGCGGCTTCGTAAAGCGCCTTCGCCAACCGGTTGTGCCGCTCGATGACCGGTCCGAGTTCCAGCGTCGTCAACTGTCCGTCCTTCACCACGACCTTGCCGCCGATCACGCTATGGCTCACCTGCGGCGGCGCGCAGAAGACCAGCGCCGCGACCGGATCGTGCAACGCGCCGGCGAAGAGCGGTTGACGCAAATCGAACGCGACAAAGTCGGCCGCCATGCCCGGCGCGAGCGCGCCGATGTCGTCGCGATTCAGAACCTTCGCGCCGCCGAGCGTGGCGATCTCCAATGCTTCGCGCGCGGTCATCGCATCCGGTCCAAAGCCGACGCGCTGCAATAGCAACGCCTGGCGCACTTCGGCGACCATCTGCGCGCCGTCGTTCGACGCCGAGCCATCCACGCCGAGACCCACCGGCACACCCGCGAGCCGCATCCGCTTGATCGGTGCGATGCCGGACGCGAGCCGCATGTTCGAGCACGGACAATGCGCGACGCCCGTGCCGGTTCGCGCGAACAGTTCGATGCCGGCGTCGTCGAGTTGCACGCAGTGCGCGTGCCATACGTCGCGCCCGACCCAGCCCAGGTCTTCCGCATATTGCGCGGGCGTCATGCCGAATTTCTCGTGGCTATAGGCAACGTCGTTCGTGTTCTCGGCGAGGTGCGTGTGCAGCGATACGCCGTAGTGCCGCGCCATCACCGCCGATTCGCGCATCAGATCGCGGCTCACCGAAAACGGCGAGCATGGTGCAACGACGACGCGCAGCATCGCGTAACGCTCCTCGTCGTGGTAACTCTCGATGAGCCGCTGCGTGTCCTTCAGGATGTCCGCCTCGCGCTCCACGACCGAATCCGGCGGCAGGCCGCCGTCCTTGCGCCCCACGCTCATGCTGCCGCGCGCCGCATGAAAACGCATGCCGATGCGGCGTGCCGCTACGATGCTGTCGTCGAGCCGGCTGCCGTTCGGATAGATATACAAGTGATCGCTCGACGTCGTGCATCCCGAGAGCAACAGCTCGGCCATTGCGGTCAACGTCGAAATTTCGATCATCTCCGGCGTGAGGTTCGCCCACACCTTGTAGAGGCTCGTGAGCCAGCCGAACAGCTCGGCGTTCTGCGCGGCCGGTAGCGCGCGCGTGAGGCTCTGGTACATGTGGTGATGCGTGTTCACGAGGCCGGGAATCACCAGATGTCCGCGCATGTCGAGCACTTCGTCGGCGGTGGGCGGCAGTTCCGCCGTCGGCCCGACCGCGACGATGCGGTTGTCCTCGATATACAAGCCACCGTCGTGCAGTTCGCGCCGTGCGCCGTCCATTGTGACGAGCACGTCGGCGTGCTTGACCAGCATCGTTCTGTTGGGCTTGTTCGTTTTGTTCGTTTTGTTTGTTTCTTGTGCTGCCTGTTCCATCGTCATCCGCTTTCTCCGCCTGATTGCTTCCGTGCAAAGTCGTTCGAACGCGATGTGACCGCGCGTGAGCCGTGTCGCCGCGCCGCCGCGTCCCGTCGAACGCCGTTGGCCCGGTTACCCGGCGTGCTCCGCCGTCTTCGGGACGTGTGCCGCGCATAAGCCTTGAGTTGCTCGGCCTTATTGCTGCGGCGCACAGACGTAACCTTCGACGGCCAAAATAACGCTGGCAACTCGCGCCGTTGCGATAACCATCCTCAGGCCGGCGATATAGTCGGTCATTTTTGACGACGGTACGATCCAACGGGGATCGTCTGCGCAGCAAGGCCGCGCGAACGCATCCGCCGAGGCTTTCAGCAGACTGTCGTTCATGCGCCAGCTATTATCTTTCTTATCGCGCGCGCGCTCGACAGAACAAGTTTTTACAATGGCTGCCACGGCGCTCGCTTCAATTCGCCGACGGGTATGTAGCCACTGACGTGGAGCCTCGATCCGCCGCAACGTATCTGGATCGGGCTGCCGCCGAAACCTCGCAAACACACAAGGAAAACTGCGAATGGGAAAGCTCACTACCCATGTGCTCGACACCGCGAACGGCCGTCCCGGCGCGGGCATCAAGGTCGAACTCTTCGCGCTTTCGGGCGACACGCGCCGCGCGCTGAAAACCACTCTCACCAATGACGACGGCCGCTGCGACGAACCGCTGCTGCAAGGCGACGCGCTGGTTCCGGGCGAGTACGAACTCGTGTTCGCCGCGGGCGATTACTTTGCGTCGATCGGCACCAAGGTGCCCGAGCCGCGTTTCGTGGATCGCGTCGTGTTGCGCTTCGGTATCGCCGATGCCAACGCGCACTATCACGTGCCGCTGCTCGTATCGCCGTGGTCGTACAGCACTTATCGCGGCAGCTGATCGATCGGCAACCGCAAAAGCGTGCGGTCGATTGCAGAAGCGCAATAACAAAGCTTAGAGACGAGTGAAAGACGACGCCGTGCGAACTGAGCGCACCGCGTCTTTCGCCCCGCAGTCCGCGGGGCGGCGTGACGCACACAACGCCGCCGCGCGAGCAACGAATCAGAAGTGGAGGAGTTTCATGGAAGGCTTTATCACCGACTGGTTGAATCTCGCGATTCGCTGGTTTCACGTCGTCGCCGCAATCGCATGGATCGGCGAGTCGTTCTATTTCGTCGCCCTCGACAACAGCCTGAAACCGCCGCAGGACCCGAACCAGCGCAAGCGCGGCGTGTTCGGCGAACTGTGGCATGTGCACGGCGGCGGCTTCTACAACATGCAGAAGTACACCGTCGCGCCGCCGGAAATGCCGGACGACCTGCACTGGTCGAAGTGGCCGTCGTACACGACGTGGTTGTCGGGCTTCGGGCTTTTTACGGTGCTGTATCTGTTCTCGCCGTCCACGTATCTGATCGACAAAAACGTGCTCGACATGGGCCCCGTGGTCGCGGTCGCGTCGGCGCTCGGTTTTCTCGCCGCAGGCTGGATCGTCTACGACTCGCTGTGCCGCATGCTCGGCAACAAGGACAAGGTGCTCGGCATCTGCGTCGGCGTGTATGTGCTGATCGCGGCGTGGCTCGCGTGCCATATCTTCGCGGGTCGCGCGGCGTATCTGATCATGGGCGCGATGCTCGCGACCATCATGTCGGCCAACGTGTTCTTCGTGATCATTCCGGGCCAGCGCAAGATGGTCGACGCGATGCTCAAGGGCGACACGCCGAACCCGATCTACGGCAAGCGCGGCAAGCAGCGCTCGGTGCACAACACGTATTTCACGTTGCCTGTGGTCTTCGCGATGCTGTCGAATCACTACGCGATGACGTACACGCATCCGCACAGCTGGGCGGTGCTCGTCGTCATCATGCTGGCCGGCGCGCTGATCCGTCAGTTCTTCGTGATGCGTCATCGTGGCCAGGTGCTGTGGTATTTGCCGCTCGCCGGCATCGCGCTGATGTTCGGCGCCCTCTTCTGGACGATGCCCAAGCCGATGGTCCCGCAGGCGCAAGCGGCGAATGCGCCGACGGTGAAAGTGGCCGACATCGCGCCGGTGTTGCAGCAGCGTTGCGTGGCATGCCACTCCGCGCATCCGACGATGATGGGCAGCGCGCCCGCCGGCGTGTTGCTCGATACGCCGGACGAGATCTCGCAGAACGCGCAGCGGATTTATCAGCAGGCGGTGACGCTGAAGGCGATGCCGCTTGGCAATGTCACGCATATGACGGACGACGAACGGATGAAGATCGCTGCGTGGTTCGAGGGGGGTGCGGCGAAGTGATGGCGAAGTGACCGAGACTTTGCCGGTGTGAGGTCGTTGGAACCAGGTCGCTCAGCATCACGAAGCGGGCTTTTCGCGGAAGCGGGAAGCCCGTTTTTTGTTTGCTGCGCAGTGATGGTTGAATTGCTTGCTGGACGCTTCCTCTGTCGCGCAGGCATTCTGTACGGCCTGCTGCCGGTCGACGTTGGTTTCACCAGTCATGGCCGCAGCCGAGGCGCCGGCTAACGCACGTTCTCAGTGATGCCGCCGCTGGCCAAGTCGAAGCCGACTCGCCGATGTTGACGACCGTCAAAAAACAAAAGAGCCCACGGCATTTCTGCCATGAGCTCCTTACCATCATCCTGCTCGTCAATCGCCAATAACGCCGGAACAGGAACGCTAAACCGCCACCCCACTCAACGCATCCTCAGTCAACCACAGCGGCTCCACAAGATCCTGCTCGTTAAGATTAAGCCCCTCCCCGCCACGATCGACGACGATAAAGTCGCTCACTTCTCCCAACGCGATCAGCGGATGGTGCCAAACCCCCTTCGCATAATTAACGCCCTGCCAACCGCTCGTCACGAATGCGCGAATCTTCGATTCGTCCAGTTCGCCCGCCGGCGCGACCACCACCAGATACGGCTTGTCGTTCAGCGGCACAAAAGCCTGGCTGCCGAGCGGATGCCGTTCGAGCATCTTCACCTCGAACGGCAGCGTGCGCGGCTGCCCGCGAAACAGGTTGATCAGCGTGCGGCCATTCTCGTCCGTTACGTCGACCTTCGCGAGGTCGTGATAGCGGATCGTCGTGCCGAGATTGATCGGGATCTGCTTCGCGCCCTCGAGTTCGATCACGTCGCCGAACGCGGCGAACGCTTCCTTCGTCAATGGTTCGATAGCGAGCGTTTTCATGATGCCAGCGTGCCCCACAAACGCAGACGCGATACGCCGCCGTCCGGAATGATGTTAAAGCGCACGTGCGTCACCGGACCGAGCGCCGCGATCTCGCTTTCGAAGTAATGCTGCTTGTCCATTTGCAGCTTCTGCTCGCCGAGCAGCACGGGCCAGAACATCGCTTGCGTGATCAGCGAACTGTCCGTGCCGCCCGTCACATACGCGGCCTGAATCGAGCAGCGGTCCGGATAGTTGCCCTTGAAGTGCGCGGTGTCGACTTCGATCTTCGAGATCACGCCCGGCTGTGCCAGCGCGACGATCGCCCAGTCGTTGCCCGGTTCGCGACGGCGCCGCGTTTCCCAGCCGTCGCCCATGTTCACGCCGCGGCCCGGCATCAGAATCGTCGACGCCGCGCCGAAGTGCTGATTGTTCGCCGCGACCAGATACGCGCCGTTCTCCATCGCGGCCAGGTCGAATTGCTGCGTGCGGCTCGCGCCCGCCCAGTCGACTTGCGGCTGACCGTACACACGCAAGCGTGCAATGCCGCCATCCGGATAGATGTTCACGCGCAAGTGCGTGTACGCATTCGTGTCGCCGACTTCGAGATAGTGATGGCTGTTGCCTTGCAACGTGATCGACGGCACGATTTCGGTCCATTGCGTCGACTGATTCGGCACGCCGTCCACCACGCGCGCGGCTTCGACGGAAGCGGCCGGCGGGAAGTTACCGGTGAAGTGGCTCGTGTCGAGATCGAGTCCCTTGATCACGCCCGGACGCGCGAGCTTGACGACGCACCAGTCGTAGCCGGTCACGCGCTTGCGGCGCGTTTCCCAGCCGTCCATCCACTTGCCGTGCTCGTCGTACTTGCCTGGAATGAAGACAGCCGGCTCCGGGTTCAGCATGCGGTCCTTCGGCGCGAAGAATTCGTCGCTGGCCTCGAGCGCCTGCGCGCCCAGGCGCGGGTCCGCCAGATTCACGTAACGCCGCGTGAATTCGGGTGCGTTGGGGTCGAGAGTCGGGAGTGCCATCTTTGTCTTCCTTGATGTGTTTGTTAGTGCGAGGAAACGTTTCCGTGAAGCCGCGCGTTGATTCAAACGTCCATTCACGCGCTAATCAGGTCTTCGAGCCGGAAACGTGCGATACGGTAGATCTGATCGAGGCTCGCGCGCAGTTCGTCGGCGCGGCTGTTGTTCACGCGCGCCTCGAAGTTCGCGATGATGCCGTGACGGTCATAGCCGCGCACCGCGAGAATGAACGGAAAGCCGAACTTCTCGCGATACGCCGCGTTCAGCGCAAGCAGCCTGTCGAACTCTGCCTGCGTGCATTGCGCAAGGCCCGCGCCGCTTTGCTCGCGCGTGGATTCCGCGGTGAGTTCGCCGCGCACCGCCGCCTTGCCCGCGAGCTCCGGGTGCGCATTGATCAACGCGAGCTGTTTGTCTTCGCCCGCCGTCTCGACAATCTTCGACATCTTGCGATGCAGTTCGTCGATGCTCGCAAATGGCCGCTCATTTGCGGCGATTTCCGCGACCCACGGCGAGTGCTCGAAGATGCCCGAGAGCGCCGCGACGAATGCGTCGGTGGAAACGGTGTTGAGTTGGTCCAGTGTGTATTGCATCGCCTTCATGCCGCCGCCTCGCGGTTGTTTTGCTGATACGGATGATGTTCGCGCCAGTGCCGCGCGATGTCGACGCGCCGTGTCACCCAGACGCGATCGTGCTGTTCGATATGGTCGAGAAAACGCTGCAGTCCGCGGAAACGCCCAGGGCGTCCGAGCAGCCGGCAGTGCATGCCGATCGACAGCATCTTCGGCGCTTCGTCGCCTTCTTCGTAGAGCACGTCGAACGCATCGCGCAGGTACGTGAAGAAGTGGTCCGCGGTGTTGAAGCCCTGCGGGCTCGCGAAGCGCATGTCGTTGGTGTCGAGCGTGTACGGCACGATCAGTTGCGGCACGGTCGAGCCGCCTGTCACTTCGACGTCCATCCAGAACGGCAGGTCGTCGCCGTAGTAATCGGAGTCGTATAGAAAGCCTCCGTATTCGGCGACGAGCCGATGTGTGTTCGGACTGTCGCGGCCGGTGTACCAGCCAAGCGGCCGCTCGCCGGTGACGCTCTCGATCGCCTGCATGCCGAGCCGCATATGCTCGGCTTCTTTTTCCGGCGATACGTCCTGATAGTGAATCCAGCGATAGCCATGACACGCGATCTCATGGCCGAGTTCGACGAATGCACGCGCCACTTCGGGATGCCGTTCGATCGCCATGCCCACGCCGAACACGGTGAGCGGCAAGCCGCGCTTTTCGAATTCGCGCAGAATGCGCCACACGCCCGCGCGCGAGCCGTATTCGTAGATCGACTCCATGCTCATGTGACGCGCCGGATACGCAGCCGCGCCGACGATCTCCGACAAGAACTGCTCCGAACCGGGGTCGCCGTGCAGCACGCAATTTTCACCGCCCTCCTCGTAGTTGAGGACGAATTGCACGGCGACGCGCGCTCGCCCCGGCCAGTTGGCCTGCACGGGGTGGCGGCCGTAGCCGATCAGATCGCGTGGATAGTTGGGGTCGAGTGGCATGGTTTGACGAATGCGTAGTGACGATACGAGTGGGCTCGCGAAGCGCGCTGCAAGACCTGTTGAAGCCTTGTGCGGCGCCGCCGCGATAACCGTCGCGACGGCCACCGAGATGGCCACCGAGATGGCCACCACAGCGGCCACCACAAGGCAGCGCACAGCACGTCGCACGGCCCGCGGCGAGTTGGACCAGTGTAGCGAAAACGCCTTGGTGCGCCCATACACCGGCGCAGATAGTGCGTGTCAGACTGAATGTATGTGCGGCTCGGCTGCGCTGGTGTTTACCCGCAGCGAATCGGCATGACTCACGCGCGCCGGCGCGGGATTCGGGTCCGCTGCCGACGGACTGAACGATTCCAGCGCGCCGTCATAGCGCTTGGGCAATGGCCGCGCATAGTCGCCGCGCTTGGCGGTCGACAGCCGCAGTGCGACGAGCGCTTCCGTCCACTTGACGGCGGCCGTCACACCTTCGATCACCGGCGCGCCGAGCGCGTCCTCGATCTCCGCGCACAACTCCGCCATGCCCGCGCAGCCGAGCACGATTGCATCGGAACCGTCTTCCGCCAGCGCCCGCCGGCATTCGTCGAGGATGATGCGGCGCGCCGCCGAGCCAGGCTTGTCGAGGTCGAGCACGGCGACGTCCGTCGCGCGCACGTTGCGGCAAAAACGCCGCATGCCGTAACGCTCGGCGAGATGCCACGCCATTCCGCAAGTGCGCGCAAGCGTCGTGACCACCGAAAAGCCCGGCGCGAGCACGCTCGCCGCGTGCATGGCCGCCTCCGCGATGCCGATCACCGGGCCACGCGCGAGCTCGCGCGCCGCGTAGAGACCAGGGTCGCCGAAACACGCGATCACGTAGCCGTCGCAGCCCTCGCGCTCGCCCGCCATCACTTCGGCGAGCAGGCCCGGCGTCGCGAGCGCTTCGTCGTAATAGCCTTCAATGGACGGCGGCCCCATCGTCGGACTGACCGCGATCACCTCGGTGCCCGGCGCGGCGACTTCGCGCGCGCAGCGGCCCATTGCATCCGTCATGCGTTGGGTCGTGTTCGGGTTGATCAGTTTGATACGCATCTCGTCTCCTCTTTCGACTGCATGGGCAATGCACCGGCACTGCCCTTCACCTACCGAAGCTCAGCGTGCCAGCAGGCGATAAAACAGCGCCCCAAGGCCCGCGCCGATGAACCACGAGAAGTTCGCCATGCCGTCGAGCGACGGCACCATCACGCACAACACGGCGATCAGCGCGGCCGGCAACAGCGCGGCAACGGCCCGATAGTTCACGCCGTTGCGATACCAGTACGACCCCGTCGGCGCGACCGTGTACAGATCGTCGAGCACGATCTTCTGGCGCTTCACGAGGTAGTAATCGACGATCAGGATTCCGTACAAAGGTCCGATGAAGCTGCCGAGCACGTCCAGCGTGTAGTGAATCACGGCCGGGTTATTGAACAGATTCCACGGCGTGATGAAGATCGACGCAACCGCCGCGAGCATGCCGCCCGCGCGCCAGCTAATGAGCCGCGGCGCGACGTTCGAGAAGTCGAAGGCCGGCGAAACGAAGTTCGCGACGATGTTGATGCCGATGGTCGCGATCGTGAAAGTCAGCGCGCCGAGAATCACGGCGGTCGGATAGTCGATGCGGCCGACCGTCTCCACCGGGTCCGTGATCAGTTGACCGAACACCGGCAGCGTGGCCGCCGTCGTAATCACCGTGACGAGCGAGAACGCGAGAAAGTTGACCGGCAGTCCCCAGAAGTTGCCGCGCTGCACGCTGCGAAAGCTCTTGCCGTAGCGCGAAAAGTCGCCGAAATTCAGCATCGGCCCGGAGAAGTAGGACACCACCAGCGAGGTCGCCGTGATCATCACCGGCAGCACTTCCATGCCGTGATATTTGACGCCGCCCAGGTTGATGCCGATGTTGCGCCAGCCCGCGCGATACACCATGTAGCCGGCGAGGATGAACATCACGACATAAACGGCCGGACCCGCGAAGTCGATAAACTTCTTGATCGTCTCCATGCCGTGCCAGAACACCAGCGCCTGTAACACCCAGAGCAGCATGAAGCCTGACCAGCCGAGCGTCGACAGCCCCATGAAGCCATGACGATGCACGTCCGCATACGGCAGCAGTTGCGGCACGAACTTCAGCACGACGATCACCAGCGCACTCGACGCGAGATACGTCTGGATGCCGTACCACGCGACCGCGATCAGCCCGCGAATCACGGCGGGAACATTGGCCCCGAGCACGCCGAAAGTCGCGCGACATGCGACCGGATACGGCACGCCGTTCGCCTGGCTCGGCTTCGCGATCATGTTGCACAACACGTTGACGATGCCGATGCCGACGAGCAGCGCAATCAGCACCTGCCAGCTCGTCAGGCCGAGCGCGAACAGACTGCCCGCGAACACGTAGCCGCCCACGCTGTGCACGTCCGACATCCAGAACGCGAAGATGTTATAGGCGCCCCAGGTCTGGTGACGCAACGGCGCGAGATCCTCGTTGTATAAGCGCTCGCTGTAGCCGGCCGGCATGGCGGGATTGCCGGATGCGTCGCCGTCTGCATAAGGGGGGATTGCGGAACTGCCGGGCGCTGCACTGAACTGAGCCATGATTCCTCCTTGTGATGGGACCGTCGATTGAGAATCGAAGGGCAATGCATTGGCCATGCCACTTGCGGCTTTGCTGCCGGTCCCGCGCCTGCTGTCGTTGCAAGCGCAACAGACTCGGGCCGCCGCGATGGCCACGCCGCGGATGTCTCCGTACTGAAGTACTTGTGGTTATCGCATTGCCGGCGTTCCGCGGACGTCCGCAATGGGTCTGCTGCTACTTTCGTCCGGCGCGTTGGCGACGGACGCGCGTGCGCCGGCCGGCAGCGCCCGCGCCGGGCCGCCTTGCAACGCTCGCTCTATCGGTTCAGTTCAGTGCGGCGCGCACCAGCAACGGGCGCACGCCGGCCGCTTGCCTCAGCTTGGCGCGGACTTGCGCTTGGATAACGCTTTGGGTGATTCTTCACGCGATGCTTTCGCGGCGCCGCGTGGTGCACCGCTCATTGCGCCGCTGCTTGCGCCGCTTATGCCGCTCATGCCGCTCATGCCGCCGCTCAGCGCGCCGAATACTTCATGCAGGTCGGCTGCGCCGCGTGCGGGCCGCTCCAGCATCTTCAACTCGACGCTTTGCAGATGGCGCGACATGAGTGCCGCCGCCTCTTTGGCATCGCCGGCGTCGAGCGCGGCGAGAATCGCTTCGTGGTCCTCGAACGAACACGGGCTTCGTCCAAGCGACTCGTACAACGCCGAGATCAGCGTGGAGCGCGCGACCAGTCCGTTCAGGCAATCGCACAGCACGGTGTTGCCGGTGAGTTGAGCCAGCTCCGTATGAAACTCGCCGGACAAACGAATCCACGACGAAAAGTCGCGCGTCTCGAACGCCTTGCGTTCGCGGCCGATCATGCCGCCGATGCTCTTTAACTGCAGCATGCCGTGTCCGTTGCAAATCTTTTCGACGACGGCCAGCTCGATGATGCGGCGCATCTCGAACACCTCATGCACTTCCTGGAGCGACGGACTCGCGACGAACGCGCCGCGGTTCGGCTCAAGATCCACGAGACGATCCGTCGCGAGTTGCGCCAACGCTTGCCGGATCGGACCACGCTTCACCGCGAATACTTCGCACAACTGTGCTTCGGTCAACTTCGCTCCGGGCGCCAACCGATGCTCAAGAATCGCGGCACGAATGCGCTCGGCAATTGCTTCGGGCCTCGAACTATTTGTGCTGACGGATTCGGTGTCGATGTCGGACATGATGTGTGTCTCGGTATGTTGGTCATATTAGGATGGACATAAAGATTGTCAACAATTTTTGCGGCGATCATCGACAATTTTTCGTGGTGCGGTGCGACGTGAATTGGCCTGGGTGGCTTGGCGGCTTTGTCAGCAAGGACGCGCCGCTCGGCCGGCGAGCACAGTCGCTGTCTTTAAACGGCTATTTTGTCGACAAAATCGTTACTTCACCGCTGCCTTCGTTGCCCGAACGGGCGTTCAGATCCGGGCCGTTAGTTGCGTGGACAAGCCATAAAAAAAACGGACCGCAGCCCGCTTCTTAGGTGCCCGGGCATTCAACCCAGGAATGGATAGTTGGATAACGTCAGCCTGAAGCCGCGCGCATCGGCGATGAGGTGCGCGTCGGCGCCCACAGGCAGCGTCACCATGTCCGGCACGTGGCCGAACTGCAGGCCAGTGACGATCGGAATGCCGATCACCGATCTCATGTGCTCGATCATGGCTTGCAGGTCGTAGCCGTTGTCATAGTCATACAACTTGCCGCCCGAAAAATCGCCGAGCACGAGTGCCTGCTGCTGACCCAGGATGCCCGACAGATGCAATTGATAAAGCATCCGCTCGATACGAAACGGTTGCTCGTTGACGTCTTCGACAAACAGCACGCCGCCTTGCACTGGTGGCATGTACGGCGTGCCGATGAGCGACGTCAGCACCGCCAGATTGCCGCCCCACAAGGTGCCGGAGACGTCGACCGCGTGCGCTTGGGGGACGTTTCGCGCGATCGTCACGCTGGGCTTTGTCAGCGCGGACCAGAAATGCTGCATCGTGAATTCGCTGACGTGTTCCGCGCCGAAGTCGCTCATCAGCATCGGCCCGCTGAACGTTTTCAGCCCGGCGCGCGCGAGGAGCGCCAACTGAATCGCCGTGAAGTCGCTATGGCCGACGAGCGCGACCGGTTGATCGGTCAGCCGGCGTTGCAGCCCGTCGTAATCGAGGCCGTGCAGGAGACGCATCGCGCCGTATCCGCCGCGCACGGCCAGCACAATATCGGGCAACGCGCGCGATGCATCCGCGAGCCGGTTCAGGTCCGCAGCGCGCTCGCCGTCCGTACCGCCGAAGCGCTGATAACGACGCCGCGTCGCGTCGACGCCCTCCACCCGATGCCCTTGCCCGCGCAGGCGCTGCAACGCCCGATTCAGCACCTCGGAATCAGGCGGGTAGCCGGACGGTGCGATCAGATCGAAGGTACGGTGGACAGTCATCGGCGGGACCTTGTTATGGTGTTGGCTGCGGTTGTTGGCTGCGGTTGTCGGCTGCGGTTGTTGGCTGCGGTTGCTGATCGAGGTTGTTGGTTGGAGTTGTGCGCGCGGTTGCTGTTCAGAGCGGCTCGTCTGACTCGCTTTGCGCACCGATGCCGGCGCGCGCCGCTGCCCGCGCTTCGCGACTGGCACGCCGCCGCTCCGCGAAGAACGACTTCAGTGCGGCGCCGCATTCGCTTTCGAGCACGCCGCCCGTTACCTCGGTGTGGTGATTCAACTGCGGGTTCGCGAACGCATCGACGACGCTCCCGCACGCGCCCGTTTTCGGATCGCGTGCGCCGAACACAACCCGGGCGATGCGCGCATGCATGATCGCGCCGGCGCACATCAAACATGGCTCGAGCGTCACATACAGTTCGCAGCCCGGCAAGCGATAGTTCTGCGCAACTTGCGCCGCGGCACGCAACGCGACCATCTCCGCATGCGCCGACGGATCGTGCGCGCCGATCGGATGGTTGAAGCCCGTGGCGATCACTTCGTCGCCGCGCACCAGCACTGCGCCGACGGGCACTTCGCCGGCCGCGCGCGCCTCTTCGGCGGCGGCCTGGGCGAGCGCCATGAAGCGGCGGTCGCGGTCGGAGATGGGGGTGGGGATGCCGGTGGGCGGTGCAGCCGGATCGCTTGCGGCGGTTGCGGCGGTTGCGGCGGTTGCGGCGGTTGCGGCGGTTGCGGCGGTTGCGGCAGTTGCGGCAGTTGCGGCAGTTGCGGCAGTTGCCGGAGTTGTGGCAGGTGCAGCGGTTTCAGCAGAGGCAGCGGTTTCGGCAGGTGCAGCAGTTTCGGCAGTCGCAGCGGCTGCGGGGATCGCGGCAGTTGCAGCAGGAGCACCAGACGCAGCGGTTTCAGCAGAGGCCGTTGCAGTTGTAGTTGCGGGTGAAGGCTCAGCGACGGCCGACTGCGCGACCAGCGGCCGCCCTGGCGCGCACACGCCAGTGGCGTCGACGCGCGGCGTGCGCCCCGCGCAAGCACCGCTCGCCGTGTCAACGCCCTCGACAACAGCAGGCGATCCATCCGACGCCTTGCTGCCCTCGGTCCGATCCGGCTCGGCATGCGCCGCGCCCGGATGGACGACGGGCTCGCTCACCGCGACCTCGCAGCGACGTTCTCCGCGCCGGACACAACCGACGCCGCGCTTTCCAATCGAGACGTTTCGTCATTGGAAGCACGCTCGGACAGCCGTTCGGCGATCCGACGGCAATATTCGCGCGGCAACGCCATAGCGCTCCCGCGCAGCGATTCCAGCGCCATATCGAGCGCCAGCATGCGCGCCTGAAGGCGACGGCGCGTAGCCTTGTCGCTCACGGCATTCAGTTCGGCCTGCAAGTCACGCAGAGCGCGCAACTGCTCGACCGCAGGCGGCACGAAACCCGCGTTTTTCAGAATCCGGTTCGCGACGCGCACCTCTTCCGGGACGAGTGCATCGTCGTCGAGGCAAAGCGGCGCGCCCGCGCCCGGCAAATCGTCGAACTCGCCGCGCGCGGCGGCGGCGGCAATACGCTGTTCGACTAACGCATCAAGCAATCTCATCTGCAATCCACTACGTTGCGGCCCAAGGCATTCTATCAGGGCGCGCGACGGTTGCCTCCGCCGGAGCGACCGGCGCCGCCGCCCCTTCGCATCTTGCGCGGACATTTCGTGGATGCTGTGTATGCGGCGTTTGTGGACGCAAGCCGGCCATGTGAGCGCGCCGAGCGTGCAATCAATTCGAGCCCAGTTCCGCAGTAGCGCCGGGCCCTCGTACGATCCACAGCAAGCCCGAGAGCCCACGATGCGGACTTCCCTCCCCTATGACTCGGCAGCTTCGAGCGGCCACCGCACAAGCGCGATATGCCGGGTACGCCCCAACAAGCTATGTATCAACGCAAAACCGCGCACATTCCAGCAGACCGGCTCGACCGGGCGCGGCGCAGCCCACGGCAAACCGTAAGCCAACGTCACATGCGGCGTAAAAGCCACGGCCCCCGAACCCCGATGACTGTCGATGCCGCAGCTCTCCAACGCGCTGCGGAACGCATCATGAAGCGTATGCAGGCCGACGACGCCCTCAGTTCCCGTCAGCACCAATGGCCCCGGCCGTGGCTTCGAAGCGAAGCTCTCGACCGTATCGAATTCGACGGTAAACGGCGCCACGCGCACCGACGCGGCCGCCTGCATGGCCGCCGCCACCTGGGCCTGCGGCAGCCCGCCTGCAAAAGTGCCGAGGTGACGCAGCGTGACGTGCAACCGATTGGCGGCGAGCGGCTTGCCGCGGGCGCGCGCCTCCCCGCAAAGCTCCTGCGCGAGCTTTGAAATGCTGGCCGCCGTGCTAGTGTCCGGAAACACAGCGAAGAACAGACCGTCTGTCGGGGTTGGCGGCGCCTCGAGCCCGGGCAACCACAGTTGTTCAGGCATCTTGCTCCTGCGTGGTGAAAGCCGGCATCTACACGGATCCTCCTTCACATTAACTGGCCATTAACTGACTCGGGGGTGCTGCGAGGGCGAAAGCCACACTGCCCCCCCCCAAAAAAACACTTGCCGTACCAAACCGTCTACGTAGAATACTGTACATTCATACAGTATCGGCGGCAACGTGAAATTGGAAAAAAACCAGAAGAAGTTCTGGCAGAGAAAACAACAGGTCCACCTCAATGAAAGACGACGTCGCGCAGGTCCCTTTTTCTACGGCGTTCTTGTACTGGCTGCGGCTCGGCTTCATGAGCTTCGGCGGTCCGGCGGGCCAGATTGCGCTCATGCATGAGGAACTCGTCGAACGAAAGCGCTGGATCTCGGAAAAGCGCTTCCTGCATGCGCTGAATTTCTGCATGGTGCTGCCGGGCCCGGAGGCGCAGCAACTGGCCACGTACATCGGCTGGCTCATGCATCGCACGTGGGGCGGCGTGATCGCGGGCGGACTGTTCGTGCTGCCGTCGCTCTTCATTCTGATGGGCCTTTCGTGGGTCTATCTCGTGTTCGGCAGCGTCCCGGCCGTGGCCGGCGTGCTTTATGGCATCAAGCCGGCCGTGACGGCGATTGTCGTGTTCGCCGCGTATCGCATCGGCTCGCGAGCGCTCAAGAACGCGTGGCTATGGACGATCGCCGCCGCCGCGTTTCTCGCGATTTTCGTCGGCAATGTGCCCTTCCCGCTGATTGTTCTCGTCGCCGGCATCATCGGGTACTTGGGTGGCAAATATGCGCCGGCCCGCTTCGCGATGGGCGGGAAACACGCCGCCGCCGCACAGCTTCATGGTCCGGCGCTGATCGACGACGACACGCCGACGCCTCGCCATGCGCTCTTCACCTGGAAGCGCTTTTTTATTGTGCTCGCGATCTTCGTCGCCTTATGGCTCGCGGCGATCGGTACGCTGGCGGCGCTCTACGGATGGAGCGGCGCGCTCACGCAAATGGCCTGGTTTTTCACGAAGGCCGCGCTGCTTACGTTCGGCGGCGCCTACGCTGTTTTGCCGTACGTCTATCAGGGCGCGGTCGAGCATCAGCATTGGCTCACGGGACTTCAGATGATCGACGGCCTCGCACTCGGCGAGACGACGCCCGGCCCGCTGATCATGGTCGTCGCGTTCGTCGGCTTTGTCGGTGGATGGACGAAAGCGATATTCGGTCCGCACGCGCTGCTCTTGTCCGCGGTCGTCGCGTCGACGGTCGTGACGTTCTTCACCTTCCTGCCTTCGTTCATGTTCATTCTGCTTGGCGGCCCGTTTATCGAGACCACGCACGGCAATCTGAAATTTACCGCGCCGCTGACGGCGATCACCGCAGCGGTGGTCGGCGTCATCGTGAATCTCGCGGTCTTCTTTGCGTTGCACGTTTTGTGGCCGCACGGCCTGCATGGAAGTTTCGACTGGCCGTCGCTCGTCATCGGGTTCGCGGCGGCGCTTGCCCTGTTTCGGCTGAAGGCCGGCGTGATACCGGTGGTGCTGACGTGCGGCGCGGCAGGGCTCGCGTTCCGGCTGCTTGCATGAAGCGCGGAACGCTGCTGCGTCGCGGCGTCCGTCAAGAACGGTTCAGGTACTCGCGACATGAAGCGCGGAAGGCGGGTGCATCGTGGCCTCCGTCGAGAGCGGGCCAAGTACTCTCAGCATGAAGCGCGAAACGCCGCTGCCTCGCGGGCGTCCGTCAAGAGCGGGCCAGGTACTCGCGACACTAAGCGCGGAAGGCCGTTGCATCGCGACCTCGGTCAAGAACAGGCCAGGTACTCGCGACACTAAGCGCGGAACGCCGCTCAGCGGCGTCCGCCAAGAACAGCCTTACATACTCGCGACCAATAGCTCTTCAGCATTGCTCGGCGGACGCAAACCGTCGGTCCTGTCCGCGAAGTAGCGCTGCGTGAGATCTGCCGCCGAAACGTGCTGGGCCTGCGTGAACCCGGCTTCGTACGCAAGAGCCAGCATATCCGCCGGCGTGAAGAAGCTGAGAAAAGGCGTGCCGCTTGCGCGCGCGCCCTTCTCCGCCATTTCCAGTCCGGGGCGTACCTCGGGGTCCGCCATCTGCAGCGGCAGCAGGAAAGTCATGGCGAGCGTCGATCCGCGCGCGAAGGCAGCAACTTCACGCAGCGTGGCCGCGTTTGCATCGCGTGTCAGATACATGCTCACGCCCGTCGAGACCACGATTGCCGGCTTGTTGCTGTCGAAACCCTCGGCCATCAGCCGCTCGCGCCACGCTTCGCCGGCCTCGAAATCGACCGGCACGAAACGCAGCCACTGTGGAATGCCGAAGCCAAGCTCCATCAGCCGCCGACGTTTCCACGCCTGCGGCACAGGCTGATCGATCTCGAACACGGTGAGGCGTGAAGCAAGCTCGGGCCTGCGCTGCGCAAAACTGTCGAGGCCCGCGCCAAGAATCACATACTGATCGATTCCGTGCGCGGCCTGCTCGGCCACGAGATCTTCGATAAAGCGTGCGCGAGCCACGATCGATGCGCGAAACGGACGCGTGAATTGCGGGTCCATGTCGCCGCGCTGACGCCAGTCGTCGCCAGGAGACAGCAGCTTCAGCCCAATGGAATCGTCGAAAACATGCGGCGCGGCGTCTGCCTCGGTATGCAACGCACGCCACAGGGCGACGCGGGCCGCGGTGCTGTCGGGTGCCAGATCTCGCTCGTCATTCATGATGGCCGATCCTCCTCGGTTATGCGATGCGGGTGTTTCGCTTCATCGCCGGGTTGGCGCGCAGCAGCACACAGCGCAGCACCGCAGTCCCAGCACGCAGCAACCCAGGCACAGAAAGCTCTGCCCTCTGCTCTGCGCGCCCAGCCCGCAGCAAACAAAAAGCATAGCATCGGCACACAACACCATACAGATCCCCACCGCGCCGAATCGCCACTCAACATCCGATCCCTCCGCATCTCTATGCGATCATCCTATGAACCAGACCAGACCTCAGGGAGATCGCCATGAGCAGCAGCAGATGGTTTTCGAACTTCGCGAGCTATCTTTCGACGATGACCGGCCGGCCGGGCACCTTCGTCATCGCCGTCTCGCTCGTGATCGTGTGGGCCGTTACGGGGCCGTTCTTTCACTACAGCGACACGTGGCAGCTCGTGATCAACACATCCACGACGATCGTCACGTTCCTGATGGTCTTCCTGATCCAGAACACGCAGAACCGCGATACGGCCGCGATGCAGATCAAGCTCGACGAACTGATCCGCGCGATCGAAGGCGCGCATAACGCACTGCTCGATCTCGAAGAACTGGAGGAGAAAGACCTCACGCGCTTTCGCAAACAGTACGAAAATCTCGCGAAAGACGCGCGCGTCGCGCTGCGCAAAGGCGGCAGCGATACCGATTCGCCGTTCGTCGACAATCGCGACATGAGCGACGAAAAGCGGAGCGACGACGACAAGCGCCACGGCGACCATGACGACGACAAACACGACAAGCGAGACACACAAAACACACCAAACCCACACGAGCGAAAAAACTAGCCCACGTTTCCCAACGCAACGCAACGCGGCCAGGCGAGGCGAACCATGCACCCATCGATAACAGCGAAGAAAGCCGCTTCGCCTCACCCCACCGCCGCGTCCCCCTTCAAACGAAACACGGCCACCGCATCGTTCAACTCGCGGCTCTGCTCCTCAAGCGACACCGCAGAAACGTCGAGCGCTTGCAGCGCACCGACGCTCCTCCGCCGTGCAGGCCCTTGCGAGACGCGCGGGCAATCTCTGCGAATTCCGTTTAAGATCGAACGCTTCGCGCGGCCTCACGCGCGCTCGCGCGTCGGCACCTGATCCGCCTTACGCCAACCACGCTGCAACAGAAAACCATGAACATCGCTCAAGCCGTTGTCCCCGCTTTCGCGCCTGCAAGTCCGCTTCCCGCACTCCTGGCCTGACCGGCGCATGCTCAGCTATACCGGCGGTCTCGTCCTCGTCGCGGCCCTGCTTCATGCAAGCTGGAACGCGTTGCTGCACGGCAATCGCGACCGTTTCCTGTCGATGACGTGGATGAGCATCGCCATCGCGGCGGTCAGCACGGTCATCGTTCTGTTCACGTCGCTGCCGGCCGCCGCGGCGTGGCCGTATGTGGTCGCATCGGGGCTCGTGCATATCGGCTACAACGCGAGCCTCGTGCACGCGTACCGGCGCGGCGATCTGGCGCAGGCGTATCCGGTCGCGCGCGGCTCGTCGCCGCTTCTCGTCACGCTCGGCGCGGCGCTCTTCGCTCACGAGGCGATCGGCCCGCTGCACGCGCTCGGGATCGCGATGATCTCCGGCGGCATCATCGCCATTGCACTGCAAGCGGGGCGCGTGTCGCGCGCGGGCGTGCTGGCCGCGTTGACGACCGGCGCGACCATCGCGCTGTACACGGTGATCGACGGCATCGGCGTGCGGCTGTCCGGCGGCGAGGCGCTTGCCTACACCGCGTGGATGTTCCTGTTCTACTGGCTGATGCCGCTGCTGTTCATCGCGAGGCGCGGGCTGCCCGCGCTGTGGATGCCGATACGCTCGGCGCCGGCGGCGGTCGGCTCGTCGCTCGTGGGCGGGCTTGTGTCGGTCGCGGCGTACGGCATCGTGATCTGGGCGATGCAGTCGGGCGCGATGGGCACCGTCTCGGCGTTGCGCGAGACCAGCGTGGTGTTCGCCGTGCTCATCGGTCGCGTGTTCCTCAGCGAAACGGTCAACGGCAAGCGCTGGCTTGCCTGCGTGGTGGTCGCGGCCGGCGCGGTTTGTCTCGGGCTTTGATGCTCAAGCCTTCACCGCGCCGCCGCGCTTGCCGCACTTGCCGCACTTCCTGCGCACCTTACATCGGCGGCGCGACTCCATCCTTTTCGACGACCACGCGCTGAGCGACATACGCGCCGCCCTGCGATGCGGCGGTTGCCACGACGAACACCTTCTTGCCCGGCGTCAGATCCGAACGGGCAGCCGGCGTGAAGGTCACGACAGGCACGTTCGGCGGCACCGTCACCTCGTTGCTGCCGCCCTTGTACGAGAGCTTCAGGTTGCGGCCGCTGGTGCCCTGGACCACCGTGTCGACGTTCGCATTCGTCATCGTGCTGTTGGGGCCGAGGTCCCAGCCATAGTGACCCTCGCCCGTGCCGCGTGCGGCTTCGGGGAAGACGACGACTTCGGTTGCCGTGAGCTTGCCGTCAGTGCCGGTCGTCGCGGCCGTGCCGACGAACGAGCCCGGCTTGATGTCCGAAAGCTGCATGGACTTGACCGCCGATACGGCGACAGCCGGCTTCAGTTCAATCGATACCGTGTCGCCGCTGCGGCGATGCACCTTCAGCACGTCGCCGTCGAGCGAAACGATATCGCCGCGAATGCGCGACGGTTTGGCGGCGGGCGTCTGTGCGAGCGCGGCGCCGGCAAAGGCGAGCGTCGCGAGCGTGATGCCGATTTTCAGGCGAATAGACATGAATGAATGCTCCGTGAGAAACGATCGAAAACGATCAAAAAGAACTGCAAAGCGGGGACTGCACAAGCGAGCACTGCAAAACGACAATGTATAAGCGAGTACTGCAAACCGAAACTGCAACACCCTGAACGGCCCGCTGCAAATCACGAACCGCCGAACCAGTTATAGCCCTGGTTCTCCCAGTAGCCGCCGGGATAGTCGTTCGTCACGCTGATCGCGACGATATGCTTCGGATTCTTGTAGCCGAGCTTGGTCGGCATGCGCAGCTTCATCGGGAAACCGTATTTCGGCGGCAGCGTCTCGCCGTCGTAACCGAGCGTGAGTTGCGTCTGCGGATGCAGCGCCGTCGGCATGTCGATGCTGGTCCAGTAGTTGTCCGCGCAATGAAACGACACATATTTCGCGGTCAGATCGGCGCCCGCTTGCTTGAGGAACGAGGCAAAGCGCACGCCGTCCCAACGGCCAATCGCACTCCAGCCTTCAATGCAGATATGGCGCGTGATCTGGCTTTCCTGCGGCAACGCGCGCAGTTCGTCGAGTGTCCACACGCGCTTGCCGTTGGCAAGGCCGCTCACTTGCAGCCGATAGCTCGCGGCGTCGACCTCGGGTACGTCGTCGATATCGTAGAACGCGTTGAACGGAAACGGCCGCGTGATCATCGACTCCGGATAGGTCGGCGCGAGCGTAGTCGGACTGAAGAGCAGCGCCTGCACGTCGTCGTTGAAGGACGACATCTTGCGCAACATGCTGTTCACCGACTTGTCGTTCGACAGATCGCAGCCCGACAGCATGGCGATTCCGCCGAGCGTGAGAATGCGCTTGCCGAGCAGGCGGCGTGCGGGATTCTTGAGCTCGTTGCGCGCATCCTTGATGATGCTCTCGGCATGCGACGAAGCAAATTCGCTTAGCCTTCCTGACTTGTTTCGAAGCGTCATGATCAGCGCCCCCGAATCATTACGAGAAGCGAGCGCGGCACGAGCGCCACCATCGCCACATGCACGACGAAGAACGCCACCAGCACGCTCATCCCGACGAAATGCACGACCCGCGCGTTGTCGTATCCGCCCATCAGCGTGCGCAGCAGCGGGAACTGCACGGACTTCCAGATCGCGAGCCCGGACAGGATAACGAGCACAATATCGACGATCACCACGAGGTACGCGAACTTCTGCACCGCGTTGTAATGCGCGAGGTCGTCGTGCCCGAGCTTGCCGCGCAGCGCGGCGGTGAGATCGCTCATCAGCGAGCGCAAGCTGAGCGGCAGCAGCTTGCGCTGCAAACGGCCCGAAGCAATATTGAGCGCGACGTACACGGCGAAATTCGCGACCAGCATCCACATAATCGCGAAATGCCATTGCAGCGCGCCGCCGAGCCAGCCACCCAGCGTGATCGCGGCAGGAAACCGCAAGCCCGCGAAGATCGGCGAAGCGTTATAGATCTGCCAACCGCTCATCACCATCAGCGTGACGGCGAGCGCGTTGACCCAGTGTGAGATCCGAACCCATGCGGGTTGAATCGTGGCATGACGAATTGTGGCGTAATTCAAGGCGGCCTCGTGGTGGATAGCTGCAAAAAATCGGCACTGTCATGGGCGTTAACAGCGCGTGTGGGCAGCTATTCCATCGCACGATAAATTTATTTCGGCGCCACCCTTCATACGCCAAACGGATACAGGTCCGGCGCGCGTTCGGTCGCGCGCGTGGCCAGCGGCTCGACGGCGCGCGTCGTGTCGAACCAGACATAGGCATCGAATTGCTCGGGCAGCACGGCTTCCGCATAGTGGCTATGCAGTTCGGTCTCGGGCCGGTAAATCACGCCGATAAAGCGTTCGAGCCGCGCCTCGCTCAAGCGCGCGCGCAGCAGCGCGTCCGCGCCGCTCGACAGGTCCACGACGCAGCGCGGCTCGCCGGACGCATGAAACTGATACTCGTAACTGTCCTCGCGTGAAGGCCGCACCGCCTTGATATCCATCGGTCCGTCCCAGTCGGACGCGGCGGCGACGTCGCCGCTGTGCGTGCCGAATCCGATCAACGCGGCCGCGTCGCCGAAACGTTCACGGCATAGCTGCCCCACGTTCAGCTCGTTGCGCACGCGGCCCATTTCGGTCGCGGCCGCGTTGCCGATGTGCGAGTTATGCGCCCACACCACCGCGCGGCTGTCGGGGCCTTGCGAGTCGAGCAGGCTTTCGAGCGTCTCGAACATGTGCGTGTCGCGCAGGTTCCAGCTTGCGGCGGAGCTGCGGTACATGGTCCGGTAATAACGTTCCGCCGATGCCACGAGCCGCGCGTTTTGCGTCGCATCGAACCAGTGCTCGCCGTCGACGTTCGCCTCGTCGAGCCGTTTGCGCAACAGGTCCTGCAACTGCTGGATCACCGCATTCTCGCAAGTTTTGAAGCCCGCTGAAAACGCCGCGCGTCCGTACACTTGCGGGTCCTTCTGCCACGGCGTGAGGCAGCCGTAGCGCTCGCGTGCGATCCTGGCCGCCTCGGGATCGGTGCGATCGAGATAATCGAGCACGGCCGCAATCGACGCCGACAGGCTATACATGTCGAGCCCATAAAAACCACGGCGCCGTCCGTCGCTCTGCTGTTCGTTATGCGCGCGCAACCAGCGGACGAACGCCGCGAACTCTTCGTTGCGCCACATCCATACCGGAAAGCGCTGGAACGGCGGCTCGCCGTTGCGCGGCTCGCGCGCGCGTGCGTAACTGTCGATGACCGCCGCATCGGGCCAGTCCGCTTCCACCGCGACGATCGTGAAGCCATGCCGCTCGACGAGCCGCCGCGTAATCGCCGCACGCGCCCGGTAAAACTCCGACGTGCCGTGACTGCATTCGCCGAGCAGCACGACTCGCTTCGTGCGCAGATGATCGAACGCGTCGGCGAAGCTGTCGTCTTCGGGCTCAGGCAGCGGACGCGCGCTCGCTGCGATCAGGCCGGCTAGCGAATGGGGTTGGCGCTGGGTTCGCGCTTGCTTGGGCGTTGGTCTTTGCGTTCGCGCTCGGGTTGGCCCTCGCTGTTGCCCCTGCGGCTCATCCACCGAAACCCCACCACCCGCTTCACTCGACTGCTCAGCACCCGCCGCCGCAACGCCGTCTTCCTCCGGCCAGCCCTGCTCGCCGATCAGCGGCACGAAATGCACGCCGCAGATGTCCTCTTCGTCGAACTCCGTGTCGCTGCGGCGCGTGACCTTGATAAGCCGCTGCGTCTCCGTCGACGCCCCCACGGGCATCACGAGCCTGCCGCCGATCGCCAGTTGCTCGCGCCACGCCTGCGGCACATCGGGGCCGCCAGCAGCCGCGATGATCGCATCGAACGGCACCGCGGCGGGCCAGCCGCGCGTGCCGTCCGCGTGATGCACGGCGACATTGTGGAAAGCGTGCTTGTGCAGCGCTTGCCGCGCGCTGTCGGCGAGCGACGCATGCCGTTCGATGCTGTCCACGTGGGCCACGATCCTCGACGCGACGGCCGCCGCATAACCCGAACCGGTGCCGACATCAAGCACGCGATCGCCTGGCGACAACTGCGCCGCCTCCAGCATGCGCGCGACGATCACCGGCTGCGAGATGGTCTGGCCATCGGCCAGCGGCAACGGCGTGTCGCTGTAGGCAAACTCGGCAAGCTCCGGCGGCACGAACAGATGCCGCGGCACCTCGCGCATCGCGTCGAGCACGCGCGCATCGCGCACGCCGCGCGCGGCGATCTGGCTTTCGACCATCTGCTGCCGCGCTTCGTCGAACGCCTCTTCATTGACTGTCGATTCGTCCATCATGGGCCTTCATGCATCACGATGCCATTGCGCGGCACGCTTTCGCGCACGCGCGGCACGACGCAGCACAATCCTTGCAGTGCTGCGCTTCGTGCTTTTCGCATTCCGCTGCGCAGGCGTCGCAAATGTCGGCACACATGCGGCAGATCGTGGCGGCTTCGCTGCTGCCGCGCGCCATCGCAGCCGATGCGAAGTGGCAAGCCGCCGCGCAATCGATGTCGAGTTCGATGCATCGGGTCATGTCGGCCACGCCCTCTTCCGCGAGGCAAGAGCCGGCGCAGTGGCCGCAGGCGAGCGCGCACGCATCGCAGGCTGAAATACAGGCCTGAAACTGTTCGTGCGTCATGGTGACCTCCTTCTGACGAGTCGAATTTTCAATCGACGACGCAACGCGCCGACGCGTCGCGCGTCCTGCATGATGAGCAGCAAAGCGCATTCCGGCTGCGGTTTTTCTGCTTGGGCAGCAGCGTCGCGCCGCAGTGTTTCGGTGCCAATGCGGTCGCGATTCGCAGGCGCGGGTATTAGGCAAACCTCGCGTGCCGATGCGTGTCAGCGCCGCAGATTTCTCACGTCCACTTCGGCCAACGTCAGTTGCACGGTCTTGCCGCTTTCCCACGCGTTCGCGCCCTTCACCACTTGCGGCTCGGCGATGTCGGCGCGCTTGCGCCTCGCTTCGACCGTCGACGTGCGAAACCGCGTGTCGCGCGCGTCGAGCATCGGCGGATTGATCTGCCCGTCGCGTGTGAAGCCCATCATCAGTTGCGGGATGCCGAGCGGCAGGCTCGCGTCGCGGTCGATCTGCCATGTGTGCCAGGTCTTGCCGTAAGTCGTCACGAGGTCCTGCATCAGCGCATGTTCGGCGAGTTCGGGAATGCGCGGCGCGACGAGTTCGCCCGATTTCACCTCGTAATGATGGCTGTGCCAGAGCTTCTTTTCGTCGTCGGGCAGCGATTTGAAAATGCGCTCGCTGACGATGTACTCGATGCCGATCAGCTTCGCGTTGCTCTCGTTGGAATCGAAGATCACGCACTGGTGAAAATCCTCGGTCACATGCGTGCAGAAGTGATGCGCCTCGACCTGGCGGCCCATGTCGTCGGCGTAAAAATGAAAGCCGTTCAGGTAGGCGCTCATCGCGTCGATCGGCTTGCGGTTCTGCAACACGTCGGCGCCCGCGGCGAGCGCCTTGCTCTTTGCGCTCTTTTGCGAACCCCGCGGCGGCACGCCGAGATTGTGCTGCGCCCGCGCCTCGGGCACGAAGAGGCTCGCGAACGGCAGCAGCAGCACGCTTTTGAGTATCGACGACGTGAAAGCGCGGCGGCAGCCGCACGCGGCAGGTCGGTTCATACGGGTTTCCTCCACGGATGGGCGCGCGGCCGGCGCTTGGGCGATCCGGCTTCGCGCGACGGTACGGTTTCAAGACGAGGCGGCGCTGACGCGTCCGCACGGCGGGTTGCCTGGCGGCGACGCCGTCGAAGGCCCAGGCTCAGGCTCAGGCCCAGCCTGATCAAAACCAGCATCGCCTATGCCCAGCCGCGCGCGATTCGCAGCAAGCCGGCCGCCAGCCGACCGCCCGCCCAAGCCGCAAATCCCGCCAAGCCGGCGCGGTCCAAGCCGCGCAATCCCCCCAACGGCGGGCGATGCGCACGAACACACGGACAAAAACTATTGGATTTCTCTAGAGTTGATGGATCGCCGGCCAATGGCGGCTGGCGAAGCCGCGCTAACACGCAGCGCGGGTCATCCAGAGGAAACCAGGGAAAAACAAATGGGAACGTCTCTTTACAACGATCGATCGACCGGCCAACACGGGCACGGCACCTCGAGGCTGCATCTATCCGGTGCGCCGCTGACACTCAAGCACACGATCCACCCCGAGCAGATTCGCGACAATCTGCCGGCGGGCCAGGGCGGTGTCGGCTTTCTCTTTCACGCTACAGACTGGGATACGCTTGCTTTCTCCTTTCACAATGTCAAAACCCGAAGCGAGTCATTCGAAGAAGAGCTTTGGCGCACCAAGCCTTTTATCGCGTCGCCGATCTATTCGGGCTCGCAGATGATCGGCGCGAACATTGCCTGCCCGGTGCCGCTCGAGCTTTGGCTCGGCAGTCCACGCGGCATCAAGCGGTTTCGCGAAACGCAATTCTTCCCCGCGCTGGAACTGGCGAGGCAGGCTGGCTTGAACATGGTGGCAATGGGCGCCTCGACGCCTTATGCCTGCAACTATGGGGCGCTGCCGCGGCAGACGAAGCCGCCGCACATCACCACGGGCCATGCGGCGACTGCGGCGATGCTGAAGGACTGGGCGATTCACTGCTGCAACGAGCTCGATCTCGAGTTCGGCAAGACCAAGCTCGCGCTCTTCGGCGCGGCCGGCCGGCTCGGCACCACGGTGGCGAAGTACCTGCTGTACAAGGAAACACCGACGGAACTGGTGCTGATCGATCTGCCCGACAAGGTCAATCTGCTCGCGGACCAGGCGCGCGAACTGATGGCGGCCGACCTGCTCGGGCGCACGAAGGTATCGGTCCACACCTTCAGCCCCGACACGCCGTTGCCGCAGTTCGACGGCGCGATCCTCGCGAGCAGCACCAGCGTGCCGTATCTCACCGCCGCCGATCTGAAGCGCGCGCGCTTCTGGATCGACGACTCGCATCCGCGCGCGGCAAGCGTGGAAGCGGAACTCGCGTCGCGCGGACATACGCTATATATTGAATGCTTCGCGCGCGGCCCCGCCGGTCTCGATTCGAGGTTCCCGTTCCGACTGCCTACTACGCGCGACTGCTATACCTGTTTCGCCGAGGGCTATGCCGCCTGGCAGGAAGGGATTGCTTCGGACTTCATCATCGGCAGTCCGCCTGTGTGGTCCGTCTCCTATACTCATGGCCTGCTGAAAAAGTACGGATTCTCGGTCGGACCTTTTCACGGCAAAGACGGCTCGGCGATCAACCTCGATCTGGGCGTGACTGCAAATATGACTTGACCGGGTCGTCAATGTCTCTGGAGGCCAGATGATCATACCGCGCGAAAGCATGCAGGACGTGCTTGAACGAAGCCGGTTTGCAATTCGATGGGGAGGCGTACTCGGCCTCGTGTGCCACCCCATCTATTACCTGGTCTGGACTTATATCCTGCCGCAGCCGTACGACAACCTGGCGCTGCGTCTGAGCGCCGCGTTGCTCTGCATTCCGTTGATCTTCCAGGCGCGCTGGCCGAAGCGCTTCAACCAGTACCTGCTGATCTACTGGCACATCTGCCTGATCTACGTGCTGCCGTTCGTTTGCACGTTCCTGGCTATCCGGAATTCGTTCTCCACCATGTGGATGATGACGGAGGTCATGATGATCTTCATCATGGCGCTGTGCATCGACAACCCTTTCCTGCTGATGGGCTGCATCGGCATCGGCATGCTGTCGGGCGCATGGGCCGCGGTGGCCAGTTCGCCCGCTCCTATCGTGCTCAGTACGGCGAATCAATCGGATCTCGCGGTGCTGCCGGTCGTCGTGCTGTGCAGCATGGCCTTCGCTCATGCGATCAGCAAGGGACGCATCTTTGTCGAGAAAAATCGCGCGCTGCAGGCGCTCGCCGGGTCCATCGCGCATGAAATGCGCAACCCGCTCAGCCAGTTAAAGCACGTTCTGGATCGCGTGGAAGAAACGCTGCCCGCGCTCACCGAAGCCGGCCGCGGGCCCGCTCTGTCCGGTGCAGGCGCGGGCCTGCTGTACCGGCATATCGCGCATGGGCAGTTGTCGATCGAGCGCGGCCTGCGCGTGATTGCGATGACGCTCGATGAAGTCAGCGCGAAACAGATCCGCTCCGACTCGCTCACTTACCTGAGCGCGGCGGCCACCACGCGCAAGGCACTCGACGAATACGGCTTCGCGGATAAAAAGGAGCGCGGCAAGGTTCGCCTCGTCGTGCTCGAGGATTTCATGTTCAAGGTCGACGAAACCGTCTACCTGTTCACGCTTTTCAATCTGATCAAGAACGCGCTGCATCACATTGCGCCGCTTGCTTCGGCCACGCTCACGCTGACGGTGGACCGGCACACGGTCACGGTGCACGACACCGGCAGCGGCGTCGCGCCGGAAATCCTGCCGCATCTGTTCGAGCCGTTTCGCACCGCCGGCAACTCGGCGGGCACGGGCCTCGGGCTCGCGTACTGTCAGCGCGCGATGCGCGCGTTCGGCGGCAGCATCGCGTGCAAGTCGGAGCCCGGCAAGTTCACGCAATTCACGCTGCAATTTCCGCCCGTCACCGAAAGCGAGGTCGCCGCGCACGAGCGCGCTCTGGTTGCGCGCGCAACGACGGTGCTCGACGGCAAGCACGTTCTTCTCGTCGACGACGACGCCGCTCAGCGCATCCGCACGCGACGCACGTTATCGAAGGTCGGCATGCAGGTGAGCGAGGCTGACAACGGCCATGCGGCATTGACGATGCTGCGCGAAGCGACGGCTTACGACCTCGTGCTGATGGACGTCAACATGCCGGTGCTCGACGGCTACACCACCACCGAACAGTTGCGCGCGGACCGCGATCATCCGAACTGGAACGTGCTGGTTGCCGCGTACACGTCGGAGCCGGGCAACATCGCGCGAGTGCTGGCGCGCCGTGCCGGCATGGACGACATGATCAGCAAGTCGTGCAGCGTGATGGAACTGTTCACGTCGCTGCAGGCGCTGTTCGAGAACGGCAACCGGCGCCATCTGAACCAGCGCTTCGACGACTTCTCCGGCAAGTCGATTCTCGTCGCCGACGACGACACCTACAGCCGGCTCGTCGCCAAGGCGTATCTGGAGCGCTTCGGCGCGAGCGTCGTCGAGGCGGAACATGGACAGGCGGTGCTGGAGCGGCTCGACGAAGAACCCGTCATCGATGCGATCGTGGTGGACATGAACATGCCGGGCATGGGCGGGCTCGAGACGGCCGCGGCCATTCGCGCGCGCACCGACGCGCACGCGAGCGTGCCGATCATCGCGCTCACGAGCCAGTCGGATATTGGCTCGGTGCAGGCGTGCATGAGCGTGGGGATGAACGAGGTCATGGTCAAGCCGGTGCAAGGCGGATCGCTGTACGCGTGTCTCACGAGGCAGTTTGCGCAACAGCGTGGTGGTGGCGGTGGTGGCGGCAAGAGTGGCAAAAGTGGCAACGGTGCCGGCGCGGCGGTCGAGCTGCGGCGCTTGCCGACGCTGCTCGACTCCGGCAACACGCAAAACGCAATCCTCGAGAACGATCTCCTCGACACGAACCATCTGCGCGAGCTGGCCGCGCTCGGCCTCATCGACGAGACGTTTTCAAGCGGTATCGAGCAGATTCGCACGCTGATTTCGCAGCTTCGTGCGCACGCCGCGGATCGCGACCTGGACGCCACGCATGGCGCGCTGCATCTGCTGCTCGGCGCGAGCGGCAACATCGGCGCGAAGGCGTTGCACCAGTACACGCGGCAGATTTATCCACGTACGCTCGAAGGCGCATGGCCCGCGGAACCCGACTGGCTGGAACGGATTGGCGAACTCGGCGAGCGCTCGACCGAGGCGCTGCGTCGCTATCTCGAGTCGGTGACAGTAAGGCCTGGCCTGCCCGAATCGTCAGGCGATCCCGCGTCGGCAAGCGCGAACGGCATCGCGATGCGCGAGCATTAACTAAGACTAAGGCGTCTGCGTCAAAGGCGCGATTCAGATCGCGCCGTTGTCGCGCGCTTCGCCGACGCCACTCTGCACCCGGCCTCTGATGCCCGGAAAGCGCATCGTCACGGTCGTGCCCTCGCCGACCGCCGATTCGATCCGCAGCCCGCCGCCGAACGATTGCATGATGCGGTTGCAAAAGATCATGCCCATGCCGTGACCGCCGCGGCCGGCGTGCGTCGTCACCGGATCGAGCAGCAAGCGCGCCTTGACCTCCGGTTCGATGCCCGGACCATTGTCGTGCAGACGAATTTCCGGCTCCGGTTCGCTCACCACTTCCACGCGCAACGAAGGCGCGGGGCAACCGTCGAGCGCGCGCAACGCATTCGAGATCAGCGACGAGAGAACCAGCGCGACGCAATTGGGCATCGCGTGAATGACAAAATCGCCGCGCGCGTCGACCGCGACCCATTCGCGCTGTGCGCCCGCAAACGGATACGAGTCGAGCAAGGTGGCGATGAGGCGCGTCGCCTTCACCTCGCGCGCCGCGCTGCCCGACGCCGGCTGCGGGCCGCCGCTCTTGTGCACCGTCGCCCAGAACGACGAGATCAGCGTCAGGCAATACTGCGCGTTGTTGAGCATGGACGTGGCCGCGAGACCGATCTCGCGCTGACGCTCGGGATCGTAGTCCTGCGCGACGTCGTTCTCCACCGAGCGCGCAAAGAGCGAGATCGCGGCGAGCGGCGTGTTCAGCTCATGAGCGAGGAACGCAAGCGTCTCGTCCATCGCGAGCAGCCGCTGCTGACGCGTTTCGCGCTCGGCGTAACGCGTCACCGCCTGCCGCAGCACCTCGCGCACGGACTCCACGCGAAGCGGCTTTTCGAGGATGCGGAACAGGTCGCCGGTATTGAAGGTTTGCAGCAGCATGTCCTTGTCCGCATACGCCGTCACGAGGATGCGCACGATCTGCGGATACGTTTCTCCGACTTCGCGCAGCAGATGGCCGCCGTCGCGGCCCGGCATGCGAAAGTCGGTGACGAGCACGGCAATCTCGGGACCCAGATCGTGCAGCAGCGCCATCGCTTCGTCGGCGTCGCGCGCGAGATGCACGCGGTAATCGTCGCGCACGGCGCGGGCGAAGTGGTTGCGCGACATCTCATCGTCGTCGACGAACAGGACGGAGAACGGTGTTTGGAGCGGCGCGGGCGTTGCCGTCTGATTTGTCGTTTGGGTTGAATCGCTCATTGCGTTTTCGGGCACATCCATTCGTGGATGCCGACAGTCGGCGGTCGATTGCATTCTACCGTTGCGGCGCGAGCGCATCGGAAAAGCTTGCGGGGCTACGCAAAACAGCGAAGTCATTGCGACCGGATGAGGCCGCGTTTGCAATTGATCGGGCAATTGATAGGCAATCCATTCCGCAATCCATTCCATTACATATCGCATGCACTTTCGCAAACAAGCCCAATACAATAATTACATTAAACCGACACTCCGCCTCAGTTGCGCATTCAGCACGATAATTGCTCCAGGATTAACACCGATAACGCTGCGCGGATTCCTGCAGACGCTTAAAGGTCGGCGTACACTCGCGCTCGAAGACCATGCCACGGGCGTGTCGGTCATCGGCATCGCGCGCGGCTTACCGAAAACGGAATGGAGACCAGGAGAACAATCCATGAGCTGGACACGCGAGCAGAGAAACGTCACGATCGCCGCCTATCTCGGCTGGACACTCGACGCATTCGATTTCTTTCTGATGGTTTTCGTATTGAAAGATATTGCAGCGGAATTCAATACGAAAATCCCCGATGTCGCGTTCGGCATTATGCTGACGCTCATGATGCGGCCGGTCGGCGCGCTCATTTTCGGCTGGCTCGCCGATCGCTACGGCCGCCGGCCCACGCTGATGGTGAACATCGCGTGTTTCTCGCTGCTCGAATTGCTGTCCGGTTTCTCCCCTAACCTCGCGACGCTGCTGGTGCTGCGCGCGCTGTTCGGCATCGCGATGGGCGGCGAATGGGGCGTGGGCGGCGCCTTGACGATGGAGACCGTGCCGCCGAAGTCGCGCGGCATCGTCTCCGGTTTGCTGCAAGCCGGCTATCCGAGCGGCTACCTGCTCGCGTCGGTGGTGTTCGGCCTCTTCTTTCCGTATATCGGCTGGCGCGGCATGTTCTTCGTCGGCGTGCTGCCCGCGCTGCTCGTGCTGTACATTCGCGCGCACGTGCCGGAATCGCCCGCGTTCAAAACACTCGAAAAGCAGGCACGGCCCGGCCTCGTCGCCACGTTGAAAAAGAACGTGAAGCTGTCGCTGTACGCGATTGTGCTGATGACCGCGTTCAACTTCTTCTCTCACGGATCGCAGGACCTGTACCCCACTTTCTTGCGCGTGCAGCATCAGTTCGACGCGCACACGGTGTCGCTCATCACGATCACGCTGAACATCGGCGCGATTTGCGGCGGGCTCTTTTTCGGCATGTTGTCCGAGAAGATCGGACGCAAGCGCGCAATCTTTATCGCCGCGCTGATCGCTCTGCCGGTGCTGCCGCTGTGGGCTTTTTCGAGCACGCCGGTGCTGCTCGCGGTGGGCGCGTTCCTGATGCAGATCTCCGTGCAAGGCGCATGGGGCGTGATACCGGTTCATCTGAACGAGATCTCGCCCGATGAAATTCGCGCGACCTTCCCCGGTCTCGTGTATCAGCTCGGCAATCTGATTGCGTCGGTGAACGGACCGCTGCAGGCGAGCGCCGCCGAAGCCCACGGCAACAACTATGCACTCGTGATGGCGGTCGTGATCGGCGTCGTCGCGCTCGTGATCTGCGCGCTGATTCCGTTTAGCCGCGAGCGCCGCGGCATCGACATGACGCAGTCGGCCGCGCATGTCGGCGAACACGTGCAAGGCCGCGCCGTTGGAGGACAGCTTTAAGCGTTCGAACCAAACAACTGTTTCGCCGCGCCGTTATCGGGCACAATAGACAACAAGGCGGCTCGAACCGCCACGGCACGCAGCCTGTATGCACAGAGCACCACGGCATACATAGCGCGCGTGCCGCATTGAACTAGCGCATAAGCGCAGGCCAAACAGAGTACCAATCAGCACCGATTCATACGAGGCCGTTCCGATTCGTCGGAACGGCCTTTTTATTTTTTGCGCGCGAAGCGTTGCGCCCAACCTTGAGTCTTCTAGAGGAGTTAATCGACACGCAACCCTTGCTCGCCTTCACCATCCTTCTTATCCTGAAAAAAACGGCTGTTTCAAATTGACATTTGAATCGCCTGTTTGCGGGCCGGGCGCCCGGCAACTGGGAGACGCAACATGGCAGGTCGCACAACAAGCCGGCACGCCGGCGATACGAAGTCACGCATTCTCGACGCCGCTGAGACGCTCTTCATCGATTGCGGATACGAGGCCATGTCGATGCGGCAGATCACTTCGCGCGCCGAAGTGAATCTCGCGGCGGTCAACTATCACTTCGGCAGCAAGGAATCGCTGATTCACTCGATGCTGTCGCGCCGGCTCGACCGCCTCAACGAAGAGCGCGTCAAGCTGCTCGATCGTTTCGATCAGATGCTCGGCGAACGGCTCACCTGCGAGCATGTGCTCGGCGCGATGTTCATTCCGGCGCTGCGGCTGTCGCGCGATCCGCGCGTCGGCGGCAAGGCGTTTTTGCGCTTGCTCGGCCGCGCTTACACGGACCCGTCCGCCTTCATTCGCGACTTTCTGAATGCGCACTATGCGTCGGTGGCCGTGCGTTTTTTCGACGCGTTTCAGCGCGCGTTGCCGCATCTGCCGCGCGAGGAACTCGGCTGGCGTCTGCACTTTGCGATCGGCGCGTTGTCGGGCGTGCTGGCAGGCGCCGACACCGAGAGCCTGATCGCGGAGTTCTCGCAGGGCAAGTCGATGAACGATCTGCAACTGATCGCCCGTCTTGCATCGCTGATGGTCGCCGCGTTGAAGGCGCCGCTGCCCGACGCGTCGCAACTGGCGATGTTCGCGGCGGTGCTCGGCGACGCAACGGATAACGATACCGAAGCGGATGCGGACAGCGACGCGAGCACCGCCACGGCCGCGCAGAACAGCCAACACGTTACGAACGATGCCGCGAACGAAGCACATCGCGACGCTGACGACTCAGCGAGGTCATCTGCTTCGCGAGGCAACCCAGGCATGTCGGCTGCATCAGCACATGCACATACACATGCACACACACCGGCACATGCGAGCCTCGACGGCGAATCTCGCGGCAGTGCGATAGAAGCGTGTCCGTTGCAGCAGGTGTGGCACGGCGCGACATAAAAACGCCGTTCGACAAAAAGCAGGCCAAGCGCCAATCGACGCCAAGCCTGCTCGCACAACATCAAAAAAACGAACCGTCCACGCGCCGTGGATGCGTTCGCACGCATCATCGAAACAGGGAGGAAACGTCATGTCGTGGTTCGTTCTACTGCTGGTCGTCGGCGCGCTTGCGCTCGTGTACGTTCAGGCGCGCGCGCTCTGGTGGCTGGTCTTCATGGCCGCGTGGGTCGCCGCCGTACGCGTGAGCGGAGCGGCGGGCGTGGCCGCGACCACGCTGTTCGCGATCGTGCTGGTGCTGCCTGCCCTCGTGCTCGCCGTGAAGCCGCTGCGCCGCGCGTGGCTCGCGAAGCCGGTGCTCGACACATTCCGCAAGATCCTGCCGGACATGTCGCCGACCGAGCGCGACGCGATCGAAGCCGGCACCGTCTGGTGGGACGCCGAACTCTTCTCCGGCCGTCCGCATTGGGACACGCTGCTAGGCTACGGCCCAGCGACGTTGACGGCCGAAGAGCAGTCCTTTCTCGACAACGAATGCGAACAGCTATGCGACCTCGCGAACGACTGGGAAACCACCATGGTGTGGCAGGACCTGTCGCCGCAAGCATGGCAGTTCATCAAGGAGCGTGGCTTTCTCGGCATGATCATTCCGAAGCAGTATGGCGGCAAGCAGTTCTCCGCGTACGCGCATTCGCAGGTCATCATGAAGCTCGCCACGCGCTGCTCGGCCGCGGCCGTTTCGGTGATGGTGCCCAATTCGCTCGGCCCCGCCGAACTGCTGATGCACTACGGCACCGACGAGCAGAAGAACCACTATTTACCGCGTCTCGCGCGCGGCGATGAAATCCCCTGCTTCGCGCTGACGAGTCCCTACGCCGGCTCGGACGCCGCGGCGATTCCCGATGTCGGCATCCTGTGTAAAGGCATGCACGAAGGCCGCGAGACGCTCGGCCTTCGCGTGACATGGGACAAGCGCTACATCACGCTCGGGCCGATTGCCACCGTGCTCGGCCTCGCGTTTCGCGCGCTCGATCCCGACCGTCTGCTCGGCTCGAACGACGAACCCGGCATCACGTGCGCGCTGATTCCGACCGATCATCCGGGCGTGAACATCGGGCGCCGTCACTGGCCGCTCAACGCGGTGTTCCAGAACGGCCCGAACTCCGGCAAGGACGTTTTCATTCCGCTCGACTGGGTGATCGGCGGACGCGCGCAAGTGGGCAACGGCTGGCGCATGCTGATGGAATGTCTCGCGGCGGGCCGCGCGATTTCGCTGCCGTCGTCGAATGTGGGAATGGCGAAGCTCGCCGTGCGCGGCACGGGCGCGTATGCCGCCGTGCGCCGCCAGTTCCGCACGGCCGTCGGCAAGTTCGAGGGCGTGCAGGAAGCGCTCGGCCGCATGGGCGGCAATCTGTACGTGATGGACGCCGCGCGCCGCCTGTCCGCGCATGCGGTAGATCTCGGCGAAAAGCCTTCGGTGATTTCGGCGATCGCGAAGTATCACATCACCGAACGCGCGCGCATGGTCATCAACGACGCAATGGATGTCACCGCCGGCAAGGGCATTTGCATGGGGCCGTCGAATTTTCTCGCACGCGCCTATCAGCAGGTGCCGATTGCGATCACCGTCGAAGGCGCGAACATTCTCACGCGCTGCCTGATCATCTTCGGTCAGGGCGCGATTCGTTGCCATCCGTACGTGCTGAAGGAAATGAGCGCAACGCGCGAAGCCGACCGCGCCAAAGCGCTGCGCGATTTCGACGACGCCTTCTTCGGCCACGTCGGCTTCACGCTGTCGAACGTGGTGCGCAGCGTCGTGTACGGCATCACGGGCGGCGCCTTCGTCGCCACGCCGCGCGCCGCGCATGCGCCGCTGCACGCGTACTATCGCGCGGCCACGCGCATCGCCACGGTTTTCGCGCTGCTCGCGGATGTCTCCATGTTCGTGCTCGGCGGCGATCTGAAACGCCGCGAACGCATTTCGGCGCGTCTTGGCGACGTGCTCTCGCAGCTCTATCTGATCTCCGCAACGCTGAAGCGTTTCGAGGACGAAGGCCGTCAGGAAGACGATCTGCCGCTCGTGCGCTGGGGCGTGGAGGACTCGCTGTATCGCGCGCAACAGGCGCTCGACGGCGTGCTCGCCAATTATCCGAATCGCCTTGCCGCCGGCCTCGTGCGCGTGCTCGCCTTTCCGTTCGGCCTGCCGCATCGCGAGCCGTCCGACCGCCTCGGCAGCGCGATCGCGGAACTGATGCAGACGCCTGGCGCGGCGCGCAACCGGCTGGTCTCCGATTCGTACGTGCCGCATCCCGACGTCGATGCGCTTGGCTACGGCGAACTCGTATTCGAGCTGAACCCGCGCTTCACGCAGATCGAGCATAAGCTTCGCGAAGCGGTGAAAGCGCGCCGCCTCGAGCCGATGCCGCAGAGCGTCGTGCAACTGGGCGCATGGGCCGACGCCGCGCTGCAACAAGGCCTGATCGACGCCGACGAGCGCCGCGTGCTCGACGAGTACGCGCGCTACGCGGCACACGTCGTGAAGGTCGACGACTTCCCCGCCGACTTCGACCTGCTCGCCAGTCTGCAACGACGCAAGGACGCACTCGAAACGGCGCTCGAAGTCGCGCTGTGACGCGCAGCATGGCTCGGGCCTCGCCATGAAAAAACCTCGCTGCGAAACACGCCGATGCGCGAAACTCAGTGCACACTGACGGACGTGCGGACGTGTCCAGCGGAGCAACCAACAACATGAACGACTCTTACCTGAACTTCGTCAATTCGCCGTTCGGCGCGCGTCTTGCGCGTTCACTGGGTCTGCCGAAACCCGAGGTGCTGCGCCGCTATCGCGCGGATCGCCCCGAGTTCGACGGCCTGATTGCGATCGGCGCGGGGCGCGGGCCGCATCTGCTGGATGCGCTCGCGAATCTCGTCGCAAGCATCGGCGTGACGAGCGTCGCGCATGAAAGCGCCGGCTTGTGGATGCCGCTCGCGCATCGTCACGGTCTGATGACGGGGCGTTTTCAGGCGGCGGAGGCAGGCTCGGCCACGCGTCTTGCCGCGTTGATCTTCGATGGGAGCGGTATCGAGGACAGCAGCCAGATGGAGCCGCTGCATGCGTTCTTCCACGACACGCTGCGCTCGCTCGGCAAGTGCGGGCGCATCGTCGTGCTCGGGCGGCCGCCGCAGGACTGCGCGAATCCGCGGCAATGGACCGCGCAGCGCGCGCTCGAAGGCCTCACGCGTTCGCTCGGCAAGGAAGCGCGGCGCGGCATCACCGCGAACCTGGTCTATGTCGGCGAAGGCGCTGAAGCGCGGATCGAGGCCACGCTGCGCTTTTTTCTGTCGCCGCGCTCGGCGTACGTGTCGGGTCAGGTCGTGCACATAACCGCCGACGGCCCCGACTCAAGCGCCGCGCGCTCTCTTGCGAACGACGGCGCAGCAGCGGCCTTGAACTGGCAAGCGCCGCTCGCGAACAGGCGCGCGGTGGTGACGGGCGCGGCGCGCGGCATCGGCGCGGCCATTGCAAGCGTGCTCGCGGCGCAAGGCGCGCATGTGATCGGCATCGACATTCCGTCGGCACGCGACGCGCTCGACGCGACCATGCGCCAGTTGAACGGCACCGCGCTCGCCTTCGACATCGCCGCGCCCGAAGCGCCCGCTCAGATCGCCGCCGCGCTCGACGATCAGGGCATCGACATCATGGTGCACAACGCCGGCATCACGAAGGACAAAACCATCGCGAAGATGACCGCCGCTATGTGGCAGAGCGTGATCGACATCAACCTGTGCGCGCAGGAGCGCATCGACGACGCGTTGCTCGCGGCCGGCATTCTGCGCGACGGCGGCCGCATCGTCGCCGTGTCGTCGATCAGCGGCATTGCGGGCAATCTCGGGCAGACCAACTACGCGACGTCGAAAGCGGGCGTGATCGGCCGCGTGCAAAGCATGGCGCCGTTATTGCGCGCGCGCGGCATCACGATCAACGCGGTCGCGCCGGGCTTCATCGAAACGCAGATGACCGCGAAGATGCCGTTCACGCTTCGAGAAGCCGGCCGCCGCATGAATTCGCTCGCCCAGGGCGGCCAGCCGGTCGACGTCGCGCAGACCATCGCGTGGCTCGCGCATCCGGGCTCGGGCGGCATCAGCGGCCAGGTGGTGCGCGTGTGCGGACAAAGCCTGATCGGAGCCTGACCATGCAAGAACCCGGTGATCCGTTCGGCGGCCAGCACGCGTCGACTCTCGCGCAACGCGATGCGGTCCGGCCGAAGACCGTCGTTATCGATACCTTGCCCACGCCGGCGCGTCTTTATGCGCGCGCGTTGTCGGGCGTCGTCAAGCGCGGACGTCCGGCGCAGTTGCCGGCGTTGCGTCTCGTGCGCCCCGCCGTCGCGCTCGATGCCGGGCCCGCGTGGCGTTATGCGCGCGTGTGCGGCTTCATTCCCGAACACGGCGTGCCGCTCACGTATCCGCATCTGCTCGCGTTTCCCTTGCATCTGCTGATGCTCACCGATCCGGCGTTCCCGTGGCCCGCGGTCGGGCTGCTGCATCTCGCCAATCATGTGCGTCTGCGCCGGCCCCTCGCGTACAAGGACGTTTTGCGCATCGAGGTGGAGTTCGGCGCGCTGCTGCGTCACGACAAGGGCCAGGCGTTCCTGCTGCATACGCGCATTTACCGGCGCGGCGAAGCGGTGTGGGACGGCGACAGCGTTTATCTGAAGCGCGGCGTGGCGGCGAGCGGCGCGCCGCTCGATCCGCTCGTGGTGGATGCCGCCGCGTTGCAGCGCATCGCGCGCTGGCAGCTCGCGCCGCAACTCGGCCGCGACTATGCGAGCGTGTCCGGCGACTACAACCCGATCCATATGAGCGCGCTTTCCGCGAAGGCGTTCGGTTTTCCGCGTGCGATCGCGCATGGCATGTGGACGCTCGCGCGCGCGGCATCGTCATTGCAGCCGCCGAAGCCGCTTGCCGAAGCCACGCTCAGCGCCGAATTCAAGCTGCCGATGCTGCTGCCCGGCGAAGCAACGCTATGGAGTGCGTCGTCCTCGCTGATCGAACGCGATATCGAGGTGCGCGACATCGCCGGAGAAAAACCGCATTTGCGCGGCCGCATGCAATGGAGACTGCAATGAACGTGCTTCCGGCGATGAGACCTGCGCCGGAACGACGATAGCGGCGCTTGCCGCTCTCTACACAAGCCACATCAATTAAACACGCCACAAGAAGGAGCCGAGCATGCCTCACCCGCTGCCACCTGTGCGCCGCGTCGCGATTATCGGCGGCAACCGGATTCCGTTTGCCCGCTCGAATACGGCCTACGCGACCGCGTCGAATCAGGACATGCTGACCTTCACGCTGCAAGGACTGATCGACCGCTACAACCTGCATGGCGAACGTCTCGGCGAAGTCGCGGCGGGCGCCGTCATCAAGCATTCGCGCGACTTCAATCTCACGCGCGAATCCGTGCTGTCCACCACACTCGCGAAGGAAACACCCGCGTACGATGTGCAACAGGCGTGCGGCACGGGGCTCGAAACCGCGATCCTCGTGGCCAATAAAATTGCGTTGGGACAGATCGACGTGGGCATCGCAGGCGGCGTGGATACGACTTCGGATGCGCCGATCGGCGTGAACGAGAACCTGCGCAAGATTCTGCTCGAGGCGAACCGCGGCCGCAGCACGGGTCAGCGCGTCGGCGCACTGGCGAAGCTGCGGCCCGGCATGTTCTTCAAGCCGCTGTTGCCGCGCAACGGCGAGCCGCGCACGGGCCTTTCGATGGGCGAGCATTGCGAACTGATGGCGAAGCGCTGGAACATCTCGCGCGAGGCGCAGGACGTGCTCGCCTACGACAGTCATCGCAAGCTCGCCGAAGCGTACGCGCGCGGCTTCGTCAACGATCTGATGACGCCGTACCGCGGCCTTGCGCGTGACAACAATCTGCGCTCCGACCTCACGCTCGAAAAGCTCGCTTCGCTCAAGCCCGCGTTCGATCGCGACGCCGGTACGCTGACCGCCGGCAATTCGACGCCGCTCACCGACGGCGCATCGGCGGTACTGCTCGCGAGCGAGGACTGGGCCGCGCGCCGCGGGTTGCCGGTGCTGGCGTATCTGAGCTGGTCGGAAACGGCGGCCGTCGACTTCTTCGACAAGAAAGAGGGCCTCTTGATGGCGCCTGCGTATGCGGTGCCGCGCATGCTCGCACGCGCGGGACTGACGTTGCAGGACTTCGATTTCTACGAGATCCACGAAGCGTTCGCCGCGCAAGTGTTGTGCACGCTCGCGGCATGGCAGGATGACGAATATTGCCGCACGCAGTTGGGCCTCGACGGCCCGCTCGGCGCGATCGATCGCGCGAAGCTCAACGTCAACGGCGGCTCGCTCGCGACGGGTCATCCGTTTGCGGCGACGGGCGGGCGCATCGTCGCGGGTCTTGCGAAGATGCTCGCGCAACTCGATAAGCCCGCGGGCACCGCGCGCGGATTGATCTCGATCTGCGCGGCGGGCGGCCAGGGCGTGGTGGCTATTCTGGAGCGCTGACCGGCGTCGCGCGAACCATAAGCAAAGCACTGCACAAACAGCACACAAACACATGAAGCCCCGGCTTCAGGAGACGACCGATGACCGAGCCCACTCAAGCCTCGCCCTCGCCCGCCGCTGCGAATCAGGCAAGCGGGCATGCCGGGCGCGCGCCCAACACCGACGGCATCTGGTACGCGTCGTACCCGGCCGGCGTGCCGCATGAAATCGACGTCAACAAGTACGAGTCGCTCGTGCAGTTCTTCGACGAATGCATCGCGCAGTTTCGCGAGCGCGTCGCGTATGTGAGCGTCGGCGCGAGCATGACGTATGGCGAACTGGGCCGCAAGGCGACGGCCTTCGCCGCGTATTTGCAGAGCATCGGCGTGAAGCCCGGCGAACGCGTCGCGATCATGCTGCCCAATACGTTCCAGTATCCGGTGTCGCTGTTCGGCGTGCTCAAAGCGGGCGCCGTGGTGGTCAACGTGAATCCGCTCTACACAGTGCGCGAGCTTGCGCATCAGTTGAAGGACAGCGGCGCGCAAACCATCATCGTGTTCGAGAACTTTGCGAAGACAGTACAGGACGCGCTGCCGGGCACGAAGATACAGAACGTGATCGTGACTGGACTCGGCGACCTGCTCGCCGACGGCCTGAATATCAAGGGACGTCTGCTCAATTTCATGCTGCGTCATGTGAAGAAGATGGTGCCCGAGTATCAGTTGCCGCAAGCGGTGCCGCTTCTGAAGGCGCTCGCCGTCGGCTATGCGCGGCCGCTCACGCCCGTTCGCCCGACGCATCACGACATCGCGTTTCTTCAGTACACCGGCGGAACCACGGGCGTCGCGAAGGGCGCGATGCTCACGCATCGCAACATCATCGCCAATCTGCTGCAGGCGAAGGCGTGGTCCGAAGGTCAATTGAGCGGCGAGATAGAAACGGTGCTCACGCCGCTGCCGCTTTATCACATCTATTCGCTGACGGTGAACGCGCTGATTTTCATGGGACTCGGCGGGCGCAACATCCTGATCGCGAATCCGCGCGACATGAAGCGCGTGATGATGATCATCCGTCACGAGAAGTTCACCGGCATGACCGCGGTCAATACGCTGTACAACGCGTTTCTCGAGAACGAGGAATTTCGCAAGCGCGATTTCTCCGACCTCAAGCTCGCGATGGCGGGCGGCATGGCGACGCAAAGGTCGGTGGCCGAGCGCTTCAAGGCGGTGACGGGCAAGCCGATTATCGAAGGCTACGGCTTGACCGAATGCTCGCCGATCGTGTCGATGAATCCCGTCGACGTCTCGAACCTGCGCGACTTCGAAGGCTCGATCGGCTTGCCCGCGCCGTCGACGCAAGTGCGCTTCAGAAAAGACGACGGCAGTTGGGCGGACATCGGCGAGGCAGGCGAATTGTGCGTGATGGGCCCGCAGGTCATGAAGGGCTACTGGAACCGGCCTGAGGAGACCGCCAAGGTGATCGACGACGAAGGCTGGCTCGCGACCGGCGACATCGGCGTGATGGATTCGCGCGGCTTCATTCGTCTCATCGACAGGAAGAAAGACATGATCCTCGTGTCGGGCTTCAACGTTTATCCGAACGAGATCGAGGACGTGATCGCGGCGCACCCCGACGTGCGCGAAGTAGCGGCAATCGGTGTGCCCGACGACGCGCAGGGCGAGCGCGTCAAAGTGTTCGTCGTGAAGCGCAATCCGTCGTTGACCGCCGAACAGGTGATCGCGCATTGCCGCAAGAACCTGACGGGCTACAAGGTGCCGAAAGTCGTCGAGTTCCGCGATGAGTTGCCGCAAACAAATGTCGGCAAGATTCTGCGCCGCGCGCTGCGGGACGAGGAACTCGCGAAGCAAAAGTCTGCCTGACTCCCAAGGCGCTCGCGTGAAGCGTTGCGCCACCTTTCGGGAGAGTTTTGATGACGCCTTGCCTGTTCGCACGCTTGCGGTTGTTTCGCGCGATGCGCTTGAACGCGACAGCCGCTGTTTGCGCGCCGCCGGCTCAGCGCGACAAGCTGCCGTTTCGCAAGCTGCGGTCCGGCGCGCTCGTCGTGTGCGCCGTAGCATGTGCAATCGTAAGCATCGGCGTCTCGCCCGCCTTCGCACAAAACGACGACAAGCCGCCGCCGCTCGAAACCGCAGGCGCGGTCAAGCCACCTTCGACGCCCGCTTCGCAAGTCGGCAAGTTGACGCTCGATCAGCAGGTCAAATGGCTGCGCGCCGCGCAACAGAGCGGCACGCTCGAAGCGCTCGACGACGCGCAACTGGTCGCGCTATTCAAGTCGCTCGATCCGCTCGCGCTGCCGCGTTATATCAAGGAAGGTCCGAACGGCTACGCGTCGTATGAGTTCACGATGTCGCGCTCCGAGCGCGTTCGCGGCCAGTGGCCCGACAAGCCCGATCACATGCTGGTGCGCGTCGCGCACGACCCACTGCGCATCTACGCAAAGTGGCTGCCCGACGGCGGGCACGCGGGCCAGGAAATCATCTACGACGAATCGAAGCGCAGCGACGAAATGTATGGGCACCTCGGCGGCATCATGAACGTGATGCCGTTATGGACGTCGTTGAACGGCGCGCTCGCCCGCTCGCAATCGAATCATCAGGTGCGCGATCTCGGCACCGAATACATCGCGCAGCAGTACCTCGCCGAGGGCAAGAAATTTATCGAGGCCGGCTTGCCGCGCTCGATGCAGATCGACGTGCAGACCATCGACGGCGTGCGCGTGGTCGCGTTCACGTTCGAGACGCCGACCGGTCAGCCGCAGTTCTACGCGAAGAAGGAGACGCTCGGGCTCGATTTGCGGCATCCGTATTTCCGCACCGTCGAGTCTTATGACAACGACGGCCGCATCTTTGAGAAGATCGTGTTCGAAACCATCACGCCGAAAACTTTCGACGACTCCACTTTCGACCCGCAAAACAAGGCCTATAAGTTCTAGTCCTAGCGTCGTCGCGGCTCAACGCGGCGCGAATACGAAGCTGACGTGAGCGGGCTTGGCATCGGCGGACTGCGCGGCCTGTTCGTGACTATGCTCGATGCGATGCGTCGCGCGAGTCGCGAGTTCTCTCAACACGAAGTAATCGGACGCGCGCGTCACGCCGATCAGCCAGCGCACCGCGTTTGCATTGGCAGCCGATGCGTGCAGCAGCGGTGAAAGCGTGGTGTGCCATAGCAAGCCGATGTCGTCGCCGGTTTCGAAAGTGGGCAGGTTCATCGCGGCGGCGTAGCGGGCAAACGCGGCGCTTGACGGCAGCGTCGAATCGGCAATCGCGAAGGTGTCGCCGCGTGCCGCGGCGTGGCCGAGCCAGGGCCACACGGAGCCTGCCGTGGTGGAAAGCCATGCGCTCGTCATCATGAAAGTGCGCCGGTCCATGCTCGTGCTCCGGTTGTTCGATGCGGCTCATTTCGCCGCTTGCAGCCACGTTGCGCTTACGTTGCGCTCCACTTTGCGCTCACGTTGCGCTTACGTATAGCCGCGCCGTCCGCGCCACGCCGCCGGCCAGATACCCTGCTTGCCCGGCGCAAGAATGCCGTTCGGGTCGAGCGCGTCCTTGATCGTTTCCGAGAGCCGCAGCAAGGCGCCGTCGTTGAAGCTGTACTGCGCGGCGGCGAAATCCATATACGCGAGATGCGCGCGGTATTGTCCGTAACCGGCCGCGCGCGCGTCGCTCATCAGCGAGCGCAGTAACGCGCCGGCCTGCTCGACCTGGTTCGCGTCGTCGCGATCGAAAATCGCCGCGAAGATGTGATGCAGATGACGCACGCCCGCCGTGAATCCGCCGTAGTAATCGAAGCCGTATTCGGCCGCGCGCGCCTTCACCATGAAGTACTGGCGCAGCGCATGGCGTCCCGTCGCCGGGCACACCGGCGCGAAGTCCACATGCGCGCCCGCGCCGCCGCGCCAGTCGAGCATGCGAAACGCGCTCATCGCCGGGATGCCGGCCAGATTGCGATCGCCGCCCGCGGTGGGCTCGGCGTCGCCCGCATAACGCTTCGCGAAGATTCGCGCCTGCGGCACACGCGCGAACGCGCGCTCGACGATCGCGTAGCGCGCGTCGACCAACTCGGGCGTGCCGTACAGCGCGAAATGCAGATTCCAGCGGCCGACGTTCAGCTTGTCGAGCATCGCCGTCACCGCGCTTTCCGGCATCGCGCCCGGACCGTCGTACCACTGCGCGCGCGCCGACAGTCCGGCAGCGCGCCGCAAACCGCCTTCGATCACCGCATGATTGCGGATCGTCTCGTCGAGCCGCAACGGCCGCAATATTTCGACAATGGCTTCGAGATCCGTTTCATGGCGAAACTGAATTTCGCCGAGTAGATAGGCAGGCGGCGCGGGCATCAGCCACACGCCGATCTTGGTGACGATGCCGTAGTTCGACTGCATGAACATCGCGTCGAACGACGGCCCGTAACCCGGCTGATAAAGCTGCCATGCGGTGCTCGTGTCGATGCCGCCCATGCCGGTGCGCAGCACGTCGCCGTTGGCGAGTATCACTTCCATGCCGCACTGCGTGGCCGCATGATCGCCATACGACGTGTAGCCGAAGCCGCGCTCCAGCGTATTGCCGACCACACTGCCCCAACCCGCCGCCGGTGGATCGACCCACAGCCGGTAGCCTTTCTCGCGCAAGTGCGCGTGCAGATCGAAGTAGCTCACGCCCGGTTCGACGAGCGCATACGCGAGCGATTCGTTGACCTCGACGATGCGCTTCATCCGTTGCAGATCGAGCACGACCGAGCCGGTCAGACGCGGCGCGGCGCCGCCGTACGCGAAGTTGCGTCCGGTGGAGACCGTCCACAGCGGAATGCGATATTGATTGGCAATGCGCAGCACCGCGCGGATTTCATCGACGGATGCGGGCAGCAGCGCGGCGCTCGCCGCGAACGCCTCGCGCTCGCCGGGCGCGAACGGGTCGAGATAGGTCGACAGCGCGGTCGCCGAATTCACCACATGCTGGTCGCCGACGATCGCGCGCCAGGCAGCCAGCGCCGCGTCGAACTGCGCGGCGGAAAGGTTCGGCGGCAGGGTGCGGTTCAAGGGGTCTCCGTTTGTGGCGCGCGCGTCGCTACTGCCACGCTTCCGGCTTGCCGCCGAGCGCGCTGCAGACGTCGACGGCAATCGAGCGCAGCTTGCCCTCCGCGATCGGTCCGGACAACGCGTAGCCCATGCCGTCGCTGATCCAGTAGAAGGTGCGCCGGTTGCCGTCGCGCAGCAGACGGAACGCGTTCTCGTCGCGCGCGGTGCCGGTCACGTACAGCGTGAGGCGCGCGCCGCCGCGGTTCTCGTACATGAACTGCGCGGCCGGTCCCGCCTCGCCGGGCAACAGGCGGCCGCCCACGAGCGAGTAGCCGTATTCCTGCAACGACGGCACCGAAAGCGGCCGGTTCAGACGCTTGGAAAGCCAGGCGATCAGATGCTCTTCCTCGCTCGCCGCCACTTCCACCGGATGTCGCCGCTCGGGCGTATAAACCGCATACGCGATGTCGGCGCGTTCGGCGAAACTGGGCGCGCTTGCACCGAGACCGTTCCACGCGCCGCCCGTCAAACGCGGCGCGAGCGGGCCGAGCGCGAGCGCGAGGCCGGCGCCCGCCGCGAGCCAGCACGCGGCCACGCCGACGCGCCGCCACCACGGCGTGCGCGGACGCAGCACGATGACGGCGGGGTCGTCGGCGGCATGAGGTTCATCGGGGCCGCCAGGCTCGGCATAATCCGCCGATGCGCGCTCCGCTTCGCCAGGCGACACGCCGCACAACACGCGCAGCGCGGCCTTTTGCGCGCGCCACGCGGCCACCCGCGCGGCCGCTTGCGGATGCCCGGCCACCAGCGCCGCGATGCGCTCGCGCTCGTGATCCGGCATCTCGCCGTCGACGAACGCCGACAGCGCTCGCAGGTCCACCCCGTCGGGCAAGCTGGAATCGTGGTCGTCGTGGTCGTTATTCATCGCGGATTTCTCACTACTTTCAACGGCGGCGGCTTGCGCGCCGGCCCTTGCGCGGGCCCCTCCAGCAACGCGCGCAGATGCTCGCGCCCGCGCGACAGCCGCGACATCACCGTGCCGACGGGCACACCGAGCGCCTTCGACGTCTCCTGATACGTCAGTTCCTCGACGCACACGAGCAGCAGCACCTCGCGCTGTTCGAGCGGCAGGCGATACAGCGCGCGCTGCAGATCGCGCAGCACGAGACCGTCGACCTCGCGTTGCGGCGCCTCGAGATTGCGCCACGGGGCGCTTTCTTCATCGACGGCGATTTCGCGGCGCCCGCGCAGCTGATCGATATAAAGATGCCGCAGGATGGTCAGGAGCCACGCACGCAGATTGCTGTTGGGCCGGAACGCCGCCCAGCGCGCGAGCGCGCGCTCGGCCGTGTCCTGCACGAGGTCATCGGCCCACGCGCGGTCCCCCGTCAGCGCGCGCGCATAGCGGCGCAACTGCGGGAGCCACGAAATCACTTCCGCTTCGAAGCTCACCCCGAGCGCAGCGCTCAGTAGCCGCCGCTGCTGCTGCCGCCGCTCGTGCCGCTGCTGGACGCGCCGCTGTCCGTCGAAGAGCATGCCGTGGTGGCGAGCGAGCCCAATGCGAGTGTGAAAAGCATGACGATCATGCCGAGGATGCGAGTGCGTTTCATGTGAGTCTCCGTTGTCATGCAGGGCGCTTACTTCCGTCCCATGCGAGGCTGTCGATCAAACTCGGTGCTCAATCTTTCCTGCACCGTCCCTCTCTTAACGCTGCAGCCAGGCGATTTATTCCGACGATGCATCCCGCCGTGCCAGCTTTTTCCGCCATCGGCATCGGGAAGCGCCCGCTGTGGCCGAAGAAGCCGGGCAATCATCGGCTGATTTGGTAACTCAACGTTACAGCCCATAGTTACCAGGTGCTTATGTGGGCGCAAGCCGTTATAGTGGACGCAGTTCGCCCGCCGACGCGTTCCGCCCCGCACAGGGTAGAATCGCGGCGAACAACCGTCTTTCTAACCTGAATTGTCCATGGCTTCCGCAGAATCGCATCCGCAAAACGACTTCATGAACGCCGCGCGCAAAGAACGAAAGCGCGTTGAGATTTACCTTGTCAACGGCATCCGCCTGACAGGGTGCATCGAGTCGTTCGACCAATATCTGGTGATGCTGCGCACGCCCGTCGGCCTGCAGGGCATCTACAAGCGCGCCATCTCGACGATCCAGCTCGATACCGGAACCCGTCCGGCTCCGCGCGCGGGCCGCCCGTCGCATGGCGAGCACACCACCCGCGGGCCGCATGGCTCGCGTGAGCCGCGCGAGCATCGGGAACCGCGTGAACCGCGTGAACCGCGCGAATCGTACGGCGCACCGTCTGACCGGCCCGCATCGGAGCGCGGCAGTTCGTCCGACACGCCGGTGGTCGTCACGCGCCGGCGCCGTCTGTTCGGCACGGGCGGCGACGGCGGCAACCACGGCAATCACGGCGGTGGCGGCAGCAACGGTAATGGCAACGGCAACGGCGGCCACGAGTAAGCAATGAGCGGCGCAGCAGCGCCGCTTACTTCTGCAGAGGGCCGAGCCGCTGCAGAATTTTCTCCACCCTCGCCACCTGTTGTTCTGACAGCTCGAACCTGCATTTGACCGCCAACAGACGACGCCGCCAGTAGCCGGCGTCCAGCATCCGTTGCGTCGGCTGTTTCGTTGCCCAATCCAGATGATCCAGTTCTGCTTCCACCACGTGCGAAGCGTTGAAACGCCTTGTGCGCACGTGTTTCGTGTTCATGGTGTTCGCTGCCTTGTTGTTGGTCGTTTGAGTTTGCGCCCCTCCCGAAGCTGGACAGTGTCGTTGCGCCGCATGCGGTGCGACGGGCCGGTCCACGCGACCGTCCGATGATGGTTGTTTTCCGCACCGCATTCCTGCGACACACGGAAAACGAGCCGGCGAACCTACGTTTGAAGTTTTTCTTTACTAGATGGGGCGCCGTTGGCGTTGCGCATCGCGGTCCTATGCCATCCGGCTAATGTCGCCGGCGCAGTGTTTGCGCTATGCTGGATCGTCGATTACGTCTAAGGGAGCCCGTCATGACGAGCAAGAAGCACACTGCGCCGCCGTCCACCGGAAACCAGCCGGAGCGGGTGCTCGACTCAACCGAAAGCCGCCTCGACGAGGCACTGGAAGAAAGCTTCCCCGCGAGCGATCCGATTGCCGTCCACGAGAATCACGCGCCTCGTGCGTCGGAGGCACAACCGCACTCGCCGGGGCAAGGGCAAAAGCCAGGGGAAGAGAAGAAGCGGCGCTAGCGCGCAACGGCAACGCAGTCGCGCGCCGCGAACGCATCGCGCGCACAGGCACAGTGCGCAATTCGCAAGCGCCTTCGGCACGCGCGCCGTGATGACGCCAGCCGACAGATACGCTGATTTATGCCAAGGACAAAGCCGGTCGAGTAACGCCTCGTATGAAAGCAAGCCGAGCGAGCGTATTGAGCATCGTTGATGCATCGCCCACCCGGCTTATCTGGTGCGATCAGACCGTCAGACGGTCAGCCGCTTCCGCCTCAATGCACCGGCAAGCCGCTTTCAAGCTGCCGCTGCAGTTCGCGCACCTGACGCTGCGCCGCACGCAGTTGCTCCTGCGCGGCAGCCTTTTGCTGGGCGAGCGCCACGGCTTCGGCGCGGGTCTGTTGCTGCTGGTTGGCCACGATCGTCTGCTGCTGGCGCGCAACATCGAGGTCGGCCTGCAGGCGATTCGCACGGTTCTGCGACAGCGCGATCATGCGTTCGGTGAACGCCTTTTGCGCCTCGAGTTGCGTGCGGCGAATTTCCACGTCCGACAGTTGCAGCGTCTGGCGCGCGAAATCGCGGTAGATCATTTCAGCGCGCGCCGCGTCCTGCGTCTTGATGACACGCCAGAAGTTCTTTTGCTGGAAGAGCGCGACGTAGTACGTCATCTCCTTGCCGTGGAACAGCAAGCTCGCGCCGTAACTGCCGTTGTACGTGGTGCGCAGTTCGCTGAGGTCCGAGCCCTTGATCATCTGCTGCAATTCGGCGACGTTGCCCGCGGCCGATTGCTTCGCTTCGTCCGGCGTGAGCGCGGAAGTCCGAACCTGAGGCTGCGCAGGCTGCGTCGATGGCAGCGCGACTGTCGCACCCGGTTGGGAAACGACGCCGGATGCGCCATTGTTGTCAGACTGAGACTGAGACTGAGACTGAGGCAAAGACTGAGCCTGTGCGCATGCGCCGTGTGCTACCCCCAACGCCATGATCGCGGCAACGGCGATCTGTCGTAGTTTCGACTTTTGGTCCATGTAATTCCTGCTTCGACAGTTTTTGTTTTAGTTCCCAATCGTCTCATTATTACTCACTTTCGCGGGTTTCGGGCTCTTCGTCGAAAATTTGGTACTTGCGCATTTTCTCCCACAGCACCTTGCGGCTGATGCCCAGATAGAGCGCCGTGTCCTGACGCCGCCAACTGTTGGCGTCGAGTGCGGCGATCACGCGGTTGCGCTCCGCCATGTCCCATTTGCTGCGGTCCACCAGCACTTCGGCCGCGCTCTCGGCCGGCACCGGCTGACTGCTGCGAGCAAGCGCGAGCAGACGCTGCAGGCGCGCGGCGTCCCATGCGCCGATCTGCCGCACCGTCACGCCGATCCGTTCGGCGAGATTGCGCAGTTCGCGCACGTTGCCGGGAAAATACGTATCGGCGACGGCGTCCGCGAGCCAGTACGGCAAATCCGGCAAGCCGGCGAGACGCTCGGCGCCCACCACCTCGGCGATAAACGCCTTGAAGATCGCGATCTTGTCGACGGCGCCCCGCTCTTCCAGCGACGGGATCTTCAGCTCGATCACGGCCAGCCGGTAATACAGGTCTGCGCGAAAAGTGCCGTCCTTCACGAGCTGCGGCAGATGCTTGTTGGTCGCCGCGACGAGCCGGAAGTCGAGCTTGACGGGCGTCGCGGACCCAATGCGCGTGACGGCGCTGTCTTCGAGCACGCGCAACAGCTTGACCTGCTGATAAAGCGGCAAATCGCCGATCTCGTCGAGAAACAGCGTGCCGCCGTCGGCCTGCTCGAAGTAGCCTTTGTGCGCGACCACGGCGCCCGTGAACGAGCCCTTCGAGTGCCCGAAAAACAGCGACTCGAACAGGCCATCCGGAATCGCGCCGCAATTCACCGCGACGAACGGGCCCTTGCCGTAGCGGCTATGTTTTTCGTGCAGCAGTTGCGCGATGCGCTCCTTGCCGACGCCGGTCTCGCCGTGCACCAGCACGCTCGTGTCGCAGTCGGCGAAGGTATCGACTTCGTGCAGCAGCGCCTGCATGCATTCGGAGTTGGCGATGATCGCGTCCGACTCGTGCGTCTTCGCGCTGTGTGCGCGCATTTGCAGCACGAGCTTCGTCACCATGCCGCGCAACTCGGCGCACGTGAAGTCGAGCGGCAGAATGTGCGAATACTCGGCGGGATACATCGACGGATCGTGGTCGCGCGGCGCCGCGCCGACCCACACGACCGGAATGCCGTGAGCGGCCTGCCAGTCGCGCACGATCAGCGCGCCGCTGTCGATCACCGAGACGCTGATGATCGCGAGCGACGGCCGCTGCGCGGTCCGCTCGGGCGAGATCGCGATGTCATCCGCACGGATCACTTCGACGTCGAAGCTCGCCATGCAGCGCGCGACCCGGTCGACGATGTCGGCCTTGCCCTCCCAGACGTAAATATCGAGTTCCTCGATTTTGGTGGTGGTTCTCATGGTCGCCGAATCAATAAACCAGTTGTGCCTGACCGCAGGCAAGTCCGAGGCTGTGAACCGTGCTGACGCCGACCTGCACGCCGAGGAGTTGCAGAAGCGGAACGAGCAGCAGGTCGAGCGAATTCAGTACGGGCGTGAGCAGCCCGGCGAGCGCGCCAACGAGCGGCGCGGCAAGAACGGTGATGTCGAGGCCGAGCGCGCTCGCGTGCATCGAGCCCGCGAGGCCGGACGCGAGCTGGCCCACGAGACCGCTCGTGGCCGAGCCGAGCGCGTTGGTGTTGGTGCGCTGAAAGTCGTCGGCATCGCCGGCCACGTTGTTAAAGCGCAGCACGCTCGACTGCGGCTGTATATGGAGGTTGAAGCCGTTCGCCGGCGAACTGGTGCCGACCGTCACGTCGATCACGCCGAGGCTCAGCAGCGGCACGCTCACCGAAGTCAACGACGCGGGCGTCGAGCACGTGGTCGGCACGCTGCTATTGGTCAGGTTGCTGGACGCGTCGCCGCCCACGCACATCGACAGCACGCCTGGCCTGACGTCGATCCCGCTATAGCTCGTCGACTTCTGCGTCGAACACTGCGTGCTTTGCAAGCCGGCGGTGCCGGGCGCGACTTCGAGGTAAATCGGCAGATTGAGAAGGCTCACGTTGACAAGCGAAGGAAATCCCGCCCCCAGCCCGAGGTTGGCGTTGACCAGTTGCACGTTCAGATAAAGCTGCACCGACGCCGAATGCGCGCTCGTCCGATAGCGGCCGTCCGGATAGGTGCCGGCCTCGCCCACCGCGATCACGGGCGGCTTCAGAACCCGCGCTTGCGCCGTGACGTTCGCGACCGGGCTCAGATTGAGCGCGGTGCCCAGGCTCACCGCCGAGCTGCCGTGCGCGATCTCGGCGGCGATCATCAGCGCGTCGAGCGCGTTGATGGTGGCGGACGCGGCCGCCTCCGGGTTCGCCAGACCGATCGCGAGCAAGCCGTTTGCGCTCGTCGTGTCGCCGAGCCGGATCGCCGTCGATCCCGTCGATGCGCTCGCAATCGCGCCTAGCGCGCTGGTCGCGCTCGCGCTCGCCACGTTGCTCTGACCGAGCACGGTCGCCATCGCGGTGGCGAGCTGGCTCACCGTCACCTGCGTTTGCAGCAACTGCGACATCGACGCGACGCCCAACGCGGCCGCCAGATCCGCCAGCTTCACCTGCGCGGTGGCGAGCCCCTGATAAGAGCCGACGTCGAGATTCAGGCTGGTGCCGAGCAAGCCGTTCAGCAATCCGTTGAGCAGACCGCCGGAAAGGCTCGCCACCGACGTGCTCAGCGAGAACGAGCTGATGTTGGTCGCCTGCGCGACGGCGCTCGCGCTCAGGTCGCGCGCCTGGCCGATCAGAAACAGAAACGGCACGGGCCGGCTCGCCACCACTTGCACCGCATTGAGCGGCGTGCCCGACGCAACGAAGTACGACTGGCCCGCATTGGCCGACGGGTCCCATCGTCCGCAAGTGACCTGGACCGTGCCGTCGGCCGGCAGACCGTTTGCGGTTGCGTTCAGCCGCGCCATGCTGGCGGCCGCGGCGCAGCCGCCCGCGCTGCCGATCACCTGAGCGCCGGCCGCCGCGGCGAGATCGGCGGTTCGCTGCAAATCGCGGCGCGCGTAATAGAAGTGGCCGATGTCCACGGCGCCGAGCGCGATCACCGCGACGCTCACGAACACCGCCGCCAGCAGCGCAATCGCGCCGCGCTGCCGACGCGGGGTGAGCGCAAGGGCAGCGCCTGCGCGACGATGCGTGCGCAGCGATCGCAAACGGCGGTGGACGGAATCGGCTGATCGCATATCAGTTCTGCGGCAACTGGCCCGTGAGCCCGCCGCCCTGCCCGCCGCCGCTGCCCTGGTTGAGCGCCGAACCGTACAGATCGGGAATGCGAGATTTGAACGACTGCATGTAGCGCCGGTACGCGAGCCCCGCCTCTTCGCCGAGCATCGGCTGAGGGGCTGCGGCTTGCGCGTTGCTGCGCTGAAGCTCGAGCCATGCTGAAGTCGAATGCCCGACTTCGCTGCTTACGACGGCGGGCTCACCCGCTGCCGCCGACTGAGCGCTCGCGTGCACGGCTGCGCCGGCCGCCAGCACGAACACCGACGCGCGCACTGTAACGCACCACCAGCGCCACGCGCGCCACCGCATCCGGTTTCTTTCGTTATTTTTCACGCTACCCTCCGCGGCCGCGCCGCCTGTTATTGTGCGAACCGTTGCAAGAGACGCGGCGCCGGTTCCATCGTGTTCTGCATGCTCGCGACCGTGCCCGCCGGCGCGTTTCGCGCACTCGACGCAACCGCCAAGCCGGCGGCGGCAGCGCCCGCATGCGCACCGTCGCGGCTCGCGGCGGCGACTTTCGCCGCGTCGCTGCGGATCGCCGCGCGCACGTCGAGCCCGAGCTTCTGCTGGTTCATCAGCGCCTGCGCGGAGGCCGCCTGCCCGTTCGCCAGCAGAAAAAGCGCGATATTGCTGACGACCTTCGGGTTCGTCGAATCGAGTTCCGCCGCCTTCATCAACGGCACGCGCGCGCCAGCGACGTCGCCCGCACGCAGGCGCGCATAACCGAGGTCGGACAGCACCGTCGCATCGGTCGGCGCGAGCTGCGCCGCCTGTTGCAACTCGCTCGCCGCGCGGCCGAAGTCGCCCTGTCCGCCCGCGATCAAACCGAGCCCGCGATGCCCGCGCGCCGCCAGCGGCGTCTGTAGCAACTGCCCATAAGCGGCCGCGCTCGCCTCGGGCTGATCGGTCATGCGCAATGCGTCCGCGCGCAACAGGATCGAATCCGGCGTGACGCCGTACTGCTTCTCGAACGCGTCGATATGCGCGAGCGACGCGAAGTAAAGCCCTTGCGACTGCATCCGGTCGATCAGACCCAGGTACATGCCCGGCGTGTCCGGCGCCGGATCGCGATTGGTCCGCTGCAGCATGGCCTGCCGCTCGGCCTGCGGACCGATGCCGTAGCCGGACTGCTGCGACGCGCACGCGCCGAGCAACGCGAGCGCCAACGCACTGCAAGCGCAGCGCATCGCACGCGCGGAATAGTTCGGTATCTTGATCAATTGCATTGCTGTTTCCTTACCGATGCATCGACTTCAGCGAATGGGACACGGACATCACACCCGGCCCCGCGGTGACGATCATCAGCGCGGGAAGCAGTGTCAGGATCATCACGCCGGTCATCTTCACCGCCATTCGGCCGATCCGTTCGCGCAGCATCGCGCGGCGCGTTTCGCGCAGGCGGTCGCCGAACTGCTTGAGCGGTTCCTGCACTGCGCCGCCGTGGCGGTCCACCTGAATCAGCAGGCGCACCACGGCGCGCAGGTCTTCGTTGTCGAAGCTGGACGCAAGTCGCGACAGCGACTGCTCGCGCGTGCGGCCCGCGGCGAACTGACCTTGCGCGATTTCGAGTTCGCTCGCGAGCACGGGCAAGACGCCGCGAAAATCGTTGACCATCACCTGAAGGCTTTGATCGAGCGAGAGGCCGACGCCCTGCAAGAGCCGCAAGAGATCGACGAGCATCGGCAATTCGTCGACGACCGCGCCGCGACGCGCCGCCGCGCGCCGGCGCAACACCAGCTTCGGCGCCATCACGCCGCACATGAACGCGACGATCACGACGAGCACATAACGCGGACCGTCGACATGCGCGTGCGCGATCGGGCCGGCGACGAGCGGCAGCACAATCGCGCCCGCGATCCGCGCCATCAGGAACAGTCCGCGCGCGCGGGCATCGACGAAACCGCACTGTTCGAGAAGCCGCCGGTCCTCCTGCGCGACGACCTGCCGGCCAACCGATGTGTCGAGCCAGCGCGTGCCGGCGTCGGCGCATCGTTCGAGCAGGCCTTTCATGCCGCGTGCGCGCTTGACGTTGGCCGAAGTGCCGCGCGAGGACGATGTATTCAGCGCGTGCGCGGCATTCGCCGCATTGCCCGCCTGCGCGCCACGAGCGCCCGCGGCCGCCGCGCTTTGCAGCGCGCGTCCGTCGAGTGCGTGCGCGAGCGTGCGAGCACTGCGGCGTGCCGCGGCAAGACGCGCGACCAGCAAGCCGGCAAGCAGCAGCAAGCCCGCGGCGGCGAACGCAAGCGCGAGAGCGAAGAGTTCGTTCGGCTGCATCGTCAGGCCCTCAATCGGGCGAGCCGGTACAGCAGATACGCGCCCGTCAATTGCAGCGCGAACGCGAGATAGAGAATCTGGCGGCCGCCCGGATCGAACCACATCGAGCCGAAATAGCGCGGGTTCGTCAGAATCAGAAAGCCGCCGATGCCGACGGGCAACATGCCGAGCACCCACGACGACAGCCGCGTTTCCGACGACATCGCGACGAGTTCGCGTTCGGCCTGCTCGAGATCGCGCATGAACGACGACATGCGGTCGAGCATCACGTCGGCGCGGCCGCCGTATTTAACGGAGAGCCGCAGCACCGCGCCCACCAGTTCGAGTTCGCGCGCGCCGTACAGGACCGCGACGTGAGACAGCGCGCGGTCGATCTCGACGCCGGATCTGAGCATCCGCGAAACATGGTCGAGGCATTCGCGCAGCGGCGCCTCGGTGGTTTGTAGCGAGGCCTGGAACGCGGCGGGCACGCTGTTGCCGAGCGTGATCAGACGCACGATGCCGTCGAGAAACGACGGCAGTTGCCGCACGATCGCCTGACGGCGCCGGCTTGCGCGCATCGACATCACGAAGTAGAAGAACACCGCGCAGCCCAGCAGCGTGACGCCGGCGGCGAGCGGGCCGCCCTGGCTGCCGGCCACGAGACACAAGGTCACGATGACGGCTGCAACCGCGGCGAGCGACGCGCGCGCGTTGCGCAGTCCGGCGCGGTTGAGCCTCGCGCCGATTGCATAGCGCATGCGTGCGCCCAGATAACGCAGATGCGCGTCCCAGCCCGCGTCGGCGGCCGGCGCTTGCGGCGCGAACGCGACGCCGGGCGCGGCGCGGCGTGCGGAAGCGGACGCCGATCCCGCGGCCGCGCCCGAAGACGAAGACGAAGACGAAGACGAAGCGCCGCCCGAAGACGATGCGCCACGCGGCGCGCTTGCAGCACCGCTTGCACCCGCTGCGCCCGATGCCATCGCCGCGCCGCTTATCGCGGCAGTCGACGCGACGCTCATCCGGCTGTCGATAAAGCGCTCCGCGCTCGCCTGCTCCTTGCGTTGCGCGCCGCGCTGCAGGACGAGCAGCGCAAGCGCCGCGCACAGCAGCGCGAGCGCGGCAAAGATCAATGCGGCGCTAGACATTGAAGCCGCCGCCGAAACCGCCACCACCGCCGCCACCAAAACCACCGCCGCCGCTACCGCTACCGTCGAAGCCCACACCCCCCAGCGGCTGACGGAAGCGCGCGAGCTTCGGCGAATGCGGATGAATGCCGAGCGACACCCATTGATCGAGCTCTTCGCCGTCCGCGGACAGCACCGGCTCGTAGCGGTACAACTCCTGCGTCGCGATGATGTTGTCCGACAGGCCCGTGACTTCGGTGATCGACAGAATGCGGCGGCGGCCGTTCGAAAGCCGCCCGATCTGCACGATGAAGTCGATCGCGTTGGCGATCTGACGGCGCAGGCTCGACTCGGTGCCCTGGAAGCCCGCGAAGCCCGCCAGCATTTCGAGCCGGTACAGACACTCGCGCGGCGAGCTTGCGTGAACGGTGCCCATCGAGCCGTCGTGGCCCGTGTTCATCGCCTGGAGCATTTCGAGCACTTCGCCGCCCCGCACTTCGCCGACGATGATGCGGTCCGGGCGCATGCGCAGCGTATTGCGCAGCAGGTCGCGGATCGTCACGACGCCCGCGCCGTCGAAGCCGCCCGGACGGCTTTCGAGCCGCACCACATGTGGATGGTTCAGCGACAGCTCGGCCGTGTCCTCGATCGTCACGACACGCTCCGGCTCGGGGATGTGAAAGGCCAGCGCGTTGAGCAGCGACGTCTTGCCCGAACTCGTTCCGCCCGACACCAGCACATTGCAGCGCGCCATGACCGCGGCTTCGAGCAGCGCGCCGATTTCGGGGCTATAGGTGCCGTTGCCGAGCAGATCGTCGGGACGCAGCGGGTCCTTGCGGAATTTGCGGATCGACACGATCGGCCCGTCGATCGACAGCGGCTCGATCACCACGTTGACGCGTCCGCCGTTCGGCAGGCGCGCATCGACCATCGGATTCGATTCGTCCAGACGCCGGCCGATCGGCGCGAGAATGCGCCGCACGATGCGCAGCAAATGCGCGTTGTCGGCGAAGCGCACCGGTATCTTCGTGAGGATGCCGTGACGCGACACGTACACGTCGTTATAACCGTTGATCAGAATGTCTTCGACGGCCGGATCGTTGAGCAGATCCTCGATCGGTCCGAAACCCGCGAGCTCCTTGGTCAGCGCGTCGGCAATCGCGCGCACCTCGGCCTCGTTGATCGGCACGCGCCGCAGCCGCACGAAGCTGTCCATTTCCAGATCGACGAACTGATTGATCGCGTTGCGCGACCAGCGGCCGAACTCCGAGCCGAGTTCCTCGATACGCGTGAGCAGATGTTCGTGCGCGGCGTTCTTGATGTCCTGGAACTGCTGGCTTTGCGCAAACGACGGCGCGTTGTCGGCGAATTCGATTTCTTTTGCCATCGTCTATGACCGTCTGGAAGAAGTTGGGATGAAGCGTTTGAGCGCGCCCAACGCGGACTTGCCGCGCGCCGGCGCGCTCGTGTGTGCCGGGCCCGCGAGCCGCTCGATCAGCGGTTCGAGCGCGCGCACGTACGGGTCGCGCGCGGCGGCATCGGCGAGCAGCAAGCCCTGGTTCGCCGTCTGCCCGAGCGCCACGCGGCGATCGGGCAAGCTCGCGACGAGCGGAATCTCGAGACGCTCCGCGATCTGCGCGGCGGCGAGCCCGAGATCCGGGTCGAACTTGTTCACGATCAGCCTGACGTTGGTCGTGTCCGTGCCCGCATCGCGCAATGCCTCCAGCACGCCGACCGCCGACACAATCGACGCCACGCCCTGATCGCAGACGAGCCACGCTTCGTCGGAAGCACGCACCACGTGCGCGATGAATTCGATGTTCGAGAAGCCGCCGAGGTCGATGATCTGCTGGTCGAAAAACGCGCGCAGCCGGTTCAGGAGACTGATCGACGACGAATAGGAAATCTCGCGCATGTCGGCGAGATTCGGCGGCAGCGTGGTGAACGCGAGGCCGCTCGTGTGATGCGAGAGCGCCGTGTGCACGAAGGTCTGATCGAAGCGCCGCAGATTGCGCACGGCTTCGACGAAATGAAAGTCGCTGCGGGTGTTGAGCATCAGCAGGCCGTCGCCGGCGGGCAAGCCGAGATCGAGCAACGCCGCCTGCCTGCCCTGCTGCGCGTCGCGCCGTTGCAGCATGACCGCGAGATTGGTCGCGAGCGTGCTCACGCCCATGCCGACGCGCGCGCCCAGCAGCGCGGTCACGCGGCCATGCCGGCTCACCGGTTCGACCAGGTTGTCGAGCACCTGCTGCGTGATGCGCAGCGCGTCGGCGGCGGGCGCCGTCAGATCGATGAAGTCGCGCACGCCCGCGCGCAACGCAGCGAGCGCGCTTTCCGGTTCCGCGAGCGAACCGATCGCGACGATCTGCAGCCCCGGATACTGCGCGCGCACCGCGCTCGTCGCCGCGCTCGCCGCCGCGCCGCGTCCGCCCGAAAAGTCGACGAATATGAGCGACGGGTTGAGCGTCGCGATGCGCTGCGTGAGGATCGACGGATCGAGCGTGACCGCCTCGACCGCGCCCGCGGCAAGCAAGGTCTCCGAGAGCCAGTGCACATGTTCGTCGGCGAGCGACGCAAACATGAAATAGTCGGTGACGGCCCGGTCAGTCAACGAGTGCGTTCTTGCGTTCATCGTGCCCATCCTCTTGCGGCATCGGCGCAACGACGCGTGCCTTTGCCTTTCGTTGCCCGCCGCAGCCTAACTGCGGCAGACGCGCGCCGATCTTGCAGCGGCAAGCCGTGCGCGCGCCGCGAACTGCCGCCTGGCCGCGCGCGTTCATTTCGAAAATCCCGGCGCCGCGTCGCGCGCCGCCACGCCGCCGATCAGCGAGCGCCACACCGGCGCGTTGCGCTGCTCCGACTGCTCGCCCGGCGTGGCCGGCAAGGTCGCGCCTTTCGCGAGCGGCGACACCAGATGCGGCGTGACGATGATCACCAGTTCCTTGTCGTTCTGCTGATAGTTGAGCTGCTTGAAGAACGCGCCGATCACGGGCAGGTCGCCAAGCAGCGGCACCTTGGCCACGTTCGAAATCGTTTCGCGATCGATCAGCCCGCCGATCACGAAGCTCTCGCCGTCGCCGAGTTCGACCGTGGTGTCGGTGCGGCGCGTGGTGATCGCGGGCACCGATACGCCGCTGATCGTGACCGCGTTCGCGAAGTCGAGCTGGCTCGCTTCTGGCGCGACCTTGAGCGCGATGCGCTGCGGGCTCAACACGGTCGGCGTGAGGGTGAGACCGACGCCGTACGGCTTATATTCGATCGACGTCGTGCCGAGACCTTGCGGAATCGGCACCGGAATTTCGCCGCCGGCAAGAAAGCTCGCGCTCTGACCGGACAGCGCGACGAGCGTCGGCTCGGCCAGAATCCGCGCGAGGTTGTTGCTTTCCATCAGGCTCAGGTCGGCGAACAGGCCGTGCGTGGCCGAGTTGAACACGAGATTGAACGCCGACGAAATCGGCGCGACCGAACTGAACGACGGCGTGGAGCCGTAGGTCGCCGAGGTCAGCGCCGACGGCGCGAAGGAGCCGAACGTGAAGCCGTTGTTCTGCTTGAGAATGTTCAGGCCGACCTGCTTGAGGACCGTGCGGCTGAACTCCACCACGCGCACGTCGACCTGGACGACCGAGCGGGTCGCGATTGTCGAGGTGTCGTAGATTTGTGCGCTGTTTGCGGCGCTGTTTGCGCTGCCGTTTGGTCCGCCGTTTGCACCGCTTTTTGCTCCATTGGCAGTGCCGATGCCGCCCGCGCCGCCCAGCGCCGCGCGCTGATGTGCCTCGATCTCGGCGGCGGCGGCGGCGCGGTGATGCGCTTCCATCGTCGGCGCGGCGCCCGTGATCAGCGCGGTGTCGCCGAGCACCTTCACGGACGGCGTGCCGGGCCCGAGCAAGCTTTTCGCGGCCGGCGAGCTCACGTTCACGACATACGACAACGGCGCGTCCTTGCCCTGCTCCCACAACATGACGTTCGTCGTGCCCGGCGATTTGCCGATCAGCAGCACGCCGCCCGTTTTGTCGCCCTTGATGATGAGCACGTCCGCGACGCTCGGATCGCCGATGGCGACGCGCCGCAGCGTATGGCCGCCCGCAAGCGACTGCTGCGAGCCGACGGCGATGTCGAGCTGCTCCGCGCCGCCCGCCGCAAAACTCGCGGACGACATCGCCATCGACGAGCCGCACAGCAGCGCCGTTAATCCGTACCCGAAAATGCGTTTGTTCATTTTTTTATGGACGCGCGTGGCCGCGCGGCTCCCTGAAACCGCTATCGGGCGACCGTTTCGGCGCGCCCACCCCGTATCACTTCGATGACGCCGCCCGCGCTTCCCGCATGATTCACGACGCGCGTGACGGGCGGCGCAGCATGCGGCGCGGCGGGCGTGCGTGGCGCGGCATTGCCCGCGCCGCCCGACAGCGCGTCGAGCGAGACGCCGGCGGCCGCGCGCGTCGAATCGCCGGACGGCGCGGCGTCGCCCGCTCGCGTCGATGTCTTCAGCACCGCGGGCAGCGGCGCGAAGGCGGCGGCGTCGATTACTTCGGCATCCTTCGGATTGCGCAGCGCGAACACGAGCCGCCCCGAACTTTCGGCGAGCGTCAGACGGTCCACGTCGGCTACCGGCACCGCGAGCACGGCTGTCCTAACCATGCCGTTCGGATCGCCGGACGTGTCGCCCGCCGCCGTCGCGTTGCCGAACGCGAGCACGCGCACCTTCGACATCAACAGACGCGCCTGGGTACGCTCGATTTCGCCGCCGCTCCCCATATTGCCGTCGCGCTTGAGCGTGAAGAACACGTCGACGAAATTGCCGGGCCGCAAGCGGTTGCCGACCGCATTCGATTCCTCGACGCGCACCGCGACCGCGCGCTCGCCCGGCTCGATCCGCTCGGCGAGACCGGACGACAGTTGCTCCTCGAGCACCGGCGAGTCCGCGCCGATGTCGGCGGCGGGCACGCGCCCCGCGACCAGCGAAGGATCGGCGAACGCGCCGTTGGGGTTAATCGGCAACGGCTGAACACGCAGCGCATCGGCGCCGATCGGCTTGCCCGCGGGCAGCACGCGCGTCGCCACCACCACCGGAAACACCGTTTGCTTGACGGACGCGACCGGCGCCGGCGCGGGCCGGCGCAGCAACATCACGGCGAATACGCCGAGCAACAGCGCGACGGCAATCAGCGCGCCGGCAACGATGCGGGTCAGCTTCAGCATGGCTGGGTGCGCCATGAATCGCGCGAGGCTGTGTGGCCGTCATGCGCGGACGAGCGAGCCGGAGTCGACGGAATCGGAGCGTGTGCGTCAGTCAAAGTATGTTCACCGGATTGAGTTGCACCGTGGCGGTACTGGTCAGGTTGTCGGGCAGCATGAGCCCGAGCAGAGGCAGGTTCGGCACGAGCGGATGCGCCGCGTAGTTGTAGGTCAGGGTCACGGCAATGCAGGTCATGGCCGGCTGGTAGCTGCATGCGGCGGGCACGGTCTGGCATGCGGCGGTGCTGATCATCTGCGCGACCATGTTTGTGGCGGTCGCGCACGCGGCCGCGGCGCGCAGGTTGATGGCGGCGGGGACGTCGTTCGCTTTCTGATAGTTCAGCGCGGCGCGCGCGCCCTCCTCGCTTGCCAGCGTGAGACTCTGCTGCGCGACGAAGATCAGACTGAAGGTCACGATCGCATAGAACACGCAGAAGAAGAGCGGGAACACGAGCGCGAATTCGATCGCGGTGGCGCCGCGCTGGGAACGGCGGGGGTGTGTGTTGCGTGCGTGTGCGTTGCGTGCGGGGACGCGCGGCGCGGCGTCGATACCGTTGACGGGTCTCGAGGCGGGTCTCGAATCGGCCTGCCTGCCGCGTTGCGGGCGGGCGATCATCGGGCGCCTCCTACAACGAGTTGCGCGGCGAGCCATACCATCAACGGCACGGTGAGGCATGTGGCAAATGGCGTCGAGCGGCGACCGGCCAGCTCGAAGGTAGGCGCCCGGCGTTGCAGCAGCGCGGCCACGCGCGTGCGCGTCGCGACGAGCACCCACAGCGCATGCAGCCCGGCGGCGACGCTCGCCACCGCCCACAGCCCGAGCAGCGCATGAACGCCGCACCACGCGCCAAGCACCGCGAACACCTTGACGTCCGCGGCGCCCATCACGCCGAGCGCGAAAAACGGCAACAGGGCGATGAGGCCGACGGCGGCGCCGGCCGCGGCCTGAGCGGCGGAAATACCGAACGGAGAAATGTTAAACAGAGCGCACAAAACCGCCGTTATTAAACCGACAACGACAAGCACATTGGAAATATGCCGGCTGCGGTAATCGCAAATGGCGACGCACGCACACCAGAGCATGAATACGAGAAGCGCGAAGGATACTTGCATATTAGAACTCGACAGACGCATCAATTCACCCGGATTGCAATCGCAATCCGGGTGCGCCTATCAGGCAAGATCCCGGCAGGAAATAAGAGCGTAAAACGTTAAATTAATAATGCCTTACGCCGTGCTTGCCGAGACCCCATTGCTTTATTTGCTAATGAGGCAAAAGCCCGGCGATCGTCTGGAATGCCGTATTGAGCTGCGTGCCCAGACCCTGCACTGTCGAACCGATAACGACGACGATCAGACCTGCGATCAGGCCATATTCCAGCGCTGTTACGCCCCGGTTATCTCTCAGGAAGCTTGCGGTGAACTTTTTCATTGTTACCCTCGATTTTCGATTTATTCGTCATTCTGTGTGCCGCGTGTTGCAGTCAGTTCCTGCACGCACTGCACCGTTGGTCTCTCGTTCCGGTGCGCGTTGTTACCGTGCAGCATCTGAGCGTTGCGGCCGCCCCCAATAAAACGGATGTGCATGAGCTGTCCGTTCGATAACCCACCTCCCTCGTGAATCCGTCCGGCTTTTGGGCTTTATAGCTGAACAATCTTTTTTAAGCAATTCTCGTGTGCCCGCACGGATGATTGCCCGTTGGTTCTTCCCGTACACATAGGTTAACGGCTGTTCGTGCGTTGCAGCACATAGTATTAACCATAATTTTGAATCGGTGCACTAATTAACTATTTGAAAGGATGTTTCAAGCGGCACACGCCGCGATATGCGCTCGCGTTACGGCGAATTCCGTAACGGCGTCCCCGGCCCGTTACGTTACGTCGCTATCGCCAATGCGCCGCGGCGCCTTTTTCCCATGCATTTTCTGATTTAGCGCTTGCTCCATCGAATTCGGCAACGCCTTATTCGATAAGGCATTGCGACGCCCATTCGAAAATCTTCGCTATTGGTCAGTCGAAATGGCATGGGTCGTGCAGAGAGAGCCCGCAGCAGGACCACACACAACACATGCGATGCGAGGGCGACATGAACATTCAAACAATCGGCACGAACCACACGACCAACCTCAACGGAACAATCCGGATCACGAAGGCGGCGAACGTCGTCACGTTGCGCACCACGCTGATCGCGGCCGGCGTGGCGGCGCTGCTTTCGCTCGGCGCGTGCGGAGGCTCGGGAAGCCTCAGCTCGGGCACCGGCAGCAACGGCAGCGGTTCGGCAGGCGGCACGCTGTCGACCGGGAGCGGCAGCGGCTCGATGGGCTCGGCCGGTTCGGGTAGCGGCGGTTCGGGCGGCCAATCCAATACGAACACCAGCACGAATACGAATACCGATCCGAACACGCACACCGATCCCGGCACCGACCCGAGCACGACGCCGGTCGCGAATGCGATCGGCACCGTGGTCGGCAACTCGGGCGGCGTGATCGGCGACGTCGGCTCGACGGTCTCGGGCGTCGGCACGGTAATCGGCTCACAGACGCTGCCGGGCGTGAGCCCGCAGACCACCCAGGCCGCAGGCGGCATCGTCAACGAAGTCGGCGCTGCCGTCTCCACGCTCGGCGGCGGCGTCACGCAGGGGCTCGGCCAGCTCGGCACAGGCGGCAACGCGGTCGGGACCACGGTGTCGAGCCTTGGCGGCGTCGTCGGACATGCCGGCGGCGCGGTGACGGAAACCGGCAAGCTCGTGACGAGCCTCGGCAGCGGCCCGCTCGCTCCGTTGTCGGCACTCACGACGCCGCTGGGCGGCGCGGTCGGCACGCTGGGCGGCGCGGTCACGAACGGCGGCAGCGTGCTCGGCACCGCGCTGTCGACCGGTCCGGTGCAGCAGGTCACGCAGACGCTGAGCACGGCGATTACGCCGATCACGTCGATGGTGGCATCGACGACACAGACCGTCGGCAACACGACCTGTCTCGGCGCGCCCGTCAACACACTGCTGTCGACGCTGGGCGGCGGGCTCGGACACGCCGGCGTATTGCTCGGCGCGAGCGGCGGCAATCCCGTGACGACCGCGCTCGGACGCACGGTGACGGATACGGGCGCGACGGTCGCGTCGGTTGGCGGTCTCCTGACGGGCGGAACGGGCGGCAACCCGCTCGCGCCGCTGACGGGGGCGCTGGGTGGGCTGGGTGGCTTGACGGGGGGAACGGGTAGCGGGCCGCTTGCGCCGCTGACGAGTGCACTTGGTGGACTTACTGGCGGAACGGCTAGTGGGCCGCTGGCTCCGGTTACCGGTGTTCTCGGCGGCTTGACGGGCGGCGCTGGCAGCGGGCCGCTTGCGCCAGTTGCCGGCGTACTCGGCGGCCTGACGGGCGGAACGGGTAGCGGGCCGCTTGCGCCAGTTACCGGTGTGCTCGGCGGCCTGACGGGCGGCACTGGCAGCGGGCCGCTCGCTCCTGTTGCCGGCCTGGTCGGCGGCCTGACGGGCGCGGTCGGCGGCGCATCGGGCGGCACCAACGCGCTTGCGCCCGTGACCGGCATTCTCTCCAGTGTGACGGGCGGACTCAGCGGCGCTGCCGGCGGCGGCGCCACCAGCAGCCCGCTTGCACCCGTCACCGGCTTGCTGTCGACCGTGACCGGCGCCATCGGCAGCGCCACTGCGCCTGCAGCGGCAACGTCGAGCGCGCCGGGCGCCGCGCCCGCGAGCGTGTCGCTCACGGCGACCTCGGGTAATGCGGCCACGAACAATCCGCTCGCGCCCGTGACGTCGCTGGTGGGCGGTCTGCTCGGCGGATTGTCGAAGAAGTAAGAAGCGCAACCGCTCGCGCGTCGCCGCGCGCTCAGTGCGGCTGGCGCGGCACGCGCCGGGCGGCGACACGCACGAGATGAACCTGCAATCGACTCACATCCGCACAAGCTCGCCTGCGGCACGGACAGCGCCGTTCAACGGCAGCCTTCGCGCCTGCTTTGAATGCAGTTCCACGGATTTGGGCACAGCGTCGAACACGGCTTCAGATATGGCTTTGAGCACGGCTTCCAACGGGGCTCGACACACGGCTTCGAATGCAGCTTCCAACCCGGCTTCCAACCCGGCTTCGAACCCGGCATTAAACACCACGCGCCGCCACCCACCACACAAACGGCACGTTCCAGCAGCAAACACGATCGCCAGAAAAGGCATTGAGGAGCACACATGTCCACGCACCGCCTGTTTAACCGCCGCCCCGCCGCGAGCGCCTTTCTGTCGCTGCGCACTCCGTTGATCGCGGTGGCCGTCGCCGGCCTGCTCGCCGCGTGCGGCGGCAGCACCGTCAACTCGCCGCCGACAGCGAGCACCGGCACCGGCGGCGGCTCCGGATCGACGGGCGGCGGAGGCACCACGACGACCACGACCGGGACTTCCGGCGCCGTTACCGGCGCGGCCAAGACGACCAACGACCTGGGCGCGTTGATCGCGGCGCAGACGATTCCCGGCCTCAGCCCGCAAGTCACGCAAGGCCTCGGCAACGCCGTCTCGGGCACCAGCACCACGCTGAACTCGCTTGCCAATGCGGTGACGAGCGGCGTCGGCCAGATCGGCGCGACGCCGAACCCGGTCGGCACGACCGTCGCGGGCCTCGGCTCCGTGGTGAGCTCGACGAGCGGTGTCGTGCAAGGACTGAGCACCGCCGTCGACGGCCTCGGCAGCGGTAATCTCGCGCCGCTGTCGCCGGTGACGACGCCGCTGGCCGGCGCGCTCTCGACCACCGCAACGGCGCTCAACGCAGGCGGCGCGACGCTCGGCAATACGCTTGGCTCCGTGCCCGTCCAGCAGGTCACGCAGCCGCTCAGCACCGCGATCACGCCGATCGTCACGACTGCGGGTCTCGTCACCCAGGCGGTCGGCACGCAGACGGGCCTGGGCGCGCCGGTCGGCGGTCTGCTGGCTCAGGTGGGCGGCGCGCTCAGCTCCGCCGGCTCGCAGGTCGGCGCGGCGAGCGGCAATCCGGTCGGCGCGGATGCGGGCGCGCTGGTCGCCTCGCTCGGCAACACGGTGACGAACGCCGGCGGCCTCGTCAATCCGAACGGCCCGAACGGCGTACTGCCGATTCCCGGCCTGATTACGAGCCTCGTCGGCAGCACGAATCTGAGCGTGGCCAACGGACCGCCGTCGAACAGCAGCCCGTTGAGCCCGCTGCAAAACGTGCTGGCCAGTCTCGGGCTGGGCGGCAATCCGCTAGGCTCCGTGTCAACGCTGCTCGGCGGCACGCCTCTCGCCGGTCTCGGCTCCGGCCTAAGCGGCGCACCGCTCGGCTCGCTGACATCGACGCTCGGCGGCACGGGCAGCGCAGCGAGCCCGCTGTCCTCGCTGTCCTCGCTGTCGTCGCTGTCGTCGCTGGGCGGCGCGCTGTCCGGCGTTGCGGGCGGTACGGCAAGCGGTTCCGGCGGCGGCGCTCAGGCGCTCGGGCCCGTGACGGCTCTCGCCGGGCAACTGACCGGCACGTTGAGCGGCGCGGCGGGCTCGACGGCTTCCGGCGGTTCCGCCGGCGCGTCGGGCAATCCGGCGAGCGGGCTGACGACGCTGGTCGGCGGTCTCCTGCCGGTTAATCGTAAGTAGTCCGCATAAGCGGTGCTGGTGCGCGGATGCGGCGCGCGTGGCATCGGCTGGGACACTTCACGGTCCCCGTCGATGCCGCTCGCAAAGACAGTGAGACTCATCGCGCGATACCTGCTGGAACGAACACGCTTCGATTTCACGGCTGCGAGGCTCGCCGTCGATGCCCGCGACACTCCGCGCGACGGGCGCTGCATTCAAGCTTCGCGCACTGCATGACGTAATACGTGGTGGGACGGCAAAGTTCGTCCGGCCATACATAAGCGGGCGCCGTCAGGCGGCAAGGCCATGCCGCGCATCGATAGGCGCCCGTAAAACAAGATGGCATACGAGGACAATCCGATGAAACTCGGGTACGGCAGCACCTGGACCTTCGTGCTCGCGGCGCTCGCCGCGAGTGCATGGCAAGCACCGGCGCACGCGCAATCTCGCCCGGCACCGGCGGCAGGCGGTAGCACGCTGGGCGGTAGCACGCTGGGCGGCAATCCGCTCGACTCCCTACCCCAGATCAAGGCGCCCGACAAAGGCCCGAACGTGACCGTGCAGGTCGCGCCCCAGGCGCCTCAACTCCAGGAACTGCTCGCGCGCCATCTCACGCCGACGCGCGTGCAGGTCGAAGGCGTCAAGTCCATTCCGTTCGACGACGTCGCGCTGCGCTTCACGCCGCTCGTCGGCAAGGACACGACCATCGGCGATCTGATCCAGGTGGCCAATGGCGTGACGAAGCTCTACCAGGACCGCGGCTTCGCGCTCTCGTTCGCATTCATCCCCGCGCAGACATTCGACGACGGCATCGTGCGCGTGACCGTCGTGGAAGGCTACGTGTCCGCGGTCAAGGTGACCGGCAAGGCCGGCGCCGTGGAAGACCGGATTCGCGCGATCGCCGATCACATCACCGCCGACCGGCCGCTGCGGCGCGCGACCTTCGAGCGCTACATCAACGTGCTCGGACTGTTGCCCGGCGTGAAGGTCGCCGCCAACGTGCCGCCGCCGCAAAACACCGACGGCGCGACCACGCTCGAGCTCAACGTGGAGCGCAAGCCTTTCGACGTCAGTACGGGCATCGACTTCAATCATCCCGGCGTGCAAGGTCTGCTGACCGCGACCGAGAATGGTCTCACCGCGCTCGGCGAGCAACTGAGCGTGTCGGCGCTGCTGCCGAAAGGCCGCGACAACGTCACCTATCTGGCCGCGCATGCCACCGTGCCGATCGGCAGCAACGGCCTTATTTCGAAGCTCGACGCGTCGCACTATCGCGGCAATCCGGTCAACAATCCGGGTTTGCCGTCGTATGTGGAGCGCACGGTCATCAACGACAAGATCGGCGGCTCGCTCGCGTATCCGCTTCTGCTGAGCAATACGCAAAGCGTGATCGGCACGGCTTCCGTCTACGCGTCGCGCAACGAGGACCGCTATCACAATCAGGTGAACGGCGCGCAGATCGGCCTGCGCTCGCAAGTGCGCGTAATGCAGATGCAAGCCGATTACGCGAGCGTCGAAACCGGTCAGGTGCGCCGCGCGAGCATCAACGTGGCGAAGGCGTTCGACATTCTCGGCGCGTCTAAGTCCGGCGATTCGAACGTGCCCGGCACCAGCATCAACAATCCGGCTTCGATCAATTTCGTGCGCACAGGTGCGAGCTTTTCGCAAACCAACGAGTGGCCGCTCAAGATCGGCACGGCGATTTCGCTGACGGGGCAGTACAGTGCGGTGTCGCTGCCCACGTCCGAGCAGATCGCCTTCGGCGCGCAGCGTTTTGCGCAGGGCTATCAGCCGGGCGAAGCGTCGGGCGATTCGGGTTGGGGCGCCATGTTCGAGATCAACCGTGCGTTCACGCCGGGCTTCACTTATCTGCGCACGTTCACGCCCTACGTTTCGTTCGACATGGCGCGCGTCTATCTGCACGCGGGCACGCCGTCGCCGTCGCGGCTTGCGTCGATTGCGTTCGGCTTTCGCATCAGCGACGCGAAGTATTACAGCCTCGATCTTTCCGTGGCGAAGGCGGTCGGCGATGCTCCAGTCGAAAGCGCGTCGCGCAGTCCGCGCATCAATGCGACGTTCTCGTATCAGCTCAATTGAGCGGCGAGTGCCCTGCTCCGATTAGAGGTTCCACTATCAAACCGTGCGCGCACTTTCGCGCGCACATCACGTATTCTGCATCGATCGCATCAAGCGGCCGCCCCAGAGCCGCCAGCCGAACCCCGTGTGCGGCGCGCGTCGGGAGACCTGAAGGGCATCACGCGGCTCGCGCCTCACGCCATGCCAATAACGCTGCGCGACCACGATCGCGCCGTCTTTTATCAAGGAGGAAGACAATGATGCAGTTCACTCAACGTGCCCGCGCGATCGCGCTTCGTACAGCGAAACAGGCTGCGCTCGCCGGCGTGCTGCTCGCGAGCGCCGTCACCGCGATGGCGCAAGCCGACACGCCTGTGGGCACCTGGCAGACCATCGACGATCACACCGGCCAACCGAAGGCGCTCGTGCAGATCGTCGACAGCGGCAACGGCACGCTGAGCGGCAAAGTGATTAAAGGACTCGGTCCGAACGACCAACCCGATCGCCGTTGTACCGCCTGCACCGATGCGCGCAAGGATCAGCCGATTCTCGGCATGACGATCATCGACGACATGAAAAAAGACGGCGATGCCTGGGATCACGGGCAGATTCTCGACCCGGAAAACGGCAAGCTCTACAAGTGCAAGATGCACCTGGAAGACGGCGGGAACAAGCTGGTGGTGCGCGGGTATATCGGCGTGTCGCTGCTCGGGCGCTCGCAAACGTGGGTTCGTCAGCAGTAGCGAAGACGCGCTAACCCGGCGCGCGAGCGAAAAAAGAAAACGGCCGACGAGATGATCGTTCGGCCGTTTTTTCTACGTGATGTCGCGTGATTTGAATCGTCATGCAGCGTGTTTGAAGGGCGACGTGAAAGCAAATGGAGACGACGGCAACGGATTGACCGGCGGCGGGGTATATACCGCAGGGGCCACCGGAGCCGGCGCTTTCTGCGCTGCAGCGACGTTTTTCTTTTCCGCGCTCAGATGCGTGCGCATGCGTGCTTCCATCATTGCGCACAGTTCTTCGCTGGCGGCGCCGAACAACTGTTCCATGACGCGCTTGAGCACGCCAGACTGATACCACGCCTTGAAGCGGCGATGACAGGTTTGATACGACGGGTACTTGCGCGGCATGGCCGACCAGGTAGCACCGCTGTACATCACCCACAGCACGCCGTTGAGCACCGACCGGGTGTTGGCCAGCGGGCGGCCGCGCAATTCGGAGCGCGGACGCAGTTCGGGCAGCAACGGCGCGATGCGCTGCCATTCTTCGTCGTTGATGTCGCGATAGGGATTCATGGTTTCTCCTTTGTCAGATACCCGACAAAGATAGCCAGTCACCCGAAGGCAAAACATCGGAGCAATCCGAATCTTGAAAATACGCCGTTAGGCCTAGGCCGCTAGGCGCAGGCGATGTGACCTATCGCAAAAGCACACCCGGCAGCTTGCGAACGCGCTCGCCGCGGCGCGGTGCTTCAAGTCAGCGACGTATCGACGATCCGCCGCGGCGCATCGAGATACTCCTTGCTCTGCATCTCGACGATGCGCGACACCGTGCGTGTGAATTCGTTGGCCATCGGGCCATCCACGTAAAGCTGCTCGGGCGGCACCGCGGCCGACATCAGCAGCTTCACCTTGTGGTCGTAGAACACGTCGATGAGCCACGTAAAGCGGCGCGCTTCGGACGCCATGCGCGCCGACATCTGCGGGACCGCGGACAGAATCACCGCGTGAAAACGGCTCGCCAGTTCCAGGTAGTCGTTCTGCGAGCGCGGACCGCCGCACAACGTCGCGAAGTCGAACCAGACGACGCCGTCCGCCTTGCGCAGCGCCTTCAACTCGCGCTTTTCGATGTGCAGGATCGGGCTTTCGTCGGGCACCGCGGCGAGGCGCGCGAACGCGTCGCGCAGCGACTTGTCGGCGGCCGCGCCGAGCGGCGTGTGATACACCTCGACCTGCGCCAGCGTGCGTTGCCGATAGTCGATGCCCGCGTCGACGTTGATCACGTCGAGCTTCTGCTTGATTAACTCAATCGCCGGCAACATGCGGTCGCGATGCAGGCCGTCCGGGTACAGCGTGTCGGGATCGTAGTTGGACGTCATCACGAACTGCACGCCGTTCTCGAACAGCTTGTCGAGCAGGCGATAAAGAATCATCGCGTCGGCAATGTCGGACACATGAAACTCGTCGAAACAGATCAGCCGATAACGCTTCGAGACGCGCCGCGCGAGTTCATCGAGCGGGTCGGCCTGCCCTTTCAGTTCTTCGAGCTCGCGATGCACCTCGCGCATGAACTCGTGAAAATGCAGCCGCGTTTTGCGCTGCACCGGCACGATCATGTAGAAGCTGTCCATCAGAAAGCTCTTGCCGCGCCCTACGCCGCCCCACATGTACACGCCGCGCGGCTGCTCCGGATGATTGATCAGCTTCTTGAACGCATTCGAGCGGCGCGACTTGTACTCGACCCACTCTTCGTAGCACCGCTGCAGACGGTCCACCGCCGCGCGTTGCGCCGGATCGGATTGATAACCCCGCGTCTGCAGTTCTTTCTCGTAGTATTCGGTGACGTTCATTGTGTTGCTGCAAAAGTGTTGCTGCAAAAAGAAAGGCGGGAGGGATTGAACCCGCCCGCCTTGTGATGCCAGAAATGCCGAAGTTGCGTTCAGTCAGGCGCGCGCGTTTACATGTTCAGCGCGCGCTTGTCCACGGCGAGCGCCGCTTCGCGCATGACTTCCGACAGCGACGGGTGCGGATGGCAAATGCGGCCGATGTCTTCCGACGCCGCCTTGAACTCCATCGCCACCACGGCTTCTGCGATCAGATCCGATGCGTTCGCCGAGATGATGTGCACGCCGAGCAGTTCGTCGGTCTTTGCGTCGGCGATCATCTTGACGAAGCCATCCGCCTTGTTGATGCCGAGCGCGCGGCCGTTCGCCATGAACGGGAACTGGCCGGTCTTGATCTCGCGGCCTTCCGCCTTCAGTTGCTGCTCGGTCTTGCCGACCCACGCGATTTCCGGCTCGGTGTAGATCACCCACGGGATGCAGTTGTAGTCGATATGCGGCTTCTGACCGTCGATGATCTCGGCCACCAGCACGCCTTCGTCCTCAGCCTTGTGCGCGAGCATCGGGCCGCGCACCACGTCGCCGATCGCGTACACGTTCGGCACGGCCGTCGCGCAATGATCGTCCACGTCGATAAAGCCGCGCTCGTTCGCCTTCAGACCGATTGCTTCGAGACCGAGGTTGTCCGTATTCGGCACGCGGCCGATCGACACGATCAGGCGGTCCGCTTCGAGCTTCTGCGCGTTGCCGTCCTTGTCCATGTAGTTGATCGTGACGCTGTTCTCAGTGGTCGTGACTTCGCCGACCTTCACGCCGACGTGAATGTCGAGGCCCTGCTTCTTGAACTGCTTGGCCGCTTCTTTCGCCAAAGCCTGGTCAGCCGCGCCGAGGAATTCCGGCAGCGCTTCGAGCACGGTCACTTCCGCGCCCAGACGACGCCACACCGAGCCGAGTTCCAGGCCGATCACGCCTGCGCCGATCACGGCGAGCTTCTTCGGAGCCGAGTCGAAAGCGAGCGCGCCTTCGTTGTCGGCGACGATCTTGTTGTCGACCGGAATGTTCGGCAGATGGCGCGCCTTCGAACCCGTCGCAATGATCACGTTCTTCGCCGTGACCACTTCGGTTTCGCCTTCGCCGCTCACTTCGATCTGCACGCCGGCGTCCGTCTTGCCGGTGAACTTGCCGTGGCCCTTGAGCCACGTGATCTTGTTCTTGCGGAACAGGAATTCGATGCCCTTCGTCATCTTGTCGACGATGCCGTCTTTGCGGGCCATCATCTTCGAGATGTCGACCTTCACGTTTTCCACGGAAATGCCGTGGTCCGCGAGGTGATGCGAGGCGTTTTCAAATTCTTCCGACGACGCGAGCAGCGCCTTCGATGGAATGCAGCCCACGTTCAGGCAGGTGCCGCCGAGCTTCAGCGCGCCGGCCGGGTTCTTCCATTTTTCGATACATGCGACGGTCTTGCCGAGCTGCGCTGCGCGGATCGCGGCGATATAACCGCCAGGGCCGGCGCCGATCACGACGACGTCAAATTCTTTGGACATGACAATCCTTTTGATGACGGAACGGCGCGGCCACGCTTATTGGCCAAGCTTATTGGCCACACTTGGTGGCGCGGCTCGTTCCAGTACTGCGGAATGCGAAAGACGTATTGCTCATCTGGAGCCGGCTTGCGTGTTTTACAAGCCGGCTCCGGTCGGACCGTTGCTTACAGGTCGAGCAGCAGACGCGCCGGATCTTCGAGCGCGTCCTTCATGGCAACCAGCGACAGCACCGCTTCGCGGCCGTCGATGATCCGGTGGTCGTACGACAGCGCCAGATAGTTCATCGGGCGGATCACGATCTGGCCGTTCTCGACCACGGCGCGTTCCTTCGTGGCGTGCACGCCGAGAATCGCGGACTGCGGCGGGTTGATGATCGGCGTCGACAGCATCGAGCCGAACACGCCGCCGTTCGAGATGGAGAACGTACCGCCCGTCATTTCGTCGATGGACAGCTTGCCGTCTTTCGCCTTCTGACCGAACTCGGCGATCTTCTTCTCGATGTCGGCGAGGCTCAGCTGATCTGCATTGCGCAGGATCGGCACGACCAGACCGCGCGGCGAACCGACCGCGATACCGATGTCGAAGTAGCCGTGATAGACGATGTCGTTACCGTCGATGGACGCGTTCACCAGCGGGAACTTCTTCAGCGCGTGAACAGCCGCCTTCACGAAGAACGACATGAAGCCGAGCTTCACGCCATGTTCCTTCTCGAACTTGTCCTTGTACTTGTTGCGCAGATCCATCACCGGCGCCATGTTCACTTCGTTGAACGTGGTCAGGATCGCGTTGGTTTGCTGCGACTCGAGCAGACGCTCGGCGATACGCGCGCGCAGACGCGACATTGGCACGCGTTGTTCCGGGCGGTCCTTCAGCCATTGATCAGCCGATGCCGGCGCCTTCACGTCCGGCAGCGACGGCTTGGCAGCCTTCGGTGCGGCAGCCGGAGCCGGTGCAGCGGCCTTGGCGGCGGGTGCGCCGGCCGTCAGCACGTCGCCCTTGGTGATGCGGCCGTCGCGGCCCGTGCCGGCGACGTCGCCCGACGACAGGCCCTTTTCCGCCATCAGCTTGCCGGCAGCCGGCGAAGCAGCGGTGTTCGCACCCGTTGCGGATGCGGCTTGCGCGGCCGGTGCGGCAGCAGGAGCCGGAGCCGGCGATGCTTCGGGAGCCGGCTTCACTTCGGCTTCGACGGCAGCGGCGCCAGCCTTGCCTTCGGTGTCGATCTTGGCGATGACCTGATCGGCCGTGACGGTGTCGCCGTCGTTCGCGATGACTTGCGCGAGCACGCCGGCCGAGGGTGCCGGCACTTCGAGCACGACCTTGTCGGTCTCGATTTCGATGAGAATTTCGTCTTGCGCCACAGCCTCGCCGGGCTTCTTCTTCCACTGCAGCATGGTGGCTTCCGAGACCGACTCGGACAGCTGGGGAACCTTGACTTCAACAATAGCCATTATGAATATCCTGAATACGTATCGGGTGACGGCGCGGTGAACGACGACCGCCTGCGAACCCTGCGTGCCGCGCTTCAACCTTGATGGGTTGCAGAACGCGGCACGGGAAAGCGCGCTGCGCTTTCCCGGTTCGTCTGTTCTCTTTATTTAGCGATCGACGCGCTCTTGAGGCGGCCGAAAGCGCCTTCGACCAGCGCCTTCTGCTGCTCGTAGTGCTTCGCGTAGTAGCCCACTGCCGGCGAAGCCGAAGCCGGACGGCCGCTGTATGCCAGCTTCTGTCCTTCCTTCATGCCTTCCTTCAGGTGATGCTCGATGTAGAACCACGGGCCCTGATTCTGCGGCTCGTCCTGGACCCACACCACTTCCGTCGCGTTGTCGTACTTCTTCATTTCCGTTTCGAACTGCTTGTGCGCGAACGGATAGAGCTGTTCGATACGGATGATCGCGACGTCGTTCGCCTTCGCTTCGCGGCGATGCGCCACGAGGTCGTAGTACACGCGGCCCGAGCACGCCAGCACGCGCTTGACCTTCTTCGCGTCGATGGTGTCGTCCACTTCGCCGATAACCGGCTGGAACGAACCCTTCGCGAGTTCCGACAGGTCCGACACCGCTTCCTTGTGACGCAGCAGCGATTTCGGCGTGGCGACGATCAGCGGCTTGCGGAACAGGCGGATCATCTGACGGCGCAGCAGGTGGAAAATCTGCGCCGGCGTGGTCGGCTGAACGACCTGCATGTTGTGGTCTGCGCACAGTTGCAGGAAACGCTCGATACGCGCCGACGAGTGCTCCGGACCCTGGCCTTCGTAGCCGTGCGGCAGCAGCATGGTGAGACCCGACACGCGGCCCCACTTCACTTCGCCCGACGAGATGAACTGGTCGATCACGACTTGCGCGCCGTTCACGAAGTCGCCGAACTGCGCTTCCCACGCGACGAACGTGTTCGGTTCAGCGGTCGAGTAACCGTATTCGAAGCCGAGCACCGCTTCTTCCGACAGCACGGAGTCGATCACCGTGAACTTCGCCTGACCTTCGGCGATGTTCTGCAGCGGCACGTACGTGCCGTCGTTCCAGCGCTCGCGGTTCTGGTCGTGCAGCACCGCGTGACGGTGCGTGAACGTGCCGCGGCCCGAATCCTGACCCGTCAGACGCACAGCGTAGCCCGATGCGACCAGCGACGCGAACGCGAGATGCTCGCCCATGCCCCAGTCGAGCCTCGCTTCGCCACGGCCCATCGCGCGACGGTCGTTGATGACGCGCTCGACCAGCGGGTGAACCTTGAAGTTTTCCGGAATCGTGGTGATGCGCTCGGCGAGGCGCTTCAGTTCCGCGAGCGGCACGGCCGTGTCGGCTGCGTCGGTCCACTTGCGGTTCAGGAACGGCACCCAGTCGACCGCGTACTTGCTCTTGTAGTTCGAGAGCACCGGATCGACCGTGTGATGGCCTTCGTCCATCGCCTTGCGGTACGCCTTGACGAATTCCTCGCCTTCTTCTGCCGTGATCACGCCTTGCTGCACGAGCTTTTCCGCGTACAGCGCGCGGGTGCCCGGATGCTTGGCGATGGTCTTGTACATCAGCGGCTGCGTGACAGCCGGCGTGTCCTGCTCGTTGTGACCCAGCTTGCGGAAGCACACGATGTCGACCACGACATCCTTGTGGAACTGCATGCGGAAGTCGATAGCCAGTTGCGTGGCCAGAACGACCGCTTCGGGATCGTCGCCGTTCACGTGCAGCACCGGCGCCTCGATCATCTTGACGACGTCCGAGCAGTACAACGTGGAGCGCGAATCGCGCGGGTCCGACGTCGTGAAACCGATCTGGTTGTTAATGACGATGTGCAGCGTGCCGTGCGTGCCGTAACCGCGCGTTTGCGCGAGGTTCAGCGTTTCCATCACGACGCCCTGGCCGGCAAAAGCCGCGTCGCCGTGGATCTGCACCGGCAGCACTTGCAGGCCGCTGTCGTCGCCGCGACGGTCCATACGCGCCTTCGCCGAACCTTCGACCACCGGGTTGACGATTTCGAGGTGCGACGGGTTGAACGCGAGCGACAGGTGAACCGGACCGCCTTCGGTCGAGACGTCCGACGAGAAACCCTTGTGGTACTTGACGTCGCCGGCCGGCAGGTCGTCGACGTGCTTGCCTTCGAATTCGGCGAACAGGTCAGCCGGCATCTTGCCGAGCGTATTGACCAGCACGTTCAGACGGCCACGGTGAGCCATGCCGATGACGATTTCCTGCACGCCGCGGGCACCGCCGTGACGCACGACTTCGTCCATCGACGCGATGAAGCTCTCGCCGCCCTCCAGCGAAAAGCGCTTCTGGCCGACGTATTTGGTGTGCAGGAAGCGCTCGAGGCCTTCAGCGGCCGTCAGGCGATTCAGGATGTGCTTCTTCTTCTCGTTCGAGAAGTTCGGCGTGGAGCGGATCGACTCGAGCTTTTCCTTCCACCAGCGCTTCTGTTCCGGATCGCTGATGTACATGTACTCGGCGCCGATCGTGCCGCAATACGTGTCGCGCAGTGCCTTGACGATCTCACGCAGCGACGCGCGCTCGAATCCGAAATACAGATTCGTGGCGCTGAACTCCTGGTCCATGTCGGCTTCGGTGAAGTCGTAGAACGCGGGTTCGAGTTCGGGGATTGCGGGACGTTCGCGGCGCTTCAGGGGATCGAGATTGGCCCATTGCGAGCCGAGGAAGCGATATGCGCCGATGAGGGACTGCACATAGACTTGCTTTCGCGCGGTAGCGAGGTCTTCGCCGCCGGGTGCGGTGCGCGGGATGAAGGCATTGGCCTTGGCCCGTTGCGCAAACGATTCGACGATCGGGCCGTGGGCCACGTCGTTGGCATTGCTGCCGTCCGATGCAGGAACATTCTGCAACGCGTCGAAATAGCTGCGCCAGTTCTCGGGCACTGACGCCGGATTGTCGAGATATGCTTCGTACATTTCTTCTACGTACGGAGCATTGCCGCCGAACAGATAAGAGTTCGACTGGAATTGCTTCATCATTTTTACGCTCACCTTTCTTCGAGTTTCTCGAGAAATAGCGGGTTACAGAACCTTCCGCGACACGGCCTGACCGTTTAGCGGATTGCGCGAATCAAGTCTTGCTTGGAAGGACCTAAAACTTGCACCCGGGGAGCATATCACAGAACCGATAGTCCAGATAGCAGACGGATTGCCGCCCGGGCCCGCAACGACGGGCCTTCGCGGCGATTTTCGCGGCACGCAACAGTCTTCTGCGATTAACGGAGACAAACGCGCATAAACGAAGTGCGAACCGGCGATAAGTGCTGATAACGCTATCGGCGCGGCAAAAACAAAAGCCACCCGAAGACGGCTTCGGGTGGCTTTTGAACAGCAGTCAGAGCGAAGGCGCCGTAACCGGCGCGCGCTGCTCTTAGTCCACCGCGCCCTTACGGCTTGCGCTGCGGCGCTCGTGTTCCTTCAGGTAGCGCTTGCGCAGACGGATGGATTGCGGCGTGACCTCGACCAGTTCGTCGTCGTCGATAAACTCGACCGCGTATTCCAGCGACATCTGAATCGGCGGCACGAGGCGCACGGCTTCGTCCGTACCCGACGAACGCACGTTGGTGAGCTGCTTGCCCTTGATCGGGTTCACGACCAGGTCGTTGTCACGGCTATGAATGCCGATGATCATGCCTTCATACAGCGGCTCGCCCGGCGACACGAACATACGGCCGCGGTCCTGCAGCTTCCACAGCGCGTAAGCGACTGCCGCGCCGTCGTCCTGCGAAATCAGCACGCCGTTGCGGCGCTCGCCGACCGCGCCTTCCTTGACCGGCTGATACGAGTCGAACGTGTGGCTCATCAGGCCCGTACCGCGCGTGAGCGTCAGGAATTCCGACTGGAAGCCGATCAGGCCACGCGCCGAAATACGATACTCGAGACGCGTGCGGCCACGGCCGTCCGACGCCATGTCGAGCATTTCGCCCTTGCGGCGGCCCAACTCTTCCATCACGCCGCCCTGGTGGGCGTCTTCCATGTCGACGGTCAGGTTTTCGTACGGCTCGTGCTTCACGCCGTCGATTTCCTGCATCACCACGCGCGGACGCGACACGGCCAGCTCATAGCCTTCGCGACGCATGTTTTCCACGAGAATGGTCAGGTGCAGCTCGCCGCGGCCCGCCACTTCGAACGTGGTTTCGTCGCCGGTTTCTTTCACGCGCAGCGCGACGTTGTGGTTCAGTTCCTTCATCAGGCGGTCGCGAATCTGACGGCTCGTGACGAACTTTCCTTCACGGCCAGCCAGCGGCGACGAATTGACGAGGAAGTTCATGGTCAGCGTCGGTTCGTCGACGGTGATCATGGGCAGCGCTTCGGGCTGTTCCGGCGAGCAGATGGTCACGCCGATGCCGATTTCCTCGATACCGTTGATCAGCACGATGTCGCCCGCTTCCGCCGACTCGACCTGCACGCGCTCCAGACCCTTGAACGACAGCACCTGGTTGATCTTGCGGTTCAGAATCGCGCCGTCCGGACCCGAACGCACGGCGACGGCCATGCCCGGCTTGATGCGGCCACGCGTGATGCGGCCCACGCCGATACGGCCGACGTACGACGAATAGTCGAGCGACGTGATCTGCAATTGCAGCGGGCCTTCCGGGTCGGCTGCGCGCACCGGCACGTGCTTGAGCACGGCTTCGAACAGCGGGCGCATGTCCCCTTCGCGCACGTCCGGCGTGAGGCCGGCATAGCCGTTCAGGCCCGACGCGTAGACGATCGGGAAATCGAGCTGCTCGTCGGTCGCGCCGAGCTTGTCGAACAGGTCGAACGTCTGGTTGATCACCCAGTCGATGCGTGCGCCCGGACGGTCAACCTTGTTGATCACGACGATCGGCTTCAGGCCGAGCGCCAGCGCCTTCTTGGTCACGAAGCGCGTTTGCGGCATCGGGCCTTCGACGGCGTCGACGAGCAGCAGCACGGAGTCGACCATCGACAGCACGCGCTCCACTTCACCGCCGAAGTCGGCGTGTCCCGGCGTGTCGACGATGTTGATGTGCGTGCCTTCGTATTCGACGGCGCAGTTCTTGGAAAGAATCGTGATGCCACGTTCTTTTTCGATGTCGTTCGAGTCCATCACGCGCTCGGCAACCTGCTGGTTGTCGCGGAACGTGGCGGTCTGACGGAGGAGCTGGTCGACGAGCGTGGTCTTGCCGTGGTCGACGTGGGCAATGATGGCGATGTTGCGTAGGGCGCGGGTCATAGGAACCTGGAGACAGTTGAGTGCGCCGCTTGCTCATGCCGCTTACCCCTGCCGCTTACCCTTCTATCAGAGCAATACGAGGACAAAATTACGACAAGCCCAAAGCGCACTTTTGGGAACCCAACATTATAGCACGCGATGGTGACGCTTTCTGGTATTCCCCGATAGCGGACGCCGCGGCGTGCCATTTGCAGCCCGCAACACTGACAGACCACCTCATTTGCGCCTACGCAAAAACGCGCCGATTCCTTCTTGAGTGCGGAAAATTCCTTGCCTAAGCTGTAATAACCCTTGCCGCGTCAATCATCCGGCTCCTATAATCGTGCATAGTCAACCATTGCATCCGCACGAGAATCATGACGGAGCCGTCCTCAACACCCGCGCCGGAGATCAGCGAGTATCAGCTCGGCGAAAGCGTCGGCTACCTGCTCGCGCGAGTGAAGTCGACCATGTCGAACATGGTCACCCAGCGCAGCATGGCCGAACTGGGCATCACCAGTCAGCAGGGCAGCATCCTGTTCATGGTGGCGAGCGGCAAATGCGTGCTGGCGGCCGAACTGGCCCGCGAATACGGCATCGACGCAAGCGCCGTCACGCGGCTGATCGACCGGCTGGAAAAGCGCGGCCTGCTGACGCGGGTGCGCAGCAGCGAAGACCGGCGCGCCGTGCGGCTCGCGCTGACGCCCGAAGGCCACGCAATCGCCGCGAAGATGCCGAAGATTTTCACCAGCGTGCTGGATAGTCTGCTCTCCGGTTTCACCCCGGAAGAAGTGGGCTTCTTAAAGAGCATGCTGCGGCGAGCCCTGATCAATTCCGGCGAATGCACGGCATTTGCTCGCGATGCGGCAAGCAGCTCCGGCAACAAGACTTAAAAATTACTTGCAGCGTCCATCATTACATTCCACTCAAAGAGTCGAGCGATGAAATCCCTTTCCCTGTCCGCGCCCGCGTTTCCGCGCCGGGCCGCTGTCGCCGCCGCGGTGGCAGCGCTCGCCCTCGCGGGGTGCGCGAACTACTTCGGTGTCAAAAGCGACAAGCAGATCTCGTCGCCGGAGCAGTACGAGTCCACGCAGAGTCTGACGGGCCAGGGCGGCCAGTGGCCGTCGCTCGAGTGGGCGAACCAGTTTGGCGATCCCCAGTTGCCGAAGCTGATTGACGAAGCGCTGGAAGGCAATCCGTCGATCGCGCAGGCGCAGGCGCGTCTCGCGAAGGCGTCGTCGTATATCGAAAGTTCGCGCTCGGCGCTCTATCCGAAGGTCAACGGCAGCTATTCGTGGACGCGCGAACTCTTCTCCGGCAACGCGCTCTACCCGCCTCCGTACGGTGGCACCTGGTATAGCGAGAACAACGTGCTGGCGAGCGCCTCGTGGGATCTCGACCTGTGGGGCAAGAACCGTCAGCGGCTCGGCCAGGCGGTGTCGCAGGAAAAGGCGGCTCAGGCGGACATGCAGCAGGCGCGCGTGACGCTCGCGGCCTCCGTGGCGAGCACCTATAACCAGCTTGCGCAGCTCTACGCGCTGCGCGACATCGCCGCGCGCGAGATCGAGAACCGCCAGGAAATCGGCCGGATCACGAATGGCCGCGTCGCCGCGGGCCTCGACACCAACGTCGAACGTCAGACCGCGACCGGCAATATCGCGACGAGCCAGTCGAACCTGACCGACCTCGACGGCCAGATCACCGTGGTGCGCTATCAGTTGGGCGCGCTGCTCGGCAAGGGGCCGGACCGCGGCCTGCAGATCGCCCAACCGGTGCTCGGCGCCGGCAATGCGGTGACCCTGCCCGACAATCTGCCGGCCGACCTGGTCGCGCGCCGCGCGGACATCGTGGCCGCACGCTGGCAGGTCGAAGCGGCGATGCACGACGTGAAGGAAGCGAAGGCCGAGTTTTTCCCCGATGTGAATCTCGCCGCCGCTTTCGGCTTCGACGCGTTCGGCTGGGGCCGCTTCCTGAAGGCCGGCAGCCGGCAGATACAGTTCGGCCCGGCGGTTCATCTGCCGATCTTCGACGCCGGCGCGCTGCGCTCGCAATTGAAGGGCCGTTACGCCGACTTCGACCTGGACGTCGCGAATTACAACCAGACGCTGATCAATGCTTTGTCGGATGTGGCCACGCAAGTCTCGTCGATCCGTTCGATCGACCAGCAATCGGGTGACGCACAGCGCGCGCTCGACGCATCCACGAAGGCGTATCAGCTTGCCGTGATCCGCTACAAGGCCGGGTTGTCGCCGCAATTGCAGGTGCTGACCGCGGACCAGAACCGCCTCGCCGCCGAACAGACCGTGACGACGTTGAAGATGCGCCGCCGCGATCTGCAGATCGGTCTCGTCAAGGCGCTCGGCGGCGGTTTCGACGCGACGCAAACCGGGCTCGTGGTGCCTGGCGACGGACCCCAGCAAGCAGCCGCGCCGGCCGCCGCGACAGGCGCCAGCGGCACCGCGGCCACCGCCACGACCACGGCTGCGGCAGCGAAGTAACAGCGCGGACCGCAACGGATCGACAGCAACAGACCACACACGAACATCCGAATAAACGACGACGTTAGAGAGAACCCGGAGCACATCAATGAGCACCCCCCAGCAGCCCGCGGCTAACAACCAGCCGGCACAGCCGAACAAGCCGGCGCAATCCGCGAACAACGGCAAACGCAAGCGCATGATGACGCTGCTCGTCATCGTGATCCTGATCGCCGCCATCGCCTACGGCCTGTACTACTTCCTCGTGGCGCGCTTTCACGAAGACACCGACGACGCCTACGTGAACGGCAACGTCGTGCAGATCACGCCGCAGGTCACCGGCACGGTCGTCGCGGTCAACGCCGACGACACGCAAACGGTCAAGGCCGGCGACCCGCTCGTCGTGCTCGATCCGGCCGACGCCCGCGTCGCGCTCGAACAGGCCGAAGCGAATCTCGCGCAGACGGTGCGCCAGGTGCGCGGCCTCTTCGCCGACGACAACCAGTACCAGGCTCAGGTCGCCCAGCGCCAGTCCGACCTGTCGCGTGCTCAGGACGACCTGAAGCGCCGCATGACCGTGGCTCAAACCGGCGCGGTGTCGCAGGAAGAAATTTCCCACGCACGCGACGCCGTGAAGAGCGCCCAGGCCGCCGTCGAGGCCGCGCAGCAACAACTCGCGTCGAACCGCGCGCTGACCGCGAACACGACGATCGCGAATCACCCGAACGTGCAGGCTTCTGCCGCGAAGGTCCGCGACGCGTATCTGAACAATGCGCGCAACACGCTGCCGGCACCGGTCACCGGCTATGTCGCGAAACGCTCGGTGCAGGTCGGACAGCGCGTCTCGCCGGGCACGCCGCTCATGGCGATCGTGCCGCTCGGCGCCGTCTGGGTCGACGCCAACTTCAAGGAAGTGCAGCTCAAGCACATGCGCATCGGCCAGCCGGTCGAACTGACCGCCGACGTGTACGGTTCGTCGGTCGTCTATCACGGCAAGGTGGTCGGCTTCTCGGCGGGCACGGGTTCGGCGTTTTCGCTGCTGCCCGCGCAGAACGCGACGGGCAACTGGATCAAGGTGGTGCAGCGCCTGCCGGTGCGTATCGCGCTCGATCCGCAGGAGCTTGAAAAGCATCCGCTGCGTATCGGCCTGTCGATGCAAGCCGACGTCAGCATCAAGGACGAGAACGGCGGCCAGCTCGGCAACGCGCAAAACACCGTCTATCAGACGAACGTGTTCGCGAAATACGGCGACGAAGCCGACGCCGAAATCGCCCGCATCATCGCGGAAAATGCAGGTCCGAACGCTGGCGCGCAGAAAGCCGCGCAGTCGGGAACCGGCAAGCCCGCGGCTGCGGCCGCAAAACTGATGTAAGCCGCGCGGCGACTCCTACAAGGCTTTTTGAATGGCTCAGGCTCAGGCGCAAGCCCCTCATCCGCCGCTCGAGGGGGCGCAACTGGTGATCGGCACCATCGCGGTGTCGCTCGCCGTTTTCATGAACGTGCTCGATACGTCGATCGCGAACGTCTCCATCCCGTCCATTTCCGGCGACCTCGGCGTGTCGGCCGATCAGGGCACGTGGGTGATCACGTCGTTCGCGGTCGCCAACGCGATCTCGGTGCCGCTGACCGGCTGGCTCACCGACCGCATCGGGCAAGTGCGGCTTTTCATGGCGTCGATCGTGCTGTTCGTGATCTCGTCATGGATGTGCGGCCTCGCGCCGACGCTGCCCTTCCTGCTCGCCTCGCGCGTGCTGCAAGGCGCGGTGGCCGGCCCGATGATTCCGCTGTCGCAAACGCTGCTGCTCGCGAGCTATCCGCGCGCGAAGGCGCCGATGGCGCTGTCGATGTGGGCGATGACCACGTTGATCGCGCCGGTCGCCGGCCCGATTCTCGGCGGCTGGATCTCGGACAACATTTCGTGGCCGTGGATTTTCTACGTCAACATTCCCGTCGGCGCCGTCGCCGCGGCTGCGACGTGGATGATCTTCCGCAACCGCGATTCCGTCGTGAAAAAGGCGCCGATCGACGGTGTCGGCCTCGGCTTGCTGATCTTGTGGGTCGGCTCGTTGCAGGTCATGCTCGACAAGGGCAAGGACCTCGACTGGTTTTCGTCGACCACGATCGTCGTGCTGGCGCTCGTCGCCGTGATCGCGCTCGCGTTTTTTATCGTGTGGGAATTGACGGCCGAGCATCCGGTGGTCGACCTCTCACTCTTTAGCAAGCGCAATTTCACGGGCGGCACGGTCGCGCTGTCGATCGGCTACGGCCTTTACTTCGGCAATCTCGTGCTATTGCCGCTGTGGCTGCAAACCGACATCGGCTACACGGCGACCGACGCCGGTCTCGTGATGGCGCCCGTCGGACTGTTTGCCGTGCTGCTGTCGCCGATCACGGGCAAGGTATTGCCACGCACCGATCCGCGCTACATCGCGACCCTGTCGTTCCTCGTGTTCGCGCTGTGCTTCTGGATGCGCTCGCGCTACACGACCGGCGTCGATACGTACTCGCTCTTGCTGCCCACGCTGATTCAGGGCATCGGCATGGCCGGGTTCTTCATTCCGCTCGTGTCGATCACGCTGTCGGGCTTGCCGGGCAACCGGATTCCGGCGGCCTCGGGCTTGTCGAACTTCGTGCGGATCATGTGCGGCGGCATCGGCACGTCGATCTTTCAGACGGCGTGGGACCATCGCTCGATCATGCATCATGCGCAACTGACCGAGCGCGCCAACGCCTACAACCCGGTCTTCGATCAGTCGATCCGGCAAATGGGCGCGGCCGGTTTCAGTCAACCGCAAGCGTATGGGCTCTTCAATTCGATGGCGACGCAACAGGCCGCGCAATTGGGCGTGAACGACCTGTTCTTCGTTTCGGCCGGCATCTTCGTCGCGCTGATTGCGCTGATCTGGATCACGAAGCCGGAAAGAGCCGGTGGCGATGCGGGCGCGGCTGCTGCGGCGGCGCATTGAGACGAGCAGACCAGACTGACAACCTGCTGCACCGGGCTGGCGCCACAGACTGATCAGGGCATGACGGGGGGATGGAAGGTCAACGTCCCCGCAAGAATCCACAGCATGAAGATCACGAGCGGAAGATGCACGATGAACTGGGTAAACGTGAAGCCCACCACGTCGCGAGCCCGCAATCCCAGCACGCCTAGCAACGGTAGCATCCAGAAAGGGTTGATCAAATTCGGCAACGCCTCCGCCGCGTTGTAGACGGTTACCGCCCAGCCCAGATGAACCTGCAGTTCCCTGGCTGCCGCGATCACGTACGGTGCCTCGATGATCCATTTCCCGCCACCGGACGGCACGAAGAATCCAAGGACGGCAGAGTAGATGCCCATCAGCGCCGGAAACGACGCATGCGACGACACGGCAACGAAGAAATGCGAAAGATGATCGGCCAACGGTAGTCCCGACGGCGCGGAGGCTTTCGTCAGCATGTACGCAATGCCTCCGTAGAGAGGAAACTGGATCAACACGCCAGCCACGGACGGCACCGATTTCGCCACGGCGTTCAGGAAGCGGCGGGGGCGCCAGTTCAACAGCATCCCGGCCAACAGGAACACGAAGTTGTAGGTATTGAGATTCGAGATCGCCAGCACCGGATTTTTCGCGGTGAATTCGTGCCATGCCCAAACAGAGCCGAGTGCGACGATCAGGATTGTGATCAACGGGCTGTACTCGAGCCAGTCGCCGGGGCGTGAAGGCGCTGCTACTTCGAGTTCCGCCTCGTTCAGCGAGATGCCCAGATGCTGCGCGGTTTTGGCGCGTTCGGCGCCCGGCGCAGAGAGATACGCGATCAAAAGCGATACGACGGTCAGAGCGGCGACTATCAGCAACGACTGCGGAAGAAAAATCGTTTCGGAGAACGGAATGACACCGGTGATCGCCAGCAGCGCTTTCGGCAAACTGTCCGGATTCGCCTGCAATTGCGATGCCGACGAACTCAATCCCAGCGCCCAGGTCGCGCCCATGCCGAGATAGGCGGCGGCACCCGCCGCTCGATAGTCCATACGGAGCCCGGTGCGACGAGCGAGCGCACGAACCAGCAGGCCACTGAAGATCAGGCTGATCGCCCAGTTGAAAAGCGACGCCGAAATGCTGACCAGCGCGACGAATGCCACCGCAGACTTGCCGTTCGACGGCAAGCGGGCAAGCCATGCGATCAATTTGGCGGCAGGCGGAGATACCGCGACCACGTAGCCTGAAATGGCCACGATCGCCATCTGCATCGTAAAGGGAATCAGGCTCCAGAATCCGTCTCCGAAGGCAATGCCCACACGTTGTGCAGGTGCGCCCGTCGCCAGCGCGCCGACGGCGACGACGACAACCGCGATCGCCGCGAATATGTATGCGTCGGGAAACCACTTTTCCGACCAACGGGTCACTGCTGCGGCCATACGCTCGAGTCCGACTGCATCGTCGGCTGTCGAGGCTGCCAGGTCTTGCTGACGGTTCAATTCCTTCATCATGGTCTCCGACGCTTCGAGTGATTAAACATGCTGTTCATAAACCTGCACTGCCGCAGCCAGGTCTTCGAGTGCGGTCCCCACCGCTTTGAATACCGTCCGCTCGCTGCCGTCGAATCGCCCACCGACGTCGCCCCGGCACAGGGCGGCGAGCGTACCGTTCAGGTCCGCCGGCGAAATCACGTTGCGCGACAACGGCCCAATCAGGTCGCCGGACTTCTGCGGTGCCTCGTCCGTATCGACAAACACGCGTGCGTGGCGGAAACAATCGTCGTCAGCCTCGCGCATCTGCGGCGTGAAGCTTCCGATAAGATCGAGATGCGTTCCCGGCTTCAACCACGAGCCGCGTACGATCGACTCGGTGGCGAGCGTCGCGCAGCTCACGACATCCGCGCGCGCCACGCTGTCCGGCAGACTGGCGACAACGGCCGCATTGAAACCTTCGCCTCGCAGTTGCTGCACGAGTCGCGCGGCCGATTCCGGATAGATGTCCCAGACCTCGACATGCGTGATTGGCAGCTGGCTTCGATACGCTGACGGCACCAGGCTTGCGACGCGTCCGGCGCCCAACAGCACCATGTGCGAGGAGTCGTCGCGCGCCAGAAAGGTTGCAGCGAGTGCCGAGGCGGCGGCGGTCCGGCGTGAGGTGATTTCATTGCCGTCCATCTGTGCGAGTGGCTCACCCGTGCTGGCGTCGTACAGCACGTAAGTCGAGTGCAAGCCGGGCATTCCGCGGCCCTGGTTACCGGGGAAAATGTTCACGGTCTTGATGCCGAGATATCGGTCCGCCTCCCACGCCGGCATGATCAATACGGTGCCGCTATTGCCGTCGCCGCTATTGATCGTGTGCGAGTGCCGGAGTGGAACCTCACACCCCTTGATGAACGCCTTCTTCAGCGACGGAATCAGCGTGGCGAAGTCCAGCGCTTCGCGTGTCGCTGGCGTGTCGAAAAATTTCATGCTCGATTTGGCTCCTCGTGGGTCATTCACGCTTCAATGGAAATATCAGTGGCCGGGATCGCCTGGCAGGCGAGGCACATATCGGCTTCATCCGGCCCATGCCCCGTCATATGCGACACCTTGCCCGCCAGGACCTTGACGGCACAGCTCTCGCATTGCCCGACCCGGCAGCCGCTCGGCATGCTGATGCCGAGGCTCTCGCCGAAGCTGAGCAGGCTTCCCCGTTCGGGTGCCCATTCCGCCTTGATCCGCGACCGCCGGAATTCGACGGCGAAGCGCTGTGATGGATCGAGGGCCGGCTTTGACGGAGACCGAAAGGCCTCGCTGAAGATATCGAACGGCGGTACGCCGCGCTCGACGAGGCCCGCCGTGATGGCGTTCATCATCGGCTCCGGGCCGCATAAATAAAATCGCGCGCGGTGCTGTATCAATGCGTCGTCCACGACCTCCGCAGTGAGGTAGCCCTGCATCTCGAAGTCGCGTCCGAGTACTTCGTCGCGCGGCTGGTTATAGCAATTCACGACCTTGAGCGTTGGCAAAGCACGCTGCGATTGCGCAATTCGTTTCCGGAACGCATGAGTCGAGCTATTGAGATTCGCGTAAAACAGCTGCGATTCAGGCGCTTGTGTGCCCAGTTCCCCGATCGTTTCCAGCCACGAAATGAAGGGCGTTATTCCAATCCCACCCGCGAATATGACGACCGGTCGCTTCGAAGCCGGCGGTACGACGAAGGTGCCGCTGGGGGCTTGAAGCAAGACCCTGTGTCCAACTGCCAACTCGCGATGAATATGCGAGGACATGACGCCCTCGAACTGCTCACCATCGGCACTTCGGCCTCGCTGATGGCGCACGGAGATCGAGTATGTCCGGCGATCGCTTTCAATCGCATGGCCAGTGAGCGAATAGGCACGCGTCGTTCCTCCTTCGCACAACTCCGGAATATGGATCGTCACATGCTGTCCGGGCAGATAGTCGGGGAGCGGTCCACCGTCGGCTGCGCTGAACGTAACCGTGCGAACGCCTTCGGCTTCTCCATGTACGGCCGACACGACAAAGTCCCGGAATCCTCGCCATGCCCGTCGCGCGGGATCGACCGACGCGTCGAGCGTGACGTCGCATGGCACGGCACGAAGCGGCGATGAACCGCTCAGCGGATCGACAATGGCGCCGGACACGATGCTGTTGTAGTTACTGTTTGCGCTTCCCAGTGCCGCCGACGATTCCATGCCGATTTCGTCGCATGCCTGCCACCAGCCATACTCCGCGACTACGACATCCGGCGCGAGCTCGGGGACCACCCGCGCACGGAATCGCGCGGTGCCGTTGGTACTGGCGACGCGTATCCAGTCGCCGTCGACAATGCCCTTCGCGGCCGCCAGATCGGCGCTCAGTTCCGCGACGGGATAAGGGGCACGGCGACGAAGGCTTGGCAGGCCACGATGCTGGCTGTGGCAGTAGTAGCCGTTCTTGAAGGAAGTGAGCGTATAGGGAAAGCGTCGACGCTCAGCTGCGCGTGCTCCTTCTCCGCGGCTCGGCGGTACATACTGAGGTACGGCCGGATAACCGTACCGATGCAGCTTCTCCGAATAGAACTCGACGCGCCGCGTTTCGGTCGCAAAGCCTCGCGGGCCATTCGGCGTGGCGCAAGCGTATTGCTTTTCCTGCTGCTCGAGCGGCCGGTAAATGCCCTCGGGATGCGAACGCAGCGTCGCGACGTCCAGGCCCAACGGTTCGAGAACATGGTTCCATCCTTTTTCGACGTCGCCACCGAAGAATTGATCCCCCATCCCGAGCCTGACCGCCAGATCCAGCACGATGTTGTAGTCCGCCCGGCTCTCCCCGCGAGGCGTCACCATCCGCTGCCGCAACTGGACCAATTCGACGGCCCGCTCATTGATCTCGAAGCCGAGACGCAGTCCTTCCCGTTCCCAAGGCGTATTGACCGGAAGGAGGATATCCGCGTAGCGGGCGGATGGCGTTTCGAACAGGTCGCAATGGACATGAAAATCGAGTGCGCACAGCGCGTCCCGCGCCAATGCGCTGTCGGCTTGCGACATCACCATGTTGGTGCCGAACGCGACAAGCGCGCGCACCCGATAAGGCCTGGACTCGAGAATCGCACGATAAACATCGCGCGCGGTCACCCATCCCTGGGACGGCGGACCGAGCGGTCGCTCGTCAAGTCCGAGCGCCTTTGTTCGCTGCTGAGGACTCAGCATGGCGTAGTTACTGAGAGGATTTGCTGGCTGCTTCAGCAACTCGCGGTTTGAACCCTGCGTATCGAATGCACCTGTCAGTGCATACAGCGTAGCGATCGCCCGCTCCGTTTGCGTCGCGTTCGTGTGTTGTCCCACACCAGACCACGCGTGATAGGCAATACGCTGGCGTGGGCCGAGCATCGCCGCCACGATTTCGATCGCCGAGGCGTCGACACCGGTGATTCTGCTCACGTGTTCGGGCGTGTAATCAGACAGCGCATCGCGGTACAACTCGAAAGCGGGCGTACACGTGACCTCTATCACCCGGCCCGTCAGGTCGAATACGCGAATCTGATACGAGCCTGAAATCGAAAGATCGGACGGCGACGTGCGCGCCTCTTCTCCGACGAGTTCGAGTCGATTGAGCGCGCCATTCCAGACCGCATATCGATTGTTCGACGACTCCGGATCGATGTCGCGCTCACGCAGAAAATATCCGCTATCACGACGAACCAGGAACGCGCCATTCGTCCATTCGCGGACAAATGTATCGTCGATATTTCCCATCGCGATCATTTGCCGGGCAATTCCCATAGCAAGCGCGCCGTCCGTGCCTGGCTGCACGCGCAGCCATACATCCGCATCGCGCGCAAGCGCCGTGGGTCTTGGGTCCACGACAATCAGCTTTGCACCGTTGCGCCGACCCGCTGCGATACTGTCCGCCTGGGCCAGCCACGTGTTGGCTGGATTCGTACCCCAAAGCACGATGACGTCGGAATTCCGGTAATCGGCCGTTGGCATGCCGCAGCCGAACGTAAACACGTGCGCGAAATCCTTGTGCCAGTTGCAGATCTCGGTCGCGTAGCAGATATTCGGACTCCCGAAAGACCACACGAATCGCTCCACCCAGTCGATGCTGTCGCTCATCGGCGTACCGCTCGGGGTGGTCACGCCGAACACCACCGATTCAGCGCCGTTTTCCCGCTTGACGTGCGCGAGCGTGGTCGCGATCTCGTCAAGCGCCTCGTCCCAGCTGATCCGTTCCCAGCGCGGATCGGCCGCCCCTTTTGGGGCAGTGCGGCGCATGGGATACAACACCCGGTTGGGGCTGTGTACGAGTTCCGGTGCGGCCTTGCCTTTCATGCACATCGCGTTGCCGGTCGGGTGCGTGTTGTCGGGACGAACCTTCAGCAACAAGTCGCCGCGGACCGTGTTGATCGTGCCGCATCTTGACCGGCATAACGTGCAGTACCCCTTCTTCTCCTGCGTCTCCATCATCGTTCCACTGTTTCCTTTCATGATGGGATGCTATGCAGCCGAAATTGCCCTGCCTAATTCATATTTCTTGCCTCCCGATATATAATTTTTCAATACCTCAGTTCGGTCGTCGGTTCGCGCCGTCGGTTTGCACGGCGCCACAACCTAGCGGAGTACGTCAACGTGGCCACACACATTACGCTTCGCCAGATCGAGTACTTCATCTCGGTGGCTGATACCGGGCAGATCTCCAGGTCTGCCAATCTCTGCGCCGTTTCGCAGTCGTCGATGACGATGGCGCTGAAGAATCTCGAAGACACCGTGGGCGTGCCGCTGCTGCAGCGCCACGCGAGGGGCGTCCGCCTGACCCGAGCAGGCGAGCGATTTCTTCGGCATGTGCAGAACGCGAATGTGTCCGTCGGGCGCGCCGTGGTCGCGGCCCAGGAGGAACCTGAACAGATTTCGGGGCACGTTCGGGTGGGCGTCACGGAAACCGTCTCGGCTTACCTGATGCCGTCAATGCTTGCTACCGTCTCGCAGCGCTTCGAGCACCTCACTGTCGAGGTGATCGAAGACGCGCGCGAGGATATCGAGCAACGTCTCGTCGACAATCAGCTTGATATCGGTCTGATGCTTGTGTCCAATACGGCCAACGTGGACGAGCTGAAATACGAAACGATTCTGCGCTCCATGCGCCGGCTTTGGACCCATCCGGATCACCCGTTGCAAGATGCACAACAGGTCACGCTGCAGGACATTGCGCAGGAGGACTACCTTTTACTCGACATGGACGAGCATGTCCGAACTGTTCGCAAGTATTGGGGAAAATATGGCCTCGCACCGCACGTGCGTATCCAGAGCAAGTCGATCGAAGCCGTGCGAAGCATGGTCGCGCTCGGGTTGGGCGTCACGATTCTTTCGGACCTCGTCTATCGTCCGTGGTCGCTCGAAGGGAGCCGGATTATGAGGCGTGATCTGAGCATTCCGATCCCGACCATGGACGTCGGTGCCGTCTGGCACCGAAAGAGCATCCTGCCGACGCCCGCGAAAGTGCTGCTAGATCTCTTCCGGTCCTGGAAGAAGACAATCCAATAGTCGGCCTTTCCTGACGGACATAGCGGACGTTCGGTATGCGCGCGACCGGGAATTCATCCGAAGCCGACACACGAACGTCACACCTACGAGCCAGGTTAAGGCGAACGGCAGACTCCTGGGCCGACAGGCCAAAGCCGCTACTTGCCGAGCCGGCAAAACTAAACGCTTTCGCCAGAACGTCAATATCAGGCATCCTGCCCCGCAGCCCTGACATATCTCCCCGGCGTCTCGCCAAAAGCCTTGCGGAACATCGCGATGAAACTGCTTGGGCTGGCATAGCCCAAGACGTCTGCGACCGCCGAGACGCACTCGCCCTACGCGAGCAGATACACGGCACGCAGCAGCAACGCCTGCTGTCGCCACTCGGCCAACGATATGCCGAGCGATACGGAAAACAGGCGCCGAGCGGTTCTAGCCGACAGGCCGGCCATTGACGACAGTGCTTCCAGAGAGTGTTCCCGGCTCAAATCCTTCAGCACGATGCTGACCATCTTCAGCAGGCGCTTGTCGTCCGGTATGGGAAGGTGCAGTGGTTCATGCTCTGCCGCGCGCATTTCGTCTATCAGCACTGAGACGACCCGCGCCTCTTCAGGCGTCCGCTCGACGGGATGGTTCCACGGTGCGACGCGCTGTATCAGCGCTCCGAGCAAAGGTCCGACCGCCAGGACCTGCGGTAGCAGTCTTCCTGCTGGGACGACATGGCCCGCGAAGTCGGGACTGACGCTCGTAGGCGATGCCGCCCACGTAATGCCGCCAATGGGCGCAGGCGTCAATCTGGCCATGCTTGACGCTGCCGAACTCGCTGAAGCAATCGTCGCGGCGGCAAACTGGCGAGACGCGGTTTGCGCACAGGAGCAAGTCATGCTTGATCGGGCGGCGCCTATCGTTGAAGAATGTTTGCGCGGTTTCGGCGAATGGTTCGACGCGTAGTGGCGCTCGCACACACTGCTTTCCGGGAGCACAAGCGGCATCAGGCGGCAGAGTTCGTGCGCACCGGGCACGCTTCTTCGCAGAGCAGTCTCCTCGAGACGGCTCCCCCCCGAATGTCTATCAGATCGAGAGGGATGGCGCGCGCTGGGTCCACGCCTCGCCTCTGCGAGACTCAATGACACACCGAGGTTCAGTTCCTCGGCATCACGCGTTTCGCGGGCAGGGAGCCGCGGATCGTAGCGACCTATGACCAACGTCTCGCGACGCCCATTCAGGCGATAGTCGAACCGGAAACTAACTACCCCAGACGACGTAACGGCCACATAGAGGCCACGTTGGTCGGCCACTGTGGTCGGCCACCTTGTAGATACTGCTAGTCCGCTTGAGCGCCCGCAAGCCGAGGTCCGTAAGCGTCGGGGAAATCCAGGCGCTGATGGACCTCTGCAGACCACTGCAGAGGATCCTGATTTATTCCCACTCAATCGTCAACCTAATGGCCGGCCCCTTGTGGGTGTCAAACGCAATCTCAAGTTGATACAGCTTCGGACGCAAACGCAATTTGAATTTGATACACCTGCGTATACGGTTA